>JBEKWJ010000047.1:0-36513 GCA_049513195.1 Occallatibacter sp.
GATTCTCGAAACCGCGCAGAATTACCAGACCGCCGAGATCGATACCCGCACCGAAGCGATCGAGAGCGACCCGCAACGAGACGTGCTCTACAGGCCCCCCACGACCGCCGCCACCGAAGCCGCCAAGCGCACGCTGCTGGGGCAGGTTTATCTGGATTGGGGCACGTGGGCCCTGGTGCGCGACATTGGGCCGGTTCCGGTGCAAGGTTTGGCCGCGCCGCAACTGCCGCCTGGCCGCCAGTGGACGACCGTCGAGTTTGACGATCTACGCTGGGATTATACCTATCTGGGCGCGGGCACCCCACCCAGGCATTCGCCCCTGTCTGGCTGGGTCTATATCGTCGATGGCCACGACGATGCCGGCCAGGTGATGAACGGGCGCGAGCAACGCTAGCGTCAGCATTGCTTTATGCGGAAAGAATTGTTCATCAAATGAAAATTCAAGTTGACCGCTTGGCGATTGACCGGCAGAATGAGAACAGCGCTGTTACGCAGCCGGAGACTCTTCCTCCCCTTGGAAGTCCCCGGAATCCCGAATCCTGAGGTGTTCATGCCTGCATATCTGTTGTTGCTCGTTGCCGTGTTGAGCCGTTTGCTGCCTACGCTCCCCCATGCCGGGTGGTACAGCTTTACTGCGGTGGGCGGCGCCCTGCTTTACTTTGGCGCACGCAGGTCGTGGCGCGAGATGCTGGCGCCCTTGGCCGTGCTCATGGCCACCGACTACTTCCTGACCGTCTACATCTACCACTACAACTTCCGCTGGCAGTTCTATGTCGCGACATGGGTGTGGTACGTGATGGCCATGGCGCTCGGCCAGATTTTGCTCCATGCGCGGACTACCGCTGTGCGCGTCGCAGCTGGCGCGCTGCTGGGACCGACCTCGTTCTTTCTGGTCTCAAACTATGCGGTCTGGGCGGGCGGTACGATGTATCCCCGGACGCTGGGCGGGCTTGGAATGTGTCTTGCCGCGGGTGTGCCGTTCTATCGCAATGACCTCGCCTCAACGGCCGTCGTAGCTGGGCTGGCCTTTGGCGTTCCGGTGCTGGTGCGGCGGATGAGCGCGGCGCGGACGCAGACCGCGCTGGCAGAAAAGTAACTCTCCGATTTTCGCCCAAGTAGGTTCGGCAAGTAACGGTCGTAGAACGCGCAAAAGACCATAGCGAGAGGTGGCGGAGCTTAAGTGCGACGACCAGCCCCCCGTTGGGCTTGCAGATCATTTGCTTGCATTGAGGCACAATAAAGAGATCGAGGTGGGGAGGAAGTTTCAAGGAAAGAAGACCGCCTTTGACCTACCCCCACCCCCCCTATATATTTTCAATACTTTGCAGATAATTAATCGTGCCGTAAGTACTTTAAAATGAATAAGAGGTTGGCTCCAGCAGTCATTATTTCCGTTGATTCGGCGAATTTTCGGTGCCTTTTTCATGCCCAAATGGCAACAAAAGAGCCCGAATGACCCTTCTTTTATGAAAATAACAGGGTATTCAGTCCAAGAAGAAATCCATCCTACGATATCTCCTCAATGCTTGGAAACAGTTCAGGCTGCGCGCTCGCCGAGGCACTGGCTCCTGCACTCTTGCGCCCCGCAGCCCCGATCAGCCCCAAGACCTCCAGAGCCTGAATCGCCATGCGTGGCACGTAAATCCTCTGCGTATTCGAGCGAGTGTCCGGCGGAGTAAGCAGCAAGCCAGCTCCCTCAACCAGCGAGCGGTCGTTCGCCGCCAGTCCTTCCAGCTCTTCGCCGTCGGTCAGGGTCATACGCAGCCACAAGCCAGGAGTCCGCGGGCGGATGGCAAAGCGCTTATGCAGGATTCGCTCTGGATTGGCCGATTCATTGGATGATGAAGGAGTCGGGAAATCGCGTACGTAGCAGACCCATTTCACTTGATCCCAACTCATCCGAAGCACCTTGCCACTCAGGTCCAGAATCTCCAGTTCAGCTGCGTCGTGGCCAAAGCTTGCTCCCGCGTAGCCGGCGCACCAATCTCGCGAGAATTTGCGCACGATCACAAGTTTGCGTTGCGAGGCCATCGCTCTGGATTGTCGCATGTGAACCGGGGTCCCCGCGAACAGGTCTTGGTTCGTGGGGTGGAGAACCGTGTTCCCCGCGAACAGGTCTTGGTTCTAGTAGGGGGGAATGAAACCTTGCAAGTGCTGGAAAGTGAAAGTCGAAAAGTCGCAACCCTGGTGCTTTGGCCTAGCCAAAGCCGCCCGATTGTGTTAATGTACTGGTTTGCAACCATTGCCGTAAGAGCTGTAAAAGCAACAGCCTCAGAGACTTGACCGGCACTTGGCTGTGGAAATCATGGCGGAAGCAGGATTCGTAATGCCCGACTACATCTATCTTTTGGAGAACCGGCTCTCGGCTGACCAGCAGAGCGCCCTCCGTCATCTGCGCGAGGCAGCGCGCGAGGCCAGCACAATCCTGTTTCTTGTTGGGGATGCAGTGCGCGAGTTGACCAGCGGTCACACCGTCCGCGCACTGGAAGTCGCCGTGCATGGGAATGCACTCAAACTTAAGAAAGCAATCGAAAAACTTGGCGGAAAGGTGTGGGGTGAAGACGAAACTTCCAGCACTCTTTACCTCTGTTTCCCCGGCACGGTTCGCGTTGATCTGGTAAGCGCGCATCGCGTTGAATATCTCAAGCCGGGTAAGTCCGTCAACCATCCAGCTTCAATTCAGGAAGACCTTCGTCGCCGCGACTTCACCGTCAATGCCATGGCCATCTCCTTGAATGAAGGCTCCTTCGGATTGCTGATGGACCCCACGAATGGCGCCGCAGACATCGAATCCCGAACTCTGCGCCTGGTTTCAAACTATGGATTCCTTGAAGAGCCATCCCTGCTCATTCGCGCGACGCGCTACATTGCTCGCCTGGGCTGGGAAATGGATCCCAAAACCCACACCCGCTACATGAACGCCAAGGAAGAAGGCGTCATTGAATACCTCTCTGCCCTGGCTCGCAGAGAAGAACTCGAACAGATTGGCCACGAGGAAGAGGGACTGAAAGTTCTTCAAGCGCTTGAAGCCGAAGGCTGGATGAACGTCCTATTTCCGGCCTGGACCGCTGCCAAAGCCGACGAGGAAGGACTGACGGCCCTGCATGATCTGGCCGTCGAATTGCTTCTACAGGGTGTGCACGCCGATACATCTGCAGCGCAGATGCGCTTGCTCACGGCCAAGCTGGCTCCCAAGGATCTAGCCGCTCTCAAGAAGTTGATGCTACGCCCCGGCTTTGTCGAGGAGTGGAACAGCCTGGATGCACTGGCTGCTGCATTTGCCAAGGTACTGCTCTCGAAGGAGTACATCACTCCCTCGTCTGGCTTCAAGCTTTTCACAAGCTATGATCCGGAAGCAATTCTCTGGCTTGGATTTACCACCAAAGATGAAGCGATAAAAGAACGCTTCAACCTATTCCTTAAGGTTTGGCCAGAAGTTCGCCAGCGCATCCCTCATGCCCTGATGCAGGAGATGCGCATCACAGCCGAGCTGCCCGGTTATCAAGGGATCGTGCAGGAGATTTTCCTCGAGTTGCTTGATGGCAAACTCAGTACGCCGGAAGAGGCTCGTGCCTTCCTTGAGCCCCATTCTCCGCCCGCTCCGCCGCCACAAGTGACCATCAAGCGGCCACGCGCCAAGCGTGGCGAAGCCAAAATGAAAGAGGACTCTTTCGACGACGAAGAGGAGTCAGAAGATACTTTGGACGACGAGGTCGATCTGGATGACATCGGAGGAGACGATGAAGACATGGGCCTGGGCCTGCCCAAGGTCGAGCTCGACGTCGACATCCTTGATGAGCCTGAGATCGCCACAGCCGATGATGACGATGAGGACGACGATGAAGATGACGATATAAAACCGAATCCTGCACCCAAGTCGAGTTCTACCAAGCGTGCTTCCAAGCCAGTTATTCCGCCTGCGCCGGCGAAGATGAAGCTCGAAAAGCAAGCCGCTGCTCCCGCAGTTCTCAAGCCCGAAGCGACTATCAAATCCCAGCCTGCTCCCAAGCCCAAGGCCCAATCGAAGCCGCAAAAAGAGGAGAAGCCCGCGCCAGTCCTCAAGCCCAAAAAAGTTGAACCGAAACCGGTAACCAAGCTTGCGCATACTAGCCAGGCAAAATTTGCCCATACGGCCGCCAAACCATTGGCCATCAGTCCCAAGCCCAAGTTGGTTTCAGCCCAAGCCAAGAAGCCAGTTCCCCAAGCAAAACCTGTGCTCAAGAAGTCCCCGGTGAAGGCTCCTGCCAAGGCACCTGTCAAGGCTGTTGCAAAACCGCCCGTCAAGGCCGCTCATAAGTCCCCCGCAAAGGTTGTCGCAAAACCGAAGGTCAAGGCTTCCACTTCCAAGTCCGCGCCTTCCAAGAAGCTCGCGCCTGCTCAGAACCATAAGACGGTCAAGGCAGCCAAGCCTGCTACCAAGCCAGCAAAGAAGCGATAGAACCATCACAGGTGCGAAGTCCGAGGCAGTAGCTCAGTTCCAAACCTTAAGCGTTTTGCGAGCGTTGAACAAAGCAGCTATCAACGTCGGAAATCGCAATTCCGGTGAGTGATTTCCCGAAATGCATTCCAGGCGCCTCGGGCGCAGGAAGACATCTAGCTAGCAGAAACAGCAAAGGGGCGGCAACCTGAGCGGTTGCTACCCCTTCAAGAACTGCCAAGCAATGTTCGCGAACAAGGTACAGGACACATATCCGCCTTCAAAGTCTACCATCAGTAACTCGAGCCGAATCGGCCGTCACCGGGGGAAGCTTCGCTTGAACTTGCCTGGTTGATAGCGTGCCCGATTTTCAATGTACCCACCGGACATGCTCAAGACTACTACCGGCCGCGGCCCCGCGAACTGCCGCCGCCACCGCCGCTGCCTTTGCGTGCCTGGTAGCAATCCCGGCAAAAAACCGGACGGTCGCCACGTGGTTCAAAAGGCACTGTTGTAGGCTGTCCGCATCCCGAACAAATCACAGGTGTGCCCTGTGCCGGAGCTGAACGGTAGCCGGATCCCCCCTGATCGTTCTTCTTTGCCTGACGGCAATTCTTGCAGCGCTTTGGGGTCGAATAACCACGTTCCTGAAAGAACGTCTGATCAGCAGCAGTAAATGCGAAATCCTGCCCGCAATCACTGCACGTAAGTTGCATATCTCCGGCCATGGGTCTCCTCGTGGAGATTGTACAACCGAATGTACTATTTCCACACAGGAATCTTCTGAAAATAATAAACTTGCGCCATTACAGGATTTTGGGCATTGCGATCTGCCCCGAGGGCTAGACCGATCCGCGAACCGTTTGCTTTGAGAACTCCCACCAGTCCAGCAGCATCATTCGCGGATAGTATAGGCCGACCAGAATCGTGCAGCCGGGTTCATCCTTGCCTTGCAGATTGCGCAGAATTTGGGCATAGCTTTCGATCTGGGGCCCGAAAAATGCCCGAAGATCCTGGACGGGCCTAGCCGGATCAAAGTTGGCAGTACACGCCGCCTTGTAGTCGATAATCCACCAGCAATCGCCCTCCTCGGTGCCGGGAGTCGGACCAGCCTTGAAGACGCGATCCACACGAACCGACCGTAATTCGCCGCCAACCATCCCGACCCAACCCTCTTCGCTCGCGCCGCTCAAGTGAGGCGAAAGAATCCACGAGCCAATCGGATCATAGGAGGCGTCAAGCGCCAGTTGAAGAGCTTGGGTAGCGATCTCAGTGGATTGGGGCTGGTCTAGACCAAAGGCGCGGACCTGCGCGGCGATGCGCGGTTTTATGCTGGCGAGGGCCGAGCGGGCAGCCTCCCAACCACGATCTTTACGTAGCCGGGCCAGCTCTTCCAGCAGTGTGTGGATGGCTGTTCCCAAAGCGCGGGAGAGCAAACCACCCTCGTGCCGCTGGTAGAGGCTTGGAGCGCCTGCCGTCGCTGAAGCGGTCGGTGGTTGAATCTCATGGACTCCAATCTGATAATCCGGCGGCAAACGGCGCAGTAGCGTTGGCCGAATCGGCGACGGCATAACGGCCAGATTGCTCTCGCCGGTGGCGGCAATGGATTCGATCTCCGACTCTTCGTGAACCTCCGAGGGCGTTCCGGCAGCTTTCCAGTCTTCAAAACGGGCACGCACCTCATCTTGCAGCGCGGGCCAAGCAGTAGCCAGCAAGCTGTTCGCGGGTTCGACAAGGGTGAGGCCTCGATCGTCGTCCTGCCTGTAGGCGGGGCGGGCGAACAGGTGCAGTGCCTCGCGTGCACGGGTCGAGGCAACGTAGAGAATCCGCCGCGTCTCCTCCGATTCGCGCTCGCGATAGACGCGGTCAACCCACTCCTTGGCACTGCCTTTCTGCTCGCCCTTGCGCTGAAAAGGCGCGATCAGAAACTCGGTAATCTCGCCTGAATCATCGGGTTCGGCCAAGCCGCGTTCCAGCCAACTCAACATTTTTGGTTTGCCGCGCCCCGCAGCGGCCTGCAATTCGGGCACGATGACCACTTCGAACTCCAGCCCCTTGGATTTGTGGATGGTCATCAATTGCACGCCGCACTCACTGTTTGAATCGGAGTCGGGCAAAGCCGTGAGCTTGTCGAGCGCCGCGTCGAGTTCGGGGCCAAGCAGATCTTCCGCACCGCCCGGCAGACGGTCCAGGCAACTCCAAAGCAGATTCAGGTTGGCTCGAGCGCTCGCATCCACACAAGCCGGGCCACCCAAAAGCCGCCAGACTTGCTCAAGCCAGGTACCTAACGATGCTGTCGTCCGGGTGGCGCGCAGAGTGGAGGCTCCAGCTGCCGCATGAAGAACGCGGGCAACGGCGAGACGGCCAGTTTCGCTGATGAGTGTCAGTCGCTCGCCCAGCAACTCCGGCATGGGGCGAAGACACAACTCAGGATCGTCCATCCCGGCCACGCAATGCAGGTCGTCGAGCGACAGGCCGCACCACGGAGCGCGCAAAACTCCCAGCCAAGCCACGCGGTCTTGCGGATTGAGCAACGCTCGGGCCAGTGCGAGCGCGTCAAGAACTTCGGTGCGCGCTGCGAGCTTTTCCAGTTCAACGGCGCGGAATGGAATGTCAGCCTCACGCAAAGCCTCGGCAATGGGCACAAGATGGCCCCGCGCGCGGCCCAGAATAGCAATGCGGAATTTCTCCCCGCTGGCCCGGGCCCGCTCGATATGCACCATATAGCCGCGGATGAGGTCGACAATCTCACCGTCCTGTTTTTCGCGCGGCGAGTCCGCTGCTCGATCAAATCCATCTTTCAGCTTCCGCGAAATGTCGTCACCGGCTTGAGGAACGAAGTCGAGGTGCAGCGAGAATCGCTGGTCTAGAAAGCAGGAACCGCGGTTTCGCTCTTCGCGGCGCGCAGGCACACCAGCATTGAAACTCAAGCCGCTACGATCGTTTACAACAAAAATCTCAGTAAAAATCTCATTCAAGCGCTCGACCAATCCAGGCGCCGTGCGGAAGTTCGCAGTGAGAGATACAAAGTCGAAAAGAAGCGGCTCTTCGTGGGGGATTTCCAGGCCAGCCGCCCTCACGCGCGGAAAAAGCTCGGCGTCGGCATCGCGGAAAAAATAAATCGACTGCATAGGATCACCGACCACAAAGCAGGTTCGGCCTTCGCGCTCAGGCCATGCAGCGATCAGGCTGGCAAGCATCTGATGCTGGCGGCGGCTGGTGTCCTGAAACTCGTCGACCAGTAGATGACGGATACCGTCAGACATGGCCAGAGCTGCGTCGGTGGGCTGTCCATCCTCGTCGCGAAGTACACGTTGGGCGATCTGCGCGACCTCGATGAAGTCCACCCGTCCGGCCTCGGCGAAGGCGATTTGCAGTTCGCCCGCTGCATGGCGAAGCAGCGTAAAACAAGCTCGCACGATCTGCCAATCTTCGTCCGCGTAGCGCCCCGGAGGCAGATCGCGTACCGCGGCCAGCCGGGCTTCAAGGCCGGGGACGGCAGCCAGAGCCGCAATCAGCTCAATGAGCTGTGCCTTTTCGCGCTTGCGATCGGCAGGAAAGCCGAGGCGCTTATCCACTTGCTTGCGAAAAACTCCCTCGCCGGTGAGCAGCAACGCTGCAAGGCATGCACAAGCCCGGCGAGCCTCATCGATATCGATGAACGGAGCAGCCGGAAACTCGACCAGCTCGGCGAGCTCCTGATGAAGCAGGCCGCCGCTTTGCTCGCAGGCGAACCGCGCGAGCACGAGCGCCTCTGCGCGAGCGCCGGCACATTGATCGAGAAGCTGGTCAAGCTCGATCAGCGCTTTCCGCACAGCAGTCGCAAAGGGTCGCTCCAGCCGCTCGCGGAGCGCATCCCAATCTGTTTCACGCTCGATGACAAACCCGTGCATCCATCGGTCGCGGCATTTGAGCATCTCAAATAGCAACGCTTCCATCTCTTGCCAGCTATTGTCTCGCCAAAGCAAGAGCTTTTCGTTGGCCGCACCTAGCGCCGAATCGGTTTCGTCGACTTTCCTGAGAGTTTCGCGGGCGGCGCGACGATAGAGTTCATCGGGCTGCCCGGCAATCTCCAGTCCACCACCGAAGCCAGACAGCAGCGGCTGCTGCAAGGCCAACTCGCGGCAAAATGAATCGATCGTGCAAACGCGAAGCTGGGAAGGCAAGTCGAGAAGATTCCAGCCAAGAACCTGTGAGCGCTCGAGTACGCGGCGGGCTATAAGGCTCGGCTCGTGCTTCCTTAGCTCATCGAGGATCCGATTCCGCATCTCGGCGGCGGCAGCTTTGGTGAAGGTAATGGCCACGACCTGCCCCGGCTCTTCCACCTCGCCCAGCAAGCGAAGAAAGCGTTCTGCAAGCAACGTAGTCTTGCCGGAGCCAGCCGGGGCCTGCACAAGTATCGAGCGACCAGCATCGAGGGCTAGCTCGCGTTGAGCCTGATCGGGAGGCGGAGACTGTGGCACAAGCTTACTCATCGTCCCCCTCGCTCTGGTCGGCGATCTCCAATTCGTGCCCAACTTCGAGCGCCCCTTGTTGCTCCTGAATGCGGCAAACGGGTTGTAAACCACAGCGTTCGCAGGTTTTCTGGTATTCGCGCGGGTCCACTTCAGCGCGTCCTGCAATGAAGTCCCGCGCGAGTTGCTGAATGCAATTCCGCCAGCCTAGTAGCTCTTCGAGTGTAAGGGCGTTCTTTACCAGGGAGCTTGTTCCCTTGAGGCCGGTGAAGAGAGTAGCCACAGGATCGAAGGCCCGCCCAGCAAACTCGAGGCTTCCTGCACGCACCTCGGCGAAAACCAACCCGCCAAGCACTTCATCCCGATCAAGAGCAAAGCCGGCATAGAGCGGTAGTTGCACGTCGTCCGGGCGCGGCAAATCCCACAACTTGGGCGAGACCTTGCCCGATTTGTAGTCTATGACCAGTAAGGAGTCGTCGTTCAATCGGTCTATCCGGTCCAGGCGCAAATCGAGGATGAGTCCGGCGACAGAAACAGTGCGCTTGACCTCGGTGTCGGCAACCTCAAAGGGAATACGCGTCGCCTCGTAGTCGAGCCACTCCATTACCAGGCTTGTAAGCCGCTGCTCTTCCAGTTCCAAATAGCGGCGAGGCATTCGCTCACGAATTTGAGGGCGCAGTTGCTGCGCGAGTGTTCGTCGAACATGACCCGCGATGAAAGCACGCCGGTCGGGCAGGTCCATCAGTTCAGCGTAGCTCCGGATGCCGTCGGGCGGTCCAGACCAAATAGCATGAAGTACCGAGTGAAGCATGCTGCCGCGCTGCGATGGCGTCAATCCGGTCTCGGCAGGCTTCCACTCTTTTGCGGCAAGGCGTGTGGTAGCAAAGGCTTTGAAGGGGCACTGCGACTGCGTGGTCAGCACCGCCGCTCCACCCGCAACCTTGCCTGGAATATACGGAATTCGGCTGGAATCCTCGAAGCAAACAGTAAGTGGCTTCTCGGCGGCGGCTAGGGCCAACTCCTGTGGCAGTGGCTGTGGCTCACCGGCATTCTGAACAATCAGGCGTGACGGACGAGCTTCGGCGGTCTCAATTTGCTTTGCATAGCTGAAGTGAATCTCAGAGGCTGAAGCCAGAAGCCGGTTTGTGATCGAGCAAGCCAGCTCCCAATCGAGCATCGGCGTTGCGTGAGGTATTCCTGCCTCGCGCTGAATCTCAGCGGGCAGCAGTGGATGCATCGCGCCGCTCATGGGCCAGGCGTCTTCATCCGCTCCCAGGAACCACACAGCGTCGGCTGTCAACCCAGCCGACTCAGCAGGACCCGAGATCTGAATCGAAGCGTTGCGCGATTCGGGAGCGAACAGGGTTTCGTCCAGCGTGCGGCCAAGCTGAGACAAAAAATCCCTCCAGCTTATCCAGCGACCGTCGAAACCCAGCGAACCGCAGCTTTCGACAGCCTGATTCCAGCGGCGAAGAACCTGAAACTCGCCGCTTACGAGCGAGCGCGCTGTTGCAAAGTGAAGCCCCTCCAGCAGCCGAGGTATCAACTCCGCCCAGTCCAGTGGGCTGTGCGTACGGCGCTTCAAATCGGCAAGCCGGCGTTTGGCCAGAGTGATGCGTTCTACCCAGGCGGGGGGCAGCAGTTCCATGGCGCACTGCTCACCGAGGAAGGCCTCGAGCGTCCATTGAGGCCGTTCGAGGCAGTGTCGTCGCAGCGCGCGCATTGTTGACTGCAGCGCTGTCAACTCCTGCGGATTGGCGGCAGCATGACCGGTCGAGAACAGCCAGTCGAGTTCCTGCTCGGCAAGCGCGCCGTCGAGCCAGCGCAAAAGCAGGTGTGCCGCCCGCGCCAGCCCAACCTGGCTGAGCGGAACTCCCAGCGTAAATTCGAAGGCATCTCCCGCGTGCCGAAGAAAGGCGCGCTCAATTTCGCCCCGGCGCGTGCTGGCAGCCTGCGCAACGATCAAGAGGCGAACCTTCGAACTAGCGGCAAGTTGGCGGCCGCACCAAATCGCGCAAGCCGCAACTTCTGCCTCGCCATCGGCAGCGGCGTGAAAATGAACTTTCGTGGCTGGCTCGTCCGAGCCGGTCTGACGCCACTCGCCCCAGGCCTCGAAGAGACTCCGCTGCACCGGCAGAATTCGGTCAAATCCAGCCAGAAGCAGCGGCGCACGCTCGGCCGTGTCCTCATTGAGCAATAGAATCAGTTCGTGCGGCAGACGGCTCGGGCTGAGCAAGCTTCGTGTGGTGCAGGCTTCATCAAAGACCGAAAGCCAGCGGCTGAAGGCTCCGGCATCCTGCTGCCAACCGGCGCGGGTGGGTGGGCGCAGAAAGCGTGGCGCGTAGGAGCAAAGAAGTTCATGGGCTTCCATCGCCAAGGCCGCAAGCCGGTGGCGCGGGCCCTCAAGCAGCGTGGCCATCGACCGGTCCTGGCCGACGATCTCTACCCACAGTGCCTCTTCCTGCGCGGGATTCAGCATCAGGCGGGCGTCAGTACTCCTCTTTTCCCAAGCTGTTCTGACAAAGTTCTTCCAATCGAGGATATTGGGCGCAGGCCACGCAGTCAGCCCTTCGCTCAGGCGGTCGCGATGGAAGCCGGCGGCAAGTGCGCGTGCGGCGCGGTCGCTGGCTGTGACCACCAATCCACCCTCGCGCAGCCATGCGTCGATCTCAACTGTTGCCAATGCCCCCATTCCAGGGTTATACGCCGTCCGGCTGGGGTCTGCCATCTCAGACTCCAACGAAAACAATGCCAGCTCAAGAATCTCCTGTTGCCGAAGTTGAGTCCATGATGAACGAGGTTCGGCTGCGTGAGCGTTAGCGGCAGATCTATTTGAAGGCGCGGATAATCAAACCTGTGGGGATTGCACAAAATCTATCGCTCCTGAACGACTATCAAGCATACCTGCGCGTGGAAAAGGGACTGCGCCCGTTGACATGCGAGGCCTATAACGGCGATCTGAACACCTTTGCCGAATTCATCGAAGGGTGCAACGGCGTCCTGTTGACTGCAGTGCAGCAGGATGTGGCGGCTTTTCTGGAGCATCTGCGCTCGCACGGCATCGACCAGCGTTCGGCGGCACGCAAGTTGAGCTGTCTGCGAGGTTTTTACAAGTGGCTCTTGCTCGACCGCCGCATCCACCACGACCCCACCGTAAATATCGAGTCGCCCAAGGCGTGGAAAGTGCTGCCCAAGTCGCTGGCCGAGCCTGAGGTAGCCGAGATGCTGGAGCGCGCGGCCCTGAACGCCGGGCATCCCCAGGCGCAGGCCACGGCTTTGCGTGACCGGGCAATTCTCGAACTGCTCTATGCCGGGGGGTTGCGCGTCTCCGAGGTTACGGCGCTATCCACAGGCGATCTGGCCCTAGACTTGGGGCGTGTGCAAGTGCGCGGCAAAGGTGACAAGGAGCGCATTGTGCCCCTGGGCCGAATTGCCGTGGAGGCTTTGGAAACGTATCTGAGCCTGGGACGACCACATCTGGCCCGGATCAGTTCAGCGACCAAGGCGCATGCGGCGCGTCAGGATTCCACCCGACTCTTTCTTTCCCTGCGCGGCATGCCGCTGACGCGACAATGGATTTGGCACCTCGTAAAGATGGCCAACAGCCAAGCTAGTCCTCACCGCTTGCGTCACAGTTGCGCCACGCACATGGTGGAGCACGGAGCCGACCTGCGCAGCGTTCAGTTGTTGCTGGGCCATGCCGACATCTCTACCACGCAGGTCTACACACATTTGGCGCTAGGTCGGTTGAAAGAAGTGCATCGCAAGCACCATCCACGCGCCACGCGCCAACCGGCAGAGTCGGTGGATGCACCATGTCCGGATTCTCCGAGTTGGATAAAACCGTCAATTACGGATACAGCGAAGCGAGGCGGGCTGCACCTGGTTTCGCGTGCCAAGAAGAGCGTAATGGCAGGCAAGGAGACAGCATGAGCCCAGCCCTCGCCGCCACACCGGATTCGCTCGTAGCCGACTACCTGCGTGTGTTGGCCAACGAGCGGGGCGCCTCCGCGCACACGCTCCGCGCCTATCAGCGAGAGTTGCATGGATTTGCCGCATACATTGCAGAGCATTACGGAAAAGATCAAACCGTCGACCGCATCGAACACACGCACATTCGCGCGTACCTCGGAATGCTCTATGATCGCGGCCTTTCGAAAGCCTCTGCCGCGCGAGCGTTGGCGTCCATTCGAAGTTGGTTCAAGTGGCTCGCGCGCACTGGGCTTCTCGAGCAGAATGCGGCTTCGCTGGTAGCTACGCCGAGGTTGCCAAAACATCTGCCGCGCGTGCCTTCCATCGAGCAGATGAACCGCGTGGTTGAGTCGGTGCGCGAAGATGTCGCCAGTTGGCCCACACGCGACACCGCGATTCTCGAACTGCTCTACGGCTGCGGCATCCGCAACGCTGAATTAACCGGGCTGAATCTTGACGATATCCACTGGGCCAACGAAGCCATTCTGATTCACGGCAAAGGCCAGAAAGAGCGCTATGTTCCGCTGGGAGATGCGGCGGCGCAGGCCTTGCGCGCTTACATGGCAGAGCGTTCGGCGCGGCTCACCGCGGCTAGCGAAGGCAAGGGAATTGCGACTCCTGCGCTGTTTCTCAATCTGCGACTGCGTGGCCTCAATAAATTCGGAGGTCAAGCGCGACTCACCACCCGTAGCGTCGCCCGCATCGTCAAGCGCATTGCTATTCTGCGCGGTCTATCTGCCGACGTGCATCCGCACACCCTGCGCCATGCCTTCGGAACCCATCTATTGGAAGAAGGCGCCGACCTGCGCGCCATCCAGGAGTTGCTCGGCCACGAGCGGCTTTCAACCACACAGCGCTACACTCAACTCACCACTGCGCAGTTGACCGTGGTCTACGACCGTACTCACCCCAGAGCGCGATAGACAGCGATGCAGTGCTGGCGCCGGTCCTGAATTATCCACCTCTGACGGGAAGAGTGCGAAGATAGAAATGCATGAGTGTGCTCACCTCTGAAGCCGTGGTTCTGCGCACCTGGCCGGTCCATGAGGCCGACCTGATCGTGAGCTTTTTCACGCGCGATTACGGCCGAATGCGCGGCGTCGCCAAGTCGGCCCTCAAAAGCCGCAAACGCTTCGGCGGGGCACTCGAGCCAATGACCTTGGCCCGAGCCTGGTTCGCCGAGCGGCCCCGCCAGGAGTTGGTCCGCCTCGATCAGCTCGAAATCCTCCGCTCTCCGCTCTCAACGCACATCGATGCCGCTCGCATGACCGTGCTAAGCTTCTTTGCCGAAGTGCTCGATGAGGCACTGCCCGACCACGATCCCCAGGAAACAGTCTTTCGTCTGTTGTTAGCCGTCTTGGAGCAGACTCACGCCGTTCAGACCGATGTTGTCGAGCCATGGATGCCGCTTACCTATTTCCAGCTCTGGATGACCCGGCTCATGGGCCTGTTGCCTGACATCGCCCACTGCACGGCGTGCGGCCAGGCGCTCATCGCAGGTGAAACCAGCTTCAGCACGCTCGGCGATGGCCTCTTCTGTCCGCTCCATCGCAATGGCAATTCCAACGAACTTTCCGCTGACTCCTGGCAACTCACGCAGCGTATGTTGCGAGCGCCGGTCTCAGCCTTCGCCGCCGAACCCTGGCCCCGCCGTCGCGCCCAAGATTTGCGCCGCTTCACCCTCCAAGCCCTGGAGCGCCATCTGGAGCGAAAGCTCCGCTCCGCCGAAGCGCTGACGCGACTGGGAGGGTGATATTTTGCTATAAAGGTTGGCAGAGAAAGGCTGGTTCTCATCATGAAAAAGAACTCTTCTCAGACAATCGAATCTCCACTGCCCCCTTCCCGCCTCATCGATGCCAGAATCCAGGAGTTCCCCGACTGGCGCGGAGAGATGCTTTCCCGCCTTCGCGCTTTGATCAAGCAAGCCGACCCTGAAGTCGTCGAAGAGTGGAAGTGGGGAATACCCGTGTGGTCCCACGACGGGTTAATCTGCACTGGCGAGACCTACAAGAGCGTCGTAAAGATGACATTTGCCAAGGGTGCCTCGTTGGATGACCCCTCCGGCCTCTTCAATTCAAGTCTCGAAGGAAAAGTGAGGCGCGCTATTGACTTCCATGAAGGCGACAAGGTCAACGAGAAGGCTCTAAAAGCTCTCATTCGCAGCGCCATGACCCTGAACACCTCCTCAGCCTCGAAGGCTTGAAGGTCGAGACGGAGGTACACGCTGAGGCGTTGGGGCGAAAGTCGCGTCGAGCGGGCTGTTAAAATCTAGTCGAGTCCCATCGAGAGAGAAATGCCCGTGCCTTCATCCCAGCTTTTATCCCAATCGAAGTCCGCTCCGCTCACCTTTCAGGAGCTTTTATTCCGCTTGCAAAGCTTTTGGGCGGAACGCGGCTGCGTGATCCAGCAACCCTTTGACGTTGAAGTCGGCGCGGGCACCATGGCGCCAGAAACGTTTCTGCGCGTGCAGGGGCCCAAGCCTTACAAGGTCGGTTATGCGCAACCCTCGCGTCGCCCGGCCGATGGCCGCTATGGAGAAAACCCCAACCGGCTCTTCCGCCATACCCAGTTTCAGCTCATCCTCAAACCGCCTCCAGTCAACGTGCAGGAGCTATATCTCCAGTCTCTTGAAGCGATCGGCATCGATCTCAGCAAGCACGATCTGAAGTTTGAAGAAGATAACTGGGAAGGTCCAACGGTCGGCGCATGGGGCGTCGGCTGGCAGGTCATGATGGACGGCATGGAGATCACTCAGTTTACTTACTTCCAGCAGTGCGGCGGCCTCGATCTTGACCCCATCTGCGCCGAATTGACTTATGGCCTCGAGCGCCTTTGCGCTTTCATGCAAGACGTGGATTCCGTCTATGACGTTGTCTGGGCGCGTGATCCTGACTCCGGCGCGGTAGTGACTTATGGCGATGTCCGCTTGACCGAGGAGTTACAGTACTCGATCTATAACTTCGAGAGCGCTGATGTGAGCAAGTTATGGGATCACTTCAAACTTTACGAAGCCGAGGCGCAGACGCTTCTGACGCAGGCAAATGCGCTCATGTTCAGCAAAGACGCGAGTCCAATCGAAAAGCGGCGCTTCCCCATCATCTCCACCTATGAGTTAGCGCTCAAGTGTTCGAATCTCTTCAACCTTCTGGATGCACGCGGGGCGATCAGCGTAACCGAACGCGTGGGCATGATCGGCCGCATTCGCAATCTGGCCGTAGGCGTAGCCAAAGCCTACGCGGCTCAGCAAACTTCGTAACCAGGCAGTAAGCGGAATTACCGGAGGGAGCAGGTGCCTTCAGGCTCCTGAATCAGACGAGAAATATATCGTGGGCTTTAGCCTCGGATTTTCTGATCTCTGACCCTTGAATGAAGAAAGAACATCAAAGCTATGACAGATTTCTTATTGGAAATAGGGCTGGACGAGGTTCCGGCCCGCATGATTGCAGGGGCCGAGGCCGAATTAGGCCGCCGGGTCAATGATTTGCTCACGCGCGAGCGTTTGCTTGCTCCCCAGGCCAAAGTGACCACATACTCCACGCCGCGCCGTCTGGCCGTACTGGTCGAGGGCGTGCTTACCGTTCAGGCAGACAGCGAAGAGCAGTTGACCGGCCCATCCTGGAAGGTCGCCTTCAAAGACGGCAAGCCTACCGCTGCTGCGGAAGCATTTGCCAAGAAGGCTGGCGTCGAGGTGACGGCTCTTGAAAAGGTGACCAATGCCAAGGGTGAGTATGTGGGCGCAACTGTCAAGCGCCAGGGCCGGGCGGCGTCTGAGTTGCTGGCAACCGAGCTACCCAAGGAAGTTCTGGGCCTCTACTGGGCCAAAAATATGTACTGGCGCGCGGGCAAACCGGAGCGCTTTGTGCGCCCGATTCGCTGGGTTGTCGCACTGCTCGACGCGGCAATTGTTCCGCTCGAAATTGCCGGCATCAAGGCCAGCGACGCCAGCCGAGGCCACAGAATCCTACACGGCGAAGCGCCGGTGGTGATTGACCAGCCTACCAACTACGCCGAGACGCTGCGTAAGGCCTTCGTCATCGTCGATGTAGCAGAGCGCCGCCAATCCATCCGCAAGGCCCTCGATGCGGCCACCCGCACCGTAGCAGGCGCGCGCTGGCGCGAAGACGAACCGCTGATCGAGACCGTGGTTCATCTGACCGAGTGGCCCTCAGTCGTGCTAGGTGACTTCGAACCCGAGTATCTGGCGCTGCCCGAAGAAGTCTTAGTCACAGTGATGCGCGACCACCAAAAGTATTTCGCAGTAGAAGGCGCGGATGGCAAGTTAGCCCCACACTTCCTGGCAGTGCTCAATATTCAAGTTGATGAAGAAGGCCGCGAAATCATTCGCCACGGCAATGCTCGAGTCCTGCGTGCCCGCTTCAAAGACGCTCGCTTCTTCTGGGAAGTTGACCAGAAGACACCGCTCGTAGATCGCCTCGAGCGCCTGAAAAACGTCACCTTCCAGAAGGAGCTAGGTAGCTACTTTGATAAGAGCGTGAAGACCAACACAGTCGCACAGAGTCTTCATGAGGTTCTGCAGGCCAAAGGCTTTTCAAACTATAACTATGATCAATTGATCAAAGCCGTCCGACTAGCCAAGACCGACCTGACAACCGAGTTAGTGAAAGAGTTTACCGAGCTGCAAGGAATTATCGGCGGCCTTTACGCAAAGGCGCAGGGACTCAGCGAGACGGTTGCTAAAGCGATCTACGACCAATACACGCCGGCCTCAACCGACGATGCAATTCCATCGACAACTGAAGGCCAGTTGCTTGGCCTCGCAGATCGCATTCAAACGATCACTGCAATGTTCGGTATCGGTAATGTGCCTACTGGATCGAAAGATCCGTTTGCCCTGCGCCGTGCAGCCAACGCGGTAATCAAGATACTGGCCGAGTCAGAGTTGCCGCTGAATTTGAGTGATGTGGTAGAAGCTAGCATCATCGAAGCGAGTAAAGAAGACAAGGCTAACAGGGAACAGGTTGCGGCATTTCTCCGCGAGCGCTTGAGCTTTTACTTGAAAGATGTCCGCGGCTTCGCCTATGACGTGGTGAGCGCCGTCCTCTCCGCCGATGCAGATGATGTGCGCGACGCAATCGCTCGCGCCGAAGCCCTGACAGCCGCGCGTGAGTCAGCCGATTTCGCCGCAATCTCCGCGGCCTTCAAGCGCATCAAGAACATCCTGCGCCAGGCCGAAGAAAAGCAATTCGCCCTCGGCTCTCCCAAAGACGTGAAGCTCGCGCCGGAGGCTAAGCAGCTCGCCGATGCGGCTGCCCTGCTAGCCCCGGAAGTGGCAGCGCTGCGTAAACTGCGCTTCTACGGCCAGGCGCTCGAAGCGATCGCCACCCTGCGTCCAGTGGTGGACGCCTTCTTCGACAAGGTGATGGTCCTCGATTCCGACCCAGATGTGCGCGGTGCAAACCTGGCGCTGATCCAACAGGTGCTCAGCGGATTCTCCGGCATCGCCGACTTCAGCGAAATTGTCACGGCATAGGCTCTGGGCTGACAGATGCAAACTGGCCATGCTCTGATTGTGCGCAGGCGCTTAGCAGCGCACAATCTTTGGTGAATCGATTCCCTTGGTCGCGTTACGGGTGTCCACCACCAGCTGCGATTGCTCGACAATGGCCTGGAAGTCGTAGCATGAGTGGTCGGTGACGATGACTACGGCGTCGTACTGGGCCAGATTATCGAGCGGCGTGTTGATCATGTTGAGGTCGTAGTGGCGGCCGTGGCCCACGGTGGGGAAGTAGGGATCGTTGTAGGCCACCTGCGCACCCT
Organism: Occallatibacter sp.; assembly: GCA_049513195.1. Taxonomy (GTDB): domain Bacteria; phylum Acidobacteriota; class Terriglobia; order Terriglobales; family Acidobacteriaceae; genus Telmatobacter. The sequence continues at coordinate 18,622 of JBEKWJ010000047.1, forward strand.
TTTCGCGCAGCAATTCAATGATGGTCAGCGAGGGCGACTCGCGCAGGTCGTCGATGTCGCGTTTATAGGCCACGCCCAGCACCAGAACCTTCGATCCCTTGATCGGTTTCGAATGTTCGTTGAGGCCGGCGGCGAGGTTCTCCAGGACGAAGTAGGGCATGGCCATGTTGATTTCTCCCGCCAACTCGATAAAGCGTGTGCGGAAATCAAATTGCTTGGCCTTCCAGGAGAGATAAAACGGATCGATGGGGATGCAGTGGCCGCCCAGACCAGGGCCGGGATAAAAGGCCTGAAAGCCGAAGGGCTTGGTTTTGGCCGCGTCGATCACTTCATGAAGATCAATTCCCATCCTCATGCAGAGCTGCTTGAGTTCGTTGACCAGTGCGATGTTCACGCACCGGTAGATATTTTCGAGTAGCTTGGTCATCTCAGCCACCGCAGGGCTACTGACAGGCACCACGCTGCGGAAAATTATGCCATACATCATGGAAGCCAGTTCCGTGGCCGCGGGGCCGCAACCACCCAGCACCTTGGGAATGTCGTAGCGCGCCACGGTCTCGTTGCCGGGGTCCTCGCGCTCCGGCGAAAAAACGAGGTGAATGCCGGGTTGATCGAGCGACCGGGATACCTTGAGCCCGCGCGGATTGCCGGCTTCAAGCAGCGGCGCCACAACTTCCTCAGTGGTGCCAGGATAGGTAGTGCTTTCAAGCACCACCAGTTGGCCCTCATGAAGCCACGGCGCAATCGAAACGACCGTGCCCTTCACATAACTCAAGTCGGGTTCCCGGTGTTCGTCGAGCGGAGTGGGCACACAGATGATGACGGCGTCCATCTGGGCGATCTGAGAAAAATCTCCTGTGGCTTCGAAGCCTGCCTGTTGCGCATTGTGGATGGCGCTAGCCAGAATGCGCACGATGTAAGAATTGCCCGAATTGAGTTTCTTTACCTTGGCCGGCTCAATGTCGAAGCCCGTGACCCGAAAGCCTTGGTCGCTGAAGAGCAGTGCCAGGGGCAAGCCCACGTAACCCATCCCTATAATCCCGATGCGGGCTTCCCGTTTCTCGATTTTCTGCTTAAACTCGGCTAGTCGGTTTTCGGTCGCGGTCGTCATGCCATCGATTGTAGCGCCAAATCCCGAATCGGCAGTTGCTGGGCAGCACAACCAAGCTCATCCCGGCAGGAGTATCCTGTCCAGAGTGAACCAAGCAGAATATCCTGGCTGCAAATAGACTTTTTGGGGGATTCCTTTGCCAACTTATCTGGTGACCGGAGTGGCAGGCTTTATTGGTCGTTCAATTGCCGCAGCCCTGCTTGAGCGCGGCGACACGGTACGCGGCATCGACAGCTTCATCACCGGCAAACGCTCGAACCTGATTGGCCTGGAGGCGATGGAATTCATCGAGGGAGACCTGACCGACCCAGCAGCCTGCGCCAAGGCTTGTCACGGAATCGAAGTCGTCTTCCATGAGGCGGCGCTGGCATCGGTGCCCCGCTCGGTTGCTGACCCGATTGGCACGAACGCAAATTGTGTAGACGCCACGCTGAATCTGCTGGTGGCTGCACATGCGGCGGGTGTGCGCCGGATGGTATACGCGGGCTCGTCCTCGGCTTACGGCGATACGCCGACGTTACCGAAGCATGAAGGGATGCTGCCTGCGCCGATTTCGCCCTACGCCGTGGCCAAGCTGGCCTGCGAGCACTATATGGGCGCGTTTACTCGCGTCTACGGGCTGGAGACGGTCGTGCTTCGCTACTTCAATGTCTTCGGCCCGCACCAGGATCCCACCTCGCATTACTCGGGCGTACTGGCTATTTTCTGCCTCAGGATGCTCGCGGGGGTGCAGCCTACTATTTATGGCGATGGAGAACAGAGCCGCGATTTTACTTACATCGACAACGTGGTGCAGGCCAACCTGCTGGCCGCCGCTGCCCCGGCGAATAAAGTATCAGGCCGCGTGATGAACCTGGCCACCGGTAATCGAATCACGCTGAATGAAACCTTCAAAATGCTCCGCGAACTGACCGGCTATAGCGGACAGCCATCCTACGCTCCGCCACGCGCCGGCGACATTCGTGATTCTTTGGCCGATATTCGCCTGGCCGGCGAATTGCTCGGCTACACACCAGGCACCGACTTTCGCGAAGGCCTGCGGCGCACAGTGGAGTGGTATCGGAACGGCGGCGGAGCGGATTGAGAATTTGTTTTTGTTTGCCCAGCTTTCTCATGCAAGGGAATTTATTGACGAATTCATTTCAATCAATCAAACTTGCGGAAGATTCCATTGTTCAACTGTTTACTTTGACGCCCCGGATTGCTTTGTCACAGGAGATTCAGAACGGAGGTTCTTGACCTGTGGTGGAAGCAGATTCGTTTCTTTATAACTCGCTCGGCAATCCCGATCCGCCGCCTGATCCGCGGTCCGGCGCAGGCGAGCGAAGTTCCGTGCGATCCCTGCGTGAGCTTTGGCAGGTGATGTTTCGACGCCGCCGCCTGGTTGGTTCGGTCGTTGGCGGATTGCTGCTTGCCTGCCTGCTCTATTGCCTGATCGCGCCCAATCAATACGAGGCCAGCGCCCGGGTGGCATTGCGGACCTCGCCCGTTTCCACGCTCAGCCTGGAGGCGCAGGAGCCGTTTGGATCGGCATCGATTCTTTCCGCGCCGGTGCAGCAGGAGACCCTGGTCAATGTATTTCGCAGCGACCAGCTTGCGTGGAAGGTAATTACCGGCCTGAAACTCTATCAGGCACCGGGCTTTATGAGCAGTTTTCCTAGCCGCTTCCCGGATTTCCGTCCGGATTCTCCAAGTCCCGATGCTCAAGCGTGGCTGCTGAAAAGGTTTGAGCAACGGCTGCGCGTGGAAACTCTGCCGCGCACGCTGCTGATTCAGATTCGATTTCGCTCCAAGGACGCGGCCTTGTCGGCTAGTGTAGTGAACGCGCTGATCGCCGCATACGGCCAGCAGGATACCGACTCGCGGGTTGCCGCCACATTGCAGGCTTCCGTATGGATGCAAAGCCAGCTCAAGGAGTTGAAGATCCGGGTCGAGCAGGATCAACTGCGGATGGCTGCCTTCCAGCGGGAACACGGTCTGCTCACCTCTCCCGATACCATGGCCAACGGCCAGCCAGGCCAAACAGAGCACACCTCAACTTTGCTGGAGATTGATGAGTTGGGCCGGCAGTTGGTCGATGTTTCTACGGATCGAATTTTGCGCGAGGCGCAGTTTCACGCGGCCTCAGAAGGCGATCCGGAACTGGTTATTGCCTCCGATCCGCGCCTGCAGGCTGAGAGCGGCAACTTCGCCACCGCACTGCTTCAGCAACTTCACGCCCGCAAGAGCGATCTGGAGCAGGAAGAGGCGCAACTCAACATCGAGCACGGTCCCAACTTTCCGCGTGTTGTTGAAGTTCGCCGCCAGTTGCAAGACCTTGACCAGCAGAAGAGGGTTGCGGACGCCAAACTGGTGGAGGGATTTCGCAGCACCTGGCAAACCGCCGTCGACCGCGAGCAACTCGTCCGCAAGAACCTTGACGTGCTGACCGACCAGGGCATGAAGGCCAATGAAGCGGCCACAGAATACGCGGCCATGCGCGAAGAGGCAAACGCGAGCCACGAACTCTATGTGCGCGTGCTGGAGAAGGTGGAAGAGGCGGGCCTGTCCGCCGGCATTCAAGGCTCCAATATTTCTGTCGTCGATTATGCCCGCCAGCCTGTCAAGCCGGTTGCGCCCGATCTGCCGCTCTATCTGGCGATTACGTTTTTTGTCAGCCTGTGGTTGGCGGTTGGAGCCGCGCTCTTGATGGAGTCGATTCGTCCGACAACTTGCGTCGCGGTGTTCGCGGTCTTGCTGGCGGGAGGGATGGCTCGCGCCCAGACGCCCACGCCCAGTACGGCGGGGATGCCGGGCGGCGTGGTCGTTCTTCCCAACTCTTCGGAGATGCAAAGACTGCCTGATCCCAAGAATGCTCCCGCGGTATGGGATGTACCGGGCGCAGGTCAAACCGGGTTGCCTGTCAGGGCCAGCGCGCAGTTGTCCTCGCCCATGCCGGGGCCCATCGGTCCAGGCGACATTCTCGACATCAGCGAAGTTCACACTCCGGAGTTTCATTCCCTGGCGCACGTTTCGCCCTCGGGTACGGTGACGTTGCCCATGATTCATGAGGTGAAGGTCGGGGGGATGGACGAGCAAGGCGCAGCCCACGCCATTGAGGCCGCGCTGATCGCGCAAGGCATGCTGCTACATCCGCTGGTCTCGGTGCTGGTGACCTCCTATGCCGGACAGGATGTGAGCGTGCTCGGCGAAGTGATGCATTCCGGCGTCTATCCCTACACGCTGCACCATCGGTTGCTCGATCTGATCTCAGCCGCCGCCGGACTCTCACCCAATGCGGGCCGACTTGTGAATATATTTCATCGCAACGACCCCAGGACGCCGCATCCGGTGGTGCTGGACCCTGGCGGAACCGATACCACCAAAGACCATAACCCGGAACTCGCTCCCGGCGATACCGTTCAGGTCAGCCGCGCGGGCCTGGTTTACGTGGTGGGTAACGTGGTGCGTCCCGGCGGCTTTCCCGTCGATCCGGCGCAGGGACTCACCTTGGTGCAGGCGCTCTCGCTGGCCTGGGGGCCGATGCAAAATGCCGCAACCGGAAAGGCCCTGCTGATCCGCGAAGAAAAAGGCGGCCGGACGATCACCTCGCTGAATCTGAAGCGCATGATCCACGGCCTTGATCCAGACCAGCAGGTTCATGACCGCGACATTCTCTATGTTCCGAATTCGATGGCCAAGAATCTTTGGAACAAATTTCTGGAGTCGGCAGTTCAATCGGCCGCCGGTGTTCCCATCTACGGCGGTTTGGTTTATTCGCAGTGGTTCAACGGCGCTCACACGCCATGATGAGGGCGTTATGCGCCGCATAGCCTGGTTATTGTTGCTGCTGTTCGCGTTTGCGATTCCATGGGAATACTCCCTGGATCTGGGCGAACCACTGGGCAATGTTGCGCGCTTGATTGGCCTGTTGCTGCTTCTGGTGGCGATTCCTGCCGTTCTTCAATCCGGCCGCATGCGCGCTCCGGGAGCAATGCAGTGGCTTGTTCTGGCTCTCTTCCTCTGGTTCTGCTGCACCTACTTCTGGACCATCGAACCCCTGGCGACACTGGATAAGCTGCGCGGCTATTTCCAGGAGTTCATGATTGTCTGGCTGGTTTGGGAACTAGCCGAAAACGCGGACGATCTGCGCGGTCTTCTGCGGGCAACTGTGGCTGGCTCGTGGGTGCTGGCGCTGCTGACACTAGCTAATTTTGCCACCGCACAAGCAATTGCCAACGACCAGGTCCGGTTTGCCGCTACGGGGCAGGATCCCAACGACGTAGCTCGCTTCCTCAATCTGGGTTTTCCCCTCGCTGCCTTGCTCGTCAACTCGGAGCGCCGCTGGCTCTGGCGCTTGCTGGCCGCTGGCTACCTGCCGATTGGTTTCGTCGCTGTCTTGCTTACCGCGTCGCGCGGAGGATTCCTGGCTGCCATGGTCGCCTTGGCGGGCTGCGGTCTTCTGCTGGGTCAGGGCCATCCGCGCAGAGTGCTGGCCGTGGCCCTGGCTTTGCCGCCCATTACTGCCGCCCTTTGGCTGATTGTTCCCCGTGGGACCTTCGAGCGCCTGGCTACAATTTCCGAGCAACTTAGCGGTGGAGACCTCAACCAACGCTTGAATATTTGGCAAGCCGGCTGGCATGCCTTTGTGCGGGCGCCGCTCTTCGGCTCGGGCGCAGGTACCTTCGTGAGTGCGGCGGGCAATGCACCCATCGATACGGCCCACAATACCGCGCTGTCGATCGCGGTTACCGGCGGTCTCTGCGCCCTGTTTCTAGCTGCCGCCATCGTGGCCATGGCGATTTGGTCGGTCGCCCAAATCCGCGGTCCACTCAAATGGGCGCTGGCTACGGTACTCGCGGTTTGGCTCCTTACCTCGCTGGTTGCCACGGTCGAAGAGAGCCGCACCACCTGGCTCCTGCTGGCCATGATTGCGGTGGCTGGACGACTGGCGATCGAGGCTCCTCAGGGTCTCGCCGACTATTTCCCAACCAATTCTTTTCATTCTGAAACTAATATGGCCGTCCGGCCAATCGCTTAAACGCAATTCTCCATGCAGTGAATCGAAATGCATCACGGTTTACTCAACGGACAACGCCGGGTTTGCTCCGTCCCGGTCCCGGAAACGGGATTACGGGTGGTTCAAATTGGGTCAGAAATCGCTGAATTGCGCCGATGCGTCGGAGTTTGATGCCTCGCAGCTCTCAGAATCAAAACTGGGCGACTTTTGTCCCGCTTGAGGAGAAGAGTATCGGCGCGCGCATGAGATTGGGCGATCTGCTGGTCGGGGCCAACCTGGTCACCGTCGAGGACGTTGCCGCTGCTCTAGAGCGTCAGGCGGGCAATGGCGCACGCCTGGGCGACAATCTTGCGGCCCTTGGCGCCATCGACAAGCAAGTGCTCGACGCCTTTCTCAAGCGCATTCCTGCCGAGCCCGCCGATCTGGCGGCAACCGGCATCGAAGAGATCGATCTTCTGAGCCTGTTGATGAAGTTGATCTACACGGGGCATCTGGAAACCTGCCGTCAGTTTGTCGAAGCCATCAAGCTGCCTTACCACGTCGTAGCGGAGCTGGTGCAGATGGCTGTGGACCGGCAACTGCTGCGCAATCTGGGAATGCGCGATTCCGCCCGTAGTCCAGTGGACATGAGCTACGCCTTCACGGAAGAGGGCAAGCGCTGGGCAATTGACGCGCTGGAGCGAATGCGCTATGCCGGACCTGCGCCTGTCACCCTGGAGGAGTTCACCTTCCAGGTGAATCTACAAAAGCTGACCAACGAACTGGTCACCTTCGAGCGCATCCGCAAGGCCATCGGCGAGCTGAGCTTTGAAGACAGCATGATCGAGCAATGCGGACCCGCGTTGAACTCGGGCCGGGCTATGCTTCTTTATGGTCCTCCGGGTAACGGCAAAACATCGGTGGCACATTGTCTGGGCTCGGTCTTCAGCGATGTGATTTATATCCCTTACGCGATTGACGTCGAGGGTCAGATCATACGCTTCCACGATCCCAGCCTTCACACCCAGGTCAGCCCCACGGAGTTAAGCGACGAAGGCCTGTCGTTCATCCGAGCCGAGGAATACGATGCGCGCTGGGTTCCGTGCCACAGGCCGTTTGTCGTGACCGGCGGCGAACTGACCCTGGAGATGCTCGATCTGCGCTATGAAACCACCGGCCATTACTATGAGGCGCCGCTGCATGTGAAGGCGCTGGGCGGATGCTTTGTCATCGATGACTTCGGCCGTCAGTTGGTGAGCCCCACAAGCCTGCTCAACCGCTGGATCGTGCCGCTCGAGAACCGGATCGACTATCTGAAACTGCATACGGGAAAGAGCTTCAGCATTCCTTTCGAGGAACTGGTCATTTTTTCCACCAACCTGGAGCCGGAAGACCTCATGGACCCAGCCTTTTTACGCCGTCTTCCCTACAAAATCGAGGTGGGAGCGCCCAGCGTGGAGATTTATCGACGCATCTTCGATGGTGAGTGCAAAAAGCAGGGAATCACGCTGCCCGACGAAGTCTTCGACTTTGTGGTCTACAAGCTCAAGAAGGACAAGGGAATGGATTTGGCAGCCTATCAGCCGAAGTTCATCGTCGATCAGGTGGTGGCGACCTGCCGGTTCATGGGCCAGCCGCCACACTTCGAGCCGCGCTTCGTCGAGTATGCGCTGAACAATCTGCGGGTGCATCGCAACGCAGCTTGAGCCACATCGCGCGGCGTTCTAGCGCGGAAAGTCAACGAACTTATCCACGCAGGAGGCTGGCGTGCCTTGCGCGGCAGTTCCCAGGACGGTTGAATCCTCGCCCGCTGGCAATTTCAGGTTGACCGAGCCCGGGCCCAGCCGCAAGTCGGCGTGATTCAGCGAGTATGAGTAGTCAGCGGTGTCAGTCAGCAGTACGCCATCAAGAGTGGCGCCCACGCGGTAGTTCTTGTCGTAGCCGTTGAAGCTGATCTTGCCTCCGCCCGAGATGCGAACGTTGTGCAACGTAATATCGCGCATCGTGGGCGGCGAGTTTCCCTTGACGTTTCCGTTGGCGGTGTAGCCGGTGTCGATGGTGATCGGGTTGGGCGAGTTGCGTATGCACAGATCGTCGTAAACCACATCCTGCGTCAGGCCGCCGCGTGAGCCATTCGATTTGATGCGGATGCCGCTGTCGGTTCCGTCCAGCGAAAGGTCGAAGACGCGGATTTTGCTCACGCCTCCGTCAGTCTCGCTACCGATGGACATGCCGTGGCCCCAGTAGAAATGATTGTGACTGATGGTCATGTTGGTGGCGCCGCCCGGCCCGCCCTTGATGGCAACGTTGTCGTCGCCGGTGCGGATGGTGCTGTGCGTGATGGTCACATTCTTCGTGCCATTACCCGGATCGACGCCGTCAGTATTGCGCGCCAGCCAGCTTGGACTCTCCCGATGCGGCGTGTCGATCTTCAAACCCCACACCGTAAATCCGTTGCCATGGTTATAGGAAACATGAAAGTTGGGTGAGTTCTTCAGCGTGATGCGATAGAGCGTGAAGTCGTCCGCGGAATTGGCGACGATGAGGCGGAAGGCCTGCTGATGGCCTTTGTCGCGGGCTTGCTGAGCGAGATCCCACCAGGAGAATTTAGAGCCGAGAATCTTCTCTCCGCCGCGTCCGTCGATCACGCCGTCTCCCATAACGCCCGCGCCTGAGACATGATCGACGGAGATCAAAGGCTTGCATCCGCGGCCGCCTTCGTTGATCACGCCGCAACTGCCCATCGAGACAGCAAAGACCGATGGATCGCGCGAGGCAAAGAGGGTTGTGCCCTTGTCCACCATCAGCGTCACACCCTGGCGCAATTCGAGCGGCCCGCTGAGAAAGGCGTTGGCTGCTCCTTGAGAGCGCAGCAGGACGCCCTGTCCTTTGCCGCATTTGTCCAGAGCCATCTGAATGCGAGCGGTGTCCAGTTTGGCCTCATCGGCTTCCGCCAGTGTATTGCCGACGGTGTGGAGTTGGGCATCAAGCGTGGCGCAGATCGGCGGCAGGACGGGTTCGGTGACGGTGCGGGTATCTTGCGCGGTGAGAAGGGAAGTGAAACAGAGTGGCAATACGATGACGAAAAGAAACGAGCGATTCATCCTGGGGCTCCATTGCTTGTATGGCTAAAGATTACATGATGAATTCCGAACTTTATGTTACGCCACGGTTGTGAGCGGGATGATGAAGCGCAGTTTTCTCGACTCCGCTATGAGACACATGAGACGGAAGTGCCCCACCTTAGGCGCAATATCAGAGACGCGTCGAAGGTGGAGCACTCAGTGTTGGTTGGCGGCAGCTACAGCGCGGTTTCGCCACGCTCGTCGTTGCGGATGCGGATGGCGTCGTCGATCTTGCTGAGGAAGATCTTGCCGTCGCCGATGCGCCCGGTGCGGGCCGAGCCGATGATGGCCTGGATGGTCTTTTCCTTCTGATCGTCGTTGACCACCAGCTCGATTTTGACCTTGGGCAGGAGATCGACCGTGTACTCGCGTCCGCGGTAGAACTCGGTGTGGCCCTTCTGGCGGCCATGGCCACGGGCTTCCAGAATCGTCATGCCTTCGATGCCTGCTTCGAGCAGAGCATCCTTGACCGCATCCAGCTTGGAGGGTTGGAGAATTGCTTCAATCTTGATCATGCGCAAAATGCCTCGTTTGACAGCGTAACAGGCGAGGGGGCTGGTTGCGCCAGTCCCCTCGGATTTTTAGATGAAAAGTATCCGCCTCACAACCTTACGACGCGAAGTCGTAGCCTTCTTCGTTGTGCTGCGAAAGGTCGAGGCCGGCGCCTTCATCCTCGGCCGAGACGCGCAAGCCAACCATCAGATCGACGGCTTTGAGCAGGACGAGAGTTCCGACGATGGAGATGCCCCAGGCGATGCCAACGCCGGCAAGCTGGTTGAGCATTTGGCCCCAGTGGCCTTCGATGCCGCCGACCGGCGCGCCCTGGCCAAAGACCGGGTTGATGACGCTAGCGGCGAAGAAGCCGGTGAGAAGGGCTCCGAGAGTTCCGCCCGCTCCGTGGACACCGAAGGCGTCCAGCGAGTCGTCATAGCCAAAGAGGCTCTTGACCACAAAGACCATGAAAAAGCAGAAGACGCCGGCGATGAGGCCGATGGCGAGAGCCGACATCGGCTGCACAAATCCAGAGGCTGGTGTGATGGCGACCAACCCGGCAACCGCGCCGGAGATGGCGCCCAGGGCGGTGGGCTTGCCGTTGTGAATCCACTCGGCGATGGACCAGCCGATGGCGGCGGCGGCGGCGGCGAAGTGCGTGTTGACGAAGGCGCTGGTGGCCAGCGAACTAGCGGCTAGCGCGCTGCCGGCGTTGAAGCCGAACCAGCCCACCCACAAGAGGCATGCGCCGATGAAGCTGAGCACCATGGAGTGGGGCTGCATTTTGGTCTGAGGATAGCCGATCCGCTTGCCGAGATAAAGACAGGTCACCAGAGCCGAGACGCCGCTGGTAATGTGGACGACCGTGCCACCGGCAAAATCGAGACTCGGAAAGCGGCCGCCGGCCGAGTTGAGCAATCCGCCAACGCCCCAGACCATGTGCGCCATGGGGCAATAGACGACGAGCGACCAAAGCGAAAGGAAGATGGCCATCGCGCTGAACTTCATGCGCTCGGCAAATGCGCCGGTGATGAGCGCCGGGGTGATGATGGCGAACATGAGCTGATAGATCATCAGGGTCTGCTCGGGAATGGTGGGCGCGTAGTCAAGGTTGGGAGTGACGCCGACGCCTTTGAGAAAGAGGTGCTCAAAGCCGCCGACGAACCAGTTGCCGTGTCCAAAGGCCAGCGAGTAGCCGACAATGGCCCAGATCACAGTCACCAGGCCCATCATGGCGAAGCTCTGCATCATGGTGCCGAGGATGTTCTTTTTGCGCACCAGGCCGCCGTAGAAGAGAGCCAATCCGGGGCCGGTCATCAACAGAACAAGAGCAGCCGACGTCAGCATCCAGGCGTTATCACCGGAAAACTGAGCATTAAAAGCGGCGGCCTGTGCCCTGGAACTAGCGGCCTGGGCCTCAGCGACAGCCTTTTGGAGGGCGGCAATCTGAGCTTGCGTGGCGGGCATCGAGGGCGCGGATGGGACGATCTGAGGTGCGATGGCCAAAGCCGCGGACGGAAGAGCGAAGAGCATTGAAATAACAAGCAGTTGAAGGGCGCGACGACACATAGGTTTCCACTCCCGAAAAGATGCAGAGGGCCGGGGCCATGCGATGAGGCGGAAAGCCGGCCGCCGATCCGGTTGCAGTACACAAACACGCACCGGCGGCGTCAGTCTGCGCGCAGCCGGAGTAGGAATTTGACTTGAGAACAGTCAGACGAGGCTGGGCCAGCCCGGAGGAGGGTGAGGTTGGCTCAGCTCAAATATGATTCTCTTCAAGGAATCCTATGGTTCTTCGTATAAGGAACGCATGAGGATTTTCAAAATTTCTGTGAAAAAAGGGGCAAGCAGGCTGATTACCCCTAGAAAGTTCATCGTCTCTGCGCTATAGGGATTCGGCTCTTTACCCAACTCCGAGTCTCTCTCAGTCTCCCAGCTCGTCGAGAAACTTCTCAACCTCAAGAGCGGCCATGCAGCCCGATCCGGCCGCGGTAATAGCTTGCCGGTAGCGGCGGTCCTGCACATCTCCGCAGGCAAAGACCCCCGGAACGATGACACCGTTCAGCGTCGTGAAAACATTGTCTTTGCTTCGGATATAGCCCTCATCGTCGAGATCGATCTGCGAGCCAAATACCTTGGTGTTCGGCTCATGGCCAATGCCGAGGAACAGCCCGCTGATGGGCAGTGTTGTCACCTCGCCTGTCGTCACATCGCGCAGCCGCACGCCGTTTACTTCCTTCTCTTCCACGCCCAGCACCTCTTCGATAATGGTGTTGGCGCGCAGAACAATCTGCGGGTGAGCCTGAACGCGATCCAGCATGATCTTTGAGGCGCGGAAGCCTGAGCGGCGATGCAACAGCGTAACCTTGGAGGCAAAACGGGTGAGAAACAGCGCCTCTTCCATGGCCGAATCGCCGCCGCCTACCACGGCAATCTCCTTGCCGCGGAAGAAGAAGCCGTCGCACGTGGCGCAACTGGAAACGCCGTGGCCAATCAGTGCCTGCTCGCTGGGCAACCCCAGCCAGCGCGCGCTGGCTCCGCTGGCCACAATCAGCGTGCGCGTCAGAATCTCGCCCGACGAAGTGTGCAGCCGGAAGGGATTCTCTTTTAGATTCACCGAGTCCAAATGGACCTGCTGGAAGGTCGCGCCAAAGCGCGAGGCCTGCTTCTTCATGTTGTCGATCAGCTCCGGCCCTTGAATTCCCTCCGGCCAGCCGGGAAAGTTTTCTACCAAAGTGGTCATCGAGAGCTGCCCGCCGGGCTCGTGGCCTTCCAGAATCAATGGGTTGAGTCCAGCGCGAGCGGAGTAGATGGCGGCTGTCAGTCCGGCGCAGCCGGAGCCGAGAATTACGGTCGAACGAAGTTCAGTCATAGGGTTCCCTGTCTTGATTTTAGCTCTCGCGGAGAGGTGTTTTCTCTAGAGAGGTCTTTTATCAAGATGAGCCTCGGTGCAGAATGGACTCTTATCCGCTCTTATCCGGTGAGTTAGACGTCGTCCTTTGTCGATCCGGCCCTACACTCCTATATCCCGGAACCGAAGTTCGCGGGAATTCGCGCTAGCACTTTCGAAACCCGTCAACGATATCCACTCCCAGAGAACAAAACAACCGCAATGCGAGCTCAGAACGCGGGCTTTGCGTCGCGATACAACAGAATCTAATGAGAACTTCTTGTTACTTAAAGATTTCTAGCCATTCGCTCCCGAGCCGATGAAATACCTGTGGCTGCCTTGGAACCTTCTCATTGTTCTCCTGCGGGGTTGCACGGCAAGCCGACTGACTCAGCCCGGAGCGCACCCCGTGTCCGACTCCTTTTTCGTCCTTTCGCACCGCACCGCAGCCTGGCTTTTGACCTTGCTGCTATTGCTCGTGCCCAGGGCGGCGCTGGCAGGCGGGCCCAAGTATGTGGCTGGGGTCAGCTTTTTCAATCCGGTGGCGCTGGGGCAGCCCGTTCATTGGGCAAATGGTCAGTTAAACTACTACGTCGATCAGGGTCCGCTCAATAGCGCGGTCAATAACCAGCAGGCCAAGGCCATGGTCGATGCGGCGGCGGCTCTCTGGAGCGCGATTCCCACGGCTGGTGTCACGCTTACCGACAAGGGCGCGCTGAATGAAGACGTGAGCAGCGCGAACATCGTGGTGAGCGGCACAAACTTCACCGTGACTGGCGAGCAAACCAACCAGCAGGGTGTCATTGCGCGGCCCGCGGACGTGACCCCATCGGCTACCAGCTTCCCTGTGGGCATCATCTTTGACGCCGACGGCTCGGTGATCAACGCCATTTACGGCTCGGGCGCCAGCAGCCCCGGCAGTTGCCAAAACAATGGTGTCTTCTTTTGGCTGGACAATGTGAATCCGAATGGGACGATGGCGCACGGCATCATTGTGCTGAACGGCCTGTGCGCCACCAACGCCAACCTGTTGGAGATGATGAGCTTCGAGCTCGAGCGGGCCTTTGGGCGGATTCTCGGCCTGGACTATGCGCAGATCAACCTGGGCGCCCAAACCAACGGCGAGATCGGTGGGATGCTGGGCTGGCCGGTGATGCAGCCTTATAGCGGCATCTGCGGATGGACGGGCGGCGCTTGCATCCCCAACCCCACGGTTCTGCGCTGGGACGATATCGCCGCTCTCAATCGTCTCTATCCCATCACCGCCGCCAATCTGGCCAGCTTTCCCGGTAAGCAGATCACCGCTGCCAATACGGTTTCCATCCAGGGAACGATCAGCTTTGAAACCGGAGTCGGCATGCAGGGCGTCAACGTGGTGGCCCGGCCGCTGGACGCTAACGGCAATCCGCTCTACCAGTACACGGTCAGCTACGTTTCGGGCTCAGCGTTCAATGGCAATCACGGCAACCCGGTCACCGGATGGACCGATGCGAACGGCAACCTGCTGACCATGTGGGGATCGAACGCAACCACCATGCGCGGCTTTTTTGATCTGAGCGGAATGCCGTTGCCGCCGGGTACGGCCACATCCAACTATCAAGTCACCTTTGAAACAGTGAACTCCAATTACATTCTCAGCAACTCCGTCGGCCCTTATCTTGACGGTTCGCCGGAGCCATCGGGCACGCTCGCCGCCATCTCTGTGCCAAACTTGTCGGCGGGCAGCGCGCAGACGCTCACCGTCAATATCGAAAACTCGTCGGAGGGCGGCAATGAAGACGCCATTGGAACTGAGGCCGCGCCGCGCCCGCTCGCTCCGAGTGGCATGTGGAGCGGGCGCTTGAGCCAGGTGGGTCAGACCGACTGGTTCGTCTTCCCGGTGCGCGGCGGGACCAGCTTCACGGTCGTGACCGAGGCGTTAGATGAGAGCGGCGCACCCACCGACTTGAAGGCCATGCCGTCACTGGGCGTGTGGGACGCATTGGATGCGGTAGGTTCGACGGCAGTCGGCGCTGAGGCTGGATTAAGCGGTCCGGCCACCGGGGAGAGTTGGCTACAGGTCGCGGTGTCGGCCGATGACATTGTGCGCCTGGGCATTGCCGATGAGCGCGGCGACGGCCGCCCCGACTACCTCTATGAAGGCTGGGTGCTTTGCGCCGACACAGTTTTGCCGCAGCGGCTGCCGGCCTCTGGCGGCCCAATCGTCATTCACGGCATGGGCTTTCGCTATTCCGACACGGTAAAAGTGGGCGGCCAGGCGGCCATGGTCACCAGCATTTCGCCCAACGAAATCACGGCCATCGCGCCCGCAATCGGTCTCACTGGCTCAGTCAATGTAGAGGTCGACGATCTGCCGGTCTACTATGCGTCGACCATTATTTCTGGCGGCATCACTTACGACTCGGGCACGGGCGACGCCCTCACCCTGGTTACCGCGCCGATGAGCACTGTGCCCATCGGCGTGGCAGAGCCCTTCACGGTGACCGCTCTGGGCTCAAAATTGATTCCGGCGGGCGGCGTGTCGGTCACCTACACCGTCAGCGGAACGGCGACGCTGGCCTGTGGACTAAAAACCTGCGTGGTAACCGCAACCGGCGACGGCCGAGCCACCATGAACGTCACTCCCATCGACAGCTCCTGGTCGATCGTGATCGCGTCGCTTGCCAACGGCTCCAACCTCAAAGCCGAATTCTGTGGTGGAACGCCGCCAACTCTAGCCTCGCTTTCGCCCATGCTCTCGTTGGCAGCGGGAGCCACCGTGACTTGGACGACGCAAGCCCTGGCACTGAAAAACGGTCTTCCATCCAGTGGCCAGACTGTCGCATGGCAGACGACTGCCGGCATCACCATGCAGAGCGGTTCGGTGACTACCAACGCTAACGGCATTGCCGCCAAGGCGCTCACGGTCGGTCCATTGACTGAAGGCCTGACGGCCACCGCCAAGGCCTGTCTGAACGGAACCACGCAGTGCGTCACCTACACCGCATTCGGTGCCCGGCCCGAGTACGCGACCCTTGAAGCCGTCTCCGGAACATGGCAAAGCCTCCCGATGCAGGGAACCCCCAGCCAGATCATCCTCCGCGTGCTGGACGTGGACGGCAACCCCATGGCTGGCGGCATGGTCACGCTCTATCAGGCGCTCTATGCCTGGGCTCCGCCATGCCCGCCGCAGGGCCGCTGCGCCCAATCGATGCTCCTGGCGACCCAGGCCGCGACGGCCACCTCGGCTCTCGACGGAAGCGTTACCTTCACCCCGGCATCGCTACCCGGCGTGGCCACCAACATGACCGCCGTAGCCGTCACCGGAAACACCGCCAGCCTCAACCTCGCAATCGAGCAGTTTCCTTAGAGCACTGCACCAAAACCATGCCGCCTGTTACCTATTGCGCTCCAGACGCATCTTGTAAGTGAGGAGGCGCATATTGTGGGCGAATTGACCCATCCGCTTGAGCAACCATTAACCCGGCCTCCCCGTGTGGTCATTGTCGGGGGCGGCTTTGCCGGCCTTCATGCCGCCAGAAAGCTGGCTCATCTGCCGGTGGAGATAACCCTCGTGGATCGCCGCAACCATCACATCTTCCAACCGCTCCTCTACCAGGTGGCGCTCGCGGTGCTTTCGCCGGCTGATATCGCGCAGCCCATCCGCACCGTCCTGCGCGGCCAGCAAAATACACAGGTGCTGATGGACGAAGTGGTCGGCATCGATATTGAAGCGCGTCAGATTACCTTGGCCAGCGGCGCCGAGCTCTCCTACGACTATCTTGTGCTAGCCGCCGGGGCAACCCATTCCTACTTTGGCCATGATGATTGGTCTGTGTTCGCCCCGGGATTAAAAACCATTGAGGATGCGGTCGAAATCCGCCGCCGTGTGCTTTTGGCCTTCGAGCTGGCCGAACGACAGATGGTCGAGCACGGCTGGCACCCGCCGCTCAATTTCGTCGTCATCGGCGGCGGTCCCACAGGCGTCGAATTGGCGGGTGCCATCTCCGACATTGCCCAACTCTACATGCGACATGACTTCCGCCACATTGACCCTACCAAGGCGCGCGTAGTGCTGCTCGAGGGATCGCCACGCGTGCTGGCCGCCTATCCTGAAGATCTTTCCGCAAAGGCCGAAGAAATACTGCGCCACCTTGGCGTTGAGGTCCACACCCAGACCCAGGTCACCGGCGTGGGACCGGGCTGGGTTCAGGCGGAGGGCCAGGACGGCAGCATGCGCATCGACACCGCCGTCACGCTCTGGGCCGCAGGAGTGCAGGCATCGCCATTAGGCAAGATGTTGGGCGCGCCGCTCGACCGTCGCGGCGCCGTGCTGGTCGACGATCGCCTCAATCCGCCGGGAACGCCCGAAGTTTTTGTCCTCGGCGACCTGGCTCACTTTGAGCAGGACGGCCATCAGGTTCCTGGTGTCGCTCAACCGGCCATGCAAATGGGCGACCATGTTGCCAAAATCATCGCCGCCGATCTGGCTGGCGCACGGCGTCCGCCCTTCCGCTACTGGGATAAGGGCGATATGGCAACCATCGGCCGCATGGCCGCCGTGGCCAAGGTTGAGTGGCCATTCAAGGCGCACATGAGCGGCTTTCCCGCGTGGGTTACATGGCTGACAGTCCACATTTTCTTTCTCATCGGCTTCCGCAGCCGCATCTCGGTCTTTGCTGCCTGGGTCTGGACCTACTTCACCTTTACCCGCGGCGCGCGCCTCATCACCGGCGACCAACGCCTTCCGGGCTGGCAAGCTCAAATCAACGCCAGAACCGGGCAGAATGAGTTGCAGAATGAGAAAGTTCTTTAAAATCTTCCAAGCGCTCCAGTTGTGTTGACCCCGACCCACCGGAAAGCGGCAAAGTTCTGAGGCCTCGGCCAGGCCGAGGATCAGTTGCCGGCGTGATTCATCCCTTGCTTTTCACCCCCTGATTTCCCCGTAAAAACTCTCTTCCTCATGTTGAGGCACTTCTTTCCGATAAACGGCTTGAGTGCTCACCGTGCTGGGGATGTCATCCCGGCTGGTGGATGAGTGGACCAATGGATGAATTGACGAGGGAATTTCTGATCGAAAGCCAGGAAGGGCTGGACCGCATGGAGCGGTGCCTGACCGATCTGGAGGAGCGCCCGCAGGACGCGGAGCTCATTGGCGATATCTTCCGTTCAGTACATACGATCAAGGGAACCACGGGTTTTCTCGGCTTCAAGCGGCTGGAAATGCTGGCCCATGCCGGAGAAAACCTGCTGGGTCTGCTGCGCGAAAACAAACTGACGGCTAATCGTGAGCTGATCACTGGCCTGCTGCAACTGC
>JBEKWJ010000048.1:0-34868 GCA_049513195.1 Occallatibacter sp.
CCACCAACTGCACGGCTGTCCTCAATACCTTTGACCACTTTGCGCTGCCCGCTCTCGCTCCGGTCGCAACTCCAGCGGCCATCATCCTGGGCGCGCTGTTCCTCAGCGGCCGCTATGGAATCTGGGCGATGGTTTACTCGACGCTGGTTGGCGCGCTGGTTCATGCCGGGCTGGTGGCGTGGATGATGGACTCGCACGGCTATCGATTTCGCCTTTGGTGGCATGGAGCGACCGACGCCACACGCGAAGTTGCCCAGCAGTACGGGCCGGTGCTCCTGAGCGGCGTAGTCGCCTCCGGCGGCCTGCTGGTCGATCAATCGATGGCCGCCATGCTGCCCGCCGGAAGCGTCTCGGCGCTGGCCTACGCCAACCGCTTCGTCAGCGTGGTCATCACCCTGCTGGCCGGAGCGGTCTCATCGGCGATCGTGCCGCATTTCTCCCGCATGATTGCGCATCAAGATTGGGCCGGATGTCGACACACATTGCGAACCTGGGTCCGGCTGACAGCCATGGTGTCCACGCCCATTGCTTTGGCCATGATCGCCGGCTCGCATCTGCTGATTCGTGCGGCTTTCCAGCATGGCGTCTTCGGGCCGCGCGACACAGCGCTGGTCACTCCGGTGCTGGCCATGTACGCCATTCAGATTCCTTTCTTTGTCTCCAGCCGTGTCTTTTATCGTTTTCTCGTTGCCATGCGCCGTACTGACTTGATCTTTTATTGCGGCGCGCTGAATCTGGCGCTCGACGTGATTCTGAATCTGATCCTCATGCGCTGGTTCGGAGTGGCGGGAATCGCGCTTGCCACTTCGTTGTGGACCGTCGGCACGTTTTTCTTTCTCTGGTATTGGGCTCGAAAATTGCTTCCGAACAGTGCGGAAGAAAAAGCGTAGGCTACTGTCGTTGGTGTTGCAGGGTCTGGTCGATCAACGCCTCATAGGCCTGAATCACGCGGTCAATTCTAAAGGCCTCTACAAATGCGTGGGCGAATCGCTCGCCGGGTCGCAGCGCCCGCACTGCAACCAGCAACGAAGCTGCAAGCGCCTCGGCGGAGATCTCAGAAGCTAGCCAGACTCCAGGTTGATCGCGCAGCAGTTCCACTATACCGTCGCAAGCCGGAGAGACAACGATCGGAAGGCCCGCGGCAGCCGCCTCCAGCAGCGCATTGGGCAGACCTTCATGCCGTGAGGGAAGCACAAACAGCGTTGCGTCCGCAAGGTGAATCCATGGTTGCTCAATGTACCCTGCAAAACTTACCGCCGTGTCCAAACTCAATGCATGACACTCGGCCTTCAGCGCTGCCTCTTCCGGTCCAGCGCCGGCAATCACTAACTCAGCTTCGGGAAATTCTCTCCGGACCAGGAGCAAGGCTCGCAGCAGCAGATCAAATCCCTTTTCTCGCGACAATCTGCCCACCGCCAGCAGGTGCGGGCCCGCTCCCTTTGATAGAGTCGCGCTCCCGCCAATCGAGTTGCGAATCTCCTCTACTTCGATTGGGTTCGGCAGTACTGCGAGCTTGTCGTCCTGAATCCCTAGTTCACGGGCAAGGTCACCAGCCATCGCATTCGTCTGGCAAATCACCCGGTCCGCTCGGCGGTAAAGTAACCGGTAGAGTGTGCGCGTATACCAAGGCAGCCCTCCAAAAGCCAGCGCAGACGAAATGGTCCCATTTTGACGCACCAGAATGCGAGTTCCCTGAGGGAAAAAGGGCCGCAGGAGCAGCACAAGAAAATTCAAATGAAACATCCCGGAGAGAATCAGGTCCGGTTTGGTCCGCCGCACCAATCCGAGCAGCCGAAGGACCCCCCAGCGCACCCGTGAAGCGCCAAGTGCGTGAACATGCACCCAGCTCGGCAATCCCACCTCGCCGATCTCTGTCTGCGTGATCAGACCAAGGTGCACTTCATACTTCTCTGGCGATAAACTTCGAGCCAGAAGTGCGATCACATGCTCGGCTCCCCCGCCTCCAAGGTGCGGAATCAACGACAAAACCCTCAAACGCGCGTTCCCCGGCATGTGGAAAACCTCAAGGATTTTCACGAGTATTGTGCAAAAGTCCTTATTACTCTGTAATTAGTACCATGGTTTTCCTGAGGATAATTCTCTATTGACAGGGTAAAGGTTATTAATGTTTCCTAAGAGTACTGAGTTTGCTTATCTCCAGTAGGGGACACCTAACAAGGTCTCTCTCTGCGCTGTCACGAGGAAAGCGGCTAAGGCAGCAGACGAGAGTGGATGCGCCAGGACATGGGGAAGTCCCGTGAGCGTCCAGTAATCATGAACTCCGGATTCTGTCGAGCATCTTTCCATACGCGTTTCCGATGGGGTCTTGCGTCGGGACGCGAAGGTCCTTTTGGGGAGGGGCTCGTGTTCATGCGCTTGATCCATTTGGCCGCGACTGTTTTTTTGCCCACATTCGGCAGTGCGCGCAAGTATTTTTCGTCTATAGCCATTGATTCGCCTCGGCCTTCCCGTTCGCCCCATTGCCCACATATCGTCGTCGGCATTACCAGCCCGCAGACCTGCCTGGTTCTTGGCGGTCGTCTGCGTAGTCTGCGCGAAGCTGGGTTTCGGGTAACGCTGGTTGCAAGCCCCGGCGCACTGCTTGCTCGCACGGCTGCCCAGCAAGGGGTTGAATCCATTGCCATTCCTATACATCGGGGGATTGCGCCGCTCGCAGATCTCGTGTCACTCGCGCGCTTGTGCCAGCTGCTCTACCGGCTCAAACCCGACATGACGGAATTCAGCACGCCCAAAGCGGGGCTGCTCGGCTCGATAGCCGCCATGCTCTGCGGTGTACCTGCACGGGTCTATTTTTTACGCGGCTTGAAGCTCGAATCCTGCACAGGAATCAAACGCCGCATGCTTCTGGCCGCTGAGCGTCTGGCCTCGGCCTGTTCTCATACCGTGCTGTGCAACAGTGACAGTCTGCGCTACGAGGCAATTGCCCTGCGCGTGGCTCCCGCAAGCAAGCTGCGTCTTCTCGGCTGCGGCAGCAGCAACGGCGTCGATGTTGAGCGCTTCCAGCCGGGACCGAGCGACCTCCGTGAACGGCTCGGTCTCGCGCCCGATGCCCCGGTGATTGGCTTTGTGGGACGATTGACCTGCGACAAAGGTCTGCCGGAACTGATTGAGGCATTCGACGCCATACTGGTCGCCAAGCCGGAGGCGCATCTGCTGCTGGTGGGCTGGTTTGATGCTTCCGAAGATGCGCTCGGCAGTGATCTGCGCTCTCGCATCAAAAACAATCCCCACATCCATACCACGGGCTTCGTCGCCGATACAGCTCCCTATTATCGCGTCATGGATGTGATGGTCCTTCCAACCTGGCGCGAAGGCTTTCCGAACGTTGTGCTGGAGGCCGCCGCGACCGGAATTCCCGTCGTGACCACGCTATCCACTGGTTCCCGCGACGCGGTACTTCCTGAAGTTACAGGCCTGCTGATTCCGCCCGGCTACCCGGTCGCCATTCGCGAGTCCGTGCTCAAATTGCTGCGCAACCCAGAGCGCCGCCGACGAATGGGCGCGGCTGCGCGCTGCTGGGTTCTCGAGCACTATGTCAATGGGCAAGTGCTGGGCCTGACCGTCCGCTACTACCAGGGCCTTCTTTGCCAAAAGCTGCAAGGAGATTTAAAAATCGGGCCGCTTTCAGACGACTCTGTACTCAATTCAATCCAAAAAATCTATGGATGAGCCGGCATTTCGGAGAGTCGGTATTCATCTCCAAGCCATGCTCTTTGCGGATTCTCAAAGACCATTTCCTTCCGCCTACGCCGGTCCGCCAAGCCGTATGATGGGGGTACGCCTGTCCGTGCGGGCAGCTCAGGCAGAATTCCTATTGCGGAGGGTATTGATGAAGCTGCTATATGGATTTCGTGGTCGTTCGATCTTTACATTGGAATTCGGTGCGCTTGTCTTTGCATTGGCGGGGTCTGTCGCATCGCTAGCTCAGACGAGTCCCGCGCCACCCTCAGCCGCAACAGTCAAAAGCCCGTCTGCTCTGATCGCCGAGACCTCAGACGTCAGTTCCGCGCAGCAGGATGCGAGTCCACAGTCGTTCACGGTTCAGCCGGGAACGCCGGAGGACGAACAGCCGATCGTGGTGATTCACTCCACTACGCGGCGCGTGGTGGTGGACGTCGTGGTCACGGGGCCGGATGGCACGCCTGTCCCGGATCTCACTCAACAGGATTTTACGGTCTTGGAAGATCGGAAACCGCAGTCGGTGCGCGCCTTTGAGCTTCACAACCCGGAACAGGACCGCAGCCTGTTGCCTTCCGCTCCGCCGCAATTGTCCAGCCACACATTTATGAACCTGGAGCAGACACCGGCAAGCGGTCCGCTGGTGGTGGTACTGCTGGACTACCTCAATACGCCGGTTACCGATCAAGCGTATGCGCACCAGCAGATCGTGAGTTTTCTTGAGCGGAAGCCGGCATCGATGGAGGTGGCGATCTTTGCCCTGGCTGACGACCTGACCCTCGTGCAGGGCTTTACCACGGATACCAGCAGGCTGTTGGCCGCGATGCACTCCAAGGCGGCGGGGCTCCGCATGACGGCTGCGAGCGAAGACCTGCTCAAAGCTCAATCCACACTCGATGCTTTTTGGGAAATGGGGCGATTCCTGGCGACGCAAAGCGGGCGCAAAAACTTGCTTTGGTTCTCTGAATCCTTCAACATGATGGTCTTGCCCAACGCGCGAGATGCAGAGCAGGGAACGATAATTGTCGACGATGAACCCGGTAGCCCGAATCCAGGGCCGGGAGCCACAATGACCGCGACAAACATGACTACGCCTGTCGTTTCATTGGACGGATCGGAGGCATCCATGTCCGGCTTCAGCCATGGAATGGGCGACATGATGGTGCTTCAGGAGAGGATGCGCAAGGTGGCAACGGCGCTCGCGGTGAGCCAGACGGCGGTGTACCCCATCGATGTGCGCGGATTGGTAACCGAACCGGGGTTTTCAGCATCTGCGACCGGCGCCTCAATCGTCTCGACGAACGATCGAGGACAGCAGGGTTCGCCAGGACTGCCAACCACGCCGGGCGGCCCTCCGCCCAACGTGCAAAGCCACAATCATTTCATGCAGTCGCTCGAGGCTTCGCACGCCACGATGGGCGAGATTGCCGATGCCACCGGTGGCCATGCTTTTGTCAATACCAATGGGCTTGTCGCGGCCGCCCGACAGGCCGTCAGTGAAGGCTCTGCTTACTACACGCTGGTCTACGCGCCCTCTAATCTTAAATTTGACGGCGGCCTGCGTTCGATTCATGTGACCCTGGACAAGCCGGGGTGCAGGCTTGCTTATCGCAGCGCGTATTACGCGGTTGATCCTGCCACCGTGACGCCGGAAGACGCCCAGAGTGGCGCCCTGGCCTCGGTCATGGTGCGTGGAGCGCCCGATGCGCAGGGCCTGGTGTTCAAGGCGCGGATCGACCCCAATGGAGCGCCAGCCTTGGCCGCTCCAGACTCGCCGCTGGCAAACAAGGCGGTCTATCATGCCGCCAAAAAATCGAAGAGGCCGCAGCATCTCTCCGGCATCGTGCAGTCGTACAACATACGACTTGCGATCCTCGCTCAGCAACTGCAACTAACTGCGGCTCCGGATGGAAGGCGCCATGCTGCGCTTGAGATCGCCGTCTATGCGTATGCGGCGGATGGACAGAGGCTGGGCGGTACTACGCAGAAGCTGACAGCATCCATGCCGGCCGTGGTGTATCAGGATGCGCTTCGCAATGGCATGTTCCACAACCTCAAGGTCGAGTTGCCGGTCGAGGCCGCCAGCCTTCGCCTGGCGATATTGGACTCAGGGAATAACCACGCCGGGTCATTGGAAGTGCGGCTACCGCTGCCGCCCACACAGCAGAGCCACATCGAGGTGCCAGCGGAGCACCTGAAAAATTAGGCCAACTCGTCACTGCGCCTAATCTCTGGACCGAATGTGACGATCGTTCTACCATGGATGCTGGCGCTCACGCATGGCATCAAGACGCGGGCAACGGTAAGGATAATCAGGCATGCTTTCGGCTGAGATGATCGTCAACCAGCAGGATCGCGAGACGCGCGCCTGGCACCACTCGGCGGCGGGCGCGGCATGGCCGGCGTCTGCAGCGCTGGGCGAGCCCGAGGCTAATTGGCTGCGCCTTGTGAGCGACCAGCACTTCGCCAACTTTGAACTCTGGCACATTGAGGATGAGGCCCGCGTCCCTGCGGCCAGCGATTCTGAGATCGCCAGCGTCAAGCGGCGCATCGATCCAGTCAACCAACGCCGCAACGACTTGGCCGAGGGGCTGGACTTGGCTCTGCTGGCCTGGCTCGAACCGCGCGGACTGCCAAATCCGGCGGCGGCGCTCCACTCCGAGTCGCTGGGGATGATGATCGATCGGCTCTCTATTCTCGCGCTGAAAATCTATCACACGCGCGAAGAAGGCGAGCGCGCTGACGCTCCAGCTGGGCACGCCGAGCGCAATCGGCAGCGGTTGGCAATACTGGAAGAGCAGAGGTGTGACCTCTGCGCTTGCGTGGATGCGCTGTGGCATGAAATCCTTGCAGGGACGCGACGGTTTAAGCTCTATCGCCAACTGAAAATGTACAACGATCCATCGCTGAACCCGGCCGTTTACAGGAATTCAGGCCAATCCAGGCAGGCGAAAGTGGCTGCGGGATAAGGGCGCTCGGCGGGCAGCCTTGACGTGAGGCGGGGTTCTGCGTATAAACAGTGCCTGAGTAGAGTAAATTCCGGGAGTGGTCTTTTGCGGGCGGCGATGCTGCTCAAACACTCTTGAAAAGTGTGGATTTCCGGTAAATCAACGAGGTAAGAGGTCCGATCCTTGGCGCACGACCATAAGAAAGAACCCTCACTGCCGGGCAGGTCCGGCGGACACTCCAGTCCAGGTACTGGCCCGGCTTTTCAGCACTATCAATCCGCAGTGCAGTTGCTGCAACAGGGCAAGTGCGACAAGGCGCTGGCGGCATTTGAGAAGCTGTTGCCCGTTGCTCCAGTCGAGTTGCGGGAGCGCTGCAAAATGTATATCAACACCTGCCAGCGACAACTGGAGAAGCATAACCTTACGTTCCTCACGCCCGAGGAACACTACGACTATGCCATCTCAAAGTTGAATACGGGCTACTACGACGAAGCGCAAGAACAGTTTCAAAATATCCTAACCTCGTATCCCACGGCCGACTACGCCTATTACGGGCTGGCGCTGCTGGACGCTATCACCGAGCGTACACAGGATTGCCTCCGAAACCTCGCCCAAGCCATCGAACTGAACCCCAAAAACCGGCTGCAGGCTCGTGTCGACAACGACTTTCAAAGAATGGCAGACGATCCACGGTTTACCGAGCTGTTATATCCCGAAGTTCCATAGGTTTCAGTGACTTCAGCACAGATCACGGCATCGAGTACGGAGCCGCATCTCCATGCGGCAGCGGGTTGCGAGCCGGCCGGGTCTTTGCGCGTGGTGGCCATAGGCGGCGGCACCGGCTTGTCAACGCTGCTGCGCGGTTTGCGGCGTCATGTAACAGCTCGCAACCCAACTGAAGCAGGTCTGATCGGCGACCTTGCCGCTGTAGTCACCGTCACCGACGACGGCGGCTCGTCCGGCCGTTTGCGCAAGGGCTTCAATATGCTTCCTCCTGGCGACCTGCGCAACTGCATGTTGGCCCTTAGTGAAGAGGAAGACCTGCTGGCCCAACTCTTTGCCCATCGCTTTCGTAAAGGAGATTCCCTCAAGGGACACAACTTCGGCAACCTCTTTGTGGCCGCATTGACCGAGATTACTGGCGACTTTGGCCAGGCCATTCAACTGGCGTCAAAGATTCTGGCCACTCGTGGGCGAATCTATCCTGTCACCACAGCCAACGCCACGCTGGTGGCGCGCATGGACGACGGTTCGCTGGTGCGCGGCGAGACCAGAATTACTGCCAGCCGCAAACGCATCGCCGAGTTGATGCTCGATCCCGCGGTTGCCGCGCCCTTGCCAGAGACGCTCGAGGCCATTGAGCGCGCCGACCTGATCACGGTGGGGCCCGGCTCGCTTTACACTTCGCTCATTACCAACCTGCTGGTGCAAGGCATGCCGTCAGCCCTGGCCAGCGCTCGTGGCGTGCGAGTCTACGTTTGCAATCTGATGACTCAGCCCAATGAGAGCCTTGGCCTCAGCGCCTCGCAGCACATCGAGCGGATTTATGAACATACACATGAGCCCATCTTCGACTACGCACTGGTCAATACCGCGGCTTTTTCGGTAGAGACGGTGGCTCGCTACGCGGCCACAGGAGCGACGCCGATTGAGGCTGACATCGAACGGATCGAGGCGCTCGGTGTGCGCGTCATTACAGGCGACTTCGCCAGCGAAGACAAGTTGGTTCGTCACGCCGCCGGCCGTGTGACCGGGGCGCTCCTGGCCCTGGGTGGCGCGGCTTTGGCGAATCGGCACTGAGTTTTCTCTTTCCAGTACATTGCACATTGCGCTAGAGTGAAGGCTCGCGTGGCCATCAGCACGCACAATTGATCAGGAGGTTCGATGCATAAGGCAAGAGTTTGGATCACGACGGGTTGTTGCCTCGTCGCTGTGACCCTGTTGGCCTGGACGCAGGCTGTCAGGAAGCCCGGCCTATGGGAGATGACCAGTACCATGACCTGGCAGCAATCGCCGATGCCTCCGGGCATGACCATGCCCGCCGGTGCAAACTCACCCTTTGGCGGCGGCCCGCACACCACCCAGATGTGCCTATCTCAGGCGATGATCGACAGATACGGCGCCCCGATGCCACAGAGCCGCAACGGCGAATGTCAGATGATCAACGTAGTGCTCAAAGCAACCACTATGACCGCCGATTTGGTATGCACCGGCAGAATGGCTGGCAAAGGCACGCTGGAGTCTTCCTGGGCGGTTCCCGATCACGCCAAAGGCAAGGTGCACTTTACAGGAGTCATGCAGATGGGGCAAAACTCAATGCCAGTTGAATACACGATCGAGTCCGCATCCGTCTATAAAGGACCGGACTGCGGCGGCGTGCAGCCAATGCCCATGCCAAAGAACTAGGCTCAAGAACTATCGAGCCAGTTGCAAAATCTAAAGGGAAAGCAAGCAGCCTCCGAGCTTGTTTTTTACCAGATCGAGTCAGTGGCAAGATTCAAAGGGAAAGCAAGAGGCGTCCGAGCTTGTTTCTTGACAGATCGAGCCAGTCGCAAGATTCAAAGGGAAAGCAAGCAGCGTCAGGGCACGACTTCAGAAGCTGGGGAAAAACGCGGGCGGGCGGTATGCCGGGGATTTATCCCCGGCATAAAGCCAATATAATCAGCCCGGGGGGTTTAGCCCCTGAGGTATGCACTTCGGGCTTTTCGCCGAAGGTACAGCCTTTTTCCGCAGCCTTTTTAGTCGTGCCGCAAGTGCATCGAATGAGCGGCGCTTTAGCCCCGGCGCTTGTGATTCGCAATTCCGAAAGAGCGATTGTGCAAGTGGCTCCATCGTCGGCTGATTCGGGTCGGCGACAAGCCTGATTGCCCCACTCTTTCCGTTTTCGGGGCGGAGAACGTGGGGCGCTTGCAACAGGAATTGCTCTCTTACACTGCCCGGAGGTATCAAGGATGAGCGATGGTCGTGAGGAACGCGAAGAGCGCGAAAAACGTCGCGAATTGGAAGAGCGAGAGGATCGCGACGATCGAATCGACAGGGACCAGGTGGATCAGTGGGAGCGGGAACGAGTCGACTCCTAGCGCCGCAAGAATCTACGCTCAAACCGAGCCGTGCAGCGCGAATGCGTCATCCGCAGCGGTTGCAGAAGATTAGCTCCCCAGGGCGCACAATCAAAGAATGAGCCACGATCACAGGCGCATGCCGCTACTGACAACTGAAAACTGTCAACTGACCAGAAAGGCGCCCCCCCCACCCCCCCTATAAATATTTATTTTTGGGCCGATTTCTTGCATATTTTATTCACCTTTTATGTTTTGTGAAGCTGTAAAGGTATATTTCGACTTAACGCAATTGCACAAGGACTCGAGTTTCAGGCTGAAACTGGCACGGTATCGCCTGCCAGATGAATTGGAACATTGGCTTCGCGCAGAACCCAGCCGGCAATGAGGATACTGGGCGCAAGAGTTGGCTCGGTATCTCCCAAGGCGGCAAGCGTAGTGGATTGAATCTGTTGATCGGGCTGCGCGGCACGGGAGACGATAGCGCAAGGAAGGTCAGGCGGAAGACCTTCTTCGAGCCACTGCTGCGCGAGCAAGCGCTGATCGCGGCCCGGCATGTAAACAACCCGGGTAGCGTCCTCAATCCGCGGCAGTGACGAATTGCCGTCCGATTGTGATGGCGCTCGGTGGCCGGCTGAAAAGATCAGATTCGATGCGCGATTGCGGACGGTGAGTGAGCAGCCAAGAGCAGCGGCAGCCGCAAAGGCAGCCGTGATTCCGGGCACAATCTCGAATGGGATGCCAGCTTCTGTGAGCGCGGCCATCTCTTCCGCGGCCCGGCCAAAGACGAGCGGGTCGCCGCCTTTGAGTCGCACCACTTCATGACGTGCGCGAGCGTGCTCAATCATCAGCGCGTTGATCTCATCCTGCGAAATGCCTTTGTGGCCGCAGCGTTTGCCCACGTTGACGATCTCGGCAGACGGCGAGGCGTGGTCGAGAATCGCGCGGGGAACAAGATCGTCGTGGAGAATGACGTCGGCGGTCTGAATAAGATGCAAGGCCTTGACGGTCAGCAGGTCGGGATCACCGGGCCCGGCTCCAACCAGACGAACCGTAGCCGGGCCTTCTTCGGCTTGCGGCGCGCAGGTCTCTGAAGAATCATCATCGACATCGGGGCCGGCCTCGACTTCATCAACCGGCGCGAAAGCCAACTGGCGCGCAGGGCAGTCTTCGGATTCGCAGATCGAACGCTGGGCGAGTTGATGCAGCAGCAGACGTCGCGCCTCGCCTGGGGGATGAGTCGCGAGAACCTCGCGACGAAGCTTGCCAAGATTTTCAAGCCACGAGCCGATCTCTTCGGGCAGTTGCTCGTCAATCTCGCGGCGCAATTGCTGGGCAAAGGCCGGGCTCTCTCCGGCCGTCGAGATCGCGACCTGCAAGCTGCCCCGGCTGACCGTCGAACCAAAAAAGAAGTCGCAGTTCGGAGGGTCGTCCACGCTATTCGTCAGAATGCCGCGCTTGACTGCTCCGCGATAAACTTGGGCGTTGACCTCGTCGGAGTCGGTTGCGGCGATGACCAGGAAGTTGCCGTCAAGGTCGGAGAGCTCGAAAGGACGCTGTATCCATTCGAGGCGGCCATCGGTCGCGAGCTGCCGCACTTCAGCTTTTGCCTCAGGCGCGATCACGCGGAGTCGCAATCCAGTTTTGAGCAGGCTCGATATCTTGTCCAGGGCCACCGTGCCCGCGCCTACCAGCAAGCAGCGCCGGCCGTCGAGTTTGAGAAAAATCGGCAGAAGGCTCATGTTAACTTCTATTCGCTTACGCCATGCGGGACGGGGCCTGTGGGCAGGTCGCGTTCAACAGCGTCAACGGCTTCGCCGGCTAGGTGAGCGCGTAGTTCTTCGTTGCTGTGGCGGCCGAACCAGGCGCGAAGATTCTCCGCCGGCTGACGGTCGGCAAGATATTCGCGCAGCAGCCGTTCAATTGCGTCAGGCACCAGCGGCGCAGGGCAGCGAAAACCCACCGGGCGGGCGATCGAGGCGTGCTGGCCGACTGCCCCGCCGAGGCAGAAATAAAATGCGTCGGTGAGCTTGCCTTCGTGCTTGATTTTCTTGCCCTCCATGCCGATGTCAGCGATCCAGTGCTGGCCGCAACTGTTGGGGCACCCGGTCACATTGAGTCGAAGCTGCTGGTCAAACTGCGGCAGTCGCTCTTCGAGTTCATCCACCAGCCAGCGCGTAAAGCCCTTGGTCTCGGTGATAGCCAGTTTGCAGAACTCGGTGCCGGTGCAGGCGACGGCGCCGCGCCAGAAGGAAGAGCCGTCCACCTGCAAGCCTATCTGATTCAGCTCTCTCGCGAGTTCCGCCGTTTTGTTGTTCGGAATATCAATGAACAGCAGATTCTGCGCAACGGTTGTGCGGAGTGCGCCCGTGCCAAAGCGATCTGCGAGGTCGGCTGCCGTTTCCAGTTGCTCTCCTGTCAGACGGCCGCGCAGAACAGATGCTCCCACGTAACTCAGGCCCGGCTGTCGTTGCGGATGAATGCCCGTATGGTCGCGGTAAATGTCGTCAGGAACTTGTTCTTGCACGGCAGGCAGCAGCGTAAAGTCGAGGCGCGATTGTAATTCGCTTAGGAAGCTTTCAGCGGTCCAACCTTCTTTGAGAAACAGATACTTCATGCGAGCTTCATTGCGATTACCGCGCAGGTTTTGCTGCTCGCGGAATATCTCGGCAGTCGCGCGCATCACGCGAACAGCCTGCTCTGGAAGGACAAAGGTGTTGAGGCGAACGGCCAGATGCGGCTCCTTGGAGAGGCCTCCGCCCACGCGTACAGAGTAGCCAAGCACGCCATCGGACTTGGTCGCAGTGAGAGCGATGTCGTTGATCTCTGGGTGAGAGCACCAGGAGGGGCAGCCGGTGACGGAGATCTTGAATTTTCGCGGCAGGTTATAGAACTCCGGGTTACCGCTCAGCAGTTGCGAAATCTCCGCGGCCAGTGGCGAGGAATCGATCAGCTCGTCGTCGGCCACGCCGGCCAATGGGCAGCCGGTCACGTTGCGCACCACATCTCCGCACGCGCTGATGGGTGAAAGTCCGACTGCGTTGAGCGCATCCACCACTTCAGGGAGTGATTCGATGGTGAGCCAGTGAAGTTGAATACATTGGCGAACGGTAATGTCAGCGAGGTTGCGCGCGTACTTGCGCGTGAGGCCGCCGATGACGCGAAGCTGTGCGGCGGAGACGATGCCGTTGGGAATGCCGATACGCATCATGAAGTAATCGGAGGACAAGCCCTCGCCGCCCTTGCCGCCGGTAGCGCCCACGCCATCGCCCTGGGTGTAAATGCCCCACCACTTGAAGTAAAAGGAAGCCCATTCAGGCAACACACTGGCGCGGCCCTGGCGGGCAAACTCGCGCACCTCATCGAAGGCCTGCCACGGATTCTTTTCGAGCTTGAGGCGCTCCGCTTTTTGTGCCTTTGTTTCTTTCTCGGGAACTGCTACAGTCATTTTTCCTCTTCGCCTAAGACAGAAGGCCCGCGACAGCATTGGCTGTATCGCGGGCATCCGGAAACCGTGGTTTTCAATCGAATGTTTGGACCCAAGTCACCTGCTCGCGCGAAATGCCATACAGATGCGACAACAGAATTGACCTTCCATAGAAGAATATTAGGGTCGCCGCATGTCAAAGTCAAGTTGCCGTTGTTGAATTCGTGACCTTTACGCTGCAACATCTCATCATGTTTCCGCTACCAGGCGCACAGATAATCAGTCCTGGCCAGTTGACAAGAAACCGGATGCTTGCTAATTTATGAAAACTGAGTTGTTCCCGAATGCAAAGTTTCTCGATCAAAATCGCGTGTTGTTGTTGTCGCCGCTAGCGCCCGCTAGCCTGTCCGCGGTTTTGTGTTTCCCATCAAAGCGATCCCAACGGAATTCTGCAGACCGCTGAGCCGCTGCCGATTCGCTTCAAAGCAAACAATCACTCATACACAACGCTCAATCTAAACGCAGCGCTTTCCCCATTTGCCGCGGAATCCGGTCGAGCACATTCAGGAGATCACGATGGTACTCAGGTTGATTGGAGTCATGCTGGTTTTTGGCATGGTGACGCAGGTCGTTCTCGCGCAGGACGACATCACGACGCAACACGGAACGTCCGGGTTCAATGGCGTATTCATCACCGGTCCGGCCTCGAACCCGTTGAGCTTTCTAAACGGCCCGGCCTGGCGTACTACCGCTAACCCAGCACCGTATGACTCTCACGACTTTGCGCCGGCGACGTACATTGACGCAAAGCTGCCTAAGTGGATCGATCTGGCGGCCGAGGAGCGGTTTCGGTATGAGGCGTATGACAACTCAAACTTCAAGGCGAAAGCTGATGATTCCTACCTGCTGAGTCGCTTCAGGTTTCAAGTGAATCTTCATACGCCCAGTTGGTTTCGGGTTACAGCGCAGGTGCAGGACGCCCGATCAGGCTTCCAAAACCCGCCAATCGGCCCTCCGAACACGGTTCGCTGGGATCTGAAGCTCGCTTACGCTGAGATCGGCGCGCCTGACAAGCACTGGTTCAGCCTTCGCGTGGGTCGCCAGCTTATCAACTACAACAACACCATCATCGCCAACTCCGAGTGGCGCAACCAGGCCCGTTCATACGATGCGGCTGTGTTGAACCTGAATGCGAAGCGTGAGCACCTGGGTATCTTCGCCGCCTCGGCTATAGTTCCGCAGGCCTTTGGTGTGACCCCGCATCAGGAAGGCAACAACATCTACGGAGCCTACGGCCGCATCGATGGTTTTCTTGTGCAGCACTCGAGCCTTGAGCCGTTCTTCTTGTGGCGCGTGCAGCCGGCAGAGGTCGTCGAGCCGGCAGTAGCCAAGGCCACCGGCAAGGAAAACGAGAAAGCTTTTGGCGTGCGCTTCAAGGCGCAAGCCCACAAGGCGTTCGATTACTCGGGCGAGGTGATTCTTGAAACCGGCAAGGTGGGACCGCAATCGCTTCGTGCTTCGGCCGCGCAGACAGGCGCGGCATACCAGTTTCTCAATGTGACGACTAAGCCGCGCGTCTTCACGCAGTACGACTACGCCACAGGCAATAGCAATCCAGCGCAAAACGCAACGCATACCACCTTCGATACGATCTACCCGACAGCTCACGATCGCTTTGGCATTACCGACATATTCGGTTGGCAGAACATTGAGTCGGTACGCGCGGGAGCCACTGTTGAGCCTCACCGCCGTCTCACGTTCACGGCGCAAGGGCTGGACTTTTGGGCAGCTGATGCGTTCGACTCGATCTACAACACTTCCGGCGGCGCGATCGTGACGAACAAGACCAATCACGGCCGCCATGTGGGTGCGGAAATCGATGGCTACTCCTGGTATGAACTGAATAAGCACTTTAACCTGGGCGGCGGCATTGGCTATTTTGGCGGCGGCCAGTTCCTGACGAATGTGGCAACCGGCCACTCTTACACGACCTACTACGTTGCGCTGAACTTCAAAGACAACGGAAAGAAGTAGCCAACGCCGTACTGTAACTCCGGGACGGGGCTGGTACGTGACTCCCGATCCACCGAAGGATGCACAATGCTTTGCAGGGTACGCCAACCTGCGCCATGTCTTTCTTTAAACAGAAAGCGCCGGTGGTGAAGCGGCTAACACGCAGGTCTGCAAAACCTGTATTCGCGGGTTCAACTCCCGCCCGGCGCTCCAACTTTTCTGAATTGAATTCCGATTCGAGAGCTTTTCCATAAGAAATCAATTTGGATTGCTTTTGTCTATAATGGCTGGTACTATCAATAAACACATGGTTCGCGCTCTCCAAGTTCGGCTCTGTTGTTGCCTGTCGAAGATCTTCGATGGGTGCGCGAACTAGTCTCTGATCTCCTTAGCAATTCATCAGATGACGCACCCTAGCTGAAAAGCCAGTGTGTGCAGCCTATACATTGGCCTTCAGTTCGATCCCACATTCGGAACGAGGTCATGCATGGCAGTTGTCGAAATCGCATCTCTAGAACCAGCGCCGTCTGCGCAGATTCCATCTCCCCATCGCTTGAGCCATCTGCGGCTATTGGAGGCAGAGAGCATACATATTCTGCGCGAGGTGGCCTCTGAGTTCGAGCGCCCCGTCATGCTTTACTCCGTTGGCAAGGATTCATCCGTCATGCTGCGGTTGGCGCAGAAAGCCTTCTATCCCGCGCCGATCCCATTCCCTCTGCTGCATGTCGATACCGGCTTCAAGTTTGCCGAGATGCTCACCTTCCGCGATGCGATGGCCCGCTCCGTGGGCGCGGAGTTGCTGGTCTGGCGCAACGAAGCTGCCATTGCGGCTGGAACAAATCCAATCGTGCTCGACACCAAGCGCTGCTGCGGATTGCTGAAGACACAGGCGCTGCTCGACGCCTTGAAGCACTATAACTTTGACGCGGCCTTCGGCGGCGCGCGCCGCGATGAAGAAAAGTCTCGCGCCAAGGAACGCATCTACTCCTTCCGCGACAACGCGGGACAATGGGATCCCAAGAACCAGCGCCCCGAGCTGTGGAATCTTTACAACGCGCGCATACATCCCGGCGAAAGCATTCGCGTCTTTCCGCTTTCAAACTGGACGGAGATGGATGTCTGGCAGTACATCCACCAGGAGAAGATCCCTGTGGTAGATCTTTACTTCGCGAAAGAGCGCCCCATGTATCTGCGTGACGACGCGCTGCTTCCCATTGAGCAGGCGTTTGTTGCGCGCCTCGGGGAGCAACCGCAAATGGTCAAGTCGCGGCTGCGTTCGCTGGGTTGCAGTCCATGCACCGGAGCCATTCGGTCGGATGCGGATACCATTCCCGCCATCATCGCGGAACTGATTTCATTTCGCACGTCAGAGCGCGCTAACCGCGCCATTGATCACGATCAGGAAGGCTCCATGGAGATTAAGAAGCGGGAGGGCTATTTCTAAATGGCGACACTCACCGCATCCCCATTTTCGGTAGGCGAGTTCCTGGCCGAAGAGCGCGAAAAGGACTTGCTGCGCTTCTCGACAGCGGGAAGCGTGGACGACGGAAAGTCCACGCTCATTGGCCGGTTGCTTTATGACACGCAGTCGGTCTACGAAGATCAAGTACGCTCCATCGAAGGGAAGGGAACTACCGCCCCAGGACAGATTGATTTTGCGCTGCTCACGGACGGCCTGCGCGCTGAGCGCGAACAGGGCATCACGATCGATGTGGCCTATCGTTATTTCTCGACGCCGCGGCGCAAGTTCATCATCGCGGATACTCCCGGCCATGAACAATACACGCGCAACATGGCGACGGGCGCATCGACGGCTGATGCCGCAGTCGTACTCATCGATGCCAGCAAGGGCGTGTTGATACAGTCGCGCCGCCACGCCTATATTGCATCCCTGTTGCGTGTGCACCACGTTCTTGTTGCCGTGAACAAAATGGACCTGATCGGTTACGAAGAAGCGGCTTTTCGCGCCATCGAGCAGCACTTTACTTCGGTTCTTGATCAGATCGCAGCCGATACGGGCAATCCCGTCGAGGCAACTTTTGTGCCGGTCAGCGCCCTCGCCGGGGACAACATCGTCCATCGTTCGCATACGATGGATTGGTACACAGGCCCGTCACTACTGGAGCTTCTCGAATCGCTTCCGTCATCGATCGAGACGCGCTTCGCTCCCTTCCGTTTTCCCGTGCAGCGAGTTCTCAGGCCCGACCACACCTTTCGCGGATTTGCCGGTCAGCTTGCTTCGGGAACAATCTTCCCTGGCGACAAAGTCACAGTGCTTCCGTCTGGAAGAAGCGCCGAGGTTGCGCGCATTGTTACTTTCGATGGCGACCTCGCCGAGGCTCATGCGCCGCAATCGGTCACGCTGGTTTTGGATCGCGAACTCGATATCAGCCGCGGCGATTTGATCGTTTCCTCGCACGCACAGGCGACTGTTGCCAAGCACCTGCAGGCAGCGCTCGTGTGGATGGATTCGCGGCCGCTTGCGCGTAATCGCCGATATCTCTTCAAGCACACTAGCCAGACAGTGCCCGCTTTCATTCCTTCAATCGAACATCGCACGAACATCGGAACGCTTACGCATGAGCTTGCCGATACGCTGGAGATGAACGGCATCGGCGTAGTGACCATCGATCTGCTGCGTCCAATTGCTTTGGACCTTTATGGAGAGAATCGCAGTACCGGCGCATTTATTCTGATCGACGCGGAAACCAACGGCACTATCGCTGCCGGCATGATCACCGCCGCGACAGCAATTGCGGCAGGCGGCGATCATCTCCATTTGGACGCATGGGGAGCAGTCACCGCCGGAGAAAAAGAGGCACGCTGGGGGCACCGTGGCGGCATTCTCGAATTGACAGGCCCAGTTGAATTGATCGACTCGATTGAGCGTTCCTTGTTTTCAGTGGGGGTCGTATCGAATCGTATCAATGTCGATGATGAAGCATTTCTTTTTCATCCCAGCCTGCTCGGGATCGTTACCAGGTTGCAGGTTCAAGCGGGGTTGCTGGCGCTGGTTGTCAAAGCGAACGAAGACGGCGCGCTGATCGCTCGCGCGGAAGGTCAACATCTCACGCTCGATGCAAGCGATCCCGTTCAAGCAGTCTCCGCCATTCATCGATTGCTGCACGGCGCAGGCTTCTTCATCCCTTCAGAAAAGGCGGGCTTGTAATGAGCACAGCGGAAATTCAAGCACAGACGAAACTGAAACTGGATGAAGTTCGCGCAACCCTTGCGCGTGAAATTACAGGCCATCACGATGTGTGCCTCACGTGCAGCTTTCAGGCTGAAGATGTGTTGCTGGCGAAACTCGCAATCGAGTTGGATGCGAAAGTTCCCATTCTCTTTCTGGATACGGGCTATCACTTTCGCGAGACTTATGAATATCGGGATCGTATTGCCAGTGAGTGGCGCCTCAATCTAATCAACCTGCTGCCCGAGAGAACAGTTGCAGAGCAAGAGGCCGAGCACGGCCTTCTCTATCAATTAGCCCCTGATCAGTGCTGCAAGCTGCGCAAGGTTGAACCGCTCTTCAAGGCTGTTGCCGGTTATCGCGTGTGGATTACAGGCTTGCGGAGAGAGCAGGCAAAAAGCCGCGCTGCTCTTGAGGAATCAGCGCTGTTCACCCTTCCCACAGGCAAGAAAGTATTGAAACTTGCACCCCTGGCTGCGTGGAATACACGCGACGTGTGGTACGCCTGTGAAGAACTCTCGATTCCGCTACTGCCGCTCTATGCGCAAGGCTATTCATCCATCGGTTGCGAGCCTTGTACGACGCTTCCACTTGATCCGAACGATCCCCGCTCAGGCCGCTGGGCCGGTAACAAGATTGAATGTGGCATTCACATTGAAGTGTCCGGGAATTGAAGAGAATACTTAGGCCATAAAATGCAATACATCATCGAATCACCATTGCACCTCGTGCGCAATGAATGCCGTTATGAATAACTCTATGCGCCTCAGACCGATGAAATCGATCCGAGGCGCATAGAAAGCATATTATAGTTTCCGATATGCTTAGAAATGGACGACGACACCGCCAGAATAGCGGAATCCATTTGAGCTGATTTTTATGCTGCTTGCAGGGTTATCTTCTGCAAGAGGCTTTGCCGCGGCTCGTGCAGCCGCTGGGCTGCCGCCCTCAAGATCAAACAAATTGATTTGCTGAGTGAAATATTCCATTTGCGCGGGGCGAATCGAAATGTGTTTACTCAGCTTGAAATCGACACCTCCTCCAGAGGCCATAGTGAAAGAATTGGTTGAAGCGGAACAAGTGCCTTCGCACTCATCAGCCTTCATCGAGATATGAGTGACTCCGAAGAGTTGATGGGCAAAGATGCTGAAGTGCGGACTGACTTTAATGCGGCCAGTTGGGCCAAACAGATAGCCCTGGGTATTGACGGACCCGAGGTTCACATCGTCGTTATATCCTGCAAATTCGGCCTTAACGCCAAAATGCTTCGTGAAGTAATAGGCCACTGACGCTTGTCCGCCATTGAGGCTTAACGGGAACGGCGATTCATTAATCACAGAGGCCCTCGAATAGGAGTAGCCACCGAATATCTCCAATTTGTCCGCTGACGCTGCTGGCTTCTGTTGTTGTGCCGATGAAAGAACCAAACCACATGCAAAAACGAAAAACAATGCAACAAACTTGCGCATGCAAATGCCTCCTTGCTAGCAAAAGCAATTGTTAGGAACCTCCACTTGATTGGCCGCCTAAAAGGCGATACCGCTGCTGGGGATTAACAGAAGTCTATATGAATTTAGTCATGAAGGTCTATGAGTGCGCTTCTTTATGACTTCGATTTTCGGAAATGGGCTTCGTTCCCGATTGCGCACTTTTAGCCCATGGCCGCACCCATTCTTTGCTGCTCAGTACTTTACAACATAGAATCGTCCTCTCCACCTCGACCCTCGATGAGAGAACATCGACAGTAGGACCTGCCAAAAAACAACTTTTAAAGGGTCCACCGCATCAATTCCTTAGCAAGGTAAACTCGCAAACGGTGGAACGATGCTACGAACCGAATGCCAGATGCATGACAATCGGGGGTTAATTTATGACACACGCTTCAAAAGAATATATTCCCCTCTCCTCGGCATATCTCTGCCAGGATTGTAGTTGCGTTGGGAATTGCGCAGAGCAGTGCCCTGCATGTGCTTCTGCTGTTCTCATGGCTTTAGCCGTGGTTCTTGATCGCGAAGAGGAGAACGAATTGCAGACTGCTTTCGTCTATCAGCCCGCAATGGCGGCATAGGGTTTTCCTATTTTCCTGAACATACTTTTCGATGCCGCAAAGAGTATGACGCGCGGCATCTTTTCCCCGACGATCGCCTCAGGAGTGTTGCAGACCAACACGACTGTGCCAACAGCCAAGTGCGCCTCACGCATGACGCGTCTCTTCTAGAATTTCGTAAACGCACCTCGCGGCGGCTACGCTTTATAATGAAGAATGGCTAGCTGTGCTCTGAGCGTTGGTGAGAGAGCGTGCGAAGAGTTGGCCTACTTTTCCGCCCGGTGCTTCCCTTTGAATGACGCGATCGTTGTCCGCGGCGCGCGGACTCACAATCTGAAGAACATCTCCTGCGAGATTCCGCACGGCAAGCTGACGGTAATCAGCGGCGTCTCCGGCTCGGGAAAGTCTTCGCTGGCCTTCGACACCATCTACGCAGAGGGACAGCGTCGCTACGTCGAGTCGCTCTCCGCCTATGCCCGGCAATTCCTGGAGCGCATCGAAAAGCCGGATGTGGACCTGATCGATGGCCTGGCTCCGGCTATCGCCATCAAGCAGAAGAACTCGACGCGCAACCCCCGCTCCACCGTTGCCACAGCAACCGAAGTCTACGACTATCTACGCTTGCTCTACGCGCGCTGCGGTACAGTCCACTGTGTTCATTGCGATGGTCTGGTCAAGCGCGATTCGATCGATGAGGTTGCCGAAGCCACTCTTGCGCTAGGAGAGGGAACTCGCCTCAATGCGCTCTTTCCGGTGCGCCATACCGAGTTTGCGCCTGTGACCGAAGCAAAGCCCATTCGCCGCGCCGTCAAATCTGCGGCCAAGTCAGCCGCCAAGCCGGCCGTCGAATCCCCGCTCACGGAAGCTCTAAAGTCGCGTCTCATCGAGCTGCGCGCCTCAGGTTTTAATCGCCTCTACCAGCAGGGCAGAATTTTCGAGTTCTCCACGCCCGAGTCGCTGCTCGATCTCGACTTCACACTGCCAGTATTTATTCTTTTAGATAGGATCGTTGTTAGTCTGGAAAACCGCGCCCGCATCGTCGATGCCGCGGAGGTCGCGTACCGCGAGGCCGGCGAAGTGATCTTCGAGGAAGTGTCGCGGGATGAAACCGCCGCAGGCCAGCGCCATCGCTTTTCCGGAGCGTATGAATGCAAGAGTTGCCATCGCGCGGGAAGCGAGCCGGAGCCGAGGCTCTTCAGTTTCAATAATCCCTTCGGCGCATGTCCCCGCTGCCAAGGCTTTGGCAACACCATGGATTTCGACCTGAACCTGGTTATCCCAAACAAGGTGCTTAGCCTCGCTGATGGCGCCATCGATCCCTGGAATCGCCCCAAATATCGCCCATG
Organism: Occallatibacter sp.; assembly: GCA_049513195.1. Taxonomy (GTDB): domain Bacteria; phylum Acidobacteriota; class Terriglobia; order Terriglobales; family Acidobacteriaceae; genus Telmatobacter. The sequence continues at coordinate 21,730 of JBEKWJ010000048.1, forward strand.
GTTCACGGATTTTCGCAAGCGCGCGGCGGAGTTAGGCGTGCCGCTTGACGTGCCTTGGCGCGAACTGCCCGAGTCCGCGCGCGAAATCGTTCTACGCGGCACAGGTACATTTGCGGGCGTCTACGGCTTTTTCATGCAGATGGAGCGCAAAAAGTACAAGCTCCATGTGCGCGTCATGCTCAGCAAGTATCGCGGCTATGCTGAGTGCCCCGACTGCCGGGGCCAGCGTCTGCGCGCTGAAGCTCGGAGCGTGCGCGTGAATGGTAAGAGCATCTGCCAAGCCACAGCGCTTACCATCGCGCAAGCAAAAGTTTTTTTTGACGCCCTGAAGCTCTCGCCCATGCAAGAAGAGATTGCTGGGCCCATCCTGCACGAGGTGCGTCAGCGGCTGAGTTTTCTTGATGCCGTTGGCCTCGAATACCTTACCCTCGACCGCCTTGCCTCTTCGCTTTCTGGCGGCGAGGCGCAGCGCATTCAGCTTGCCACCTCGCTTGGCTCGCGGCTGGTTGGCGCGCTTTATGTCCTTGATGAGCCCTCTATCGGCCTGCACACGCGCGATACAGCTCGCTTGGTTCACATCCTCGAAGAGCTGCGCGATCTGGGTAACACCATCATCGTCGTGGAGCACGACGCTGATGTGCTCCGCTCGGCTGATCACCTCCTCGATCTCGGGCCCGGCGCTGGCGAACTGGGCGGAAAACTTCTCGCCGAAGGCGTTCTGGCCGAGATTGAAGCCAATCCGAATTCGCTCACTGGTCGCTATCTCTCCGGCCAGCTTTCGATCCCTGTGCCTACGCGCCGCCGCTTGCCGGGCCGTGATCGTCTGGCTCTGCGCGGAGCCACAATCAATAACCTTCATGGCCTCGATGTCGACATTCCCCTCGGCGTGCTGGTCGCGATCACTGGGGTCTCAGGCTCGGGCAAATCCACGCTCGTGCATCAAGTGCTCTATCGAGCCGTCGCGCGAGCGCTGGGTCAATCTGAAGGCGCCGACCCCTCCAGCGTGTATAAGTCCCTCAGCGGCGTCGAGCGCATCAACGACGTGGTGCTGGTCGATCAAGCCCCCATCGGTCGCACCCCCCGTTCTAATCCAATCACCTACATCAAGGGTTTCGATCTGGTCCGGGAGCTCTTTGCTCAGCAGCCCGAGGCCAAGCGCCTCTCGCTCACGCCCGGCCACTTCTCATTCAACGTCCCTGGTGGGCGCTGCAACACCTGCGAAGGCGACGGCACCGTGACTGTCGAAATGCAGTTTCTCGCCGACGTTGAGCTACCCTGCGAGGATTGCAACGGCACTCGTTATCAAGCCAAAATCCTCGGTGTCGAATACAAAGGCAAGAACATTCACGACGTTCTGCAAATGACCGTGAAAGAAGCTCTACGCTTCTTTGCCGGCCAATCGCGCCTGCTGGACAAACTCGCCGTTCTCGACGAAATCGGGCTCGGCTACCTGCGTCTCGGCCAGTCGGCAACCACCCTCTCGGGCGGAGAGGCGCAGCGCGTCAAGCTTGCTGCCCATCTCTCTCAGGTCCGCGCCGCCAATGCCGTGGCCAGACCCTCGCAGGCCAGTCGCGTTCTTTACATCCTCGACGAACCCACGACTGGGCTTCACTTCGACGACGTCTCGAAGCTGCTCACAGCCTTCCGCAAGCTGATCGATGGCGGCGGCTCGCTGATTGTCATTGAGCATAACCTGGATGTGATTAAATGCGCTGACTGGGTGATTGACTTAGGTCCCGAAGGCGGCGAAGCAGGCGGAAAAATCGTAGCCGAAGGAACCCCCGAGGAGATTGCCGCAAATCTGCATTCGCATACCGGCAAATGGCTGGCTCGAGTGCTGTAACGCGCATCTTGAGTTGCCACCCGCATCGCGACTGCCATGGCATACAATCGACTTTAGTCCGGAGGATCCCATGCAACGCCGTGATTTTCTTGCCGCTTCTCTCGCTACTTCAGCCATGGCCTTGGCGCCAGAGGGCGCGGCCCAAACGCCGATCGCAAGCTCTCGCGAGTATTATCAGATTCGCCGCTATCAGATGCGGACTGGCCCGCAGACCAACCTCACGCAGAGCTACTTCGCTGATGCGCTCATCCCGGCGTTGACCCGCATGGGCATGGGTCCCATCGGAGCCTTTCAGGCGGACTTCGGCTCTGAGGCTCCAGCCTATTACCTACTGATTCCCTGCAGTTCCGTCGAAGCTTTGGCGCAGTTGAGTCTCCGCCTGGCAGAAGATGCGATATTCCTCAAAGCAGCCGAACCCTTCTGGAATGCGCCTGCGACCGCACCCGCTTTTGAACGCGTCGAGAGCTCTTTGTTGCAAGCCTTCGCGGGCTGGCCCAGGCTCACGCCTCCTCCAGCTACGGCCACCAAAGCCAAACGCATCTTCCAAATGCGCACCTACGAGAGCCCGAGCGAGCAGGACCACATCCGCAAGGTGGAGATGTTCAACAACGGTGAGTTTGCGTGCTTCAAGGCCGCCGGTTTTCATTTGGTTTTCTTCGGCGATACACTCATCGGCTCGCGCATGCCCTGCCTGACGTATATGCTGAGCATGTCAAGTCTCGACGAGCTCAACGTGCATTGGGAAGCCTTTCACAACGATTCCGGATGGAAGAAGCTGTCTTCTAACCCGCATTATAACTTTGAGCAGATTGTCAGCAATATCACCAACCTGATTCTGAGCCCGCTTTCTTCTTCACAGATTTAACTCGTGAGCCGCAACACTCGCTTTCCGGCACGTGCAATCTTCGCGCCGCTATCACAACAATCCAATCGAAAGTTAAGTCTTGGATTCATAGACATGTACCGTCGGGATGGCATTTTCGCGTCGTCCGCAATTGTTTTGGCTCCTTTGGTTGTCGTGTAGAATGATGGACAGGAACGTCAAAGCGCGATAGGGCCTGTCGGCGAATGCTTCAGAAGTGGTGTATCCTCTTCTCCACTTTCCCCGTCTAACCAATGAAAAGAGCAAGACTGCAAAACTGAGCAGTTCGATTTGTAGTGGCGGAGCGGACAAATCCTCAATTTGCCTGTGCTCCCCTTCCACAAGCGGCATTCGGGAGAAAAGCGGATGATCAATGGGAAACGCATCGCGGTTGTCATGCCGGCTTACAATGCCGAAAAAACTCTCGAGCAAACTGTCCGTGACTTGTCCGAAGTTGTGGACATCAAAATTCTGGTTGACGATCATAGCAACGACCGGACCGCGGCTCTTTCAGAGAAGCTTGGCGTGCGCACGTTTATCCATAATGCGAACTATGGCTATGGGCGCAATCAGCAAACTTGTTACCGTGAAGCTTTAGCCGCGGGCGCTGACATCGTGGTCATGGTCCATCCCGATTACCAATACACGCCGACCTTGGTCTCAGCCATTGCCGGCATGGTAGCCAGCGGAGCTTATGACATGGCGCTTGGCTCTCGAATACTTGGAACGGGAGCGCTGAAGGGCGGTATGCCGCTCTATAAATACATCGCCAACCGGATACTGACAGCGTTGCAGAACATTTGCCTGGGCGTAAAGCTCTCTGAATACCATACCGGATTCCGTGCTTTCTCCCGGAAACTGTTAGAGACTTTGCCGTTATTGGAAAACTCCGACGACTTTGTCTTTGACAATCAGATGATTGCCCAGGCCATCATGTTCGACTTCCAGATTGGTGAAATATCTTGCCCAACGCTCTACTTCACGGATGCATCTTCCATCAATTTCGCGCGCAGTGTGAAGTATGGTTTGGGGGTGTTAAGCACCACAGCGACTTTCGTTGCGCATAGGATGGGACTCATGCGAGCACCCATCTTTAATAAAGCGGGGAGAAGAGTTACCGTGCCGCATGACGTACAGTATTACTCCGACGCCGAGCGAGATAAGTTAACCTTTGACAAAGCATGAAGTTTGTCCCACGCTCCACTTCCTTCGCACAAGATAGTGTAACTACTCGCGCTACCCTACTTATGCGAACAACAGACAACGGCATTGAGTGGGAGCACCCCTCGGTCAAACCATGGCTCGCTCTGTTGCATCTCGTTGGGAACCGAGTGGGCGAGCTGCAACGATGACCGTCGCGCCGCGGCTGGTGAGAGATCCCATTGCGACGAGCGGTATAGCGAGCCCGGTGAGCACAGCACCACTGATGCAGCTCGTAAGCTTCTCGATGCCACTGCATTGCGGAGAACGTCCCATCAATAGATCGATAAACACATTCGATGTCGGCAGAAGGCAATTCAATGCGCTTTGGGGCCACCCAATCAAATCGTATTCGAACTCCTGGTGCCACCGTTGTACTGGGCTGAAGCCTGTCGACTGCAGCAGGGCGGACAAGGAACTGCTGCTGTAGTGATATAAGTGTCGCGGCACATCAAGGTGATACCATCTCCGCCCAAAAAGCTTCGCCTGAATTCCATCAATATCCGGCACTGCGATCAGCAGGATGCCGGTAGGAGAGAGATGACTGCGAATGCTCCGAAGAGCGCTCATTGGATCGCTCAAATGCTCCAGGCTATGCCAGAGTGTGACGCAATCAAATACTGTTGTGTCTGGAATTTCGCGGATTTCCGTGACGACATCCAGGCCTCTTTGCCGAGCAGCATGAGGGCTGAGTTCCGTTCCTTGAACTGTCCAGCCGCGCTTTTGAGCGGCCAAGAGAAAGGTGCCGTCCCCGCAGCCAAAATCAAGCAGCGTCCCCGGCTTCTGCTTATGTGTAGAGCTGTCTACGATTGACATTCTTCTTTTGACGCAGTGGCGGGCCGTCACGCCGTGCCTTCCCCCGTGGTAGTTCGCATAATAGGGCGCAAGATCTGAAGGCATTGGGTCGGTCTTCCCTAACCCGCAACTGTCGCAACGCAATACATCAAAACTGCCGCCGCCCGATGAGTCTTCCGCTTTGTGCAGGCCACCAACGAGTTTTCCGGCGCAGAGCGGGCACTTTCGATCGTCAGAATCCACGCTTTGTCTGGACACATCTCTCAAAAAAACAGTCCGAATGGAACTGTCCCCGACAGTTTTCGCGCGAGGTTGTGTATTCCTGAAAGGAAACAGGCCTGCGATGACCAGGACGATTATGGCGGGTTCGATCGGTTGCCGGTAATCCATGAGAGCAAGCGTAAAGTAATAGGAGAGCGGGAACACCGCGATCAAAATAAAATATGGCATGCCCCCACTTCGATTTTCGCGCCAAAGACGGCGCACCCCGCGTAACATCAACCCGGTGACGCAGACGAGCAAGAACATGAGGGGCAACTCAGTAGGCTCATCCTGCAGGTAATCGTGGCTGAAACTCCAGTATCCCGTCCAATACATGACGACTCGCCGCAGCGATGCGATTGCAACCGGCAATGGATTGTGGCGGATGAAGTCGACGGCCAGATCATGCCTCTCCGCAAAGTATGCCACCTCTCCCTTTGTCAGAAACTTCTGCATCTCCGCCGGATTACCGTTCGGCTCATTCGCGCGCCAGAAGGGATATCTGTTTGGCAAGTTGTCCTGGATATTACCGGCGTAGACATTCGACCAGTAATTATCACGGATGGGAACGAGCACATGGAGTACGCGATAATTTCGGATCGTCCAGGGCGCCAGGGCGGCGAGTACTCCAACCGCGGTGATGACTCCATAGAGAAACCAGTGTCCGCCCGACTTCCTAACTTTCCACAGAGCAAAAATCAATAGGAATGGCAGGCACGATAGAACGGCTGGATTGGAATTTGCAGTAATCCCGTACAACAAACCAAAACCAAGCCATGCGACCCATGTCGAGGCATTGTGAATCCGCTGAATGATACAAAAACAGCACGTAAACAACAACGAGGTCAGGGAGTATTCCCACACTCGGCCCGCGGAAAAATAAATCGCAAACGGATAAAAGGCCCAGGCATAGGCGGCAAGCTTGGCACCTCGTAAACCAAGAGAATACTTCGCGCTGAAATATACCGGGATACAGGTAAGGGACGAAAAAAAACTATTGATGGAAAGAATTACGAATGCGGATGTGAGAGAGTAGATGCCGAAAAGGCGAAAGACTCCGGAGAGCAGCACCGTATACAGCGGGGAGACCATTGCTGTTGGTCCGCTCGCCGGGAAAAATGGCGAACTAAAACCATGCCCGCTGGCAAGGGCACGCGCGACCCAACCCATCTCCCAGCCGAATTGAGGGTGAGACATGTACTCTTCCGTGTAGGGCAGATCGCGATAGACGAAACAGACTACCGATAGGCGGACTATAAACGCCGCGAGAAAGATCGTGAGAAGCAGCCAGCGGGAGCCTGCCATCTGCTCTTTTTGTGTGGTCGGAGCGGTGAGAGTTGCCATTATTTCCAATTCGAAGAGATATCGGTTGAAGTGATGAACGAAGTTGCCTGAAGGCCTCTTGAAATGTAGACGTGGTATCTCTGATCCAGTATACAGTCGCGTCAGAGATACGTGAATTTTTGCTGTTTGACCCAAATTTCGCCCGTCAGAAGATTTCTGTTGCAGATTCCGCCGTTTCGCGTTACCTTTGCTCGGAGTTTCCATCTCAACCCTGGAGTGTTTTGAATGCACTGTTTAGCGCTTCTCTTGCAAAGCCAACCCGATGCAGAAATGGCCCAGAAGATGGCCTTGGCCATGCTTGCCATCATCCCCATCATCATGCTGGTGGTGATTGTCATTTTGATGGTGCCTTGCTGGTTCATTCTGAAGAAGGCCGGCTTTTCGCCCTGGCTCTCGCTGTTGTGTATCATTCCGTCGCTCGGACTCATTGTTCTTCTCTACGTGCTAGCCTTTGCCGAGTGGAAGGTAGTGCCAGTGCCCCAGGCCGCATGGACGCCACAACCGCCCTATCCACCGCAACCGCCATACTCGCCTCAACCACCTTTTCCGCCCCAAGTCTGAAGCAGGGCAAAGTTAGAGGCCGAGTCCTACGAATTTCGAGTCTTTTTGGGGGCTTTTTCGCCATTTATAGGCCAAAAAGCCCCTTTTTTCACGGAAAATCGCTCGATTCCGACAGGCCATTTCTTGCATCGCGGTACTTTATGTGCGTTTTCGCGCACATTGACAATTTTGTCTGAAACTGAGTTATGTTCAATAAGGACGCATGGATTCTTCACTTTCATCGCTTCGTTTTCTTCTCAAGCTGCGTAATTATCTGCAAGGAAATCGGCTAGAAATAAATATTTATAGGGGGGTGGGGGGGGTGCGCAGGCAGGGAACAGGGATCAGGGAACAGTAACGGCGCGCGCCTTTGGTCATGGTTCACTCTCTGATTGTGCGCCGATGAAAGGTAATTTTCTGCACCGATAATGTGAAGATGTGTTTGCCTTGAGGTCAGAAGGGTCCACATCAAGTTCAAGAGGGAAGAATGTTAGCATCGTGAATGGAAAGCAATCTTCACAATGGCTGACTCGATTCCGTCGCTAGAGACTCTTCGCGTTCGTTTTGCGCCCTCGCCCACCGGTTATCTGCACGTCGGCGGGGCGCGTACCTTTATCTTCAATTGGCTCTATGCCCGCCACAACCATGGCACCATGGTCTTGCGCCTGGACGACACCGACGTCGAGCGCAACACCGAGGCCAGCGTCCAGTCCATCTTCGAGGGATTGCGGTGGCTTGGTCTGAACTGGGACGAAGAGTACAAGCAATCCGAACGTCTTGCCCTGCATCGGGAACAAGCCGAAACGATTTTCGCCAAAGGCCTTGCCTATCGCGACTTCACTCCGGCTCACGCGGGTGAAGGCGAGCAATCCTCCGCACAAGGCGCATGGCTTTTTAATCCCGGTATGAGAGAGCTATCTCGCGAAGAAAGTGATCGCCGCGCCGCCGCCGGCGAACCATTCGCGCTCCGCTATCGTGTTCCCCGCGGTCAAGAACGCACACTGAGCTTTACCGACAGCGTCTACGGCGAGCAGTCCAAACAAGCCGATGAGGTTGAAGACTTCGCCCTGCTGCGTTCGGACGGCAACCCCACCTACCACCTGGCCTCCTGCGTGGACGACGCCGATCTGCGCATCAGCCACATCATTCGCGGACAGGATCACCTCAGCAACACCTTCAAACACCTGCTGATTTTCGAAGCCCTCGGCGTACCAGCGCCGCAGTTTGCGCACTTGCCTTTGCTCGTCGCCCCGGACGGCGCCAAACTCTCCAAGCGCAAGCATGGGCCAGTCGTCAGCGTAACCACTTATCGGGATGCAGGCTTTTTGCCCCAGGCTTTTATCAACTTCCTCTGCCTGCTTGGATGGTCACCCAAAAACGATCGCGAATTCATGTCGCTTGACGAGATTCGTGAAGGCTTCACCCTCGATAACGTTAATCGCGCCAACGCCGTGATCAACTTTACCGAGGAGGACCCTTTCGACGCCAAGGCTGTCTGGCTCAACGCCGAGCACGTCAGAGCTTTGAGCGTGGAGCAACTCGCTTGCTTGCTTGCGCCTTTTTTCGTGCAGGCCGGCCTCAACGCCCCTCCAGAAAAGCTACTCGCCGTCACTCCGCTCATCCGCGAGCGCATCAAGCTCCTCGGCGAAGCTCCTGCAGTCGCTGACTTTTTCTTTGTGAAAGAACTGGCCCCCTACGATTTCGCCGAGCTGATTCCGTCGAAGGGTGGCGATGCCGCCATGGCTCGTCGCGTCCTTCAGACCGCTCTCGAGGTTCTGCCTTCCGTCGCCTTCGATCATGACTCGCTGGACAAGGCTCTTCGTGCTGCCGCTGCACAACTTGGTCTAAAGGCCGGGCAGGCCTTTCAACCGATAAGGGTCGCGGTCTGCGGCCGCAAAAACGCGCCGCCTCTTTTTGAAACGATGACCGTGCTGGGCCGCGATATCTGCTTGGCCCGCATCCGTCATGCCGAAACCGGCCTTCAATTGCTTTGAAGGGATTCACGCGGGCTTCTTTTACCGCCTACAGTAATTCATTTGAAATGCGATTTCCTGGCTTTGGCGGGCAGGCGGAGCTCGCTTTGCAATCGCCGCCAGGGCAGAATCGGGGAGATTCAATCTGGCGGCGTTCTGGGGGCGGGATGGTTCACTTTGCCGATGGGGCGAGGTGATCGAGGTCGATGTTGAGTTCGAGGACGTTGACTCTAGGCTCGCCGAGTACGCCCAACTGGCGGCCGGTTATGTGCTGCTCGATGAGCGCGCGGACCGCCTCATTGGTCAGGTTGCGAGTTTTGGCGACGCGCACACTTTGAAAGAAGGCAGCGTCAGGAGTGATGTCGGGATCGAGGCCGGAAGCGGAAGTGGTGACCATATCGATGGGCACGGGCTTGCCGGGGTTCTGTGCTGCCAGCTTATCGACATCGCCCTGAATGCGGGTGATGAGAGTTTGGCTGGATTGAGCCAGGTTGGAGCCGCCAGAGGGAGATGTCGTGGAGTTGGACGCGTAATCGGAGCTGTCGGAATAGTTCGCGGCCGAGGGGCGGGGATGGAAGTAGCGGTCGCTGGTGAAGCTCTGGGCGAGCAACTGGGAGCCGATGATGGTGCCGTCGTTGAGCCGGATGAGGCTGCCTTCGGCCTGGTGCGGAAAGAGCACGCGGGCGATACCGGTGACAAGCAGCGGATAACCCAGGCCGAGCAGGATTGCGGTAACCAGGGTGAAGCGAATTGAGGTATTCCAGATGGAATGCATAGTGGATCTCCTTGCAGGACTAAGCTCTCGTTCCGGGCCCGAGGAAGCCGGCTGGGTTGGGAACGGATTCTGCCGTAGCTTTTCATTCGGGGCTAGGGTCGTATTCATTTTGCTCCTTTGGCTGCGCCGAATGCGCGCCGCTTCAATGCCATCAGACTCAGCACGTTATTACGCCAGATGCATAGCCACCAGGGCCCAGTCTATGACCCAGATACCAATAAATGGGGCGATGATGCCGCCGACGCCGTAGACCAGCAGGTTGTTGCGCAGCAGCACATCGGCCGCTTTGGGTTCGTATTTGACGCCTTTGAGGGCCAGCGGAATCAGAGCCACGATAATGATGGCGTTGAAGATGACCGCCGAGAGAATGGCTGAATGGGGCGAATGAAGGTGCATGATGTTGAGCGCGTTCAGCACCGGGAAGGCGACGGAGAACATGGCCGGAATGATGGCGAAGTACTTGGCCACGTCGTTGGCAATGGAAAACGTGGTGAGCGCGCCGCGGGTCATCAAAAGCTGCTTGCCGATTTCGACAATCTCGATGAGCTTGGTGGGGTTGGAGTCGAGATCGACCATGTTGCCGGCTTCTTTGGCGGCTTGCGTGCCGGAGTTCATGGCGACGCCTACGTCGGCTTGAGCGAGTGCGGGGGCATCGTTGGTGCCGTCGCCGGTCATGGCTACGAGCTTGCCTTTGCCTTGTTCGCGCTTGATCAGGTCCATTTTGTCTTTGGGCTTGGCTTCGGCTAGGAAGTCGTCGACGCCGGCTTCGCGAGCGATGACGGCTGCGGTCAGAGGGTTGTCGCCGGTGATCATGATGGTGCGAATGCCCATGGCGCGCAGACGGGCGAGGCGATCCTTGAGTCCGCCCTTGACGATGTCTTTGAGGTGAATGACGCCCAGAGCCGTCGAGTTTTCGGCAACCACCAGCGGAGTTCCGCCCATGCGGGCAACTTCTTCAACGGCGTCGCGGACCTTCTTGGGCAGCGACGAGCCTTGCTCTTCAAGAAAGCGGGCGATGGCGTCTACCGAGCCTTTGCGGATGCGCGCGCCGGGAAGATTGACACCGCTCATGCGGGTCTGCGCGGTGAAGGGAACGAACTCGGCGTGGATGCCGCCCAGGTCGCGTCCGCGCAGGTTGTACTTTTCCTTGGCCAGCACCACAATCGACCGGCCTTCGGGGGTTTCGTCAGAGAGCGAGGAGAGTTGCGCCGCGTCGGCCAACCGCTCGGAGCTTACATCGGGAGCGGCAATGAACTCGGTGGCCTGGCGATTGCCCAAGGTGATGGTTCCGGTTTTATCGAGCAGCAGAACGTTCACGTCTCCGGCAGCTTCGACGGCGCGTCCGCTCATGGCCAGCACGTTGTACTGGACCAGCCTGTCCATGCCCGCGATGCCGATGGCCGAGAGCAGGCCGCCAATGGTGGTGGGAATCAGGCAGACCAGCAGCGAGACCAGCACGAAGACGGTCTGCGGGGCCTTGGAGTACATGGCGAAGGGTTGCAGCGTGACCACCGCTAAAAGAAAGACAATGGTCAGGCCGCTGAGCAGAATACTGAGCGCGATTTCGTTGGGCGTCTTCTGGCGGGTTGCGCCCTCGACGAGTGCAATCATGCGGTCAAGAAATGTTTCGCCGGGGTTGGAGGTGATGCGGACTTTGATCCAGTCCGATAAAACCTTCGTCCCGCCGGTGACGGCTGACCGGTCGCCGCCGGCCTCGCGGATGACAGGCGCCGATTCGCCGGTGATGGCCGATTCGTCTACCGAGGCCACGCCTTCAATGACTTCGCCGTCGCCAGCGATGTACGTTCCGGCCACAACGTAAATGATGTCTCCGGCGCGCAAGAGGGCGCTGGCCACATCTTCCAGTTGATTGTCGGCTGTGTAGCGCTTGGCGATGGTCTCGCCCTTGGCCTTGCGCAGGGTATCGGCCTGTGCCTTGCCGCGTCCCTCTGCCATGGCCTCGGCAAAGTTGGCGAAGAGCACGGTGAACCACAGCCAAAGTGTGATTTGCAGGTTGAAGCCGAAGCCGGCACTGTGATGGATGGTGTTGTCGACGAGCAACGCCGTTGTCAGCACGCTGCCCACTTCGACCACAAACATCACCGGGTTCTTGGCCATGCCGCGGGGATCGAGCTTGCGGAATGCGTCCACAAGCGCCTGGGCCATGATTTCCGTATTCCAAAGACTCTTTTTTTCTAGCATGTCAGTCCGTTTCCGTAAAACAGCTGTTAGCTTCTAGCTTTTAGCTCGTCTTGCTGGTCTGAGCTATTTGAGATTCTCCGCTGGCTTCCAGCTAAGAGCTGGAAGTTAAAGGCTAAAAAAGTTGCCCAGTCTTCAAAAGCAGATGTTCCAAAACCGGTCCCAGGCTCAGGGCCGGAAAGAAAGTGAGCGCGCTCAAAATGAGGATGACGCCGACCAGCAGCAGAGTGAAGAGTGAGCCGTTCACCGGGAAAGTTCCGGGCGACGGCGGCACAGACTTCTTCATGGCCAGATTGCCGGCCAATGCGAGCACCGGAATCATCATGAAAAGCCGTCCGAACAACATGTCCCAGCCGAGCGCCACGTTGTACCACCAGGTATTGGCGTTCAATCCCGCGAATGCCGAGCCGTTGTTGCCCGCGCCTGAGGTAAAGGCGTAGAGAATCTCGGTCATTCCATGCGGGCCTTGGTTGGCGAGGCTGCTGAGGCCGATGGTCGGCGACATTACGAAAGCGGCTGTGAGCGAAAGAATGATGATGGGGAAGATGAGCACATAGAGCATGGACATCTTTACGTCGTAGGCTTCAATTTTTTTGCCGAGATACTCGGGTGTGCGTCCCACCATGAGGCCGGCGATGAAGACCGAGAGCACCACCATGATGAGGATGCCGTATAAGCCGGAGCCCACGCCGCCGAAGACCACCTCGCCCAGCATGATGTTGATGAGCACCACCATGCCGCCTAGCGGAGTGAGCGAGTCGTGCATGCTGGTGACTGCGCCGCAACTGGCGTCGGTGGTGATGGTGGCGAAGAGCGAACTGGCGGCGATGCCGTTGCGGACTTCCTTGCCTTCCATGTTGCCGGCTGGCGCGGTTGCCGATCCGATTTGCGCTGCGCCGTGAATGAGCAGATGCGGCTGTGACTCAGCCCAATAGACGGTGGTAAATCCGGCGGCAAACAAAACGAACATCGCTGCCAGTACCGCCCAGCCATGACCGGGCGAGCCGGTCATGCGTCCCAGCGTGTAGGTGAGACCGGCGGGAATGACGAAGATGGAGAGCATCTGGAGGAGATTGGTCCAGGGGGTGGGGTTTTCGAAAGGATGGGCGCTATTGGCGTTGAGAAATCCGCCGCCGTTGGTGCCCAGCATCTTGATGGCTTCCTGCGAGGCGATGGGACCCTGCGCGATGGTTTGTGTCTGGCCTTCGAGCGTGTGGGTCGTGGTATAGGCGCTCAGGTTTTGTGGGACACCTTGAGCGACAAGCAGCAGCGCATAGATGAGCGAGGCCGGCGCGAGAATATAAAGGTGTGAGCGGGTCATGTCGACCCAGAAGTTGCCGATGGTGC
>JBEKWJ010000049.1:0-34617 GCA_049513195.1 Occallatibacter sp.
ACATCGCTCGGAACCGGTACGCTCAGCGCCGGGGTGGCGACGCTTGCTACCTCATTCGCCACGGCGGGAACCTACGCGCTGACGGCTGTCTATGGCGGATCGACGGCCTACGCGACCAGCACTTCCAGCGCGGTCACGGTGACGGTCAGCACGGCCACCAAGACGGCGACGACCACCGCGCTGGCCGCATCCACCATCACGCCGGTGGCGGGCGCGAGCGTCACGCTGACGGCCACGGTTGCGCCCGCGGCGGCCACGGGCACGGTCACTTTTTATTCAGGCACAACCTCGCTCGGAACCGGTACATTGAGCGCGGGAGTGGCGACGCTGGCTACCTCATTCGCCACGGCGGGAACCTACGCGCTCACCGCTGTCTATGCCGGATCGACGGCCTACGCGACCAGCACTTCCAGCGCGGTAAGCATTAACGTTAGTCCCGCGACAGGCACTGGTTTTGCGTGCAATGTCGTCTACACGATCACGCCGCAGAGTTCCGCTGCTTTCGGCGCGACCGTCGTCCTCAACAACACGGGAACGACGGCCTGGACGAGTTGGACGCTACAGTGGATCTTTGCCAACGGACAGACGATCTCGTCTCTTTGGAACGGCGTGGAAACACAGAGCGGCGCGTTGGTCACGGTAACCAATGTGAGCTACAACGGCTCAGTCGCCGCAGGTGGAAGCGTGACCAACCTAGGCTTCAATGGCAACACAGTTGGCGGCAATGCGATTCCAACGGCATTTGCGGTTAACGGAAACCTATGTGCCCCGTTGAGCGGCGATCCTCCGCTGGCGCCGACAGGGTTGACGGCAGCATCGGGCAACCAGCAGATCACGCTTTCATGGACTCCGAGTTTGACTGCGACGAGTTATCAAGTGAAGAGGTCGACGACGAACGGCGGTCCGTACACTACGGTCGGTACTTCAGCCACAACCAGCTACACAGACACCGGCCTGACCAACGGCACAGTTTATTACTATGTGGCCGCGGCAGTGAACACAGCCGGCGCTGGCGCCAATTCAACGCAGGTCTTCGATGAACCCGGCGCAGTGGCTCCCAATGTCACGATCCTCGTCAATCCCTCCGAAACCCAGAAGATTTCGCCCTATATCTACGGAATCGACGGAAGCACCAATGCATCGGTTCCCAACGTTCCGGATGTCACCATCTTCCGCATGGGCGGCAATCGCTGGACAGCTTATAACTGGACGACGAACGCATCGAACGCGGGCAGTGACTATCTCTACGAGAGTGACAACTTCCTGAGCGCCAGCACGGTTCCAGGGTTTGCGGTGTATCCGACGATCAATGCCAACATTGCCGCGGGTCAAGCCACACTGTTCACGGTACCAATGCAAGGGCTGGTATCGGCAGATGAGGCGGGTCCGGTGCCCACTACCAATGCGCCGGATTTGGCAAGATTCCAGCCAATTGTCGATCAGAAGAGCACAGTAAGTTCCGCTGCCTTTACAACTACGCCGCCGATTGTTGTGGTCGGTGGCGAGGACACTGGTAATGTCTACTCGGACGAGTTCGTGTGGGCAATGAATCAGCTTTCCACCACAAAGGCGATTTTCACAAGCACCACGGCCACACCGGCCTTTGTGGACTTGGACAACGAACCGGAGATCTGGAATTCAACCCATCTGGAAGTGCAGGGACCGACTCTCGTTACGCCGGACGCCTATATTGCCAAGACTCTGACCATGACCGAGGCTCTGAAGACTCAGTTCCCGAACATGATTATCTTTGGACCGTCGCATTATGGTTTCCTGGGCATCTACAACTGGCAGGCGGGAATCACCGACACCACTCCAACCGGTGAGAATTGGTTCCCCGACATGTATTTCCAGGCGTTGGCCACCGCTTCTGCAACCTTTGGAAAGCCGCTGGTGGATGTGTATGACTTCCACTGGTATCCCGAGGACTACGATGCGAGTAACACGCGCGTGACCAGCATGACGGCAGCGACGTTGTCGGATGCGGATATGCAGCTCATCGTACAGGCCCCGCGCAACCTGTGGGACACGACGTTTACCGATCCTGACAACAGCAACCCGTGGCCTAACTCAGTGCTGGGAGGCGCGCCGATCGAGATGCTGCCCAGACTGCAAGCGAAGATCAATGCAGAATTCCCGTCGATTAAGCTCTCGATCAGCGAGTACGAAACGGGCGGATTCAACAACATTGCAGGCACAGTCGCACAGGCAGATCAGTTGGGCGTTTATGCAAGCAACGGTGTCTTCGCAAGCATGTTCTGGCCACCCAGCGGAACCTTCGACTATGAACTCGCAGGCTTCCGCGCTTATCGCAACTTCGACGGCGCTGGTTCGAACTTCGGAGACACCTCGGTGGCAGCGGTTTCCAGCAACCCCGGAAGTGTGATGGCCTACGTAAGCACGGACAGCACAACGCCGGGCCGGGTTGTGATCGTAGCCATCAATCGCGCGAACACAACGCAGGTGGCAGCGCTCAGCGGGCTCAGCCTCTCGGGCACGGCGCAACTGTACCAAATGACCGCAACCACAGCCGCGGGACAAAGCCCGGTGAAGCCAGTGTCCATTGGGACGATGGCGGTCAGTGGCTCAACACTGACACTGACTCTGCCCGCGTATAGCGTTACGACAATCGACGTTCCATAAACTCGCTGAAGTTGGAATAACACAAGACCAGAGTTGCTGTGTCCGAGTGAATTTAGAGCAAGCTGGTGCTTCGTGCAGGAAGCACCAGCTTGATGTCGAGGTTCCGGAATACAACAACTCTGGTTTTGCTATAACTTTTTGATACCGGAAGTCCATTTGGGACTTGGTGTCATGGACCGAAATCTTAACAGGAATCACTGTCATTTGAAGCATGGACATCATTATGACAGTGCCACTTTGCTGGCCGCTCGACGATGCTGGTGTGCACGCCTACTCTAGTTTCAATATGAAAAGTGCAGTCGAACAGAGGAGTCCTAGGAGCCGGGATTGGACCTGGCTCCGCTTCTAATTCGACGCACGGCCAATCGTCATGCGGTCGCCGTCTGGCGTCGCAACGAGTGCCAACCGGCGAAGCCAAGGAAACCAAGCAGCGCCATCGCCATTAATTCCCATGTTGGCGGTTCGGGCGTCACAACGATTTCGAAATCCTCGGTCGCGAGCACGTCCTGGGATGTGTCAGTGGGGCCGCCGATGATCGAGAAATATCCCGTGTAGGTATTCTGGGATGCCGGCCCGTTGATGTAAGCCGGGATGGTCACGTTGAAGAGATCGATATCTCCCGACGACGAAATTATTATTGGATCCATCGATATGGGTGCATTGGCATTGTACGGGCTGTCATCGAGCGACCCTCCGTCCACGAACACGGAATCGCCGTTCAGAAACTCCGTGACTCCCCCATCATTGATCGCGTCCGCCAATGTGTAGTCAATGGTTCCTGTGAAATCGAACACGCCCGCCGGGCCGGTTTGAAATGCGGAATCGAGTGTGAACGTAAGCGTGTCTGCCTTGGCGGCCGCACCGGCCAGCAGCAAGCCCACAGCAGTCAGGGATAACAGCAGCGAGTTACGAAGTTTCTTCATCTTTTTCTCCTCATTCAATGTATTCGATACAATACCGCTTGACGCGAGCTTACGGCAATATCACCGAGCGGATACTTGCCGAGTATGTGCCGCCGGCATACGATCCAGAGTACTTCTCCGCCACAGCCGCGCCATCGAGGCCCACGGCGCCTGCTGGGAACGTAACTGTGAAGGTGGCGGTTGCGCCTCCGGCAAGTGATCCCCATGTCTGTGGCAACGTTGCTCCGGAGACAGTGCCCAAGGAGGCAGCATTCAGAGTTACGTTGGACGCGGCGGTTGTGCCTGTGTTCTTGACAGTGATGGTCATGGTGTAGCCACCGGCGTGCGTACCGCCCACTGTGGCGCTGGTGGTAAGCGAAATCGAGGGCGGGGTAACTACAGAAAAGGTCTGCGTTACCGGCGTGGCGGCGTTGTAATTGCCGTTGCCAGGCTGCGACGCAGTTATGGAACAGTTACCCGCCTCGAGGAACGAGGCGGTGCTGCCGCTGACGGTGCAAACGGAAGTCGTGGTTGACGCAAAGCTGACCGGCAAGCTCGAACTGGCTGTGGCCGACAAGACAAGTTGCGCGCCGGGTGCTTGCGTGGGAATCGTGCCGAAGGCGATGGTCTGCGAGGCCTGGACCACAGTCACGTTATACGAGCCGAAGGTCTGGTAGCTGGCCGGAATCGTGTAGTTGTTGTCTCCCAAGTAGGTGGTAGTGAAAGTGTGCGTGCCAACCGTTAGATCGGACGCCGGAATTGTTACCACATGGGTATCGGTGGTGGTGGTTAGCGCACTCGTAAAGCTCTGACCGGTTGTGGTGTCGTTCACGGTGAAGTTTCCGGTTGGGAAGGCCGAACCGGATACGATCGGCATCAGAATGACGTCGAGGTTGGCCGTGCTGCCGTAGGGAACGGTTTGCGGCAAACCGGTCGGCCCGGTCAACTCCGGTGCGATATAAGTGAAGACGCAATTGGGTGGATCGAGCGCCGGCTGCGAAATCTTGTCGGTCAGGTTGTCGTTATTGGCGGGCACCGTGGCCAAGGCATTAAATGCATTAATGAAATTGCTCGAGACTTGGCCGGGGCCGAGGGTGACGTTGGCGTATTGGCCCGTGCCTCCGCTGAAGTTCGAGCCCCAGGTCGAGGAGGTCGCGGAGCTTTCAAAGGGCGTTGTGCTATTGGTCAGGCTCGAAAGCGCCGAGGGGAAGGTCACATTGTCGAGCGTGACCGTAACCGGGTTGTCGATCGGACTGCCGTTGTTGGTGTTGTACTCGCCGGTCATTTCGACGCTTCCGGAACTCGATGCAGTGTTCAAGAATGCCAGGTTCTGCATCAGGATGTTGGGATAGTTCGGGAATTGATTGGTCGAGTCGCCTGCATCGTAGTACGGAGTGAACAGAACATCGATTTTGTGATTCAGGAAGCAGGAGTTCGAGTACTGGACATTGTTAACCAGGCCGCCGCGGTCGTTGCCGGTCTTGATGCGGATCGCGGTAGAGTTGCCGTCGGTGTAACCAGCGCCGTAGGTGGTTCCATTGACCGTCGCAGACTTAGCGCTGATAGCGCTGCCGCCAGCGAAGGCATTGCCGGCGGACATGTTGCCGTCGAACAATACATTATTGAGACCTGCTCCAGTGTAACTGCCAATCGACTCGCCATGACCGGCATAGAAGTGGTTATTGATGACCGAGTCATTTTGAGATAAAAAGTGGACCCCGGCAAGGGCGACATTGTCGTCGCCGTCGGAGACCCAGTTGTTGGCAATCGTGAGGTTCGACACGTCGCCCGGATCGATGCCATCGGTGTTACGCGCGTAGCTTGGCGTGCTGATCTTGATATCCCATATCGTTAGACCAGTGACTTGTGACGCGCTGCCGATGTGGAACGTTGGCGCGTTGAGAAGTGTGATCTTGTAGAGGGTAATGTTGGTTGACCCGCCGCCGGCCATCTCGACGAAGATCGGATTCTCCTGGGCGCAGGGGCTGGTGTAGGCGGCGGCCAGATCCCACCATGACGGTGTCGGAGTAACTGGATACGTACAGCCACTCGTTGGGAAGGCATTGATTATCACGTCTCCGCCGCGGCCGTTCAGCTTGCCGTAGCCCATGATTGCTACGTTGGTCGCCGCTTTGGGAATCGTGATAAGCGGTTTGCAGCCGCCCGTCTGGGCGATGGTGCCGCAGGTATGCGTACCAGGAGTCGTATCGTAATCCTGCGCGTTGCGCGAGAAGTAAACGGTCACGTTGGGATCGACCAGCAGCGTGACGTTGGACGGCAGGTTGAGCGGTCCGCTCAGGAAGGCATTGTAAGCGCCGGTCGCGTCCATCGACAATTCCACGGCCTGGCCGGTGCCGGCGCAACTGTTGATCGCCGCCTGAATGCGCGCGCCGTCGATGTTGGAATTGTTGGCATCGACCGAGGCATCGAGATCCTGAATGGCCGGGTCGGTGGTGAGCGCTGCCGTCAAAGTGGTGCAAACCGCCGGGAAGCTCGGTTCGGTGACGCCGCGAATATCGCCAGTTGCAGTGGCGGCGGCCACATTAACGGTGGTAATGGTCGAGTTGCTGGCACCGTAGCTGCCGCTGCCGGAATAGGCCGCGTAGATGGAGTGCGACCCGACCGCGACGCTGCTCACCGACCAGGAGCAGGAACCGCTGGACAGCGTGCATGTGGTTGCGGAGGCGCCGTCCAGGTAAATGGTCGCGGTGCCTGTGGCAGCCGCGGGGTTCACCGAAACGGTGCCGGTAATCGGCCTTCCGAATGTCGCGCTGGTATCGGCGATGCTCAAGGTTGTTGTGGTCGTGGGCACGCCTGAGGCCAACACCGTGATCGGATAAATGCCGGAAGTGCTGCTGGTGAAGTTCGCGTCACCGCCGTAAACCATCGTGATGTTATGGGTTCCGGTAGTGAGCGTGCTGGAAGTGAAGTAAGCTTCGCCGCTCGCGTCCAGGCTGCCTGAGGCGATCGCCGTGCCGTTGTCCAGGAACTGGTAGGCTCCCGTTGGAATTACGCCTGCTCCGGGCGTTTGCGGACGGCCCAGGATGGTTACGCTCGATCCGAAGGCAATGGGGTTGATGACCGTGGACGGCACAAACGCATTGACTTGGGCGGCCAGAACCGCTTGCGGATTCCAACCCTCGCTGAACCCGAAATAAGTCTGTAGAGGCACAGTGGTGGAGAGGAACGTCTGCGGCGCATACTGCGTTGCCTGGCCGGCCGTCAGCTGGGTTTTGATCGTGTTCGAAGCCTCAAGTGTACCCGGGTCTTGCGAGATAACTTCGCGCGTGCCGGTGACGCCGGCGCCGGTATTGCCTCCCGTCGGAATGACGGCGTAGCCCGGTGTTCCTGTGTAGCCCGGGATGATCGTTGAGTTCTCGAAAAACAGTCCTGCAGGATATGGGGCCGTGCCCACCGCCGGGTCCGTATATGGTATCGAGTTGAACTCGGCATAGGTCGAGGTCGGCAGGTTGGTATCGCTGCTGAACTCGATCCAGCCCGCCGGATTCACCTGGTCCACGTATGAGTTCAGCATGATCCAGGTGGAGTACGCTCCATACGGACGGCCATAAAGCAAGTTGGTCATGCCAGTGCTTTGCGACAGCAGTGTGCAGCTGTTGCAGATGTAGCCGCTCAGGTAATCGTTGGAGGAGCCGGTCTGGTCCCCCTTGTTCTGCGCTTCGATGGTGTCGGTGCCCGTGGCCGAGCCGTGCCATGCGGTGAAGAAATTGGTGTGGTCGAAGACCAACGCCGCATCGCCAAACACATAATCGACGTCACCGGTGATCGTGCCCTTCCACATGTATTGGCGCGCCGGCGTGCGCGAAGATCCGGACGCTCCCTGGCTGCCGGCATAAAGCGTGTCCTGCAAGCTCGTCAGGTTCACATTGTTCAGAATTGCCTGGTCGCCGGTGATCCACAGGGCCAGCGCCTGCGAGGCGCACTCTATTCCGGCGTTAAACAAGGTTGACAGCGCCGTGGCCGCAAAGCCGCCCACACAGTTTGAGCTTGAAACTTGAAAGGTTGTCTTGGTGAAATTATCCGTATCCCACGTGTTCTGCACCGTTAGGTACTCGGCATAGAAATTCACTGGCGTGTTCTGTGTTGAGTTGGTCACGCCGATCGGCGATGATGTGCTGCCCGCGGTCTGCCCCATGTAGATGCTCTTCGAAACATCGAGCGTCGACGATCCTTGGTCTCCTTGGGCACTGGCGTTGCCGGCTCCGGTTCCCGTACCCAGATAGCCGGCATAGGGACTGGAAAACGCACCGTCTTCGGCGGTCAGAACCACCTTCGTCGCGTCTCCACCCAGGCCGCGCAGCGACACATTGGGATAGCTGATTACATTCTGTCCGTAATAGAAGCCCGGCGCGATGTAAATCGTTCCGCCGGTTGTGGGCAGCGCGGCTAGCGCCGCCGAGACGCTGGTGAAGTTGCCGCCGCTCGGCGCCACCACCATGGTCGAAGCACCCACCGCGGCCACTGTCGAGGCCTGCGTCACCGAGTAGCTGACGGAGTTTCCCGCGTTCGCATAATCGGTCGCGTCGATCGGACAGAAAATGGCGAACAGCGTGTAACTGCCCATGGGCAGATAGGTCGAAGCATCGATGGGCGTCGAGCCTGGAGCGGCGTTGGCCGAGGAGCACGAGGGATAGGCACCGTAAGCATAGGCGATCTGGCCGGCTACGCTGGTGGTGATTGTCGCATTCAGCACGCTGCTACCGATGGGTACGCTCACCTGCTGCGAAGCCGACCCCGGCGTCCAGTTCAGTGTCGTCGGCTGCTGGTTGATCGCAATCGACCCTTGAGTATTCGAGGACGCAAGGAACGAGCCCTGCTGCGGGAAGCTCACGAGGAAATTGTGCTGAGTTGTGGGTGTGGTCGTGGCGTTCAGGCCCGACAGGGTGAGAGTAAACGAAGCATTCAAGCCGTTAGCGCTGGTGAAATTGTATTGAACCTGCGGTTTGCCGTCGACACTTACGTACACAAAATTCGACGTGGTCGGCCCCGAAGTGATGGTTGAATTGCCATCTGTCGAAGTACCATTCGCCGTCACCGTGATGGGGTAGCTGACCTCCGCGCCCGGCGAATAAACAGGAGTGTTGGGGGCGGTCGAGGCTGCCCCAATGGCGACAGTCGTATTGAAACCAGGTAGATCGGCTAGGCCCTTCAGGGTAAGCGCGCCCAGTTGCGAAGTGGCGGGAGCCGTCAACCCGAAGATGATGTTGTCGATCTCCTCGCCGTCGCCGATGGCCGGGAAGCTCGCCGTCATGGTGCAGGCCTGGCCGGCCGTGATTGGCTGCAGCAGGTTGCCGCCGCTGAAAGCGCATCCATTGCTGCCGCCGCCAGCGAGGTCGAAGAGCGGTGCCTGACTGCCGTTCCCCGAGCTCTGCGCGGCCGATGCCAGGTTTCCGGCGTTGGTCAGCGTTGCAGCAAATCCGGTTGCAGAGTTGGAGCCGAAGTCCTGGGCCACTCCGCCACGCTGCACTTGCGTTACGTAACTATACCCGCTGTCGGCCACATAAACATTGCCCGTGCCGTCGACGGCCACACCCAGCGGCGACGAGGCCACGCCGTAGACAGAAACAGATGCAGGACCGCTCACGGGATACATCGTGACACCCGAGCTGCCGACGGCGTACAGATCGCCTGCGGCGTCCGTGGTCAAACCATTGGCCGCGGAAGAAGAAGCCATGGTCGACTCCGTATAGGTATAGACACCGCCGGTCGAGACTCCCGGCGTCAACGCGTACACGGCATTGTTGGTTGTATCCGCCACGTAGATGATTCCAGAGGGCCCTGCAGCGAGGGCGGAAACCGCGCCGAATGCGATGGTGTTGGAAATCGGCGCCTGGCATAGGGAGGGCAAAACCGGTCCCGCAGCAAAAGCGAGGTTGCAGGTCGCCTGCGTCATCGTCGCAAACGCCGAGGGCGAGACCTTATAGATGGTGCTAACTCCGCCTTGTCCGTCGGCAACCAATATATTGCCGGCCGCGTCGACAGTCAGGGCCGTTGGATTCGCCGTGCCAAGATTGGCCGGAATGTAAGCCAGCGTCGTGACGGCTCCATACGTATTCGGACTCCCGGCCGCAAACACCGGGAGTTCCTGAATCGCCGAGCTTCCGCTCTGCAGATAGAAGACGTTGCCTGTCTGATCGACAGCCAATGCGGTCGGCCGCGCGGAGAGCCCCGAGGCGAGCGTCACCAGACTGCTGGGGGATGCCGCCAGCGACTCCACAATGGCATAGGAATTGGTCGAAGAGATTGCAGCGTAGATGTTGCCGACCCCGTCCGCAGCCACGGCAAAGGGCGTATTTCCGTTAAAAAGCTTCGCGGTGTTCAGCACGCTATTCCCAGCCGAAGTCGCGTTGTCAGTAGCCAGAACCGACCCCGCTACCGTGCTGCTCAAATTCAGCGTGAATGTCTCGCCACCGGCCGCCACAAGTGTCACCTGCGCCGATTGCAGCCCCGCCGCCGTTGGCGTATAGGTTGCGGTAACAGTGCAGTCCATCGAATTGTCGATGCTGCTGTACCAGGTGCAGGATGGGGTTCCAAAAGAGAAGTTAGGGTTCGTGCTATTGGTCAGCGTGGCCGACTGCCCCGTGGCAGCGGGAAAGTGCACCATAAAGGTCTGCGTCTGAGACGTGCCGAGAGACTGCAGCGGATATGCCGAAGAGACGGACGAGGTTAGCGCATTCAGCGTGCCGGTCGAAGCCACTCCCATGCCCTGCGCCAGCACTTTACGCATCACCGTGAGGCTTGGAATGGAGTCGATGAGGTAGACGTCGCCTTGTGCATCGACACCGATCCCCAGATTGCCTGCTGCTTGACTATTCGTTCCCCAACCCACCAGGGAGACGGGGCATCCGTCGAAATATGTGCTCTTAGCGACCGCTCCGCTGTTGCCGGTGCAAAAACTTCCCTTGGTAGAAGTCGTTCCCGATCCGGCCGTCAGCAGCGTCCGGATGGTTCCGTTGTAAAGGTCATAGAACAAAACGCTGGTGTTATTGCCAATGTAGATATTGCCCTGCGGGCTGACGGCGAGCTTGGTGATGGACCCGCTGGCGATGGTCGTCGCATTTCCCAGCGATGGCGCTGCGGTTAAAGCCGTCGAAGTAAACCCCGTTTGGCCCACACCGACGCCACCGGCCAGCGCATAGATATATCCCGGAGTCGGCGTAATGCCGGGGTTGTTCTTCAAGATTGCGTTGTACATAGCCACGCCCGCCGAGGCCACAGAGCCGCTTGCGCCGGCAGAGGCTGCGGCGCTGTTGCTAGCCCATCCCTGCACAAGAAACACGCGCAGCAGGCCTGTACTGTTGTTCGGATCGGTAAAAATCAGATTCCCCGCGGCGTCAGTAATGGTCGTATCCGTATAGCCAGAGCTTGCAGTAACCGAGCTGTCGAAGAAGGGACAACCGTCCGCATGCGTATCGATAGCCGTCGAGGTGAGAGAAGTGTTGGTGTAGGTGACCGAGTCACCGGTGATTTGCGTCCCACAGTTGGAGCCAACAGAAACCAGAGGGGTCGTGGTTGAGGTCGAGAGTCCCTGAACATTGGTGATGGTATAGACATATCCGGGTTTCAGCGTGCTTGTGCTGATCGTGCCGGTCCAGGTCCAGTTCGTGTTTACTTCGAGCGCGGCATACAGAGGATTGTTGCCGCTGAAATAGCTCGATGTGGGGGGCCCCAGAACGACGCGCGTGCGCGAACTGGCGGTGTCGGCGTAATAGACATTGCCATAGATGTCGCCCCAGGCCGCGCGAGGCGATTCGACGGTACCGAGACTAGTTGTGCAGGCAGCGTTGTTTTTGAAAGCGCTTGTGCTGCCACTCAAGTTCAATGGATAGGAGGCGGTATTCGTAGCCGTGCTGTTGACCGTGCTGAAGCCAGGCGTACCGTCGATGCCAACACCTGCCGTGCCGGTGCTACCGGCCGCCGGCGCGCAGCCAGCGACGATTCCCATGTACCCGATAGCAACCTGTAACGGATTCGATGCCGTCGGCGCCGGCGTGCCCGTGACGCACAGCGGAGACGCATAGCGGCAGACGATGTGAATGAAGCCATCGCCATAATCACCGATCAGGACATTGCCGTACGGGTCAAGGCCCATGCCTCTTACGGCGCCCAGCGATGTCCCGGTAGAGCCCAAGCAGCCGTCGCCGGCCGAATCCAGCTTGCCTGCCGTAGTAGCGCAGACGGTCCCGAGGCCAGCCACTACCGTCATCGTGCCGGTGGTGGCATCGATCATGTGGACCGCTTTGTTGACATCGTCGGCCGTGAAAATGTTTCCATATTGATCCACGGCAATCCCGCCACGGGCGCCCGAGCCAATGATGCCCGAGACGGCCGCGCAGTTGTCACCCTCGGCCGTGCTCGCCTTGGTCGCCGACGTACCGGGGCATATGGTAGTGCCCGCGGTGTAGGTCGTTCGCGGCGCCAGTCCGCCCACGACAGTCGTCGTCGTGTAGGGCAGCGCCACCGGAGTTTGAGCTCCGGCAATCGTTGTCAGCGAAAGTACAAAGGCGGCAAATAGAACTTCGGCGAGGAAGTGAAACCTACACATGGCTTTCTCCTGGGGCAGGGAATATTGGCACGCCACTCTCGGGGATTTCAGGCGGTGCAGCCGTTCGCGGCACAAAAAACCTGACCGCGCAGACAGAAGATTTTTATCAAAAACTGGCAACGTTGTCAATTTCTATTTACCGGTCGGCATCAATCGACTTTTCAACTGCTCTTTCGAAATGATTGGCGAGGTGTCTTCGAGGCATTAAGTACCCGCAAAAGGCTTTTCCGTCAGTACTTTGAAGAATCTCTTTCGGAGAATTCGGAGAAGATTTAATACCGTTCACTTAACGAGAATTGTGGCATTCTGTTTGAGCCAAACAATAAATTGCCTGAGTCGGCCATCGAGCTGTTCGGGCCAGGACGGGCATGGAGTTCATCGGACCATTCGTTGCCGGCCTTGGCTAACTTCGTATTTTCGCATTGCAAGAAATTGCGAGCCAGCCATTCATCGCTGGATGTAATGAGCGCCTCGATCAGAGCATAAGAAGCGTCGGCGATTCATCATGTGACAACCTCCATACACGGGTGACTTCGGCCCAACATATGTTTCCCGTCGTTACTTCGAGTGCGCGGCCAGCAGGGATCGCCGCGCGATCGCATTCACCATGTCGCGTAAGGTGCGTCCGCGAAGATGATAGCCCCCGACCTCCACCAGCTTGCCGAAAATCGCTCCAACAAACGCGAAGATCAGAATTCGGACTCCGGCATGTGCGGGCGAATATTCGTGCCTGTGCCACGCAAACCACGCGATTGATCCGACAAGCGTCACGCCCAGAAAGATCGCGCCCATCGCGCAGCCGCTACTATCTGCGGACAACATTGTGTCTCCTGGTGGGAATGACGCAGAGCATGTCCCACTCCTATGCCGCCTTGACGCAGGATAGTCTCCGGCCCGTGATTCCCTACTATTCGCTGCCTGGTGGCTTCTGACAGCTCCATGCACACCCGATCTGGGGTCTCTGGTAAGCAATACGAACCAAACCATTGAAATCATGAGGCTTCCTATCATCCGTTCCTCAGCTGGACTTCTCTGGTCAGTCGAATAGTGCTACTCTGCCAATGTCAGTAACCCCTGGATGGGCTAGAAGAAGATGGCGGCGCTTAATAGTCGAGCGGCAGCCCATTTCATCGATAACTATTGCGTTCACATGTCGGGATTCCTTCTTATGAGATCCATCAGCGGAACATTACTATAGTAATTTGACTTCTCTTTACTCAAACGTTTAAGTATTTGGTTGCGGAGTAACACGAACGCGAATCTTGCGTCATAAAAGAATGTATTGCTTTGACGGCGGCTCTTAGACCAGTCGCGATTGCTGTGCTTTGAGCATTTATGCGCTTTTGATTGCATTCCAAAACGGAATGCATTATTTTCCCTGGCTTGCAGAAAACCTACATTCATCCGCCAGCGCCAGAGGAATCCATTTTCTTCTACCTTGATCATATTCGTTCATCATCAGCAGGTGTTCATCTTGCGCCTCAGGCTGTGATCGTCCTTGCCTGCAGGACAAGACTCCATATATCGGCATCATTCATGGTAGGCGCATTCATCCATACGGATTCGGTGGACTATGTGGTGCACAAGGAGAAATCATGTCTCAGGCGCTCAATCCCCCCTGTAGGCGGGCACTCACTCGCCAACTGAGCGGGTACTTTACAGTACTCGCGGCACTGCTCCTAACCATTGTTGCGCCTGGCGCCTATGCTGCCGCGGCGTGCAATATTGTTTACACAGTTACACCGCAAAATGCGAGCGCATTCGGCGCGGCCATTACCATTCAAAACACGGGAACAACCGCCGTAACCAGCTGGACGCTGGCATGGGCGTTCGCCAACGGTCAGACCATTACGTCCTTATGGAACGGCGCAGAAACCCAGAGCGGCGCGAACGTGACGGTGACCAACGAGAGTTATAACGGCAGTATTGCCGCCGGCGGCAGCCTAGCCGGCATGGGATTCAACGGGACATGGAACGGGACCATCAACTCAGTACCCGCGGCGTTCTCCCTCAACGGAACTGCTTGCTCAGTCAACGGGGTCTCGCCGATATCGGGGAGCTTCACACTTAAACCTTCGGCTGCCACTTTGTCGATTGTCCAAGGCACAAGCGTCACGGATACCATCACCGTAACCGATGTTAGTCCGTTTACCGGCTCTGTCACTCTAACCGCGACGGGCCTGCCTGCCGGAGTTACCGCAGCCTTTGCAACCAACCCAACCGCCAGCACTAGCGTACTGACGCTGACGGCCAGCAGCACGGCCACGGTTGGAGCGGCTACTGTCACCATTACCGGAACATCTGGCACGCAGACCGCGACTACCACCATTGCACTGACCGTCCCTGCCAAGGCGGGCTTCACGCTGACACCATCGGCATCTTCTTTGTCAGTTACGCCGGGTAGCAGCGCCATCGATACAATTACGGTTACTGACTTAGGTGGATTCACCGGCAGCGTAACACTTGCCGCGTCAGGATTACCCACAGGACTAACTGCCGCGTTCAGCACCAACCCCACCACAGGCACCAGCGTGATCACGCTGACGGATAGCAGCACGACCGGCTGCACCGGGGGGACTTCTACGATCACGATTACAGGCATCTCCGGCGCCTTGACAGCAACCACTACCATTGCGCTTACTGTCGCGGTTCCGGCGCAGAGTTTCACGCTTTCTCCGTCCGCGCGCGCACTGAGCGTTATTCAGGGTAGCAGCGCCACCGACACGATCACTCTGACTGAAGGGGCTTGCGGAACTGCCAATGTAACTCTTGCCGCTTCTGGATTACCAAGCGGAGTTACAGTTGCATTCGGAACCAACCCAGCCACCACAACCAGCGTAGTTACATTTACGGCGAGCAGCACGGCTACGGTTGGAGTATCCACCGTGACGATCACCGGAATCTCAGGCGCACTGAGCGTAAACACCACCATCGCACTCACAGTGACCGCCTCGTCAAAGGGGAGCTTCACGCTGGGTACTTCGTCGAGCACGATGTCGGTTGTTCAGGGAAGCACCGCTACCGATACGGTCACAGTCATTGACGTAAGCCCATTCACCGGCAGCGTAACTCTGGTGGCAACGAATCTTCCTAGCGGAGTTACCGCGGCCTTCGCCACTAATCCCGCCACCGCGACCAGCGTAATCACGCTGACGGCCAGCAGCACAGCCACCACCGGAGCGGCTACGATCACCATCACCGGGACCTCCGGCACACTGACCTCATCGACACCCATCACTGTCACCGTCATGCCTGCGTCGAGTAGCGGCTTTGCTTGCGGCATTGTGTATAACGTCAGCGCACAAAGCTCGAGCGAATTTGGAGGAGCCTTCACCATCAGCAACACGGGAACGACTGCCTGGACGAGTTGGACGCTGACTTGGGCGTTCGCCAACGGCCAGACGATCTCGTCATTCTGGAATGGTATTGAAACGCAGAGCGGCGCGAACGTGACAGTGGCTAGCGAGAGTTATAACGGTGCTCTCGCCGCCGGCGCCAGCGCTACTAACATCGGATTCGACGCGACCTGGAACGGAGTTACAAACAAGATACCCGCTTCGTTTTCGATCAACGGAACAGCCTGCACTCTCGCGCCATCGACTTCGGGGAGTTTCACGCTTGCGGCTTCGGCGCCTTCATTGTCGATGACGCAGGGCGGCACAGCCACCGATACGCTCACAGTAACCGACATCGGCGCTTCTGTGGGCACGGTGAGTCTTTCCGCGGCCGGACTTCCAAGCGGCGTAACCGCAGCATTCGGGACCAACCCTGCGACCTCGACGAGCGTGCTGACGCTCACGGCTAGCGGCACGGCCACGACTGGCGGGGATACGGTGACCATTACAGGAACGAACGGCTCGGGCACGGTAACAGCCACCGCTACGATCGCCCTGACCGTCAATTTGCCTACGCCGGTCATCTCGTGGGTTAGCCCATCCTCCGGGGTCGTTGGCAGTTCGATGAACATCATGCCTGGCGGCGCTTTGGGAAATGCCCCGTTTGGAGCGACCCAGGGAACCAGCGCTGTTTATTTCGGCACGACGGCAGCCACAGTAACTTCCTGGGCCGTGAACTCAGTTGAAGTCACGGTTCCGAACGTGGCGATTGGCGCTTCGAATGTAACTGTGGTCGTAAATGGGCAGACCAGCAATGCGGTTCCATTTACGGTGACGAGCGCTGTGCCGGCGGCTGCGGTCAACACGGGCAACTCCACCTGGTTCAGCGCGCTTGGTACGCCCTATGGTGGATGCGGTGTGCCCCAGCAGTATCTCGACTCGCAGTATTTCGTCGCGCTTAATGTGCAAAACGATCCAGCCAATTACACACTCTTTCTCAGCCGCCCGATCTCCTCGACGTTTGCCAGCGACATCGGCTTGTGGAACAACGGGGCAAACTGCGGCCGGTGGGTGCATATCACGATCGGCGATTTCTGCGAAGGAACGAACGATGGCATGCAGGATGCGGCGTTCTGCCGCGGCGGCACGGGTTGGGTTGCGGATCAATTCACCGGCGCCCAGCTCGATCTAGTCGTTGCAGACAGTTGCCAGGACGGCAATGCCTGGTGTCGCGACGATCCGTATCACCTTGATCAGGCGGAGGGAGCGCTGAATCAGTATGTCCTGAATGGCGCGCCAGTCGGCGACATGAATCCTACCTACTTTAATAACCGGCAAATCAGTTGGTATTTCGAATTGCCGCCCAATTACACGGGCGACATTAACATCGGTATGCTGCAGAGCTCGACCTCAGCTTGGACAGCGATCTCCGTCACTCATCTACCCAACGGCATTCATGGGTTGCAATATCTCAGCGGCGGAGTTTGGACGCCAGCCGTGATGGATGGCGATATGGGCGAAGACTTCCTGATTTCTCCCACGGTCGCAGGCGGGGCGAATTATGAGATACAGGTATACGACATCACCAACACGCTGATCAACAGCGGCCGCATCTACTCGTTCACGTATCCGGCCGCGGCCTGTGGGACCGATTGCACAGCAGCATTCACGCCGGTAACTTACACCACCTCGCAGTAGGTTTGTGATTTACCAAGTCTGGAATCGGAGCGCATATGCTCCGATTCCAGACTGAATCCAGGCCTTAATTCTCAGTCGCGTGTTTTTCTCGGCATAACCGCGAATGAAATCCCTAGAGTGCCGAATGATCTATCTGAGAAATGGCGTGAGTTCGAAAGTCTCATGTCTTGACACAACTCATGACTAACACGACGCGCTGGCCGACAGCTTTCCCAGCCAGGTATGTCGCCAAAAGTTGGGGCGGAGCCACAAGCGTCAAAGAAATGGAGCGCACCATGAAGCACCGCATCATCCGTACGTTTGGGATCATCCTGGCAGTAGCGCTTGTTCTGGCATCGACAGCAGCACGCGCCTCCGCTCAATGTAAAGTTGTTTACACGATTTCGCCACAGAATACGAGCGCTTTTGGCGCAACTGTTAGCATTCAAAATACAGGAACTACGGCCTGGACCAGTTGGACGCTGACCTGGACCTTTGCCAATGGGCAAACAGTTTCGTCACTTTGGAATGGCATTGAAACACAAAGCGGCGCGAACGTGACGGTAAAGAATGAGCCTTATAACGGGAGTGTCGCGGCGAGCGGCACGGTCAGCGGCGTGGGATTCAACGGCACCTGGAACGGAACAACGAATGCCGTGCCCGCCGCCTTCGCAGTGAATGGAGTTACTTGCGGCACGACGTTGACTGCTACGACCACCGCGCTTGCTGCGTCGACCACTACGCCGGCTGTTGGCGCAAGCGTCACGCTGACTGCCACCGTTGCGCCAACAGCGGCTACCGGCACGGTTACTTTCTTTTCGGGTACAACATCGCTCGGTACTGGCACGTTGAGCTCGGGCGTAGCGACACTTTCGACTTCATTCGCGACGGCGGGAACCTATTCGCTCACCGCTGTTTATGCTGGATCGACGACTTATGCGACCAGCACTTCGAGTGCCGTAAGCATCATCGTCGGTTCGACCAAGACGGCCACTACCACCGCACTTGCTGCGTCGACCACTACGCCCGCGGTTGGCGCAAGCATCACCCTGACCGCCACCGTGGCGCCTGCAGCAGCTACGGGCACAGTTACTTTCTTTTCGGGGACGACTTCGCTCGGTACTGGCACGTTGAGCTCGGGCGTGGCGACACTTTCGACTTCATTCGCCACGGCGGGGACCTACTCGCTCACCGCTGTTTATGCTGGATCGACGACTTATGCCACCAGCACTTCGAGTGCAGTAAGTATTGCCGTCGGTTCGACCAAGACGGCCACTACCACCGCACTTGCTGCGTCGACCACTACGCCCACGGTTGGCGCAAGCGTCACGCTGACTGTTACAGTTGCGCCTTCAGCAGCTACCGGCACAGTTACTTTCTATTCGGGCACAACATCGCTCGGTACTGGCACGTTGAGCTCGGGCGTGGCGACACTCTCGACTTCATTCGCGACGGCAGGGACCTATTCGCTCACCGCTGTTTATGCTGGATCGACGACTTATGCGACCAGCACTTCGAGTGCCGTTTCAGTGATTGTGGGCGCAGTGGGCGGTTTCACACTTACTCCCGCAGCGGCCACTGAGACGATCGCTCCCGGTGCAAGCGTCACTGACGCCATCACGGTCACCGACACCGGCGGCTTTACGGGCACGGTCACTCTGACTGCCACCAGCTCAAACACCGGCGTTACAGTCACGGTCAGCGGCACCACGCTGACAATCTCTGCCAGCAGCACGGCCACTGGTTCGGCCACCATCACCGTCACTGGAGTCTCCGGCACCATCAATGCGACCACCACCATCGCTGTGACGGTTTCGACGACCAAGGCCAGCTTCTCTCTTTGGGCTTCGGCGGCTACGATGTCGATTGCGCAGAATGCTAGCGCCAGCGATACCATTAACGTGCTCCCCGTGAATGGATTCACCGGGGCTGTGACTCTGGCTATCACCGGTCTGCCCACCGGCGTTACCGCGGCGCTCGACGCCAACCCCACAACCGGCACCAGCGGGCTGATATTGACGGTAGCGAGTACGGCCGCCGTGGCGGGGAGTACCATCACCATCACCGGCACCTCCGGCACTGTGACCGCGTCCACTACCATCGCGCTGACAGTCACGGCTGGCTCGGCAGCTGGCAGTTTCACTCTTACTCCGTCGGCAGCTACGCTGTCGATTTCGGCCGGCTCCAGCAGCATTGCAACCATTAGCATCGCCGATGTCAGTCCGTTTAGTGGCTCTGTAACTCTCGCCGCATCCGGGCTGCCCACTGGCGTAACCGCGACCTGGACATCGAACCCATCTACTACGAGCGGCACTCTTACGCTCACGGCTGCCAGCACCGCTGTCGCCGGAACGTCTACCATCACCATCACTGGAACCTCCGGCTCGCTGACGGCAACCACCACCATAGCGCTGACGGTCACCACGGCCACCGGCTTGGCCTGCAATATTGGCTACAACATTGGAAATCAAAGTTCGTCGGGAAGTGCAGGCTCGTTCGGAGGTACTCTCACCATCAACAACACTGGAACGGTTGCCTGGACTAGCTGGACACTGACCTGGACATGGGCCAATGGGCAGACCTTCCAGTCTCTTTGGGGTGGCACAGAAACGCAGAGCGGCGCCAACGTGACGATCACCAGCTTTAGCTACGACGGCGCGATTCCCGCTGGCGGAAATACGGGCCAAGTGGGATTCAACGCTAACTGGAACGGCGTCACCAACGCAATGCCTACAAACTTCGCGATCAACGGGACCACCTGCAGCGCCGTTGGCAGCGGCGCCGCCAGCGGCGGTAGCGGATTTACCCTGTTGGCCGCGGACTCTCCAGTGACTCTTAACCAGGGAAGCAGCAGCACCGACACCATTACGGTCAAAGACTTTGGCGGATTCTCCGGCAGCGTAACGCTTGCCGCCACAGGACTTCCGAGCGGCGTAACCGCCACGTTCGGCACCAACCCAACAACCGGCTCCAGCGTGGTCACCTTCACGTCGGCGGCATCGTTGCCTGCCGCGTTGACCTCGGTCACCATTACCGGAACGTCCGGAACCACGACCGCATCCGCCGTTGTCGGGCTTAACGTCGCGGGATACTCGACCGTGTCAGTAAACTCAACCACTAAAGGCATAGCTGTATCCGATAAGATTCTGGGCATGGATATGGCTGCCTGGTACGACATTGTCACCAATGCCAACGTCATCGTGGATTCCTTCCAAACCGCTGGCATCAAGTCGGTGCGTTGGCCGGGAGGATCGTGGTCGGATGTATATCACTGGGCGACCAATACCAATTGCCAGAACGCTCCTTATGGTGGCGGAACGCCCGATGTCAATGACACGTTTGCGAACTTCGTCAACGACCTTGTTATACCTGCCGGCCTTGATGTATCGCTCACGGCAGATTACGGCACCAATCCAGCCTGCACCGGCGGCGGCGTTCCAAGCGAGGCCGCAGCGTGGGTCACCAACGCTCTAAACCTGGGCATCACCGTGAGTCACATGACTGTGGGCAACGAGGTCTACGGAGCTACCTGGGAGGAAGACCTGCACTCTCCGGCCCACGATCCGGCAACGTACGCCGCCTCCATGGTCGGAGGCACCGGCTTCTATGACACGATCAAGGCCGCTTCTCCGAATACGTTGGTTGGTGTTGTTGTTGACCTCGATAACACTGCCGGCGGATGGGATAACACCGTGCTCGCGAATGCCAAGGGCTACTATGACTTTGTCGAATACCACTACTATCCTGAGGCGCCTGGATTTGAAAACGACACCACTCTCATCAATCAGGATGCGCAACTGTTGACCACCAACCTCAATACGCTCAAAGCTGAATTGGCGGAGTGGGGAACACCGAACACGCCCATTTACGTGGGCGAGATTGGCGGACCTTACGGCACACCAGGAAGACAATCAATGTCCATCACACAAGCCTTGTACGCCGGCCAGGTGCTGGGCGAAGCGATGAACGATGGAATGACGCGCCTTACATGGTGGATCGGCTACGGCGGTTGTGCGGATAGCACCTATAGTGGAAACTACTCCAGCTCGCTCTACGGCTGGCAAAACTTCGGCGGCTATATGGTTTTCTCCGACGGGCTGACCGATTATTACCAATGCACAGCGGAAACACTGGCGCCTGGAATTCTACTTCCCACGGCGCGGGCGTTCCAGCTTTTCAGTAATGTGGCTGTCAACGGTGAAAACGTGCTGTCGGCCAGTGTAGCCGGCGATACCGCGGATGTGGTTGCATATGCGGCAACCCACAGTGGCGGCACGGCGCTGTTCCTGGTGAACCGCAACGAGACGGCCAGCCAGCCGATTTCGATTACGCTGTCGGGACAAACTACGGCCACGTCTGTTACGGTCGAGACCTATGACAAGGCCATTTATGACTTGTCGGGTTCACCGACCGGAACCATTCCCGACCCAGCAGGAACAAACACATGGGCTCCGCCAACTACCACCACGATCAGTTCGCCGACCTTGCCGTTGGCGCTGACTCTCGCTCCCTGGAGCATGAACGTGGTGATCATTCACTAGGAGCTTTGTGTATCAAAGGAACACTGCGGCAGGCGCTTGTAATGTACAGATTTAAGCTTGTCGCTTTCTATCTCCGGAGGCCGTTTTCCGGCCTCCGGAGAGATTACATCCCTTCTCCATGCACGATGGATCAGGCGCCATATCCACCCATTCATGACGGAGCGACTCACTCGCTACCAATACTGCGGTGATAAGCGTCGCATACCCCAGAATCCCTACAACTGACCGGTGGGCCACGCGGAGCTAGAAGGTAAAGTGAACCGCCAACTGCGCGCTGCGTGGACCGCCGCCTCCGAGGTAGGGATTGCCACTGCCCACATCGGGCGTGGCCGTGGTTTGAATGAACGGCGATCCGTTTGTGTTCAAGAAGTCAACGCCGAAGCCCGGCAGCAGCGGATTGCTGAAGTTGGGGTGATTGAGGACGTTGAAGAAATCGGCGCGAATTTCCATCTTGGTAGATCCGGCCAGGTGCGAGGTCTTGGTCAGCGAGAAATCGAAGTTGGCATAGTTGGGCGCGTTGAAAGCGTTGCGGCCTTCATTGCCGGGGTGCCATCCGCTGATGCAGTTACCTGAGCTGTCCGTCGTGCACGGAGCGGCGAAGGCGGCCACGTTCAGCAGGTTGATGCCACTCGCTCCAGCATAGGGGTTGCTGATGATGTCTGGCCGTCCAAACCACTCACCGCTGCCGTTCAAATCACCTTCATAGAGATAACTAACGGTGTAGGGCTGGCCGGTAGCAAAGTTGAACATGCCATCGAGGGCCCAGCCATTGGAGAGCCATTTGACTTGCTCGAATTTGGGTAGGTTGTAGGTCCAGTACCACTGCAAACGCTGGCGGACGTCGAAGTTTGAGCTGGCCCGCTCACCGCGAGGAT
Organism: Occallatibacter sp.; assembly: GCA_049513195.1. Classification (GTDB taxonomy): domain Bacteria; phylum Acidobacteriota; class Terriglobia; order Terriglobales; family Acidobacteriaceae; genus Telmatobacter. The sequence goes on from JBEKWJ010000049.1 coordinate 22,540, forward strand.
TGAAGCTGTTATCTGGCTGCGCGGCATTGGGAACGAAGTCCAATCCATCGCTTGCCGTATCGATCGAGTGCGCCCAGGTATAGTTCAGCGTGGAGGTGAGGCCGCGCCAGCCCTGCACCTTCAACGACGACTGCAAGGAATTGTAGTTGGAAAGCGCGCTGGTCTCGATCTGGTTAATGTAGATGAGCGTATCACCGGCGTACGGGCCCACCAGGTAAGTCGGGAAGCACTGCTCACCGACCCAACTTTGCGATGCGGAACTGTACTTGAAATCATAGGTAATTGTTTTGCCATTTCCGCAGGAGAAAGTGGTGCCCGGCATGTTGTCCACCTGGTTGAGATCGCGGAAGTGGAAGAGATGGCGTCCCTGCGATCCCACATAGCCGACCTGAAGCGCGACCTTACTGGTGATCTGCGATTCGAGGTTGAGGTTGTAGGAGGCATAGCGCGGCGTCACCAGATTCTGGTCCACGGTGAAGACGCTGCTCGGCGAATAATTGCCAAATATCGGGACGCTCGCGGAGATGATGGAAAGCGGGTTGTCTGACGCATCGTATCCGGTGACAAGCGGCGTTGCGAAGCCAATATTATTGAAGGCCGGCCCGGCTTCGGCAGGATTGGTATTCCATGGCTGATTGCCGACGAAAAAGTCCTCCGAGGGGCCATCGTAGAAGATGCCGGCGCCCGTCCTGATTACCAGCTTGCCGTTGCCCAACAGGTCATCGGCGATACTGAGGCGCGGCGCAAGGTTGGTCCAATCCTTGGGATAGAGCGATGAAGGCGCGTCAGCGGCGCCTATGGTTTCAAGGCCGCCGGTCTTCACGTTGAAGATGCTGAAAGCGTTGTTTTTCGCGCCGATCACGCCGAAGTAATCCCAGCGCACGCCGTAATTGACAGTGATCTTGGAGCTCATGCGCCAGGAATCCAGCAGATAGGCTCCGCCGCTGTTCTGGTAGGAGTAACGCTTGCCATCCCCGTCGGCGGAACTGCCGCTGTCGATACTGCCCGAGAGAAAATCGTCGAGGCTGTTGAAGACCAGCTTGCCGCGATGGCCTGAATCGATGAAGCTGTTAATAAAGGTCCGGCGCCACTCGATGCCCGCCTTGTAGCTATGCCGGCCTTTGGTCAGCGAGACGTTTCCGAAGAGTTGATAGTTCGTATCGACGCGGCCGCGCGAGTCGCTGGCAGTCGAACCGATAGGGCTATAAGGGCCAACATCGATCGTCGGCAATCCCAGGTCGTTCGGCGAGAAGTCAGGCGGCAGAGAGTCCAGTCCAAAGGTCGTGTTCGGATTGAGGCTGGCGTCCTGCGGCATGAATTGCTGAAGAAAGCGGTTGTAGCCGCCGCGAATCTCGAAGATCAGGTTCGACCTGGGAACGGATGTATAAGAGAGAGAAACAATATTCACGTGCGTGGGCGTGACGGTGTTGTACCCGGGCGCGCTGCTGCCTGTATAGAGCATACCCAGCGGGAAGCTCTGCATGCCGTGGGCGTAAAAGTAGCGCCCGGTCAACAGGTCGCCGGCACTCAATAAATGCAGATGCTGATCGGCTTTGACGATAATGTTATCGCTATTGTTGCTGAAGGGCGTAGTGAATGTCTCGCTGCCATCGCCCGAGGCTGGCAATGGCCCCCAGGGATTGCTCTTCAGCAGGCTTTCGATCACTGAATTGATTGCCCCGCCCCCCGCGGTAAAGGCGTCGATGTCTGCTTGAACAGGAGCTGTGCCCAACTGGGGCAAGCCGCCATTCTCTCTCTGCCCCTCGTAGGCAACAAACCAGAAGGATTTGTCGGACACAATAGGGCCGGCAACCGAACCGCCAAATTGATGGTTGGTAAAGGAGTTCTTGGGCTGAGCGTCGGTGTTGAAGTAGTTGCGCGCGCTCATTGCTCCATCGCGGTAGTACTCAAAGAAGCTGCCATGGATGTTATTGGTGCCGCTCTTGGTAACGATGTTGACGGTGGCTCCCGAGCTGCGGCCAAACTCAGCCTCCGAACTGCCGGTGACTGGAATCTCAGCCAGCGCGTCCACGGGAAGAATGGTTGAGGGACAACCCCAAACGCCCGCTTGGTTGACCGACGGAAGATTGCGATAGCCGTCATTCATATCGGTGCCATCAAGTAGATAATTGTTGGAGCGGCCACGATTGCCGTTCAAGCTGAACAGCCCGTAGGAGCCTGCTGATTCAGTCGATCCCACCGGATCGCTGCTCGCGCCTGGGACCAGTTCCAAAAGTTTGGTATAGTCGCGTCCATTCACCGGAAGCTCCGCCGCCTCGGTGGCTTCGATGGTGCCTCCCGTTGTGTTGGTGGCCGTTTCCACCAGCGGCACATCGGCGTTGACCTGGACCACTTCCTCGACCGTGCCAGGAGCCAGCTTGGCATCGGCACGCGTCGGCGCGCCCACCCTGACGGGAATGCTGGTCAGCGTCATGGAGCGAAAGCCCGCCTTATCGACCGTAATGTTGTAAGTGCCCAATGGCAATTCTGAGGCAACGTACCCGCCCAGGTCATTGGTCGAGACCGTGCGACTCAACCCGGTGCTGGGGCTGAAGACCTTTACTTGAGCCCCAGATATGGCCGCGCCGGTGCTGTCCGTGATGGTACCCTGAATGCTTCCGCGGAAGCTCTGCGCCATGACAGACGTTGCGCTGATGCAGACTAGGCAGACAAACAGAACGGCAATTGCGCCTGATAAGGCAATAGCTCGGATCTTCATGAGGTCGTACTCCTTGCAGTTTTTCTAGGGAATAACCAAATTTTAACATGCGTGCTAAGACTCTTAAATAAGGAAGACATAAGGAAACGCTCCGCATACTTTAGAGTGAACAGGTATTTTAGGATTGATTATTGATTTGGGATGCAGATAAAGAATGTTCGAACGAAATCAAAAATATGATCGGACCCCAAGAAACACGCACGGGCGCATCTCTCGCGAGATGCGCCCGTAAGCCAATTGAGGCAAGGAATGAAAGCCCGGACGGCAAGTCCTACGCGGCTTCTTCCTTTTCCTTGGCTTCCTTGACTTCTTCGGTCTTTGCTTCTTCCATCTGCTTTTCCAGATCGGCGCGCTTTTTGGCCTTGATATCGTCGCGCTTCTGGCGCTTGGCGTCGAGCTGCTTTTCGGCGCCTAGCAATTCGATGAAAGCTTTTTCGCCCCCATCGCCCTTGCGAAAACCTGTCCGGACGATGCGCAGATAGCCGCCTTGGCGGTCTGTGTAGCGCGGAGCAACGGTATCGAAAAGCCGCTCGACGGATGCATCGGTCATGAGAAAGCTGAGGGCCTGACGGCGCGAATGTAAATCGCCCTTCTTGCCCAGTGTGATCATCTTTTCAACCAGCGGACGAACGGCCTTGGCCTTGGTCACGGTGGTCTCGACGCGATCTTCGATAATGACGGACGTAGTCAGGTTGCGCAACAGGGCGCGACGATGGCTGGTATTACGTCCGAGCTTGAATCCTGCATTGCGATGGCGCATGATGCAACTCTCTTTCGTTAGCTTTTAGCTGTTAGCCCTTAGCTTATAGCTCTCGCCAAATGCTGCGGTACTCGGCATGGCATAGCTAAAGGCTAAAAGCTAATAGCTGTTCTTAAAAGTTCTCGGTCTCAGTGGGCAATTGCAGGTCCACGGAATCCAGCGGTTCGTCCTCGTCGTCGTAGTGACTGTAGTTCGCGGCCAATGCGGTGGCGGGTGGAATGCTGGTGGGTCCGGGGACGGCGTTGCCTTGTTCGTCGATCTTCATGCCCAGCGAGAGACCCATCTGGGCGAGAATTTCCTTGATCTCGTTGAGGCTCTTGCGGCCGAAGTTCTTGGTCTTGAGCATCTCGGCTTCGGTCTTCTGCACCAGCTCGCCTATGGATTGAATGTTGGCGTTCTTCAGGCAGTTGTAACTGCGGACCGATAGCTCCAGCTCTTCGACCGAGCGATTGAGGTGATCGTTGCGCAACATGCCGCGAGTTTCGTCGCCACGCCCTTCGCTCTCGATCTCCTCTTCGAAATTGATGAAGATGTTCATGTGGTCTTTGAGCAGCTTCGCGGCCAGGCCGACTGCGTCGGCAGGCATCACGGCGCCATTGGTCCACACTTCCAGGCCCAGCTTGTCGTAGTCGGTAATCTGGCCCAGGCGGGCGGCTTCCACCACGTAGTTGACGCGACGAACAGGCGAATGGACCGAGTCCACCGGAATAAAGCCAATGCCCAGATCGGCGTCAAAATTCTTATCCGCAGAGATGTAACCGCGGCCCCTCTTGAGGCGCATCTCCATGTCCAGCTTGCCGCCTTCGGAAAGCGTCGCGATATAGATGTTCTTGTCGAGAATCTCGACGTCGCCGTCGGCTTCAATCATTCCCGAAGTCACCACGCCGGGTTGGTCAGCGCGCAAATAAAGCGCCTTGGGACCCTCGCCCGCGAGCTTGAAGGGAACCTGCTTGAGGTTCAGGATAATGTCTGTCGCGTCCTCGACCACGCCCGAGATGGATTGGAACTCGTGGAGCACGCCCTCAATGCGAATCGCTGTGACTGCCGCGCCTTCGATCGAGCTGAGCAGGGTGCGGCGCAGCGCGTTGCCGATGGTCGTGCCAAAGCCGCGCTCAAAGGGCTGGGCGCTGAACTTGCCGAATGTGTTGGTGAGCGTCTCGGCATCGACTGCCAGGCGCTTGGGTTTTTGAAATCCTCTCCAAAGCATATCTGTCTCTCTTTTCCCGCACGGCAGGTACGTCGCGATGCATTTTGCGGCGGCCGCGCAAGTTCTCCTTCTGTTTGAGATGCAGCTGTCAGCGATCAGTTCTCAGTTATCAGTTAAAGGCCCGATGCGGGTAGTAACTGACAACTGAAAACTGAGAACTGACGACTGTTACTTCGAGTACAGTTCGACGATCAACTGCTCATTGATGGGCAGGTTCACGTCCTGACGCCTGGGCAGATGAAGCACGCGCCCGGACAGGTTCGCAAAATCCGCTTCGAGCCACACGGGCACGGGGTTCTGCGCTGCGTATTGCGCGCCCTGCTCAATGATGACCAGCTTCTTGGCGTGGTCGCGGATCTTAATTTCGTCGCCAACATTCACTTGGTAAGAAGGAATGTTGACCTTGCGGCCGTTGACCTCGACTTGTCCGTGGCGAACCACCTGGCGAGCCTGGCGGCGGCTGATGGCAAACCCCAGACGGAAAGCGACGTTGTCCAGACGCCGCTCGAGTTGCTGAATCAACAGCTCGCCGGTGACGCCCGAGGCTTTGTTGGCCTTCTCATAGTAGGCGCGGAATTGGCTCTCCAGCGTGAAGTACATACGCTTGGCCTTCTGCTTCTCATGCAGTTGCAGTCCGTAACCTACGATCTTGGCCTTGCGATCCTTGCCGTGCATGCCGGGAGGAAAATTGCGCTTCTCCAAGGGGCAACGGTCAGAGGCGCATTTCGAACCCTTCAAAAAAAGTTTGGTCGCCTCACGACGGCAAAGGCGGCATACTGCTCCGGTATAACGTGCCATTTCTTCTCCTGACTTCAGATGACGGCCGGTTTACGTCTCCGGAGGAGATTTCCTCCCGGCCCGGTTTCAGCTCTTAGCTTTTAGCTTCTAGCTGTTAGCTTTTTCTTGTCGTCATAGAATCTTTCGACTCGCGCGAACAAGCGAAAAGCTAACAGCTAAAGGCTAGTAGCTGCTTCTTAGACTCTGCGCCGCTTGGGCGGACGGCAGCCGTTATGCGGCACCGGCGTTACGTCGCGGATGGTGCGCACCTCAATGCCCGCGGCAGCCAGGGCGCGGATAGCCGACTCGCGGCCCGAACCCGGACCGGAGACCCGCACATCGACCGCGCGCAGACCGTGATCGCGAGCCATGCTGGCGGCGTTGGCTGCTGCCTGCTGCGCCGCGAAGGGCGTGCCCTTGCGCGAGCCGCGGAAGCCCAGCGAACCCGAACTCTTCCAGCTCAACGTATTGCCCACCTGATCGGTAATCGTGACGATGGTATTGTTGAAAGTGGCCTGCACGTACGCAATGCCAAATGGCACGTTCTTGCGCTCGCGCTTTTTGAACTTCTTGTTCTTGCTGGGTTTGCCGGCTGCCGGCTTGCCCGCTCCCGCTTTCTGCTCTGCTTTCGCCATTAGGTTTTACCCGTCGCTTTCTTCTTGCCGGCAACTGTGCCCTTGCGCGGGCCCTTGCGAGTGCGGGCGTTGGTGTGGGTGCGCTGGCCGTTCACTGGCAAACCACGCCTGTGACGCGTGCCGCGATAGCTCTGAATATCGATCAGACGCTTGATGTGCATCTGGACGTCCTTGCGCAGGTCGCCCTCGACATTCCCTTCGTCCTCGATCACCTGGCGGATACGGTTGACCTCGTCCTCGCCTAGATCCTGGATCTTCTTGAAGCCGTCTACATTCGCCTTCGCCAGAATCTTGAGCGCACGAGGATCCCCGATGCCAAAGATGTATGTGAGCGCGATTCGTGCCTGCTTGTTGCGGGGCAGATCGACGCCAGCAATACGTGCCATGGAAATTCCTTTGCAACTTCGGTTGTGTGCCCCCGGCCTCAGCCGGTTCGCACGGGTTAAGCGGAATGCCTCCGGAGGTTCATCGCAAGCCTTGACTCAGGCTAACTAGCCTCTTTTCCAGTGCCGTGGAGATTACCGCCATTTGCCAGCCTTGCTACTAACCCTGGCGCTGCTTATGCTTCGCGTTCTCGCAGATCACCCTGACCACCCCACGGCGGGTGATGACCTTGCACTTCACGCAAATCTTCTTGACCGATGCACGAACTTTCATCTGTTGCTACCCCTCTTGAAAGCTTTTAGCTGTTAGCTACTAGCTCTGTTCTTGCAACTGCACAGTTTTCGATTTCCAACAAACAAGCTAATAGCTAAAAGCTAAAAGCTAAGAGCTAAGAGCTGCTACTTATACCGGTAAACAATCCGCCCGCGATTCAAATCGTACGGACTCAACTCAACGGCCACACGGTCGCCGGGTAAAATGCGGATGAAGTTCTTGCGCATCCTTCCCGAGACATGGGTCAGCGCCTCGTGATTATTCTCGAGCTTGACCTTGAACATGGCATTCGGCAGCGTCTCGACGACCACTGCCATTACCTCAATCATGTCTTCTTTCGACAAACTGCATCCCGCTTCCGCCGGCGCGCCCAAAGCGCCCCCGGCCTGTTGACCGAGAATTACTCGGTTAAAACTCTGGCTCCGGTTGCGGTCACCGCCACCGTGTGCTCGAAATGAGCGCTCATGCTTCCATCCGCGGTGACTGCCGTCCAGCCGTCGCCTAGAACTACAACGTCGGCCTTGCCCGCATTCACCATCGGCTCGATGGCGATCACCATGCCGGCGCGCAGTTTCATGCCCCGGCCAGCTTCACCAAAATTCGGCACCTGCGGATCTTCGTGCATGTGGACGCCGATGCCGTGGCCCACAAAGTCCCTTACCACCGAAAACCCCGCGGCTTCGACCACCTTCTGTACCGCGGATCCTACATCGCCCAGGGTCGCCCCCGGCTTGATTACGCCAATCGCCGCATTCAGCGACGCCTCGGTAACCTTCAGCAATCGCGCCGCCTCCGGGTCGATCTTCTCGCCCACCGGAACCGTGATGGCTGCATCGCCGCAGTAGCCATCTACGAACGCTCCAAAGTCGACCGAAACGATCTCCCCTTCCCTGAGGGTTCGCTTGGCCGATGGAATGCCGTGCACCACCTCGCTATTGACAGAGGTGCACAGCACGCAGGGAAAGCCGTGGTAGCCTTTGAATGCCGGTTTGGCGCCCAGCTCTTTGGTGCGCGCCTCAGCCGCCTTTTCGAGATCCAGCGTGGTAGCGCCCGGCTTCACCAGCCCTCGCACCAATTCCAGCACCTCGCGAACCACTTGGCCCGCGCGGCGCATCTTCTCGATCTCTTTAGACGACTTCAGTACTACAGCCACTCAACCAGCTTTCAGCTCTTCACGCAAAAACTCACCGTCCGGCTGCGCTACTTCCGCAACCCTTCAACGGCGACAACAATTCCGGCCGCGATTTCTGTGATCGGCCGATCTCCATCCACTTCCGCAAAACGTCCCAACGCTCTGTAATGCTCGACAACAGGCGCGGTCATCGCTGAGTAAGCGCGCATGCGCTCCTCGAAGACCTTCTCCGTGTCGTCGGCTCGCTGGACCAGCGCAGCACCGTCCAAGTCGCAAAAACCTTCCTTCGCGGGAGGCTTGCCATAGACGTTATAGATGCTCTGGCAGACAGGGCAATTCCTGCGCCCGGTGATGCGGCGCAAGAGCTGATTATAGTCCACATGGATGCTGACGGCAACCACCGGCAAGCTCGTAGCCTGGGCTGCAAGGCGCCCATCCAGCCACCCCGCCTGCACCAGGGTGCGCGGAAAGCCATCCAGGATGTAACCGTTCGCCGTGTCGGGCTCTTGAAGCCGCGCCGCGACCATCTCATTGACCAACGAGTCGGGAACCAGATCTCCGCGTCCCATGATCTCTTTCGCTGTCCGGCCCAATTCGGTGCCCTGAGCCACATTCGCGCGCAGTAGGTCGCCGGTCGAGATCTGCGGGATTCCCCAGACCTTGATCAACTCCTTGGCCTGCGTTCCTTTGCCCACCCCCGGCGCGCCTAACAAAAGAATCGGGCCAGGAGAGATCTTGCGAACCTCTCCCTGACCCTGAATGATTGTGGAATGAGAAGAGGACATTACCAGGTTTTCCTTCCGCGAATGCGACCGGAACGCGGAGAGAATCCGTCATAATGGCGCATGATCAGCTGCGATTCGATTTGGTTGACGGTGTCCATGGCCACACCCACGACGATGAGCAGCGAAGTGCCGCCAAAGTAGAAATTGACTCCTAATCCGTGTGTCATCCAGTTCGGCATGGTCTCGAAGAATCGCCCGACCAGCCAAATCTTGTCAAAGCGAATACCCGAAATCAGGAAGGTAGGCACCAGCGAAATAATGATCAAGTAGATGGCGCCAACCAGCGTGATGCGGGTCAAGATGTCGTTGATGAAATCCGAGGTGCGCTTGCCCGGGCGAATCCCTGGAATGAACGAGCCCGACTTGCGGAAGTTGTCGGCAATGTCGTCCGGCTTCATCACGATCGAAATGTAGAAGTACGCGAAGAAGATGATCGCGAAAATGTAGAGGGCTTCATACCACGGATAGCCAGGCGTAAGCGAATCGAAGATGGGTAGCCAGAAGCGGCTGTTCTGCACAAATTCGGTCTGGCGGAGCAGCATTGGAGCCGAGAGAATAGAGGCAGCGAAGATGACCGGCATCACGCCACCGGAGTTCACCTTGAGGGGCAAATGGCTGGCTTGGCCACCCATCATTCGCCGGCCAACAATGCGCCGCGCGCTCTGAATAGGGATGCGCCGCTCGCTCCGTTCGACGAAGACGATGAAAGCCACCACTGCGATCATGGCCACCAACAGCGCCAGCACCGCGACAATGGTGAGCGAGCCCCACTGGTTGGTCTGGACCTTCTGGTAGAGTTCGGCCACGCCACGCGGCAAACCGACAACGATGCCGGTGAAGATCAGCAAGCTCATGCCGTTGCCGATGCCTCGGTCGGTAATCTGCTCGCCCAACCACATGATGAATGCGGTCCCAGTGGTCAGCGTCAGCACCGTCATCAGGCTGAAGCCGATCCCAGGGTTGAGCACCATGCCTTGCTTTTGCAGGATGGTGGCAATGCCGATCGATTGCACAGCAGCCAGAATCACCGTCATGTAGCGAGTCCACTGCGTGATCTTGCGCCGTCCCAGTTCGCCTTCTTTCTGGATGCGCGCCAGCGGTTCGTAAACCACGGTGAGCAGCTGAAAGATGATCGAGGCCGTGATGTAAGGCATGATGCCCAGGGCGAAGATGGTCATGCGGCGCAGGTTGCCGCCGCCGAAAAGATCCATCAGGCCCAGCGCCGAACCACTTTGCGAGCTGAATAACTGCTCCAGCAGCTTGCTGTTGACACCCGGTGTGGGGATGAACGCACCCAGACGATAGATGGCCAGAATGCCCAGCGTGAAGAGTACGCGTTTGCGCAAGTCGGGAATTCGGAAGATATTAAAAAACTTTTCAAGCATAATTGGTTATCCGCTTCAGGGCCTTTGCGACCCACGAATCTTTACCACTGACCATCTTACCTGTGTAGAGCCCTGAATGTCCTACTTCGTACTGCTGGATTTCCCAAGTCTCAATTCTGAGACCTGGGAAATCACCAACTACTTGGCCTTCTTGGAAACAAGCTTGCCCTTGGGCGCTTCGGTCTCGCCTCCCAGAACAACGGCCTTGCCGCCAGCCTTTTCGATCTTTTCGACTGCCGACTTGGAAAACTTGTGCGCATGAATCGTGAGAGCCGATGTCAACTCGCCGGAACCGAGAATCTTGATCAACGCATTCTTGCTCGACGACAGGCCGAGCTTCTTGTAGTCGTCCATGCCGATCTCAGTCATCGACAAACCGTCGATATGCTCCTCGAGCCGGTCCAGATTCACTACCGTATATTCGGTGCGAAAGATGTTGGTAAAGCCGCGCTTGGGAAGACGGCGATGCAGCGGCATCTGGCCGCCCTCAAAGCCGCGCATCAGGCTGGTGCCTGTACGGGAGCCCTGGCCCTTGTGGCCGCGGGTCGAGGTCTTGCCCATGCCGGATCCCATACCGCGACCGACACGCTTGCGCCCTGTGTTGGCTTTCCGGGGCGCGCGTAGATTCGATAGATTTCTTGGTGCCATGATTTCCTCGCTGTAGCGCCGGACAGGTTTTTCTTACCCTGCCGACTCGCGTTCTTCGTGGGTGCCCCACCCTCGCGGCGTCTCTGTTTTTGCCGCTAGGGTGGGATTCCACGACTTCAATTAGAGAGCGTATTAGCTCTCCAGAATCCGAACCAAATGCGGAATGGCCTTCACCATACCGCGTACCGATTCGTTGTCAACCCGCTCGACGACCTGATTGAGCCGCGTAAAGCCCAGCCCCTTGACCACCAGCCGGTGCTTGAAGGGCGTGGAGTTCTTCGAGCGGTAATACTGAATGCGAATCATCTTGGTTTCAGCCATGGCTTAAAGCTCCTCCACCGACTTGCCGCGCATGTTAGCCACATCGGCCCGGTCGCGCAACTGAATCAAAGCGTCAAAGGTAGCCTTGACGACGTTATGCGGATTGGGCGAACCCAGGCTCTTGGTCAGCACGTTTTGCACACCGACCGAGGTCATTACAGCTCGCACCGCGCCGCCGGCGATCACGCCGGTGCCTTCCGGAGCGGGCTTCAGCAGCACCTGCCCAGCGCCGTACCTGCCCAGCACCAGGTGCGGAATCGAAGTCTCGGTCAGGTTCACCCGGACCAGGTTCTTCTTGGCCGCTTCGATCCCCTTGCGAATCGCCTGCGGAACTTCCTTGGCCTTACCCGAACCGTGGCCGACTACGCCCGCCAGGGCGTCGCCCACCACGACCAGCGCGGCAAACGACATGTTCTTGCCGCCCTTGACCACCTTGGTCACGCGATTGATGGAGACCACCTGATCCTTCAGGTTGTACTGATTGGCATCGAGTTTCTTCTTCAAGATCGTCATTGCTCTCTCGTCTCTTTTTGAGCTGCTAGCTTCCAGCTTTTAGCCGCTAGCTCCGTTCTTGCCACAACGTGGACTTTCGACTTCCCACGAAAAAGCTAATAGCTAAAAGCTAGAGGCTAGAAGCTGCTCTTAGAATTCCAGCCCTGCCTCGCGGGCCGCATCAGCCAAAGCCTTGATGCGTCCGTGATAGAGGTAGCCGCCGCGATCGAAGACCACCTTCTTGATGCCCTGCGCAACTGCCTTCTCGGCCACAGCCTTGCCGATTTCCTTGGCCGCCGCGATATTGCCGCCAGTCTTCGCCTTGATTGAAGACGCCGAAACCAGCGTCTGCCCCGTCTGATCGTCGATCACCTGCGCATAGATGTGATTGAGCGAGCGGTAAACGTTCAACCGCGGCCGTTCCCCGGTGCCTGCGAGCTTGCGGCGAATACGCTCGTGAATGCGTTGGCGGATTGCGTTTCTCTTGGTCTGCGTAATCATGGTTTCTCTCGTTCCTATCAGCGGAGCCGCCCTGCGGCCCCGTTCGGTTGATCTTCAGC
>JBEKWJ010000050.1:0-33957 GCA_049513195.1 Occallatibacter sp.
AGATGCTGCGAGCAGTCTGCGAGGACGCTCCGCGCAGGCCCTCGATGTCCGGCGACGGCAAGCGGCTGGATGAAGATCTGGAAGCGATTCTGCTGAAGGCTCTGCGCAAGGAGCCTCAGGAGCGCTACTTGACCGCCGAGCGTCTCGGCGACGAACTTCGCGCCTGGTTGGAAGGGCGGCCAGTCGCGGCTCGTCGAGGCACAGTGCGCTATCGCACCTCCAAGTTCATCCGCCGCCACCGATGGAGTCTCGCGGCAGTGGCCGTGCTGCTTGTTACCCTGGTGGCGGGCATTGCAAGCACCACATGGCAAGCCAGAGTGGCCGAGCAAGAAAGGCGCAGGGCCGAGGCCCGGTCTTCCGATCTACGCCAGTTGAGCAACAGCCTGCTGACCGAACTGAACACGGCTATTCAGCAGGTTCCCGGTACGACCGGCGCGCAAAAACTACTGGTCACCAGTGTACTGAAGCACCTGGATCGCATGGCTGAGGATGCACAAGGCGACCGACAAACACAGCTTGATCTGGCGGACGCATACACCCGCCTGGCAAACCTGCAGGGAAATGACTACGATCAAAATGTTGGCGATGTTCCCGGCGCGTTAGTGAGTGTCGACAAAGCCATCTCCTTGAGCAAGCCTTTCGGCGGCGCCAATTCCAAAGACAGAGAAGCGATTCATATTCTAGCCTACGCGCAATCGTCCCGCGGCGAGATACTTTTTGGAACTGCGCCCATCGAGCAAGCCATCGCATCGACAAATGCGGCGAATACGTCCTACGAGCGGCTGATTCACTTTCCCGGTGTCACGACGACCGAGTTATGCGATGCTGCTCGCACCCATACTTTGCTCGGCGATGAGTTAGGCTTGGCCAGCGCGGAAAGCCAGAACGATCGCCAGGCGGCTCTCTCCGCTTATCGAAGAGGTGTCGAACTGTATAGCCGCGCATTGGGTATGGACCCGAAGATGATTCGCGCCATACGAGGCCTTGCATTGGGTCAGGTGAGGATCGCCGAAGACGAAATGGCGGTCGATCCAGAACAAGCGCTCAAAGACCTCCAGTTGGGCATTCAGTATTTGGCGACTGTGCCCAGCCAGGGACAAGGAATTCTGGCAATCGTTCGGCTGCGAGAACATTTGCTGTTGGACGAGGCAGACGCACTGGTTGAATTGGGTGATTACTCCAAGGCAAATGCGCTGGAGGTTGGACTTCTTCAATCCTTCCGGCTCTATGTGGCGACAGACCCGCAGGATCTGCGAGCCCTCGAAGACTTGCATGTCGGATTGGACCAGGAAGTACGGGATTTCGAGACGGCGGCCGATCCCGCGCTGGGAGCCTCAGCGAGCGACAGGAGACATAACCTGGCGGTTGCGGAGAAGCCGTTAGCTGAGGATATTGCGGCCATGGAAGCGATACTGAAACGGGACCCATCAAAAGACGAGTTGAAGCCATTTCTGGCAAGTCAACAAGTAAAACTTGGCTCGATTCAATTCGTTCTGAACGCTGGGGGCGACCCCGCGAGACTTACAAAAAAGGGACTTGACGCCATGAGGGACCTTGCAACAAAAAATCAGAATTCCCCGACAATTCTCTCAATGGCAGCAAACGCTTTTCTGACTGCAGAACCAGCAATTCTCAGAGATCCACAACTGGCAATCTCGTGCGCTGAGCGTGCAGTAGCTCTTAGCCATCGAAAGTTGCCGTCCAGACTATTGACCCTCGCCCAGGCCTATCGTGCCGCCGGAAAGATGGAGAAGAGCCGTGCGGCGGCAATTGAGGGTCTGGCGCTGCTGCCTGTCCCGCAATCAGGAAGCCGGGAGCCTAGAACACGCAAATTATTAAAAATCCAGGCAGGAAGTTAGTCTTGACGGCCGCACGAGGCGGCAATCATTTCGCCCCGCGTTGGGTCGACAAATTGCGAGAAGAGTGGAGCCTGAAACAAAAAGGCGACAGGCAAGCTTAAATATGAACCCCAGCGTCGCTGGCGAGGTAAAGCATCCCGAAAGGAACCTAACGTTTGGCGGGCGCCGCGGGCCGCGAAGTTCCGAATGATAGTTGCGACGAAAGAATGTTATAGGCAAAGAAGGAAAAGTGAATGCGGCTCTACTTCCCCAACAATCGCCTGAAGAAGCCGGGCTTGGGAGTGTCATCGCCAGACTCTGCGTAGGCGCTTCTGCTGGGTGGGGCGGCAAACTTCTTGGCGCGAAACTTCATTGGCACGCGTTCTCGCAATCCCAGAGGCTCAGGCTGAAGCGGCCACGGCGCTCCCTCGACGGCGGCCAGCGGATTCGTCACGCACAGGCGCCGTGCGGTCTCCTCACCAGCTCGTTGAGCCACATAGTCATACCCCTTCTTCAAATGCGGCGGTCGGGAATGAGTGTTATGCGCATCGGTGGCCAGAAAGTGAATCCAGCGGCGTTCCAGCAGTTCGTTGGAAAAAGCTTCTGCCACCTTGCCGAATCGCCCATACAGCGAGCCGGAGGTCACCTGAATTAGGCTGCCATTGCGCATCCACTCTGCCAGCATCTCGGGCTGGCCCAGCACGGCCGGGTAGCGTTCCGGATGCGTGATAATCAATGTATAGCCCACCGATTGCAGCATGAACATCGCGTCGCTGATCTGCGGAGGAATCGACGTATTGCCGAATTCAATCAGCAGGTAGCCTTTGCCGTCGATCGAGTAGCGCAAAGGGTTCGCCACCGCTTCATAGATATTCTCCGCAGTCATGTGGAAGTCGCAGGCCAGGCTTAATTCCATCTCGCCGTCGAGCAGTTCTCGCAACCGTTCGTAGCGCTCATTAATCAGCGGTGAGACATACGGCCAGCGCTCGCTGGCATGAGGCGTGCAAACGATACGCGTCACGCCGTTGGCAGCGGATTCTCGCGCCATGGCGAGGGAAGTCTCAAGGTCGGGCGATCCGTCGTCGACTCCGTAGAGCAGGTGATGATGGATGTCAATCATGCGGCGCCATCTCCCAACTCACTGGCCGGAATCTCAATGGGTTGCCAGCGCCTCAATCATCGAAGCGAAGACTTTCCAGCCGTCTGCCGATCCCAGAATCAGTTCGCTCGACCTGTCCGGATGGGGCATCATCCCCAGAACGTTTCTCCCCGCATTGAGAATGCCCGCAATGTTGCTCAGCGAGCCGTTGGGATTTGCTTCCGGCGTGATTTCGCCAGACGGCGTCGAGTAGCGAAAAGCGATCCGATCCTCAGCTTCCAGCCGATGCAACTCTTCCGGCGTGCAGAAGTAGTTGCCTTCCATATGCCCAATCGGCATCTTCAGAACTTCGCCCTTGACGAGTTGGTTGGTGAAGGGGCTATCGACGGTCTCCGTTCGCAGATGAACTTGCTTGCAGATGTACTTGAGTCCGGCATTCCGCATCAGCGCGCCAGGCAGCAAACCTGCTTCGGTCAAAATCTGGAAGCCGTTGCAGATGCCGAGCACCAGGCCGCCGCCGTCAGCAAAGCGCTTCACCGCCTGCATCACAGGCGAAAACCGAGCAATCGCCCCGGTACGAAGGTAATCGCCGTAAGCAAAGCCGCCAGGAACCACGACTGCATCCACGCCTTGGATATCCTCGGAATCGTGCCAGAGAAAGGTCACAGGCTGGTGAGCCACTTCGGCAATCACGTTGAAGGTGTCGTGGTCGCAGTTGGAGCCAGGAAAGACTAGAACCCCGAATTTCATGCTTCTAGGGTATCAGTTTCGCGAGGGGTAGGTCAGCGCCACGATCATGCCTGCATTTGGCATGGCCGGCATCATCTCCCGGCCATGCCAAACCGTCAGGCTCAGAAGGTGTCGTAGCGATGCGCCTCAACCTGGACCGCTCCTATGTCGCAGCGCCCATACGGTGGTTCGGGACGAGGAAAGCCCCGCTGGTCCGTTCGCAGCAGATATCCAGCCGCATTCCTGCAGCCGGCTGGGTTTCCTCCATTGATTGCTGGGCTGCCCTTCCTCGGGTATAGCGTCTCCGTCGGCCCGCCGTTCTCTCTGAGCTTGCCCAATTCCGGCGATAGACCGGTCGAATCGTGGCCTCCTCCAAAAAGCGAACAGCCGGCCAGATCCTCAATGAGGTTGTAGTCGCCGGATATGAAATCCCCTGAGCAATCGCCGCCAAGATTGCCTGCAAGGATCGAGTTGCGGATGGTTGAGCCAAGTCCTGCTTGCTGCACAACCCCAACTCCCACATTATCGGCCACCGTGCTGTTGCTCATGTCCATCGACCCGATCTGCACACCCAAAGCATTGTCAATTCCAGTGAACGCGTTTCCATAAATCGTACTGTTTACCACAGTGAGGTTGCCGGCGTTATAGATGCCAAATCCATCGCTGTCACTGACCGTGCTGCGATTCAGCGTGAACGGGCCAGTCGAGGTAATTTCATTCTTCTGGAAGGTGCTGGTGTTTACGACTGCGCTTCCATCGTTGAAAAAACCAGAAGCGGAAGGCACCGTACCGGGCCCGGTGCACCCGCCAGGACCCGGCAAGAGAAGATTGTTGGCGAAGAAACTGTCCTCGACGGTCACAGAGCCCAAGTTCACAAGACCGCCGGATGAAAAGCAGACCTGTGCCGCACTATTGGAGACAATTCTGCTGTGCGAAACATTGAGAATCCCCGAGTTCCCAACGCCCCCGGCCGAAAAAGGGAAGAATCCAATCTCAGCTGAGGAGGCCATGTTGCCGGTGACGATTGTTTCGAAGAGACTGAGCGTTCCCGCGTTACTGATTCCGGCCACCAAACTGGCGGGAACGCTGGAGGTCACAAATCCATTGCGAATCGTCATAGACTCGATGCTGGCGGTAACACCGATCGGGATCGTGACTACCGTTCCGCTGTGCATTCCGTCGAGGATGGTTTCATCTCGGGAAGAACCCCTGAGCGTCAAATTCCGGTCCACAACAATCAACTCGGGGTATACGCCGCGTCCAATCAGCAGAAGATCGCCGGCCGACGAACGGTTGGCAACGGTGTATTGAATGGTGAGGCACGCGGCATCTCTCTTAGTGCCGCAGATCGAGTTATCAACTCCATCTTTGGCAACAAACAAAGTTGCCGCAGAGGAAGTGGTGACAGTGGTGAACACCAAGGCGAGCGCAAAATGCTGAATTCTGCGCAGTAACTTCCCGTGAAGTTTCTTCATAGGATCCTCCTGGCCGATAGGGGCGGCCTTGTTTTTATACCGACCATCAAAAATGGATAGGTGGATGATGCCGAATGGGTCGCGCTGTTGGACTGCCTGTCTCATTTCAAGTCGGACAGGTCAAAGTTTCCAAAAAGATAGCTTTGGCTGACTGGTTTTGTCAATCAATATAGTTCCCCGGACCGTTCTCTACTTCCGCTTAGGGCAAACGCATCTTCTCCGATACTTGCAGAAGATTGCCGTCCCGAGGCGCACAATCAAAGAATGAAACATGACTACAGCCGCGGGCTTTCACTGAAAACTGAAAACTGTCAACTGACAACTGTGTCCCCCCCCCCGACACCCCCCTACGATATTTTTTATTCGTGCAGATAATTACGCATCTGGAGAAGAAAACGAGATCGCAAAAGCGATGAATCCCCGCGTCCTTATTGAACAGAACTCAGTTTCAGGCAAAATTGTCAATGTGCGCGAAAACGCAAATCTCGTACCGCATTGCAAAATCTATCTCATTGAAAGAGTGATGTATTTTTCACTAAAAGCGGGGCATTTTGACCGCAAATGGCGATTTTTTAGAAGGCTTAAGCTTCGGCCAACCGATCGGAGATTCCATCCGCGACAAGGCTGCAAACCTCTTGAAAGCGGTGGAGCAAGAGTTGCTTGCCACAAAGGATGTCAAGATGCGTTTGCCCTGAGTTCATCCACGAGCGGGTACTTGCCAAGCGCCGCCAATGGTATACTCAGAAGGTTAGGCGCGTGCCCGCGCCGCTATTCTTCACCATCACTGAGGTTCTCATGTCCGGCCATTCAAAATGGGCCACAATCAAGCACAAGAAGGGCGCGCTGGATGCTAAGCGCGGCAAGATATTCACCCGCCTGATCAGGGAAATCACCATCTCCGCCAAGGGTAGTAATGGAGACCCTGACGGCAATCCCCGGCTGCGCACAGCGGTTCTCGCCGCCAAAGCGGAAAACATGCCGCAGGAGAACATCAAGCGAGCCATTCAGCGCGGTACTGGCGAACTGGAAGGCGTCAACTACGAGGAAATTTCCTTCGAGGGCTACGGTCCCGGCGGCGTCGCCGTCATTGTGGATGTTCTGACCGACAACCGCAACCGTGCGGTGAGTGAAATCCGCCACGCGTTCTCGAAGAACGGCGGCAATCTGGGTGAGTCCGGCTCGGTGCGTTTCATGTTTTCGAAGAAGGGTCTGATCGCTGTCGAAAAGGACGCGGCCACCGAAGAGCAGTTGATGGACATTGTGCTCGAACATGGCGGCGAAGATCTGAACGACGAAGGCGACACCTGGGAGATTGTTACCGAACCGGCTGCTCACGAGGCCGTTGCCGCAGCAGTCAAAGCTGCCGGCATTCCCACAGTGATGAGCGAAGTGACCATGGTCGCCTCCACCTACACCAAGCTGGAAGGCAAAGAAGCCAACCAGATGATTCGTCTGCTCGAAGTCCTGGAAGATTGCGACGATACGCAGAATGTCTATTCGAACTTTGACATGGACGCCGATCAGATGGAAGCGGCAGCCGGATAATCGAGCGTTGTGAGGCGCTCGAAGGGCCGCCCGGTTGTGGCGGCCTTTTTGCGGAGATGCAAAAGTTTTCTTGAGGGAAGGGAAGAACATTGACTCGAACTACAAAACTATTATCCTTTGTCTTGATGGCCGGAATCTTGATGGCCGCTTGTCTGATTACTCGAGCCCAAACGTCGCCAGGCGCAAACAGTAGTGTGTCGCTTTCAAATGAAGAAGTCACTCCAATATCCCAGGTCCGTGGCGCCAAGAGTTGGGAGTACGGCCCGTTCGTCAACTACGGCGTTGGCGTCGGTGATCGCTCGGACTTCAAATTTCTCTCCGCTGGTGTCCAATTAGGCAAGACTCTGACCCCGGTGCTTCATGCCGGCATCCTCAGCGGCCAGTTCGAGTACGGCGGCAACATCATGCCTCTGTGGCAGGCCTACACTCCGGCGCCACACGACCAAACCTATATCTGTACCGATTCGAATGGGCAGCCCTTTGATTGCCAACTGCTGGTCGGCGGCGGCACCTATCGTGGCGTCAGTCTCACCCCCGTCATCTTCCGGTGGAATTTCCTCACTCATTCACGGCGCATTCAGCCCTGGTTTCAGGCCGCTGGCGGACTCATCTACACCACACACGAGTTTCCGCCGAATTTTATGAGTACGCAGACGGTCAATGGCCAAACAGTCCATCTGGACGGCTCGACCAGCGTGTGGAATTTTTCGCCCCAGGGCGGCGCTGGAATCCGTTACTATACCCGCGCCAAGCGTTCAATCGACCTCGGAGTGAACGCCGTGCATATCTCCTCTGCCTCGCTCGGCGACCGCAACCCGGGCGTGAATGCCAGCATCCAGATTCAAGTGGGTTACACTTTCTGGAAATGAATGAGTTAGAAGTGGCGAGCCTGTCGCTGCGTTCCCGCTAAATCGATGGGATAACCAGGTGAAGGGAATCATGAGCGGACCGGTAGTCGAGTGCGTTCCAAATTTCTCCGAGGGCAAGGATGCCCGGCGGGTCGAGGCCATAGTCGCCGCGATGCGCGTCGATGGAGTGCGCTTGCTCGACTGGTCCATGGATGCGGCGCATAACCGCTCCGTGGTGACCGTGGCCGGCGATCCGGCTGCGGTGGTCGAGTCCGCGGTGCGCGGTGCGGGCAAGGCAGCCGAACTGATTGACTTGACCGGCCAGCAAGGGATACATCCGCGCATCGGCGCTGCGGACGTGATTCCCTTCGTGCCCATCTCCGGCATCAAGTTGGAGCAGTGCGCGCTGCTCGCCCGGCAGGCAGGTCTCGAAATCTGGCGCCGCTACAATGTCCCCATCTTCTTTTACGAAGCTGCAGCCGCGCGGCCTGACCGCGCCAACCTTGAAGATGTGCGCCGCGGCCAGTTCGAGGGATTGCGCGAGGCGCTCGGCAAAGACTCGTCGCGCCGCCCCGACATCGGTGGCCCCGGCATCCATCCTACAGCCGGAGCTTGCGCGATCGGCGCACGCAAATTCCTGGTTGCCTACAACATTTATTTCGATTCCGCTGACGTTGCCATGGTGCGCGCCATCGCGCGTGAAATTCGCGCAGCTTCGGGAGGGCTCAAAGGCGTTAAAGCCATGGGAGTCCTCGTCAACGGTCGCGCGCAACTCAGCATGAATATTACCGATTTCACGGTTACGCCTATCTCCCAGGTTTTTCGCGCCGCTTCGGCTCTTGCCCTGCGCCATAAGGCGGCGCCCGTCGAGGGCGAAGTCATTGGCCTGATCCCTGAGGCTGCCTGTGAGCGCGAAAGCGAGTGGATGCGTCAATTAATTGGGTTCGATTCGCAAACCAAGGTTTTGGAGCGCTGTCTCGAGGCTCCTATGGACTGGCCAGGAGAGACAGTAGCCGCCAAACCAGCCTGAAATGCATATCGCGACCGTGCCCTGCGAACGGGTAAAATGGAAATGGAACAGAAACGGCGTTTTTGGCTTATCGAGAGCCGGAATAGTCCGGGTTTTGAAGCTGTCGCCTGCTCCCTGATTCAATAGCGGACGAAACCGTGGAGGATGAATTCGTTGAAAGTTATTCTGAAAATTGCAATTCCGGCTATCTTGCTTGTCGCGGCTGCCTCGGCACAGGCGGCGCAGTTGTCCGCCGATGCCCGCACCGCCATTCCGCATGACGTGCAGCAGTTGGTGGCCATCGACTATCACGCAATGGAGAACTCGAACTCGGCCATGGGTCTGCGCGAACGCGTCATGCCGCCCGAGCTCAAACGCTTCGAAGATGCGCTGGAAAAGTCTGGCCTGAATGAAAACCACGATGTCGAGTCGTTGGCCTTTGCCCTCTTCCGCCCCAAGGATGGGGATGAAAAACTGAACACTGTCGGCGTAGCCCAGGGCCAGTTCTCCGTGCAGGATATTCTGGCCAACTTCCGCAAGCAAAAGCTGAAGGCCACTCTGGTGCGCACCAACAAGGTCTTTCCGCTGGCTAAAACCGGCATGGTGGTTTGCTTCGTCGATCCCGCCACCATGGTCTTCGGAGACACGGATGCCGTAACCAAGGCTCTCGATGCCCGCGATGGCGTTACGCCCAGCCTGCTCACCAATGGCCCCATGATGGAAGCCATGAAGTCCGTCGACTCCGAGCCGCTATGGAGCATTCTCGACCAGAAAGGCACCCAGACAATGATGCGCCAGGTGCTGGGTGAGGCTGGCTCGGTCGCCGACTTTGAAACTGTTCGTAAGCACCTGGATGGCTCATGGTACTCAATGAACTTTCAGCATGGCGTCAAGTTTGATTTGACCATCTCGACCGGTGATCCCTTTGCATCGAGTACCCTCTCATCGCTCTTGACAGCCGCTCTAACGGTACGCAAAATGGGTGGTTCGGATGCTGAGAAACAGGCGTTGAGCGCTACCTCCATTGCTTCCAATTCCGGGCTGCTCACCATCCACTTTGCTACCACGGATGCACAGTTCACCAGCTTGCTCCAGTCCCCGCTCTTTCAGGGCATGGTGCACTAAAGAGCCCGATGAACCGCGAAATGCGTTTCCAGAATTTGAAAGGGCGCGGCTTTGGCTGCGCCCTTTCAAATTGACGGCTGGCTTCGCAAGCGCTCAGACGGTTGTCCCGGTGGCAGCCTCCGATGGCTCCGAGATCAGCCCGTCTTCGTTGCTCGTTTCCACGGTGTCCCCGTTGCACGCTTGGTTCCGTCCGTTGAACTTGGCCTTGTAAAGCGCCTTGTCCGCCATCTCGATCAGGTCAGGTGCATGCTTTCCGAATTTAGGAATCAGTGTGGCGCAGCCCGCAGAAATGGTAACGATTCCAGGCTGGTTGCCGGTGTGCGGCAGTTTGCGGCTGCGCAGTGATTCGCAAATCTCGTTGGCAACTTGCATGGCCCCCTCGTTCTCGGTATTTGGCAGAATGACCACAAACTCCTCGCCGCCGAAACGCGCCACCAGGTCCCCGGGCCGTGAAACCACATCCATGCATGCCTCCGCAATCTGCTTGAGACAATTGTCACCGCGCTGGTGCCCATAGGTGTCGTTGTACGCCTTGAACTTGTCGGCATCAAGCATGAGCAGTGAGATTGGCTGACGGTCGCGCATGCTGCGCCGCCACTCAATAGCCAGGTACTGGTCAAAGCGCCTCCGATTCGCCAAGCCAGTCAATGCGTCCGTGATCGCCAGAGCTTCCACCGCGTTGTAGGCTTCCTGAAGCTTTTGTTCGGACTGCTTGCGCTCGGAGACATCCCGGACCACGTTCAAGATTCCCGACGGTAAACCGGTCTCCGAGTCGCGTACCAATCGCAGGCTGGCCTCAACCCAGAGATATTCTCCGTCCGGCTTTCGGATTCGGCACTCAATCATGGCGCCCTCGCGGCCGGAATTCAACTCGTTCACAATCGCTTGGGCTCGCTCCTTATCCTCAGGATGGACCATTTCAGAGCCGCCCTGTTTCAGCAATTCCTCGGGCCTCCATCCCAGCAGTTCCGCGGCGGAAGAAACATAGCTGCGGTGGCCGCTGAGATCGGAAAGAATGATGGCGTCGCGGGAGTTTTCGCTCACCAGGGCCTGCAGCGCCGCAATTCTTTCAAACTCGCGTACGATACCCTGCTCTCGTTCCAGCACCACCCAGATGCTATACAGGAGGAAGACCGCCGATCCCATGAAGACTTGCAACAGAATTAATGGCTCGACCCCCGGAACAAAATGAACCCGTGCGAACGGACCTTCGGCGTGCAGCGTATACCAGCTTCCGACTATGGCAACAAAGAGCGTCGAAGTCGCCGCCCATCCCACTCCCATCCGTATCAGGACTAGCGCTAGAAGCGGATAAACGACAAACAGCAGCGGAACCCCGGTCTGCGAGAATGCCGCCAAGGCAACGGCCGTCAATAAGAATATATAAATCCAGTGCCGTCTAAGATCATGCGCATTTTTGAAGTGTCCGTGAAGGATCGCCACGCAGATGGGAGTGGCGATACCAATGCCGAAGCAGTGTGCTGCAATCCATTCCAGCGGTGTAAATACGAACGCCACTCCCGGCCAGAAATTCGATAGGAGCGTGACTAGTACTCCCCAGGTCAGTGGAGCAGCCAGCATTCCAAAGCTCACAAAACGGATCAGAGAGGAACTCCCCGTGAAACGCGGCTGTGCGCCTGATTTCTCGCGCAAAAGGAGTGCGGCGGTGAGTACTTCCAGCAGATTCAGTGCCGTTAGTAGCAAGTTCATCCGCCACGGAAAGCCGGTCAACGCACCTCCCGCGAACTGGGCCGCAAATCCGACAGCTATGTAGGCGGCCCAACGCCGGCGCGAGGTCAACAGCACATAAGCGAGAAGTACTCCATTTGCCGCCCACAAGAGATGAGCCTGGGAGGCCGAGCGAATAAGCCCTGTAGCCAGTGCAACCGACAGGAAGCAACTCCCCAATCGCAAAGCATACCCGTGCCTCCGCAGCCACGGAAACATGCGAGGACCGATAATGAATGCAGCACTCCCGCTCATTCCTCTCCTCTTAACCCTACTTATCGGTCGAATCTGGAGAGGGAATAGCCGATGGGAGATGTTTCCATTGCAGCGAGGATGGTTTTGAAGAAAATTGAAGGCGCCTGATTACGATTGGGTTCAGGGTTGCGGCATCAATTGGGGATGAAACTCCACTCTGCCGCCCGGCAGCAGTATAATCGCGATCCGGCCTTCCTGCCGCTCAGCAAGCGTCGGCCCCTCCACCTGTACCTGCTTCCCATCGCTGCCAGTGTATTGCACCTTCAACGATCCGTTGCCGCGCAACTGGATGCGATAGGGAAAGCTCTCGCCCGCCGCCAGTTTGTTCGCCCCAAAGCTGGCGCTCGGGTAATCCACCTCCAGCAGTTGAATCGAGCCGCTCGTCCGGTTTTCGACCGTCGTTTCAACATGGTACGAGTGACAGCCGGCCATCCAAAGCAGTGCGGGCAGCGGAATGAATGACAAGAAAACCCCGCGCGCTCCCCGGAAGGCCTTCATGGCTGGCTCCCGTCTGCCGGGCCTTTGCTCGCATCCTGGGCGGCCAGCTTCTTCTCCAACCGATCCAGCCGCTTCAGCAGCTCCGGGAGTCTCTGAAAGATGGTCACCGCTCGCAGCCAAACACGGTTGTCGAAGCCCGGTGAACCTGAAATTGTTTTGCCCGCTGGAATGTCGTGCGAAACACCGGTCTGCGCGGTCAGAATCACTCCATCGCCCACCGTGCAATGTCCCGCGACTCCGGCCTGTCCAGCCAGGATGACGTTGTTGCCCACATCTGACGAACCAGCTAGCCCAGTCTGCGCGCAAATCAGCGTATTCTCGCCTACGTGGGATGCGTGCCCCACCTGAACCAGATTGTCCACCTTGGTCCCGTCTCCAATGCGCGTCTCACCCACCGTCGCCCGGTCGATGGTCGCGTTGGCCTGCACGTCCACACGATTGCCCAGCCGCACCGGCCCCGACTGCGGAATCTTCTCCCAGTGGCCTTGCTCGTTCTTGGCGAACCCAAATCCATCTGCCCCGACGATGACGCCATTCTCCAGCGTCACGTGGTCGCCCAGAACGCAGTCTTCTCGCACCACAGCATGAGCATGAGCAAAGAAATGACTGCCAGCCTCGACGCCCGGATAGAGCACCACGTGAGGCAACAGCGTAGCCTGCGCGCCCAGCTTCACCCGCGGACCAATCACCACATACGCGCCAATGTGCGCCCCTTCGCCGATCTCAGCCGTCGGGTCTATGACAGCCGTCGGATGAATCCCCGCCTCATAAACCGGCGGCTGATAGAAAAAGCCTAATGTGCGGGAGAAGGCCAGGTAGGGGTTCTTGATCCGCAGCGTCGCCGCCTCAATCTCCGGAAACTCCGGTTCAACCAGCACTGCTGCCGCCCGCGTCTTACGCGCCAAGCCGCCATACTTGGGATTGGCCACGAAGGTAATCTCCGTCGGCCCGGCCTCCTCAATCCCTTTCACACCAGTGACTTCCATCTCCGCATCCCCGCGCAGCTCCGCCCCCAACTTCAATGCCAATTCGCCTAGCTTCATGCATGGAATTGTAACGGAACGGGAGCAGACAAGTTTCTTGACCCGTAAAATCTGTTCGGGCTTTGAGCGGTTTCGAAGCTCCGTACGACCTTAATTCCGGTATTGTGAGCCCATACTACGATGGCTCCAGACGCGTTGTGACTGCGCCTTGTTAAATCCATTTCCAGTTCAAGTGAAAAGGTTCTATCCCTCCAGCTTGCCTGCGCGTTTCTTCTTGAACCACCACCAGGCAAAGCCGATCACCGCGAGACCGCCGACGATGGCCACAAGAGCTATTCCATGGTGCGCCACCACTCCCACCGCGCTCGGGCCCAGCTTGAGCACCAGCAGCGAAAGCACCAGCCAGCGGACCATTCTGCCGCAAAAAACGGCCAGCATAAACGGCGCGACGCGCATCTCGAAAACGCCGGCGGCAAATACGAAAGCCTTCCAAGGTGTGGGCGGAGGCAGCATCGAGGGAATCATCATCGCCAAAAATTCCTGGCGCTCGAAGCGAGCGCGCATTCTTTCGAAGCGCTCGCGGTTCACGCGCTTGAGCAGGAAGAGTTCGCCGCCGGCCCGGCCAAATCCATAAGGCAACAGCCCGCCGATGGCAGAGCCCACCGAAGCCAGCAAGCAATAAAGCCAGAAATGGCCTTTATCGTTCCAAACATAGAGGGCAAGAAGCGCGTCCATCGGGATGGGGAGAGTGGAAGAGTCCAGCAGTGCGGCCGCGCCCACGCCCCAAATGCCGAACTTGGCCAAAAACAGAACCACGAGATTCCACTTGGCCAACAATCGAAGATAAACTGCTTTCAAACAGGGCCCCTTTCGCCTGATCATCCGTCTTACTGTCAGCAACCATTGTACGAGCCGGAGCGATGGGCAAAGATTCGCAGGGAATGAGAGAATAGAGGGAAAGGACTTGCGCGGGGACGGCGGGGCGGGTGCGCTCAGGCTGGCTCCTCAGAAACAAATGCCCACCGACGAAGCGCCAATCGAAGTAAACGAGCCCAGCAAGCCAGCAGGGACAAGCCAGGGTTCTGGCATTCTCGGCTTGAGCAGTCCGCCCCCGAATGCATCGGAGATGGGTGACGAGTCGCGCGCTATTCAGTCCACGACCCCGGTAGTTCGCGGTTCGCGCTGGGTCGACTACGAAACCCATGAGTTGCTGGAAATGATTGGCGAGCTCGAGGACGAGCGGCGCTGGGCGCGGTTGCGCGAGGGCGTCTGGCTCGCTATTCTCATCCATGCGGCGCTGATTGCCGGCATTGCCTTGCTGCCCAAGTATGTTTTCAAGGCGCCAGTGGTGGTGGATTCAAACGACGCGATCAAGCTGCGCAAGGAATTTACTTACCTGGATACGCCGAAGTTCCAGCCCCCCGTGGTGGCCAAGCCGGCTCCGATCCAGCATCCATTGATCGACAAGCAGACGATGGATGAGATGAAGAAGGCCGCTCCGCCCGCGCCGGAACCCACGCCGCAAGCCGCCGCTCCAGCCCCTGCGCCACCACCGCCGCCCATTCCACCCAATCAGCAGTCGCAGTCACAGATTGAGTCGCCCCGTCCGGCGGCTGTGCCGGCGCGGCCCAATTTTGCCATGAACTCGCAGAACCCCGCCGACGCCTTGCGCGACGCCATGAAGGGTGCATCGCGCAGTCCGGGCGTGGGCATGGGCAGTCTGCCCTCTGGTGGTGGCCTGACCATGCACCCTGGAGCCGGCTCGGGCGGCGTGCAGATTCTCTCTGATACCCAAGGCGTGGACTTCAACAACTGGCTGGCACGCTGGCACCGGGAGACAATGCGCACTTGGGATCCGCTGATTCCCGACGAGGTCAATCCTCCAATCAGCAAGACGGGCCAGCTCATGATCCGCTTCCGGGTTCTTCCCAGCGGTCGGCTGATGGAGGGCAGCATGGTGCTGGAGGGCAGTTCGGGCGACGTGGCTTTAGACCGCGCGGCTTGGGGTGCTCTCACCGGCTCGAATTACCCGCCACTCCCAAGAGAATTTCATGGGCCGTACCTCGAGTTACGCGCTCTCTTCCTCTATAACATGGAACTGCCGCGATAAGAGAGTGAGTTGCGGATTCGGTTCTAATTGCCGCTTTGCGAAAATTCGAGTTTAACGCTTCGTCCTCCGTAGAGAATTCGGAGAATCGCGACGGAATTGGAATTGACCTGAAATGCGATTAGAACGCAGCGTTCGAATCCCATCACGCGCAGGCCAGGACGAAGGTCATCGCGCAGCGTCCTCGCTCTGGTAAAGTTTGCAGGCTCATGCAGGTTTTCTCAATGCGCCCGATCTAGCGCAGCGCGCGAGTTGGGCCGCTGGGTCGGCAATGTAATCGTAAAGATTGAGGAGATCATCCTTTGCTTAGGGCGTGAAGATGATTGTGTGGCTCACGGCTTACGTGCCGTTCGCTCCTGGTGATGGGCGCGAACGGCTGCGAAGACCTGGCTTGCTGGAATCGCCCGGCTGGGTTTTGACCGCAGCGCATCGTAAGCGGCCACAACATCCTCGCGCAGCCAGCGTCCGACGGCGGCATCCCGTTCTTCCAGCGCGCGTAAGCCGGGTCGCACCACTTCACTGGCCGAAGCATAGGTTCCGGAGTCAACCAGCCGGTCGATATAGCGGCCCTGCTCGCTGGGCAGGCTGACCGTTCGTTTTTCGCAGAGAGTGGCAGGCATGGCAGTGCTCCTGAACGACTGTCTACCACGAGTATGAAGAAGTCATACCGAAAACGACAGGTGACCGTTGCAACGTCTCGGAAGAAATATTCTCTCAATTCTTCTCCAGAGGCACGCCGTGCGGCGTCAAGACCGATCGTGCGATTCGAAAGCTTTTCTTCAGCGCGCCGAGCTTAAACGACATTCAAATGACAAGCCCATGACAAGTCCATGACACGTTTTATGCGCCGCGAGGTTATTGTGGGTGGCGGGGGACTCCATCCTGTCTGAGGCGGGCTTTGCAGTGAGCCTCCAGGAAATAGGAGTTACTAACTTCGAGGAGAAAAAGACATGTCAAAAGATGAATTGTTTTCCAATTGTGAAATCAGCGCACCGATGCTTCGCCGGCTAAACATGATTAGCTGGCGCAAAACTCTGACCATCGTGATGCTTTTGGTCTGCGCTCCTGGATTTGCCTTGGCACAGTGGTTTGACTCAGACGATGCGTTTCTACCTAGCCCGGTAGTTACCGTCTCTACCGTACCGCCAAATGGAGATGTGAATCCATATGGCGTTGCCTTTGTTCCTAAAAACTTTCAAATCGGGTCTGGACCGCTGAAGCATGGCGATATTCTAGTCTCGAATTTCAACAACAGCGCAAATATTCAGGGTACTGGCACTACGATCATTCGCGTTCCTGCGACCGGATGGCCGTCGGTTTTCTTTCAGGGAACCGCGCCTCTGGGGCTATCGACCGCACTGGGAACGCTGAGTCTTGGCTTCGTGGTGGTTGGCAACTCTCCCGACATACCCGCCACGCAGACAGCCGGAGAGCCAGGATCACTGCTGGTCATCAATAATCAGGGCAAGCTCATTCAGACAATTACCAGTCCGTGGATTCAGGCGCCGTGGGATATGGCGCTGGTGGATGAAGGAAACCACGCAATTGCGTTTGTCGCCAACGCGCTGAACGGAACAATCAGCCGGCTGAACTTCCAGGTAACTTCGAGCGGGCTCAAGTTACTGAATGCCACAACAATTGCCTCGGGCTATGTCAGCCGTCCCGATCCGGTCACATTCTTTGTTGCGCCTACGGGTCTGGTTTACGACGCGCCGCGCGACGTACTCTATGTAGCTTCCACGGGAGACAACGCTGTGTTTGGAATACCCGATGCGGCTGACCGGCAAAAGTCTGCTGGAACGGGGTTCGTCGTCTACCAAGATAATGTTCATCTGCATGGTGCGCTGGGACTGGCGGCGGCGCCCAATGGCCACTTACTGGTGACCAACAACGACAGCATCAATCCCGATCCCAATCAGCCCAGCGAAATTGTCGAGTTCACCAAGGACGGAAGGTTTGTGAAGGAGATTTCGGTTGATCCGGCCCAAGGTGGATCGTTTGGCTTGGCGGTGAGTTCGACCAATGATCAGGCTATCTTTGCGGCGGTTGATGACAACGCGCCGTCGCTGATTGTCTGGACTCTGAATTTGAATTGAAGCCGAGTGGGGACTTTTCTGCGGGGTGTGTAAGACTTCCCGCCAGCTTCATGCGGCCCGGCTTGATTGCCCCGCGCGGTCGCTGGGCCGCATGAGCTGCTTTATCTCAAGAATGAGCTGGTATTCCCAAGCAGGAAGACGTGGTCATGACGCTCAGATGCCGGCCACGCGCGTCGTGAGCCGGGGTCAGCGGGCAAATTAATCGCATGGAGGGTTATTCGCAGAACAATTCCTTTGCCAGAATAACTCGTCTTCATGCAGTTGCCTTGGGCATGAAGCTATCAGAGAAGCGAAGACCGCAGCAAATGCTACTCTGATGAAGATGGAAACAAGCGCGAACACCGTTGCTGTGCGTCAGGCCGCACCGCCCGAGCGGCCGTGGGTATATGGGCTGCTGATCGCTCCAATGGGAGTGCTGTCGAACGGTCTCATTGGCGGCGCGCTGTTTTATCTTCTGCTCAAACAAGGTATCAACGAGGTGCGAGCAGCCGAGATTGTCGGGCTGCTCAACACGCCGCAATGGATCTATTTTCTGTGGAGTCCGATTACGGATTTCTGGATTCGCCGCCGGACCTGGCTGATGTTGGCCGCGACAACGGCCGCGGCGGTGATGTTGGCTGCGTTTCATCAACAGAGCCTGGGCAGCCCCTTGGCGGTCGCGCTGATGTTTCTAAGCGCCTGCTTTGGCCAACTCATTGTCTCCGCCAGCGGCGGCATGATGGGCACAATCGCCGTCGAGGTCAATCGCCGCCGAGCCGGCAGTTTCTATCAGAGCGGATCGCTGGCCTTCGGCGCGCTGGCTCTCTCCGTGCTTGTCGTTCTCTCAGAGCGGCTTCAGCTCGGTGTGCTCGGATGGATTATGGCTGCGATGATTATCTTGCCTTCCTTGTCTGCACTGGCAGCCCCGGAGCAACGCAGCATCAGTGGGGTCAGCCTCGCGGAGACCTTCGCGCGGATAGGTCATGAGTTCAAAGGAACTTTTTTTCGCTGGAAGGCTATTCCCTACACTTTGGTGATGCTCTTTCCCATGTGCAGCGGATCGATGATTCAAATCCTTCCCGGTTTGGCGAAGTCTTACCAGATCAGTCCTCAGCAAGTGGCATGGATCAACGGTCTGGGAGGAGCATTGCTGACGGCAGCCGGCGCTCTCGCGGCAACTCTTCTTTCGGTCCGGGTACGCGCTCCTGTGGCATATCTAACTCTGGGCCTGGTGAATGCAGCAACGCTGACTGTGTTGTGGCTGGGACCGCTCAAGCCTATGGTTTATCTCACGGGCACCGTGATGTTTTTGTTTACGATTGGAGCCTGTTACGCTCTCTTTACGGCGGTTGTGCTGGAGTTTCTCGGTGGTTCAGGCAAGAGCGGCAGCGCGCGGTACTCCATTATCAATTCGCTGGGCAACGTACCGGTCGCCTATATGGCATCGATCGACGGAATATGCGCCGGACGCTGGGGCGCGCGTGCTGGACCGGCTGCCGATGTCGTTCTCAGCACCGTTGGCGCATCAATCCTCCTGGCCTATTTCCTGAGCCGCCCCAGCCGCGAGATACCGGCATAAGAACGTGTAGAAGCCTTACAAGAAATGCGCCGGAGCCTGTTGATTTCGGCTCCGGCGCATGGGATGGTTCAAAGTGCCGTTTTATTCGAGGGCATCGACGTAGTGTCCCACTAGTACAGGCTTACCGGACAGATTCAGCAACAAGCCGACGACGCGTACATTGGCGCCTACCTTCAAGTCGCTCATTGCGGTCAGACCGTTGCGCCACTTGAGGTCGGGCACGCAGTAAACCGTCACAGTCTGAGGCACCAATACGCCTGCAAATCCATTGATCTGCATCTGGAATGCGGTGACGCCGGTAGCTGCCGGCGAGACGCTCGCAGCAGTGACCGTGCCGTTAAAGCCCCATTGGCGCAGGACAACGCGATTCACAGTGACCGCGCTCGCATTGGTTGCGCCGCTCGCGGGCCCACCCACCGAAACGTGCTGACCCGGCATCATCGAGCTGGAACTGAACAGAAGCTCCGTCACCGGGTTGTGCATCCAGTAGATGAAGAACTTCGGATCGTTGCTCAAATCCACGGTCGCAATCTCTCCCAACGTAAGCCCGGTAGAGGTAGGCAACAGTCCCCGCACATAGAGGTCAAAGCTAGTGGCCGCTCCAGAAGCAGGTGTAACGTACGTCACTTGGCCGCCCGCGTAGAAGCCGCTCTGAGAGAGAATCGCCACATCGTCTGCGTCCAAAGTCTGATCGGCTCTATCCAATATGCCCGAGACCTCAACGATGCTGCTTCCTGCAACCAGCGAACTCAGACCATCGCCGTTCGCGCTGTTTTCCCACTCCGTTGTTCCGGTAACATCAATGGTGAATTGCTCTCCGTGCGGTCCCTGGACGACGAACGAAGTTGTGCCCACGCTGACCACGCTGGCAACCAGCGTGTCAATATAACCGCCCGCATCGCCCGTTCCAACCGTGCTGACATCAAAGGTCGGAGTCACCGCGCCCGTGATATTGCCATTTGTATCGACCCCGATGGATTTGCGTAGATCGTAATCCACGCGCAGGCCAACCGGAGCTCCTGCCTGAGTCACCACAAGTGGGGCGGCCAGAGTCGCTGTGTAGGTATAGGTGGATGCGGAAGAAGAGTAGGTTGCCGCCTCGGTCGCAATCGTCGGAGCACCGCTGGCCGGCACATTTAGATAGCCGATGGTCGCCGCGCCCACGGTAATCTCAATCTGGGTATAGGTGCCCACCCGAATACTGTTGATGTCCAATAAGGATTGAAGTCCGTTATAGCGGGCAAAATCAACCGTGGGCGTGCCGCTGAGCAAAGGCACACATTCTGACACACCCGTATTTGAAGCGGTGGTAACTGCGCAGACATTTTGCACTTGTGTGGTAAACGAGACTACGCTCGCCATGGGAGCATCCGTGCCCACGACGAATGCCGGACCTGTTACCGTCGATTGTGAATCGGTTAAGGTGGCTCCGCTGTTGCAGCCAACCGCAAGCAACGTGGCAGCCAGCGAAACAAATGCGATCAGCAAATACTTGCCGTGCGTCCTGGTATCCATGGAATATGCCTCTCCTTCTGAATCCGCGTTATGCGGAATCCTTGCAAGAATCGAGCAGAGGGGCATGGAATGCCGACTGAGATTGACTCAGACGCAATTCCATCCTCTTTCGGCCCACCGTAGAGGAAGACACCGCAATTGGCGGAAAGTTGCGACCTTTCGACAATTATTTTTGCGGATGCTCCCGAGCCCGCCTTGAGCCAGTCGATGGATCGTCTATTCTGGGTCTGTGATTCAATGCTCTATCCCTGTTATTCTGGGTAGTTGAGGGTACCTTCAATCGTGGCTCGACGGGAAGCCGCGAATCTGCCGCCAAAACAATCTTCCATGAACAACATTTCACAATATTGGTGCGTAAAAGAATGAAAGCAACGGTAAGTAGAAAAGTCGAGATCTTCGATACAAGTCTTCGGGACGGCATGCAGCAGCCGAACATCGACATCTCCGTGCAAAATGCCGTCAGCCTCCTTGAGCGGATGGCTTCTTTTGGCGTTCGCTACGCCGAAATCGGCTTCGCCGGCGCAAACCTGTTTGTGAGTGATTTAGCAGGCGCTCTTGATTCAATCGACATAGGAGCCATGAAGCTGGCTCTATTCGGCAGAACGCGAGGCCGGGGAGCTAAGGTCCGGGAATGGCCCGATGTCCAGTTCATCGTCAAGCATAAAAAACGTGTCCCGGTTGCTGTCATCGTTGTTAAATCAAGGCTGCTCGATGTGATGAAATCTTTGGAGACGACGCCGGAAGAGAACCTTCTGATGGCATACGAAACTATTGAGTGCCTCCATGAAAACGGCCTTGAAGTGATCGTTGACCTGGAACACGCAATGGATGCCGCCTGCGGTCGCCGCGAAAATGGCAACGATTGCGACCCTGATTTCAGTAAGCGCAGCTTGGATTATTTCCATCAGATGATCGAGCAATGCGCCCGGCAAAAGGTAAGTCGAATCGTGGTCTGCGACACAACCGGCGGTGCAAATCCTGACGAAGTAGCGCAGGTCATCGGCGGCTTGATTCAGAGTTATCCTGCTGCAAACTTTGGGTTTCACGGCCATACGGATCGCGGCCTTGGCATTGCTAATACACGAGCTGCGATTCTCGCCGGTGCAGTTCAGATTCAAGGTACTCTTCTCGGCACCGGCGAACGTTGCGGCAATGTGAACCTGACGACAGTGATTGGCGGTATGCAACTCAAGGATGAAGCCGAGTTTGTAACTCCGGAATCGCTCATTGGCCTTACCAGCTTGGCTCATTCTGCTTACACGGCCTTCGGAATTGAGCCTCCCCACGGTGTTCCTATTGTCGGCCCAGGCGCCTTTGGCACTTGGGCTGGTATGCACGGCAGCAGCGAACATAAAAATCCGGGGGCTTACCTCTGGTGCGATCCGGCGAAAGTCGGCGCGATCCCGGTAATCGGAGTTAACGGTCAATCCGGGAAGGCCAATATAATTCTTTTGTCGAAGGCGCTTGGCGTGCCTCTTGACTCGGCCCAAGCTCAGACATTCATGGACGCCAACCTGGCGATGATCGAAGGCGACGGTTTTACGGCTAGCGAAGTTTCCTTCAAACTGGCTTGCATGAAAGTGCTCGGAACTTTGCAAAACCGCTTTAGCGTCAAGAGTTGGAGAGTAATCGACGAGTCCGACGAAACAGGGAGCAGATATGTTCAGGCTTCGATGTCGTTGTGCCTTGGCGACTCTCAAGTCAAAGTAACTCGCGCTGAAGGTTCCGGCCCGGTGGATGCGTTAACTAAGGCGATGCGGCACGAATTGGAAAAAAAGTATCCAGTTCTCGCAAAAATGCACTTGGGTAGGTTCAGCGTGACAGCCATTGATGTATCTGCCCACGATACGGCCGCCCATGTCCGCGTTACCGTCAGCTTTCACGCTGATGGCTACGAACCTTGGACCACCGCTGGTGTTAGCAGCGATTTGAATCAGGCAGCGCTCATGGCGATCGTAGACGGTTTTCATTATTGGCTGCTGCAGAACCCTGACTAATCAAGTTTCTGTATCCGTTTGCATACGGGTAGAAAGGCTTCCCCACAATGAACAGTTTTTCCAGCGAGACAACTCTTAATTCGGGAAACAGCACTTTTACAATTTATAGCTTGCCCGCCTTGGAGGCGCGCGGCTATAACTTAAGCCGTCTGCCCTTCAGCCTGAAGATACTGCTGGAAAACCTGTTGCGCCGCGAGGATGGCGTGAATGTTACCGCGAGCGACATCGAGTTTCTGGCTAAGTGGGAGGCGAAGGCCGAGCCTGGCCGGGAGATTGCCTACATGCCGGCGCGTGTGCTGATGCAGGACTTTACCGGTGTGCCCGCGGTCGTTGATCTTGCCGCCATGCGTGACGCAATTCGCACGCTGGGTGGTGATCCAGAGCTGGTGAATCCACTGGTTCCCGCAGAGTTAGTAATCGACCACTCGGTCCAGGTAGATGAGTACGGAAGTCCGCAAGCTTACGACGCCAACGCGCTGCTGGAGTTTGAGCGCAACCGTGAGCGATACGCTTTTCTCAAGTGGGGACAGACGGCTTTTCATAATTTTTCTGCAGTGCCTCCCGGAATGGGCATCTGCCACCAAGTGAATCTGGAGTATCTGGCGCGGGTTGTTTTCACAGCCGAGATCGATGGCAAGTTATTGGCGTACCCAGATACATTGGTCGGAACTGACTCGCACACAACAATGATCAACGGCCTCGGCGTGCTGGGCTGGGGTGTGGGCGGCATCGAGGCAGAAGCGGCCATGCTTGGCCAACCAATTTCTATGCTCATTCCGCAGGTAGTGGGATTTCGTTTACTGGGTAAGTTGCGCGAGGGAGCAACGGCAACCGACTTAGTGCTGACTGTGACTCAGCATCTGAGGAAATTAGGCGTGGTCGGAAAATTTGTCGAGTTCTTCGGACCTGGCGTTGCTGAGTTAGCATTGGCTGATCGCGCCACCATCAGTAATATGGCTCCCGAGTATGGCGCTACCTGCGGCATCTTTCCGGTCGACGCCGAGACGCTGCGCTATTTGCGCCTCACTGGGCGCAGCGACGAACAGATTGCGCTGGTCGAGAACTATTACAAGAAGCAGGGACTCTTTCATACGGCAACGACGCCGGAGGCCGAGTACACGCAGATTTTGGAGTTAGACTTGGCGACGGTCGAGCCGAGCGTTGCGGGCCCGAAACGTCCGCAGGATCGGGTACTCTTGCGGGATGTGGCTACCATCTTTGCCGAACAAATCCCCAGCTTGCTTTCGCCAACGGCCAAGCCACCAGGCACGCGCATCGCGGCTAAATGGGACCGCGGCCTTGTTACTGACTCGGGGCGTACCGGAAGTTATTCGACTAAGACCGTGCAAGGTCGCTTTGGTGTTGATCCGGATAAATATCTCGATCACGGCTCCGTTGTCATTGCAGCCATTACCAGTTGCACCAACACCTCGAATCCCTCGGTGATGATGGCCGCCGGAATTCTGGCCAAGAAGGCAGTCGAAAAAGGGCTCACCGTACCGCCCTGGGTGAAGACTTCGCTGGCGCCCGGCTCGCGAGTAGTTACTGATTACTACATAAAGGCTGGGCTGCTGCCTTATCTGGAAAAGCTGCGCTTCAACGTGGTGGGCTACGGATGCACTACCTGCATTGGTAACTCGGGGCCGCTGCCCACTGACGTTTCCAAAAGCATTGACGAGCATGGGTTGGTTGCGGTCAGCGTGCTGAGCGGGAATCGTAATTTCGAGGGCCGCGTGAATGTGGATGTACGAGCTAATTACCTCATGAGTCCGCCCTTGGTGGTTGCCTACGCGCTGGCAGGTAAGATCGGTCATAACTTCGAGACGGACTCGCTGGGCTTGGATCAAAACGGTCAGCCTGTTTATCTCAAGGACATCTGGCCTACGCTGGCCGAAGTTACCGCAGCCATTGAAAAAGGATTGTCCAGTGAGAGTTTCCGCAAAGAGTACGCCACGGTCGACAAGGGCGACGCTAACTGGCAGAACCTGCGCTTTCCCACCGGCGAGGTCTATCAGTGGGAGCTGGATTCAACTTATATTCGCAAGGCTCCGTATTTTGATGGAATTACCCCGGTTCCAGCGCCAGTTACTGACATTTTGGGCGCCCGTGTGCTGGCTGTGCTGGGAGATTCTGTAACTACAGATCATATCTCTCCGGCCGGTAACATCAAGGCCAACGGACCGGCGGGCAAGTATCTGGCCGAGCATGGAGTCAAGCAGTCCGACTTTAATAGCTACGGATCGCGGCGCGGCAATCATGAAGTGATGGTTCGGGGAACATTCGCCAATGTGCGACTCAGGAACAAACTTGCGCCTGGCACCGAGGGAGGAGTTACTCGATTGCTTCCCGAGGGCGAACAGATGTCGATCTTCGACGCCAGCGCGAAGTATGCCGAGAGGGGCGTGCCTTTGATCATTCTGGCCGGGAAGGAATACGGGTCTGGGTCTTCAAGAGACTGGGCGGCCAAGGGTCCTAAGTTATTGGGAGTGCAGGTGGTTGTCGCTGAAAGCTTTGAGAGGATTCACCGGTCGAATTTGGTCGGCATGGGAATTCTGCCCCTGCAATTCGCGGACGGTCAAACTGCTTATTCTCTCGGTCTTACAGGCGAAGAGGTGTATGACTTTGCCGGGCTGACCGAGATGCTGTCTAGCCGCTTTGCTTCGGGTAAGTCAATGCAGGTAAAGGTCACTGCGATAGACGGCATCGTGAAGCATTTCACCGCCAACGTGCGCATCGACACGCCACAGGAGATTGAATACTTCGAGCACGGGGGAATCTTGCAGTATGTTCTGCGGCAATTGGCGGCGCGAAAACCGTGACATATAAGTTATCGGTTTTTTGAGCATAGTTACCTATGCCGGCTTACCCCCGAATGTGAAGGTTCAGGTTGACGCGAATTCTCCCTTAGTTGTGCTTGCCTTTCCACTCGGCATAGGGGCCTTGGAAGTCTTCTATGCCGTCTTCTTTGAAGTTCCATAATCTTGTCGCTACTTCGTCGATTAAATCGTGGTCGTGAGTTACTAATAGCACCGTGCCTTCATAGCGCTGTAGAGCTATGTTCAAGGCGTTGATTGCTTCCAGGTCCAAATGGTTGGTCGGTTCGTCGAAGATCAATATGTTGGGCTTGGTGAGGATGAGTTTGCAGAAGGCTAATCGAGCTTGTTCGCCGCCGGACAATGCTTTAGTTTGCTTGTCGCCTTCTTCGCCGCTGAATAACATCTGGCCTAGGATGCCGCGAATTTCTTCTACGTGGGCGGCGGGGTTCCAGCGATGGAGCCACTCCGCAACGGTAAGGCCGTGCTCGATGGTTGCGCCTACATCTTGAGGGAAGTAGCCGATCTGCGCTTCGTGACCCCAGAAGACTGTGCCGTTATCTAACTCGAATTCCTTGTCGGCTAGGCCAGGATAGTTATTCAAGAGGCTCTTGAGCAGGGTGGTTTTGCCTGCGCCGTTACGGCCCATGAGGCAGATGTGCTCGCCGCGCAGGACGTTGGCGCTGAAGCCGTCAATGACTTTGTGGTCGCCGTAGATTTTGGTGACGTGCTTGAATTCGAGCGCGTGCTTGCCGCTGGGGCGAATTTGATCGAACCGGATGTAGGGGCGGGCGATGTTGGAGCGGGCAAGGTCGTTGGTTTGCAGGCGCTCGACCTCTTTGCGTCGGCTGGTGACCTGCGATGAGCGGGTTCCGGCGGAGAAGCGGGCGATGAAGTCGTTAAGCTGAGAGATCTTTTTTTCGCGCTGCGCGTTTTGCGATTCGAGGGTGGAGCGAATCTGCGTTTTGGCCATCACCATATCGTCGTAACCGCCGGTGTAGGTGATGATGGTTTGATAGTCGATGTCGGCGGTGTGGGTGGTGACGCTGTTGAGGAAGTGGCGATCGTGAGAGATCGCGATGAGGGTGCCGTCGTAGCTATTGAGAAAGTCTTGAAGCCAGTGGACGGAATCGAGATCGAGATAGTTGGTGGGCTCGTCGAGGAGCAGGGCCTGGGGCTTGCCGAAGAGAGCCTGGGCGAGGAGGACGCGCATCTTTTGTCCGCCTTGCAACTCACCCATCTTGCGGTCATGGACGGATTCTGGAATGTCGAGACCGTCGAGGAGAACGGCGGCGTCGGACTCGGCGGTGTAACCGTCTTCGTCACCGATGGTGCCTTCGAGCTCGCCGAGCCTCATGCCGTCAGCGTCAGAGAGTTCGGGCTTTTCGTAGATGCGGTCGCGCTCTTCGAGAGCCGCCCAGAGCGGCTTGTTGCCCATGATGACGGTATCGATGACACGATAGCTGTCAAAGGCGAACTGATCCTGACGCAGGACGCCGAGTTTGCGGGGGCGTACGACGTTGCCCTTCTGCGCCTCGATCTCGCCGGTGAGGACTTTCATAAATGTCGACTTGCCGGAGCCGTTGGGCCCGGTGAGGCCATAGCGGCGGCCAGGGACAAAACTTACGCTGACTTCTTCGAAAAGCACTTTGGCGCCGTAGCGCATGGTTACATTGCTGACGCTGATCATTCTTTTTCTTGTTCCTGAAATGCTGGTCGCGACGAGGCAACAGCGCTCTGCCACCCCACGAACCGTTCGCGAGGACCCCAGAGGGCCGATGTGCCGGGGGTTGAATCAAGGTTTTGGGGCGCGCACATGCGCTGGCCCCGAGGATTGCTGCTCTTCTAGTTTCTCATAACCGGCGAGGAGGCGGGGAATGGTGCGGTCGTTCTGATAGCGCCTTGGGAAATAGTAGGTGGTTTCTACGCGGATTGGAAACGGTCGTTCCGATAGCGCTTCAGGAAGTAGTCGATGGTTTCTACGCGGAGCTGAATGGAATTGGCGGGGCGGTTCTCGTCCATATCTTTGAAGGAAAAGAAGGGCGTTCCAGAGTGCTCTACGATTTGCTCGACGACGCTATAGATGGGGGCGTCATGGCCGCACTTGAAGCTGGAGAACTCGACCGCGACGAGGTTGGGATGGCGCGCTGTGAACTTGGCGGCCCAGAGCTTGTGGTTGGAACTGGCGGAGAAAGCAGTCTTCCACACATCGGAAATGTCCAGCGCGTGAGAGATGACGCCCGAGCGAATTTCATCGCCGAAGAGCCTCTCGAGCAGGTCAGCATCTAGATCGGGATCCATGGGCAAGGTACTCTGCGAAAAGATGGGGTAGCCCAGCTTTTGAAACTGCGTCATAATCTCGTGATTGATGCCGGGGTCGTGATGATAGGGACGGCCGAGCATGACGATTCCCAAACGATTTTCTGTTTCGAGTTGGTTGAGGAGTTCGCGAGCCTGCTGGCGAAGGTTGGATTCGTAGCGGTCCTGTTCGCGGAAACCGATGGCGACAGCGCGAGCGTTTTCCTCTTTGCTGAGGCCGAGAATTGAATCCCACGCCTGATGCATTTGACGCTCGAAGAGTTTGCGATGCGAGAGATTGACCAATGGATGAATGTACTGAATGCCACGCTCGGCGATGAGGTCAGTCTCTTTGGTAAAGGCTGCCTCGACTGTCTCCGGCGTGATTGAGGCGGTGGGGCAGCCATTGTTGGCGCGGGTATTGACGAGCGGCGAGGCGAGCACATCGAACATGGGGAAGAAGATGGCGTTGAGCGGCTGACGGCCATGCTGCTTGAAGAGCAGGTTATGAAAGTGGGCGAGGGCAATCTTGGAAGGGAAGCAAGGATCGATCGATCCGCGGCTGGAGCCGGTGCGATACATTTCGCTCGTGGTGACATCTGAATAGACGATGTTTTCCGGGCGGATGCCGAGGCTTTCGAGATAGGCGCTGAAAAGCGGCGCATAGGCATAGAGACTGAGGACGCGGGGAATGCCGACGCGCAGTTGGGCGCGCTCATGGGCTAGCGCTGAGCGGCGGCGCGCGGTGGGGCTGAGGGCATGCGCGGGCAGCGGATCGGCGACACTCTCTGGATGACGTGAGCGCCAGACTTCACGGGCGGCGCGCTCGACGAGGTTGGGATGAGCGGCTCGGGTTGCATCCTGATGGGCTTGAATGTTGCGCACGGATTCGAGATCGTCGACTGCGCCTTTTTCACAACCGGCCAGGATAATGCGGCGGCTGCCAGTTTCAGTCGTTGATTGCGGCACTATGGAAGCGCTTGGCTGTTCGTCCATTCGCACGTCGAGGAAGGTGCGCAGGCAGGCGTTTTTGCAAAAGTGGCAGCGGGTTTCTTCATCGCATGTGGTGGTGTAGCGAACGCGCGCCACGGCATCCATGCCGATGAAGGTCGTGGGCTTTCCCTGGGTCCAAAGGCGCATGGCTTCCAGGCCAGCGCCGATGGCTCCAGCTTCGCCGCAGTGCGGATGAACGACAATTTCCGGCTCGATGCCGGTGGAGCGGAAGCCCTCGCGGAGAAAGTCGACTTGCGCTTTGACCGCGGCCAAGTTGTTCTGCGTGCCGCCTTGGAGGACGAAGCGCGAGCCCATTGCCGTGAGATTGGGAGCCTTGGCTACGTGGAGGAAGACGTTGCGCGGAAGGACTGTGGCGAGGCCTGCGAGAATCTCTTCGGCCCGCCAGCCCTGGCGCTGGAAGTTGACGATGTCCGATTGCAGGAAGACCGCGCAGCCGTAGCCGAAGACAGGCATGGATTGCGCGGCAAAGGCGGATTCCGCATAGCGCTCGACGGGAATGCCAAAGCCCTCGGCGGTCGATTGCAGAAAATATCCGTTGCCTGCCGAGCATTGCGCATTGATTCTGAAATCACGCACGCGACCATGGCGCAGGAGGATGATCTTGATGTCCTGGCCGCCGACATCGACAATGACTTGCGGATCGGCAAAGTAGCGCAGAGCGGATTGGGTGTGCGCCACGGTTTCTACGAGGGCAATGTCGGCGCTGAGCACCTGGCGCAGAATCTCTTTGGCGTAGCCCGTTGTTCCGACGCCGAGAACTCGCAGACTTCGGCCGGAGCGATCTTCAACCTGGCGACGCAGATCGGCGAGTACTGCAATGGAGTCGGCGATGGGGTTGCCTTCGGATAGCCGATAGGCCTTGGCCAGCACTTCACCGCTGGGCGAAAGCAGCACGGCCTTGGTGGAGGTGGAACCGCCATCGAGACCGATGAAGGCTTGGACCTGCTCGCCGTGTTGGAAGGTCGCTGGAATAAAGGGCGCGGGCTGATAGCGGGCTTTGAAGGCCTGCAACTCTTCCGGTGACGCGCAGAGGCCGGGCCTGGAGTTGAGTCGACGCTGCTGCTGGCTGGAATCGAGTAGGCGGTCGAGCGCCTCGCGGCCCAGGTAGCGGCCACTCTCTTCCGCTTCGCCGATTCCGAATTCGACCGCGCCGAGCGCCGCAAAATAGAGCGCATCGGGAGGGCTCATGATCAGGTCTTCGGCTGCCTGGCCCGGAGGAATTTTGATGCCGCGCTCAGTCCAGAGCAGGGGAATGTTGTGCTGCCAAGCCTCGCGCATTCCGCGCAGAAAAGCATTTGGCCCGCCCAGCAGCAACACATGCGGCAGAAGCGTATGGCCGCGAGTAAGCACGGTGAGATTCTGCAGCACGATGGCATCAAAGAGCGAGGCCATCAGCTCGGCGGGCGGAAGCCCCTGCTTTTGCAAGCCGTTGATGTCAGTCTCTGCAAAGACGCCGCACTTTCCGGCGACAGGATGAATGCGGACGCCGCGATAAGCCAACTCAGGCATCTGGTCGGCGGGGATCTTGAGCTTGGCTTGAATCTTGTCAATGACCGCGCCGGTGCCGCCCGCGCACTTGTCGTTCATCGAGGCGATTTTTCTGCGCCGCCCGCTGGCGACCTCAGTTTTGAAGATGATGATTTTGGCGTCCTGGCCGCCGAGTTCGATCACCGATTGCGCTTCAGGATGCAGCTTTTCGACGGCGAGCGCGACGGCGTTGACTTCTTGCACAAAACGCGCGCCGATGGACGAGGCCAGCGCGTGACCGCCCGAGCCGGTGATAAAGATGCGGCAATTGCCGGGCGCGATGCCGGCTTCGCTCTCCATGCGCAGCAGGAATTCACGTAGCATTTCGGGCTGACGCGTGTCGTGACGGCGATAGTCGCGCCAGAGGACGCGCCCGTCGTTGGCCGCGACTACCACTGCTTTGACGGTGGTGGAACCAACGTCTACACCTACCAGGAAATGAATCTGGGAGAGAGGGTCGCTGGGATGGGAGTTATCGGCCATCGTTGCTTAACGCTCTCCTGGCAGTGGGGCAAGAGCGGCGCGGCCGTCGATCAAATCGCCGACATGCAAGACAAATTTGGCAGCCGTGCCGGCGATTCCACGACGTCGTGGAATTGGATAAAACGGACTGCGCAGCGTGCGATGCCGGGCGGCATAGTCCCTGACTTCGGCCAGCGATTTGTTGGTGGAATGGAGTGCGGCATCGAACTCTGCGCGTGCCTTGACGCGGGCTTCGCCCAAGGCCATTTGCACGCGGCTATGGGCGTTGATCTCGCCTTCGCCCGATGTTTCAACGGGCAGAAAAATCATTTCCGGAAAGCGATTGACTACGGCGGACTGAACGCCGTCCGATTGCGACGAGGGCATGCAGCCGAAGGGCTTGAGCGCGAGCACCATGTGACAAAGCCCGCGCGTGGTGTAGTAGACGTTCTTGCCGACCTCAAGATGCCCTTCGCCGCCGCGCGCCAGCGAGTGATAGAAGGGATGAGCCAGGCGCGCCAACTCACTCTGCGAAAGCAGACGGGGCGTGATGCCGCCCAGGTGCCGCGCGGTGCGCGCATAGAGATAGCTCCATAGCATTTCACTTAGTCGCAACAAGGACCACTTGCGGCGATACTTCCACAGGTTGGCGAGGCGCTTGCCCGGCTCCGACCAGCGGGCTTCGGGATAGGGATCGTCGAGGCCTTTCTTGAATTCCATGCTGATGCGGGACTGACGAAGCAGATAGCTGATCCATCCGCCAATCGAATCCACATGCACTTGCGCGCCTTCGCTTTCAAGAAAGCTGAACATATTAAAGTTGCCGTCGCCCTCAGTGAGCTGCGCCCAGAACTCGCCGACGATTTTGACTACGGGCTTGACGCGGGTGTGATCGACCTCGACCTCATCGAGACGCTGGCGCGCCGCAGCCATCTCAGCGACGAATTCCGCGCTGTAAAGATGATCGAGAATTTTGCCGGTGGCGTTGAGAAATCCCAGCAGCTTGGGAGTCCGCCGCAATGGAGCGTCGAGCCAAGACGGCACGCGTTCGAGAATCTCAAATCGCCGGCGAGTCTCAAGGAAGTGGCTCAACCGGTCTACGACTTCTTCGAGAGCCAAGTCGGTGCTTCCTGGAACCGTCTCGAAAGGACGTATGCGATAGCTGAGGTCGTTGAGAACATCGCCCAGGTTGAGCATGTTGAGCGCACCGAGGTTGAAGTCGAGCGTAAACTTGAGGCCGGGATTATCAGCCGCTGCCTTGATGGCCTCTTCGGCCTGGTAGAGCACGATGCGGAATCGGTCGTAGCCCGCGTTCTGGAGCGCGAGGCGATACTCGGACTCATACATTCCGAAGCGGCAGGGACCGCAAGAACCAGCGGTAAAAAAGATGTAATTCTCTTCGATCTCATGGCGCGAATAGCCCTGATCTTCCAGCGAACGCAGAAATTTAATGAGATTGCCAATGGTAAAGTAGGTGGGGTTGCACTGGCCGTTATTGCCGAACTCGCGGCCAAAGGTGAAGGCCGCTACGTCGGGTGTGGGCAGCATTTGGCAGCGATAACCGCTGGCGCGCAGAATGGCCTCAATGAAACGCTCATGCTTCCATGTGAAGCCGCCAAAAAGGACCGTCACCTGGTTCCGCTCTTCAGCC
The DNA here is from genome assembly GCA_049513195.1 of Occallatibacter sp. Classification (GTDB taxonomy): domain Bacteria; phylum Acidobacteriota; class Terriglobia; order Terriglobales; family Acidobacteriaceae; genus Telmatobacter. The sequence goes on from JBEKWJ010000050.1 coordinate 32,171, forward strand.
GTGAACGGCCGTTCGACAGGACGGCGATAGTGCCCGGTGTTGCGGCGCGGGGCAGCGCTCTCGGCCAGCTGCTCCGGCTCGGCGGGGACGCAGGGAATCGCTTCTTCCGGCGAAGAAACGACCGAAACCACGAAGTTGTGATCGAGTCCCATGGACGGAGAGCCTCTCAGCTTTGAAAGAATCCGAATACAATGCCCTCGCGCGGAAGGCTTTTGCCTGCCCTATCAAGTGTAATGCACCTCTGCTTCAATGTTCTTGAGGAATGCACGTTCGAGCGACTGGCCCCACGAAGGTTGTGGTTGGCTGGATGACCCCGCGTGTGCTTTCCTAGAAGCATCCGCCTATGCTCAAGCAACTCGAAAGCTACTTTGAATTCACGCGTCTGGGGACCAACTGGCGCATCGAGATATTGGCCGGCGTCACTACCTTTCTGACCATGGCCTACATCGTGCTGGTCAACCCGGCGATTCTGGCTGCGGCAGGAATGCCGCTGGCTGCCGTGACCGCGGCCACCTGCCTGTCGGCTGGTCTCGCTTCAATCCTGATGGGCGTAGTTGCCCGCTATCCGATTGCACTCGCCCCCGGCATGGGACTCAACGCTTACTTCGCTTACACCGTTTGCATCAAGATGCACATTCCTTGGCAGACGGCTTTGGGCGCTGTCTTCCTCTCTGGCATCCTCTTTCTTGCGCTCACCGCTGTGGGCATACGGCAGGCGATTCTGCACGCTATTCCTCACGAACTTTACGCAGCGGTCGCCAGCGGTATCGGCCTCTTTATCGCGCTGATTGGATTTCGCAACGCGGGCTTGGTGGTGGGCGACGCCAATACATTGCTGGGTCTGGGCAGCATCCGCAACCCCACCGCTGCGCTGGCGCTTCTGGGGTTGCTTTTGATGGTGGCCTTGCAGGTGAAGAAGGTGCGCGGCGCAATTTTGATTGGCGTGCTCACCATCTCGGGGTTCGCGTGGGCGTTGGGGCTGACGCATTGGGCGCCCGCGGAAGGAGGATTGCACTCGCTGGCCTTGACGGCGCTGCAACTCGACATTCGCGGCGCGCTCAACAAGGGCCTGCTGGAGATTGTGTTCGTATTCTTTTTTGTCGACCTCTTCGACAATCTAGGCACGCTGGTGGCCGTGACCAAACGAGCCGGGCTGATTGAAGCCGACCACTCGATTCCCCGATTGAATCGCATTCTCTTTACTGACGCGACGGCTACCGTTTTCGGGTCGCTGACTGGAACTTCAACGGTGACGAGTTACGTGGAGTCCTCGGCCGGCGTAGCTGCCGGGGGGCGAAGCGGTGTTACCGCCATTGTGACCGGACTGCTGTTTCTGGCGGCCATTGGCGCCGCTCCGTTTGTGGGCATTGTGCCCGCGGCTGCCACCGCCCCGGCGCTGATTCTTGTGGGCTGCATGATGCTCTCCAGCATCGGCGAAATTTGTTGGCAAGACCCGCTGATTGCGATTCCGGCTTTCCTTACTCTTGTCCTGATTCCATTTACCTACTCGATTGCCAACGGGCTGGGCTTTGGAGTCATCGCCTGGGCCGCGCTGCATCTGGCCACCGGCAATCTCCGCAAGCAGGACTGGCTTCTTTACCTGCTGGCGGTGCTGTTTCTGGCTCGGTTCATCTACCTCGGAACGAGTTAACGTCTGCTATCATCGGCTCAAAAGCCGCAAGGGAGCCATCATGCATTGGTACTATTTTGTGTCGTACTTCTTCGGAGGCGCGTTTCTCGCTAACAGCCTGCCCCATCTCATCAACGGGACTTCGGGGCGCGCTTTT
>JBEKWJ010000051.1:0-32010 GCA_049513195.1 Occallatibacter sp.
GTGCATATGGCTGGAGTGACTGAAGTGAAGCTGACCGTTAGGCCAGAACTGGCCGTAGCTGTCAACGTGACCCCAACCGACGTATTGACGGCTTGAGCCGGAATCGCGCCAAAAGTGATCGTTTGGGATGATAGATTGGCCGTGAGGCTCTGAATAGTGCAAATTCCTGCGGTAAGTGCCGGAGTGGTCGAGGACGTACACGTGATGGAAGTATTTGAAGAGTAATTGACATTACCGCTGGTATCTACCGCGGTCCCAGAGGCATTCACGGCGCTGGTTGACGATTTATTTTCTGTGTTCGGCTGCAAGTTTAACTGTGGTCCTACGCCTATGCCATCTAATTGTTGAACAGCAATCACGTTCCAGACGCCATCCGTTAGCGCCACCGCGCCATGGCGGACTCCGGCTAGGATTGGTGTGAACGTCACACTCACCGTGCAACTATCGCCCGCGTTGTAGTTTGTTCCCTTCGTGCAGGTTCCCGTGCGAGCATTGGCAAAGTCAAGCCCCGATGCGCCCTGCGTCAAAACAGAGACGCTGCCGAGCGTGGTCGCTTTGCCGAAAGTAAAGGTCAGAGTTATCGCCGGGCTGCTACCTCCCATGTTTACTGCCCCAAAATCAACCTCCTGCAGGGCATCCTGACTATAGGCAAATGGGCTGACAGTCAGAGCTTGGCATACGAGGGCTACAGCAAAAAACAAGCGGGCAGGCCTGAGGAAAAGAGTCACAAACATCTCCTTGAAAGAACAGTCGTATCAGCAATCTCGCGAACCAGTGTTGAAACACATTCCGTGAAAACTATGCTTAAGTTTTGCTCAATTGGCGCCAGAGCCGCATGCACACTCACTCTCATGCTCTGCATGCTCGATAACAGCGCACTCTCAACCGAACACGGGGTTGAATTTGAATGAGAACCTTCAATCATGACGTAGAAATACGCACCCGGCGAAGTGGTAGCCGTGGAATTCATGAATCTGTTTGTTCGAAAAGGAAATACGCCTGAATGCAGAAACGCAATTTGGGTAGAGCGCGGACTTTCATTTGCTCCTCGCAACCTGGGTTCAAAAAATCAAATGATCGGTGGAGCGGTGCGCCGCACAAGCAAACAAATCCGCCCGCGGCTCTCGATTCCAATCAGCATAAGCAACGGAGCTTCTGCGTCGGCTCCTAAAACTTCGTGTCGAAAAAACGAAAATGCGAGCCTCAATTAACGTCAGCGCGCTTCGTGAGCGTCTTCCATGCAGAAACGCAGACATGCCTTGAAAGCGCGACAGCCCCAAACGTGAAGCAGATTCTGAGATTTAGAGACTGGTTACTATTAGTCCCATTTCCGACGTCGGAATGTCAAGCAAGAATCTGTTAGGTGATCTACATCACTCGCAAATAATCACATTGGGCCGAGATATGTTGCATTCTTTCACGTGCTCATTAGGACAGATCAAGACCCAGAAACCTGACGCGATAGATTGCAAACCCAAATACCCAAGAGATTATGGGAAATTGCGCCAACACCATAGGTAGCGGTTCCGGCAGTAGTCGATATCGCAGAGATATTGAGTTTTCCAATTACGGTGCTGATGCCGTCCGAGAAGAAACCATGCACAATGCGGTCACCATCTTCAGGAGTCTCCGCGACTTTCAAGAAGTTGACTTGAGAGGAAGCTGAATTCGAAGTGTAAACAAATGGGTCAGCGGCCCTTCGTGATTGGAAAGCATACCAGAACTGTCGTGTCGACCACCATCTCCCAATCCTGTGCTTGGCCTGAGGAGGTGGGTCGTGGAATGCCATCACGCAGACCCATGAGTGTGAGTCCGGGGATACCAGATGGCACTTTGAAGCATTAAAAGCGGAAGAATTCGTTGTGTTCAGCATTCTGCTAGAGGCCTCGGCAAACAAGCCGGCCAAACCGTCGGCCAGTAGCAATTTCAGGCTCGGTTGTAAATGAGCGATTTCACGATCTTAGGTTGAGGATCGCAGACGACTCGTGACTTCTGTGCCCAACGGTCTCCTTAGTCGGTACCTATAGCCAACATGGATAGCCAATTAAAGGATAGCCAAGTTGAGTCGCTCTTCTACCTTCTTGGCCACAAATCGAGAGGAGGCCAATTGATGTATACCCAAAAAAGCCATACAGAATTGTTAGTCGCGAGAGTCTACCTGAGGGTTAGTACTCTTGCCCAGGATCTCTCTCGTCAAGAATCTATCGTGCAAAGTACCAGAGCGGCCGGCTACTATGTTGCCGGAGTTTATCGCGAAAAGGCGTCTGGTGCCCGCTCGGACAGACCTGAACTCTTGAGAATGATCTCTGACCTGCAACCGGGCGAAGTAGTCATAGCAGAAAAAATCGACAGGATCAGCAGGTTACCTCTTGCCGAGGCCGAGAAGTTGGTCGCTTCAATCAGAGGCAAGGGTGCAAAGCTGGTAGTTCCTGGCCTTATAGATTTGTCAGATCTTGTAGGCGAGGCCGATGGCGTTGCCCGAATTGTCTTGGAATCCGTGCAAGAGTTGCTTCTAAGACTTGCGCTGCAAATGGCTCGAGATGATTATGAAACCCGTCGCTCGCGGCAAACCCAGGGCATCAAGCTCGCCCAGAAAGCAAATAAATATTCCGGACGCGCACCTGACAAGGCTATTCACGACCGCATAGTCGCTCTTCGTTCTAACGGCGAAACAACAATAAAACGGACAGCGGAGTTAGCTGGATGCAGCATCAGCCAAGTGAAGCGGATCTGGGCAATGCATCTTCAAAAGTCAACAATCGAGAAATAAAAGGATTTGTCGCTTCTTCATCCCCGATACTCTCCGACCTACGGCGGGTCGCCTCCATCCGCGAATAGATGACCTCTCAAACACGCGGTGGGGATTACTCACCAAAACCACAACCCATAACCCACTGCCGCCCTAAACGGGGCGGCTTTTCATTTAGGAGAAGAAGATGAAGCATTGCTTTCTTCGTAAATTCGACAGCAATTCCCAAACACTTTTCGCAACCGGCTCAACTGCCGTCCCATTGCGAGAGACTCAACAAAATTTCGACTTGCTGCGAGATGCCGCGCTGCGCGGCTGGAAGATATTCCCAGTCCTGACTCTCTCAAGGCATGCGATGGGCGCTCCCGCCATGCTTGCTCAGGCGACGAATGATTTGGAACAACTGGAAACATGGGCTAGCCAGTATCCAGGGTGTCGCTGGGCCTTGGCCACCGGATGCGACTCGGGCGTACTCGCTATCGAGATGGATGGCCGCATTGGAACAGCCTCATTTAGTTGGCTGCTCTTTGAGAGCCAGGAAGTGCGGATGGACAACTCGCCGACGCTGATCTCGCAGACCGAAAATGGAGGCGAAGACACGGTCTGCGCATATTATCGTTGGCCGGCCGGGATGCCCAGACACCTCTTGCGCGGCGTAATTGCTCCGGGCATGACGCTCCGCGGCGAAGGCGACTATGTAATTATTCCCCCTTCAGTTCGCCGCGATGGCATTCGCTACTTGTACCTTCAGCCAGATATAGAGGTTGCTCTCGTGCCTGACTTTGTTATAGAACTCGCTTGCGAAAGTTTTATAGCGGATGCTGTTCGCGCGCGTGAGAAGTTGCCTCCGCAACGGGCCGTCCAGGAATCTCCAGGCAGTTTTGAAAGCTCGTCAGCCGGATAGTCCCGGGCGTACTCTCGGCGTTGTTTGCACCTTCCAGTTCCGACGGCTTCGTCCATGGGAGACGACCTCCAATGTTCTGCGTTGTATTGCCAACCGGCAGAAGGCCACGTTCCTTCCAGGTGCGGGCGAGTTCGAAGCGCAGTTGCTCGGCGGCACGGTGGGCGGCCCTGTCTCCGCCGCAGAGCTGATCGCATTCCTTCGGCAGGTTCGGCAGTTGCCGTCGATCGATGAGGTTCTGCTGAACCTTGACGCGGCACCACTGCCAGCAGAGAATTCGGCGCAGGTTGCAATCGCCACGGCATTGAGCTGGGCCATGACAGACAACTCCGTGGCCAGAGAACTTAAGTAGCCTGATGCGCTTCTGGAGTGAGCAGCTGTGCATTTGCAAGTACTAGCGCCGGGGGTGCTCCTTACCGTTTTTGGCAATGATGGTATTGCCTCGCATGACAAGCCTATCCTCGCGGAGCATCTTGTCGCAAAGCGGATCGACGACTGCCCAAATGTCCTCGGTGGTCCGGCTGAAACCCAGGAGGCGGCAAGCGCTAGTGGGAATGTCTTGACGTTCAAGCCCATAACTGTCGCTCACAGCCTTCTCGATCGCAGCGCAAATCTCCTCGGGAGCAATGAACTCTAGTTTCTTGACTGCACCCGGGAAGTCGGAACGATCACGAACGGTCACGCTCTGAGTCTTGTCCGCCCAGAGGAAATCGTCACGGGAGACGAACTCGTTTGTATTATGACCATATTTGCAGGCGTATTGAAATGCATCTCGGATTCGTCCGCCAATTCTGCTGACTCCTGCAGCGTTAGCAACTCTTCGCGCGGCTTCCATCCAATGAACAGGACTTTCCACTGCCACGACATCAGACAGGAACTTGGCCAGGACTGAAGGAGGCACTTTATGCAACGAAGAACTGAGCGAGCAGTGGCTAAGATCGGCGAAGGTGTACTTGGGAGCTACTGGGTCGGGCTCCGGGACATCGTCGAGAGAGGAGATCTGGTACGGCGCGGTCACAAGTGATGTGCTTGTGGTGCGAGGCACAACTCGGGATTCTCCTTCTGCGCTATGCGCCTTCTCGATTGCAGCCTTCAGCGCCGCCATTTCCGTGTCTGGTGAACGAAACCAGGCCGTGGACCATATTCTGTGGATGGTCCAACCGAGGCCTACAAGCACGGCTTGGCGGAGGCGGTCGCGGTCGCGGCTGGACCTTGCGCTGTGGTAGGCTCGCCCGTCGCACTCAATTCCAATCAGGTAGCGTCCTGGATGAGATGGGTCGACGATGGCGAGGTCCAAGTAGAAGCCAGCGGAGCCGACCTGCGTGTGAACCTGATAGCCCTGAAGTTGCAGCGCTTTCAGAACCTGCTCCTCGAATGGGGAATCCGGCGGCCGTCCGGACTCGATCGGGACATCGAGAATTCCGTGTTCCGCCAATTTGAGGAAAGTCTTCAGGGCAAACAGACCGCCTGAAGTCTTGCCGTCAAGCTTAATGTCATCCGAGTGGAGTGAGGTAAACACTTCGCACCGGCGCCGTGCGCGGCTGAACAAAACATTGAGCCGGCGCTCTCCCCCAGCATGTGTCACTGGACCAAAGCCCATGGACAGGTAACCCTCTGTAGTGCGCGCATAGCCGATGCTTATAAAAATAACATCGCGTTCATCGCCTTGTACGGCTTCGAGCGACTTGATAAAGAACAATTCGTGGGGCGGGGCGCCAAAGAACTTCTCGCAGTCCGGCTGCTGCCGATGAAGAATCTCCAACTGTGCCAGGACGGCATCTCGCTGCGCATTGCTCAACGCTGCAACGCCGAGCGTGAGCCACTCGTCCTCCGGCTTGGGCAACTGTGCCCTTGCGTGTTCCATCACCGCTGCTGCAACAGCTTTTGCTTCCTCGCGGTTTGTTCGGCTTCTTGAACGATCATATGCACCGGCCACTAGGCGATAGCAGAGCCCAACGTTCTCCCGGTCCTTGTCGGGACTGGGGAACACAATCAGCTTCTCATCATAGAAAAGGTGGTTTGAGCCCGCGATCAGTGACTCGTGTTTGCTCCGATAGTGCCAGCGAAGCATCCTTTGATGCGCGCCTCGCGCGCAGAACAAGCCAAGAACGCTTTCCATATCCGCAGTAGCTGGTGCGTCCTCCTCCTCCTCGGATTCGTTGTCCTGCACAATGAGGGAGTCGAAGAAGCTGGTGGGCGGAAGCTGCTTGCTGTCGCCGACGACAACTGCCTGATGACCACGCACAATAGCTCCAAGAGCATCCGCGGGCCGCACCTGGCTCGCTTCGTCGAAAATGACTAGATCAAACGTGATCGTTCCTGGCGCAAGGAAGTTTGCAACGGAGAGCGGGCTCATGAGGAAGACAGGCTTGAGAGCCTGAATCGCATTGCCGGATTGGACAATGAGCCTTCGGACTGGGAGGTGTCGCGCCCTTTTCTCGAATTCTCTTTTCAGAACCCCTATCTGACCGTTGCTGCTTCCTACGCTCGGCATTGCGCTAACATGCTTGGCGGCAATACCACTGCACGTAGAGACAAGCTTTCGGATATCAAGCCGCCGGAAGGTGTTAACACGCTCGATGTGCTGCGAAGAGGAAAATGATGCCAGAATTGGGTGTGCATGGAAAGCAGACTCAAGGAGGATCGAAATCCTCCTGTACTGGAACAAATCAACAAGGTGATTGCCTCCTTCCGTCCAATGGTCGGCCAGCGCGGCCAGGGCGGGGATTCCCTCGGTTTCAAGTTCGTCACGAGCCTGCAAGTAGGCGACAAGTCCCTCAAGGCTGTTGACGTTGGCCACTAGGTCGGCCCATTCCTCTGCGGCCCGTTCATGCCAGCCCGCCGCTAATAGCCGGTTGAGCTTGCTGTCTGTGATGGCCGGATCCAACTTTAGGTCCACATCAATCCTGAGTGGCATGCTCTTTACAACGCCGAGCAGGCTTTCCACCTCAGCAACCAGCGCGAGCAGGGATTCCATGTCGGGAGGGTGCTTGGTCTGGTCCAGGCATAAGCGAAGAAGCTGGCCGCCGGTGACCCCTCGGTGGCACTTGGCAATCCAATCGAACTGCCGCGTCATTAGTGTGGTATCGGAGGTGTCTCCTGCCCAGAACGTTCCAAAGAGCGACGACAGCAACGGAGCGAGGGATTCAATCTGCTCGCTATCCTGCGCGGCCATTCGAATCGCCTTCAGAATCTGGTTAACCTGATCGGCGGACCGGGGAGGAGGACCGGAGACGAGTTCAGCCACATCGTTTTTCAACTGCCTCCAGGCAGGAGAGAGCCAGCGCCACCATTTGGCTCCGAGAAGCTTCGAGGTTTCCTCAAGAGCTTCCACGTTGGCGGACCAAGCCGCTGGCCGGATCTTCTCCTGCCATTCGGTGCGCAGCGTCTGTAACTCAGTGGTCAGGTCGATTCCCTTGCGAATCGCGCTCTCTTTGTTGACCCATGCGGGATTCTCAAGATCAATGGAATCGAGAACTGGTGCCTCGGCTAGGTGCTTGGCTGTCACGCAATGAACAACAAATTCCTCTCTTGTTTTGGGCGGCGACATGCCGAGGAGTTGGCCCAATCGTCGGGCAGCCGAATCCAAGGACCGAGCTACTTTCAATGCGTGGCAGAGAACCTGGCGTATATTCTCCTCGGTGGCCGGCAGGATGATACGGAGTTGCGTCCCCCAAAATCGATGCTTTGAGGGAGCACCGATAGCGGCAGCGCGGTTCTGAAGAAGAGCCACAGCCCCGCCCAATCGCTGCACATCAGCAGCAGACCAAGACTGAGCCCCTTTGAGCGTCAGGTCGGGAATATCGATTCCCTGGAAACATTCGCGAACGGGGAGAAATTGCCCATAAAGATCGTGGACGGTTTCACACGACTTGCCAGGAGTGGAATTGACGGCTTCGGCATATTCATTGAGCTTGGCCCTGGTGAATTCGAGTTCGGCTTCGTGTTGAGTGAAATCCACGACCTCATTCGCTTGCAGCCCGTAAGTTTTCCTCAGTTCGCTGATGACTTCTTTCTTCTTGACCTTGTTGCTATGCAATTCAAGGCAAAGAGGCCCTAGACCCAGCTCGTCAATACGGCTCTTGACCACATCGAGAGCAGCCTTCTTCTCAGCCACGAACAGCACGGTCTTATCAGAGCCAATCGCCCCCGCAATCAGGTTCACAATCGTCTGGGATTTTCCGGTGCCCGGTGGGCCTTGTATCACCATGCTGCGGCCAGCTGCGACATCAAGGATTGCCAGAGATTGGCTGCTATCGGCGTCCTTCACTTGAGTCGGTGGGCATTCGATAAAGTGCTCGTCGACGAAGTCGCCGTCACTGAACTGGGAAGCGCCGTCAGAAAAGGAACTGGGTCCGAGAAGGCAATTAAGGACATCATGGTTGAGGATCTCGCCTTCAGTGTCCCAGGTTGAGGGGTCTAGGTCGCGGTACATGAGGAATTTGGAAAAAGAGAAGAAGCCGAGCGCGGCGAATTCCTCGTGAACGGACCAGCCTTCCTGGGTTGACACTTCTTCAGCAACCGACGCAAAATATGCTGCGACATCAAGGTCTTCGCCCTCTGAGAACTCCTCTATCTCCACTCCAAAGGACTGCTGGAGAAACCTGATCAGGCTGATGTTGGGAATCACGTCTTCGTCGTTGTACTTTAGCTTGAAGCCGGCCCTCGCGTTCTCGCGGTTGAGTTCGACTGGGATCAAGACAAGAGGCGCATATCGGGGAACTTCCTGATCTTCAGGCTCCCGCCATTCCAGCTTTCCAAGCGCCAGGAAGAGCGTGTTTACGCCCTGCTCCTCAATTGAACTCTTCGCAGAGTACATCGTAGCCAGCAACCGCTTGTTCAGTTCGTCTTCAGAATGAAGAGTAGGCAGGATCCTGGTATTTAACAATTGGGTCACAGGATTGACCACATCTTTTTCGGGGGAAGGTGGTGCAAATACCAACGTAACTTCAGAGCTGCAAAATGAAAGCTCCAACTTCTCCGAGACAAGTGCATTAAATACCTCGGCAGGGTGGGAGCCCGCTACCTCAAGGCCGCGCGCTTTCATCAGACGGTAATTCAGAAGAGGGTTACGCAGCCCAAGGTCCAGCAGGTCCTCGCGGACCTTGGACAGGATTGATCGCATTGATTCATTTGCGGTGATCGTCTCGTTCGGTCCAGGCATGATGCGTTCATCCCAAGGCAGGATTGATTCACCACAAAACCAGCCTAATTGGAGGACTGCTGGGATTCTACACCCTATGCTTGTCTAGATCCGCAGTTTCCTCGGTAGCCGTTATGCCTCAGAGTCGCTGATGAGAGCGTATCTATTACAGTTCCGGACGACAGAGTTATGTTCTGTCGTCCAGAAGAGGGCCATGTTGTCAATAGTTTCGCGGGAAATACGACGAATCGCACGATCGCTGCAGCACAAAACACTGATGAGGCGAATCAGCGTCGATATTTCCTGTCAGCCGATCTGCGCCCCAACTCCCCATCCTGAATAATCCTCAATCACATTTCACTTAAGGGAGCTTTCAAAGCCAAAGCTGGAAGAAACCATGTGACTCCGCCGCAATCAACTGTGCCCGATTCACCGCTCTTTTTCTGCTGTGGCAGGGGAACGATGTTAAAGTGCAAACGTCCGCCACAGATGGGAATTCGCCGAATTAACGATCCCCTCCATGCGCGCGGATACCCCGAAATTTGCCCGAACGCGGAAATGCGAAAGCTGTTGCACAAGAAAATGGTGACCCAAAGCTGCAAGTGCGCGATCTGCAAGGTGATTTTTACCGATTACACCGACATCGTGCCCGACCACATCAATCCCTGCGTCGTGGGAGGAGCAGCGTGGAGAGACGACCATCCGGAAAACATTCGGGCGGTCCACTGGTGGTGCAACGGGAACAGGGTTCGAGTCGAATGTAATCTCTGGTCAGAGTGCCGACTAGCTAACTCGTTGGTCGTAGAGGCCCCGGAAGCCGAAAAGAGTGATCTATATCACGTTAAAACAAAGAAGTTGCCAACGACTGTTTCTAGGATTAATTCTTGTGGGCCCCGACTAGATCCACCCCAGAAACCGGTTGTATGGATGAATTGACCGGTATGTGACGGCCAATTGAGATATTTTGCTGTTTGCAGATCGGGCTCACTCGACGACAGGGAGGATGCAGCGAAAAGCTTAGCCTCGGGTATATGCTTCTCAGCAAGGAACCCAAAACAACTTAGCGGTGTCTAAGTAACTGAGGATCACTCTCGATGACCTGGAAGTCTTGTAAGCTGCAAGCCCTTCTTCTCATGTTGTTTGCCGTTTCCCTTGTCTACGCGGAAAAGCATGCCGATGGCACAGCTTCGCTCTCTGGAGTCGTCAAAGGCGCCTCGGGGGCGGCTGTGGCCGTGCATTTGGAACCCATGCCGCAAAGTCCCGTGCGCTACTACGATGGCTATGAAGCTGTGCCCAAGGACGATGGCAGCTTTACATTCACCGAAATCCCCGCCGGCGAGTACCGGCTCACGGTCGAATCCAGTGTTCCTGTCCAACAAATAGACTTCAAAAGGGTCGGTACACCGTCCGGCCATTTCACCACCATCCTACCCGCCGATATAGCTTCCGGCATAATCACGCTGCGTTCCGGCGAAGCGCGCAAGGGCGTTGACCTTGAACTGATCCACAAACTTTCCATTTGTGGCCATGTGACATATGACGTTGCCCCGCTGGATGCGTGGGGACGCAGGATCGGGCCCCCGAATGTCGTCCCGGCGGATACCTGGGTCACCTACTATCATCTCAATCCGGAATTCGGCATCCTCGATTATGAGACAAAGTTCGGCACCAACAAGGATGGCAGTTTTCGCATCACCGACCTGGCTCCCGGAACCTATTATGTAAGTTCGGGTGGCACCTGGTATCCCGGAACCAGCGATTTTACCAATGCAAAGCCTATCCTTGTCGGCCTGGAACCATATCCTACCTGCGATATTGACCTTCAGCTGATCTCGCACTCCAGTTGCACCATGGGAGCCGTCTCTGGAACGATTCAACCCTATCTATCCTCGGACAAGAACAGCTATACCGTTTCCCTGGTGAAGCGCAATCCGAACGGCATAAGTGCAAATATCTTCGATCATGGAGTGCCTGTCATGCTGGACTCCCAACCGTCTGGGCCGGAAGATAACTCTTTCCAAGCCAGAGCTTGCCCCGGCGATTACAACGTCGTTCTCAACGAACGGCAACATGCCGGCGATAATCTGTGGGGCAGTGCGCCGACGCAGAAGATTGTCTTCGATACCCAACAAGTAACCATTGCGTCGGGCGGATCCTCTCATGTCACGTTTACCCCGCACGCTATGGCCTCGATCGAAGGAGAAGTTGTGCTCGACAAAGTTACAAAAGAAGAGTTCTGTCCCCATGACGGTGTGCCGCCCGGCATCTATTGCCCGTCCGTTAACGTCAGCATTCTGCGCGAAGGCAACGGCGAATTCCAGACCATTACCCTCAGCTCTGGAAATCGCTTTAACTTTCGCAATGTCACTCCCGGTGAGTATCAGATATTTGTGACGGCTACGCGGCTGAATAAAGTCTTTTTGCAATCGATCATGGTGGACGGCGTGGAGGGAAAAGGAAACCACTTCACCATTCCCGAGGCCAAGTTCGTTTCCATGACCGTGACACTCAGCGGCGATCTTGCACAGGCGGCAGGGCACGCATCCCCCGATGTGCGTCATGCATTGCGCTGGCAATCAGAAGGCATGAGGCCCACGGCGAGCGTTGCGGGTAAGGTCGAAGGCGAGAGCCAGGCCGTTTATACCGTACGGCTTCTTCCAATCGGCTATAACTCCAACGCTGAAGTCAACCTTACCACGCAAACAGCGCCCGATGGCAGCTTTCACTTCGAGGGCGTACCACCCGGCATTTATCGCCTGCGCGGACACGACAAAGACTACATCCGCTTCGATTACGGCGGCAAGGCCGCAGAACTGCGCGGCGAACCGCTGCTGATTTCTCCCGGCGCACAAATCAGGAACCTGACTCTGAACGCTCCCCACCATGGCGCCAGCAATTCCATCTGCGGTCATCTCACTGACACAAACGGCAACTCTCGCTCGATGAGAATCTGGTATCGGTCCACTGCCGACCTCAATAGGTATCAGCAATCCAAAGAAGTCTCAACGGACAATGACGGATACTTCCGAATCGATGGACTGTTGGCGGGCGATTACTTTCTTCAGAGTCCCGATATCGGCAGGACTATTGCCTTGTCGAGCGACGGACAGTTATATGAGGCCAAACCTTTTCATCTGGAGGACGGCAAGAGTGCCGGTTGCGGAGCCAATCCGCCGCTCGAATTGCATTTCCCTGCGAATGGAGGAAGCACTCACTCCATCTCCGGCGCGGTGAGCGGCGACCTGCCGGCGCGCCTCGGCGATCGCTTCCTGGTGGAGTTGGAAGATAATACGAACCTGAGTCTCTATGGAAGCCAATATAAAGGGAAGCTTGATGCCGACCACAATTTCCACCTGGAGAATATACCCGGAGGGCGCTACAAACTAAATGTCTACGGGGTATATGGGCCCGAACCCCAAACAAGCAATCGGCGCAGTCTCGTAACTGAATCTGTATCTATGTCTATTCCATACTTCGAACCGTTACGCCATCTGCTCGCCACGCAACTGATTACAGTCAGCGATCAAGACATTTCCGGCCTCACGCTGACGCAGTTAACGCTTCCATCGGTGACCGGTGCGGTGAATATACCGCATCCACCCGCCGATTGGAAGGAATTCAAGCTCAGCAGCCTCAGTCTGAAGTTGGTTCCACATCGGAAGAATGGTCCCATCGTCGTTCCCATTGCCGACAAGGGCGAGAATGTGGGCGAGTTTACCATCGGCGCGGCCGATGTCGGCGAATACGAAGTTCAGGTCGAAGCTACCGACCTCCATCACAGCACCAACAAGGTTTTGTACGTCGCATCGGCAAAGCTCAACGGCAAAGAGGTGAATCCACGCTTTATTACTTTGCTGCAGGATGGTGCTGCCAGACTCGATGTTGAGTTGGGCGGCGAAATGGCAACGGTTCATGCGCAAGTTCTTCCAGACACATCCTTTGCCATGCCTGTTGTGCCGATCAATGAACGCTGTGAAGGAACGGGGCACTATAGCGTGCTGCTGTTTCCCGATCCACTTGTGAGTCCTTCAATCGACAGCGAGCCGGAACAGTTGACGCATTTCTTCATTGCTTGGAGTTTAGGCACCGATTGCCACGGAGTCTCGAACGGCGTGCTACAACCCAACGACGGAAGAATTCAGGATGTTTTGCCTGGCAAGTACTACGCCATTGCCGCGAGAGATAACATCCTGAACTTCGGAGTCGCTTATCAAGGACACCTCACAGCGGAGCAACGCAAGCTGTTGAGCGCGTTAGCAACCATCGCAAAGCCCATCAACCTGCACCCCGGAGAAAACCTCGAATTGGAGTTGGCGGACAAGACGATTGAAGCGAACCGCATAGCCGCTCGTGTTGGGGTAGCCGACGAAGGGGAGAATCTTCGCCCGACGAATGGTCAGTCCTGCTGCGTCAGGTAAGGCAAGCCTACTGACGCGCATCGCGGCTTTACTCGCCGAGGAACGGATTGGAGATGATATGTCGCCCAGATGGGTGGAATCTTAGGTCGAGTCAGGGAATAAAATGCTACCGTTGCCCTGGGCGTTTTTCCTTACTGATAGCGAAGTGTCGGTGCCTTAAATTATCGTTATGGCTAGATATCGCGGTCCAGCAGAGGAATTCCCGATCCCGCTGCTTTAGTCGAACGGGATTTCAGGAAAGGTGACTATGAAAGTAGCGTGGCTCGGCTTAAGTCTGCTTGCTTCCTCGTTGTTTGCGCAGCTTCCGACGGTTCATCAGCCCGCGGACGACGTTCCCCACGGTCAAATCATTCCGCTCTGGGACGCAGAGTCTTGAAGACACCGCCAAAGTAGTTGAACGCATGTTCATGGGCTTCAAGCAGTGCTTGCTGCGTGGCGTGTGGATAGGCCCGATGAAATGCATCGCCCGAGCCCATGCTGCGCATCGCGAAGAACTGCAACTTCACGACTTCGTCGCCCAGCTTGGCCATGCCCTCGAACCAGTCCACTTGAGCTTCCTGGCCCAGCTCGTAGCTCTGCGGCACGAACACTTCCCGTCCACTGAGCCCCAACTCGCGCTTCCGCACCTGCACATAGCGCCGCACCGTAGCTTCCCCGACGGGGTGATCCGGATGCTCGCGGCACAGGCGCATCCAGATCCGATGAGCCGTATGCCGCTGCTTGCGCGGCGCTTTTACGTCCGAGGCCAGCATCCGCTCGATGTGTTCCTTGACCGGACCCAGCCGGGGCGCTTCCCGCACCACCGCTTTTCGCTCGGGAGGAATCGCGTTCCCGATCGCTTGCCGTATCATCCGCCGGTGCACGCCATGCTTCTGGGATAGTCCCTGAATCGTCTCTCCGGCCGCGTACCCCCGCCGGATCACTTCGAATAGTTCCACCTTATGCCTCCTGTCCATCCCCGAATCCTTACATCCGGGCTTGTACAGGTGAACCAATTGAGATGAGCGAAGTGGGCCAAATTAGATGAGCGAACTCAATTCATAAGTGAATTATCTCAGACACTTCGTTGTCATGCTCTTCACATAGGGGGCATCGGAATGATTCATATCATGGCGAGCGCTCACGTCTGCTCCGAGACTGTCCACCATGCTCGCAAAGAAGGCCAATGAAGACAAGATGCTCCTCGATGCTTAGCTTGGAACACTAAACACGCGTTGATTATCGACCGACAAATCAAAACCTTCAGTTCCGTCGTAAGTGCAGAGGTCTTCGCCTATTCACCGCATCTCGAGAACTGCGGTTTTGTGAGCGGTCTGTAAACCTCATCTTGGTTTGCGGCTGTTTGTGCGGCATATTTGTGTAATGAGGCAAAGCATCACAGAGCATGGGTCGAAGTGGCGTGGACTGGTTTCGGAACAGCTCTCAAGTGGGCAAACGGTGGCAGCATTCTGTCGCGACCGCGGGATTCGTGCATCGCAGTTTTACGATTGGAAGAAGCGAGTTCGCGAAGGCGAGTCGGCAAAGTTTGTAGAAGTGAAAGTGAAGGAGTCGAGCGAGCAACGGAAGCCGGCGCCGGAACGTTCTTCAGCGATTGCGATTCGTCTGAACAATGGACGTAGCCTTTTGGTAGAGCCTGGATTTGATTCGAGTCACCTGCGTGCATTGCTGGCAATGCTTGAGACCGAGTGATGATCGGGCTGCCGAGTTTGCATGCGTTGGATAGTGCGCACGGACCGCGCATCTGGTTGGCAACCGAGGCGACGGACATGCGCTGCGGATTTGACCGCCTTGCGGAGCGGGTGAAGTCGGTGATTGGCCAAGATCCTTCCAGTAACAGTCTTTTCGTTTTCCGCTCGCGTCGCGGAGACAGGTTGAAGATTTTGACATGGGATCGGGACGGATTTATTTTGTGGTACAAACGGCTCGAAGCCGGAGTTTTCAAATTGCCGCGCTTGAAGGATGGAGTGCGCTCGGTGGAGTTGCGAGCGAGCGAGTTAGCAATGATTTTGGATGGGATCGATATGTCGAAGCTGAAGCGCGTTCCGCGCTACGAACGTGGAGCGGGAACTAATACAAATAACATGCAAAGAGTTGTAGCTTGATGTAACTTACAATGCACCACTTGCATCGAATACGTGAGTGAACAACGAAGCCAATCTTGTTGCTCTTCCCGATGACAGCAAGGCGCTGAAAGCCATGCTGGCCGCGCTGATGGATGAGCGCGACAAACAGACTCAGCTTGCCGAAGAGCAAACCAGGCGGGCCAACGAACTCCACGTTGAGAATCTTCGCTTGCAGCTGGAGTTGGATCGATATCGCAAGTGGTACTACGGTCCTCGCGCTGATCGTCTGCAATCGTCCGGCGATCTGGCACAGATGCTTTTGAACTTCGCCGAGGAGATGGACTTGAAGCCGGTCAATCCGAACGATCTTCCACCGCGCACCGAAGCGGCGGAAGATCTTCGGCGCGTGAAGCGGCGCAAGGGACGACGCAATCTTGCTAACTTTGAAAACCTTCCTGTAACTACTCAGGTGCACGAGTTGAGCGCGGCCGAACGGGCCTGCCCCTGCTGCGGCGTCGAGCGCAAGCAGATCGGCACGGACGAAAGCTGGCAGCTGGAATATCTTCCCGGCCACTTCGTGCGCATTCACCACGTGCGCAGGAAGTATGCTTGCGCGAGCTGCGAGAGCAACGGAGATAACCCGCAGATGGAGACGGCGGCCAAGCCTGAGATGGCGATCGACAAAGGCATGGCCGGGCCAGGGTTGTTAGCATACATCGCGACGAGCAAGTTTTCAGATTATGTACCTTTATATCGACTCGAAGACATCTTCGCACGGCAAGGATTCGAGATCTCGCGGGCAACGCAATCGGTATGGTGCGGAGATATAGCCGATCTGGCCGTGCCACTGTGGGAGTTGATGGCAGAGCGAGTGCGAGCTTCGCACGTGGTGGCCACCGATGACACGATCATGCCCATGCTGAGTAAAGGCAAGACCGCCAACGCTCGCATGTGGGTCTATGTCAGCGACGACAGCTATCCATACAACGTCTTCGACTTCACGTTGAATCGCGGGCGCGACGGACCGAAGTATTTTCTGAAGGATTACGATCAGGTTCTTCTGGCTGACGCCTACGGCGGCTACAACGGTGTGGTGGCTGGCAATGAGATCACACGCGCCGGATGCTGGGCGCACTTGCGACGCAAGGTCATCGAGGCGGAGAAAACGGCTCCTGAGATCGCGCGGGAGGCGATCGAGATGGTGCGTGCGCTCTATGCTGTCGAGAGGCAGGTCGGCGATGCTTCCGTTGCGGAACGTCTGAAGTTGCGTCAGGAGCGGTCGGCGCCGCTGCTGGCGGATCTGCGTCAGAAGCTGCTCGTGTGGAAAGAGCAGTTGCTGCCCAAGCACCCTATGGCCGACGCAATCAACTATGCTCTGGGCCAATGGACGGAACTGAACGTGTTCTGCTCGGACGGCGCGGTGGCTATCGACAACAACGTCAGCGAGCGCGAGATGAAGCGCGTTGTTCTCAATCGAAAGAATAGCCTCTTCGTGGGCAATCCACGTGGCGGCAGAACGGCGGCGATCCTGGCCAGCCTGACCAGCACTTGCCGCCGTCACGATATAGACCCGCAGCTCTATCTCACGCAGCTGCTGACGAACCTATCGCAGGTGCGCAAAAGTGATCTGGCAAACTGGCTTCCCGACAAATGGAAACAGCTTCAGGCGGTACGCACTTCCTAGCCCCTGCACTTCACATAGCGCTCACGCGGTTTTTACCTTCTTGAGACTCATTGCGCGATATTCAAAGCGAGGATAGGTAGCGGCGAACCACCTACACGTGGGCACCTTCCAGTACTTCGCCGCGCGTGGCGATGCGGATTGTATTGTTTAAGATGAGGATGCTGGCTGTGGTGTCTTTGCTGCTTCAACTCGACGAAGGATTAGGTCTCTATATTCCCCGTTGACTTGTGACCAATCCACGTCCCAATTGTCAAATTTTGCGGCGGCTGCAGGAGATACCAAGAAGGGGATCTCGCGGCTCACTAGCGCGCCGACAAAATACACGTACGGTTCATAATCTTCATCGTAGTCAACAGCGAAGAGCTCCCAGCATTGGTTAATGAACGGATCAATCACACCGAAAATAAATCGCAATGTCTCTTCTCCGGCTTTCCCATCCGGCGCCGGAGCAAAGTGTTGAATACCATTTCTCAATTTCCCAAACTTGTCGAAAGCCTCTTTGTTCGCTAGAGAGATTCCCGTGGATGCCCACAATCTGTCGGGGAGCTCACTCCACTGCACCGTTTTCCCGAGCTTGAAGAGATCCTCCAGCTCCAGCATGGAAGTTGAGGCTTGTGTGAGACGGGGTAACTGCTCAAAGATTAGTAGTGGATGCTCTTGTGCAATCCGCGCCTTCACAAGTAGTTCTGCCGCGTGCGCAGCCTGCAAGACTGACAGTTCAGGCCATCGTGGATTCTCCATTGCGGCATATGCTGCATGACGATTTGCGTGAGCAAGAGCCCCCAAGCCCAGATTGCAGATGTGTTCCCATATTCCTTTCAATGCGGGATTCAACGGCAACACCTCAGTTAAAAGATTCAAGAGCACTCGAACGGAAGGTTCAGCCGCTTCAACGAACATTTGGTCATTACGACAGACCACTCTTCTCTTTGAATGCCCTGAATAAAGCGGCCTCGCCACTCGTTCCGGGTACATACTGCTCGATGTTGAAATCTTCGTCCGTCATTTGAATCCCAGCAAACAGCTTTGCAAACTGATCCCGAGTTGGAACCTCACCGATTCGCCTTACAATCGACAAGTAGGAAGGGCCGAGGAAGCGCATTAGGGCGCGAAAGCCATTTGTCTTGCTGAGCATGTCGCCGCGCTGTGATGAAGCCCATGCAGCCGGCCACCGAGTAGCTACAGCATAGAAGTAATTCCACAGTACATCCACTATTTCCAAGTCTCTGTTTTCAATGAGCATATTCCGAAAGATGAATTGTTTCGATTCCTCCGTCGATGCTTTTGTGGGCGTGCCGCCCTTCAGATAAACGTCTCGGTCACTCATCGGATTGCGAGAAACGTACCGCATAAGAGAGTCAACAAAGGTTGCTTGGGTAATGGTCTCGCTGAATCTGCCTTCTGTAGCTACACCGAGCCTCTTTATCCTGTGATAAAGAGGGCTTTCCTCGCCCTTATCAAGGGCGACTGCGGCATTGTGGCAGAATTTCTGAGGACTTTTCGACTTTGCAAGATCGAAGAGATCGTATGCTAGACTCCGGTTGACTTTGGTCTGAGCCAAATTCACAGTTGAGAAGATGTAGCCTTCCTGTGCAACATCAATGTCGACGAAAACCGAGACATTCAGGTCGAATTGGATGTCCTGTAAATCCTTCAGGCCCTCGATTCGGTGTTGCCCATCAATGACCTTTGCAATCTGGCGGTAAAGGATGTTTCGCTCAGGATCGTCTGGGTCAATTTGATTCGAAAGGTAGAGCGTTTTGGTTTGGTCATCGTATCTTGCGCACTCGGCCCGCACGGACAAAATAACGCCTGTTGGGAAGCACGCGTCGGAGGTCGTCACATATTCCCTAATCTCCTTCACTCGATACTTGTCCAGAGGGCGCTGTATTCCGAGATACTTCTCAAAATCGCGCTCCTTGATCAACCGGCGCACGTCGAAGTCGGTAATCTCGCAGAGGCGTTTACGGTCAATTACGCCAATAAAAAAGGAGCCGATTGGCTGCGTCACCTTCAGCACCGGGATGGAGAATGAGATTGGGTCTTCTTCCGCGGTCATTGGCGATGTTCCTCGTATGCTTGCGAGAACCCCTGCTCATCCTTTTTGAAAGCCTCCGCTGCATTCAACCTATTCGAGTGATACAAGGTTCCGAGGTACAGTAGAGCCAGTGATGCGAGAAATATTGCCACTGACAATTCAAAGATGAATGGTTGGCGCAACGCATTACCGGCCACAGTCAAGCCAAAGAACACCGATGCAACCAGCTCGATCAGAGCAATTAGGACCATGTGTATAGTCCGGCTCGGGAAGACTCTGGCACCTGGGGGATCAACTAAAGCGACCCAAAAAATTGGCGCAAGAAGAGCGGTTCCATACATGAACAACTCCCCGTGCATTACTGTGCGTCTAAGAGCCGTTCCAAGTGTGAGCGTATTGTCCGGGTTGATGCCATAAATCACCAAGCCCCCGAGCCAAAGCGGAGCTGTAGACAGCAAAAGCAAAGTGAGTGTTTGTCCGAGCGTTTCTACGTGGTCGCGTGCATTGCAATCGACCAACGGACCAAAAAGCGGGATCTGTCGAAAATGAGATTGCCAATTCTTCCACATACGTTTCGCTTCGAACCTCGCAGTTGGGTGAATCGATACTTGAAAAGGAACTGCATCCATGAATGTGCCGCTCAGTGCTTCTGTGATCGAGAGCCCACCGAATTGGTTGAAGTCTCAGGGATGGGGTAATTAGTAACGAGCAGTTCAGTTGCGCTCTTTCGGTAGTCTGGATCGCCCGCAAGTATGCTTGCACGCGTAAGTGAATGATGCGTTCCAAAGCCATCGTAAAGCTCTCTTACGCTATCGTGGTCCGCATTCGACATCATTATAAGCGCACCGCGATCACCAGCGGCTTTGATAGATGTGGCCAGCCTCGCTTGGTCTTTCCAAGAGAATAGTTGCGCATTGTATTTCACAAAACCGTTGTTGTTGTGCATAACGGTGTAAGGCGGGTCAATGAAAACGAAATCCCCTTTCTTGGCCTGTCCAATTGCAACCTCAAAATCGCGCTTTCTGATCCGCGCATTCTTGAGAGCGCTCGCGACTTTTTCAAGGTACCCATCATCAAAACGGACCTCATCTTTGGTGCCAATCGGAACGTTGAACTTGCCTTCTTTGTTGACACGATAGATGCCGTTGAAACATGTTCTATTCAGGTAGAGAAAGCGCACCGCTCTGGCAAGAGGGTCGGTCGGATTTCTCTTTCGCATCTTGTAGTAGAAGTCTGAGTCATGTTTCTTGTGCAGCCTTGCGAGACGTTGCTCAATCTTTGCCCAATCGTGCTTGATCCGATTGTAAGCATTGATAAGCTCTCCATTCGCATCGGACAGATATGCATCTTCCGGAGAAAGTGCGAAAAACACCGCTGCACCACCAAGGAAGGGCTCAATGTAGTTTCCATAGGTCTTTGGAAACATATGGAGATGACGCCCTGCAAGCCATCTCTTGCCCCCGGGCCACTTGAGGAAGGGTTCAATCATCCTCGTCACCGCCGACCGCCGATAGGACTACGTCCCTTTCTTCCATTGCTGTAAGAAGTCGTTTCGTAAACTCGTCATAAATGAAGTCGATGTATTCAAAGTCCTCGACTTTGTATTTGCGCTCCTTGGCGGGATGTGCGGGTATCCGGCGCAACTCGTTGACGCGTTCCATCCATTTCAGGTTTCTTGCTTGCCCTTTTTCTCCAGGCTCGGGGATATTGAACGCAGGCTTGAAAATGGGCCAGACTGCTTTGGCCTCGACGACCTTTTTCATCTCAAGTACTTCGAGATAAGTTTCCGGTGGAAGGCGATCTTCTAGGTCGGTATCAAGCGACCGATTGTAGGCAGCGAGTTTCACAGTCTTGTCGGTAATGCCCTTCTCCCAATAGGCGTCCTTTTCATCTCCATACAGTTTTCTGAAGACACTGAAGATGTGGTCCCGCATGTTTGAAACAATATCCTTGAGCTTAATGTCAGCGTCTTTGATCCGATCTTCGGACTGCTCTGCCTCCCAATCGGCCATACCATCAGGCTGGAAGTCCGCGTATTTGACCTTAACCAGCTTGCACAGACGAAAATAATATTCGGGAGGCCCCCCAGAACCAAATTGAACCTGAAAAGCATCTCGAATTTGGGTCGGTGTGCTCGCTTCAAGAAAATCGCGTATAGGCTTGACGTATTCGTCAATTCCCATGAGGACCTCCTCAATCTCCATCTCTCTAGCATTCGATGCCGTGTTGGTCTCCCAATACTTCACGAGAGATCCAAACAGCATGATGTAGGCCTGCACGGCGATGTTTGTGCAAAGAAATCCGTCACGGCCGTTCTGCCATTCATGCAGGTTTGCATTGCTAATCAGAGAGAAGAACTCATTCACAGCCGAACGTGCTCTGTCGAGCGTCTCAGCGTCTGTACTGCCGCACAAAGGACCGTGGTCATAGACCTTATTGTTGAGCATGGACCTACCGAGCAGCCCTGACTTCCGAAACGCATCCTTGAGTGCCGGAATAGTTAGACTGGTGCGGCTTGTGGTCGGCATACCCTGTTGTGTGATGCGATTGTGGAATGGTTCACCAACGTCGGTATTCAGCAGATTTACAAGCCTCGCGCTGATTGATCCGATTCGCTCGCTGGGGATATCGGAGCCCCACTTAAGCTCGCCCTCCAGATCATCAAGTAAATGTTTTGGGACAGACTTCTGCTCATGATTGATAGTGACGAAGAGGTTCGCTTCTTCGGTTTTGGATAAGTTCTCGAATGCGACCACGATGATATTGTGGCAGAGATACTTGTCGTCAATCGGGGCAAAACCATATAAACGGTGCTGGCCGTCAATGATCCAAGCGGATCTATATCTGTCCGGTAGATGCAGATGACCAAACTGAATGCCGGCAGTTTCGTCTGTGGCAGCTTTTTCAAACCGAACCGGTCTAACAAAGTTGACGAGCAAGTTGTTCGGGAAGTAACCGCCGCCCTTGATGAACTCGCCAATGTCGCGCATCCGGGTCCGACTGACAAGCCGCTGGTAGGTTGGGGCACCTTCGGGGTCGTTCAAAGAGCGGTGATTTACGAATGAGATTTTGAGCAGGTCACGGGGAGTTGTAACAAAGCAATAGAAAGGCTTCCCGCCGAGTCTGCCGCGTATCGCCGATACAGTCTTCCCGCTTAGCTCAGGTATAACCTGATCCTTAAGAAATTCAGCAAGGAACTGATACCTAGCCGCCTTCCCCAGGTGATCTGCAACCTGCGCGTAATATCGGAGTTCCCTCTCAGTGATGATCCGAATTTGTTCGCCACTGGCGCGGTGCTTGTCCGGCGTGGACCAAATTATATTTTCGGTGACGAAGAGCCAAATGATTTTGAGTTTCTTCTCTTCGCCATAGTGCTTCCGAATTGCGGAAGCGATTGGCTTCTTGAGATTGGCAAATTCCTCTACATCTTTTTGCAGGCTTCGCCGGGAGAAGCTACCTGACGCCTTGCATTCCGCAATAATCACCGTCTCGTCATCTTTTGCGAATACGTCCACCTGCTTTCTCAGGGGCTCTGCGCCCTTCCGCTCAATCAGCATCGTGAACTTCCGACTGGAGTTGATCTCGGGATAGCCCAGCCGCGCCAAAAGCATCCAGAATCGATTCTCCAGACGTTCATCGATAGCCTTGGGACGTTTGACTCGAATCGAGCGTTTCAGCCTCCTATCGACTTGCCAACCGTCCGCCTCGTAGGCCGGAATCTCCTCAGCAACGATGGATTTCTCATCAAATTGCTTTCGCCTGTGTACGGCTTCGCGCTTAATCTTCGATGGGTCGGTGAGCAGTGGCCCAAAGAACTGAAGGATTTCGCTCTCCTGGTTCATTTAATTCCTTCGCAGACGAGCCCCGGCTCGCAGACTCAATTTCAGAACTGCACCATTATAGGCGTAGTTCTTCCTCCTTGGTAGCTTTCATCAGTAAACGTCCAGAATAGTCCCTGCGTTTGCCCTACGTCGAGCGCAAATGCTTTACCGGCTTTTTTCGGGCTGTTGCAGAGGGTCTCGTCGCCTTCTTAGACGAGCGCCGACGACGCCCCGACCAAGTTGCTTGCGCTTTTCTTCAGAAGTCTGATTAAAGCACGCTCGGATGAAGAAGCTGGAAAAGCAGAAGAGAATGGCGAACCGGTTCGCTTCGAAGCTGGTGATTGCCGCGTCAATCATCGCGGCTGTGCATCTTGCGCGAGAGCAGGATATCGGCAGGCCGTCGCCCCGATTGACATCGGTTATAACTGACAGCATTGGGCTAGCGAGAATGATTCTGAAAAGGGTCGTTCGCTAGGCTGGCGCAAGGGCGGCGACCCCTATTGTGTTTTGAAACGTGTAGGGCTGAGGTCGAATCGGGCATCGGGGTTGTAGTAGTCGTAGACGTCCGATGGTGCACTGAGGGCATCTATGGCGTAGCGAAGCGTGAAACGGAAGTGTAGCGTCAAGCCTCCCGCTTTGGGCCAGAGATAGATGACCACCTTATCGGGGAGTACCTCATAATGGCTCAGCTCGTAGTCGCTGGCTGAGACAGCCGATTCAAGGGATGCGCGGTCAACATCCGCGCCTGGAGGAAGGCCGATCTCGGCGATCATCATGCCATATCCCTCGAAGCCAACCCGCTCAATGTGCGCTGTTACATTGACTGGTTTGCCCGGTAATGGCTTGGTGGTGCCAAAGGCAACGGTCATGCGAAGCTGTTCGTTATTGACGACCGAAGAGTCGGGCGCAACGGGCGGCCACGGACGGTACAAGCTGGAGACGAGTTGGGCAGTCGCGGATTGCGAGTTTGCCGGGAGGTTAAGAGAGACGCGGTGATCTCCAGCCCCAAGAGCGGTCCCGAGAGGCACGAAGATTGGACCTGCGTCCTGCACTGAGGGTGGAAGAGCTACGGCAATGGCAGGTTGGCCATCAACCACGATAGTCAGGCTGCCGGGATTGCGAGCAAACGCGGTAGCTGGTGAACGCAAGGCTATTTCGGCAAGTACATCGAGCACGCGGGCGGTAGCCTGTGTTGAGTACCAGAGGCTCTGACGATCCTGCTCGTGGTTCAGGAAGAGCAGACCGCGAGCGACGAGGTCGTCCTGCGGTGGAATGCCGGCGGCGAGAAATGCACGCAATACCCGGGCGGTGGCTTCGACTCGGCCTGCTCGGCCCCAGCCAAAGAAGGGCGAGTTAGCTTCGAGCGCCCAGTAGGCTCCGCTGTTCTCTGAATGAGCCATAGCACGGAGGCGCTTGATCGTGGGCTCAACGCGGGCGGTGTCCTTCAGTGCCAGTGTGGCGAGTGTGTAGCTTGCCAAGGTGTACGGTTCGTCAAATTCCTCAGCGAATGGCTGCGTGGCGGCAACTGCCTTCTTGAGCATCGGTTCGGTGTTCGGTGCGCCGGCGATCATCGCTGCGATGGATGCTGTCAACATCATGTTACCGCGAGTGTCCTCCGGATGGGGCTTGCGATCTCTGCCAACGCGGACCCACAACCCAGCTGTCGATTGAGACGTTGGCTGCTGTTGCTGTGCGAGGAAGGCAACGGCTTTGCTCAGAACACCGTCGTCGATCGTGATGAAGTTGCGAGCCTCAGTCAGAAACTGAATTGCGTAGGCCGTCAAAGCCAAGTCGGCATTGCGGTCTTTCGACCAGTAGGCGAAGCCGCCGTTGGAAAGTTGGTTCGCTAGCAGGTTCTCATAAGCCTCCTGCAGGTTGCGATGCGTCCGCTGTTGTAGTTTCTCGTCTTTTTGCGGAATTGCGGCAGAGTAGCGCTGGAGCACCAGGCTTGCCCACGCGATGGAGATGATCTGCTCTGCGCAGCCGTTTGGATAATCGGCCATCTTTTCGAGCGCATCGCGGAGGTGAGCGCCAAGATTGGGATAGACCCTGAGAGTCGTATCGCTACTGCCGGGCAGCGTGTCCGCCGGTAGTTTGAAGTTGAGGAAGTTGTCGCCCGGCCAAAGGATCGTGGCAGTGGTAACTGCGGTTTCCTCTCCGTTGGGGTGGACGGTGACAGGGCGGGAGATACGATCTCCCGTCTCGCCAGTCTGCGCGATAAACTGCTGCGGGGCTTCGTTAGCGGACGTCAGGACGGTAAAGCGGAAGACAGGTGAAGCGGATGCCTGTGAGGCGACCTGCGTGGTGCTCGAAGCCGGTCCATCGAGCCGGAACCAGGGGGCCGGAGTCAGCGAACTTTGGACGGCGACAGGGTGATCGAGATAGTTGCGCAGCGTGACCGGCAGGGCAATAGAGTCGCCAACGGTCAGGATCGATGGTGGATCGAAGGCGGCGAAGAATGGCTGGAAGCTGCGGAACTGCGCGGTTCCAGATCCGGTGTTGCCCAGAAGGGTTGATGCCGCGGCGGAAAGTTGCCAAGTGGTTATGCTGTCGGCAACGGGAAAGCGCAGCGTTGCCGTACCATCGGGAGCGGTGATGACTTCGGGCCGCCAGAGAAGCGTCTCCGGAAAGTAATCCCGGAGTCGTGGCGTTGAGGACGCTCCTCCTCCTCCTCCGCCCGCGACCCCCGGTGGCGGTGGCGGTATAAGACTGGAAATCCGTTTGTCTGAGATTTCGGCGCTCTCCGTATTGAGCGTCACGGGACTGGCACTGACCTCAATAGCTTCCGAGACACTGCCGACATTGAGCTTCGCGTCGAGGGTGACAGTGTTCAGCGGCAGAATGTTGACCTGATCGTAAACAAGGTCCATGAATCCCCTGGCGCGGAAACGGACTTTGTAGATGCCGGCGGGAAGTGGACCCATCAGGTAGGCGCCCTGGTCGTCAGATTTCTCTTCGTACTCCATTTCAGTCTTCTGATTAATGGCGACGATGACGACATTGGGAATGACTGCGCCGGTCTGGTCCGAGATCGTGCCGGCAATCTCTCCTGTCTGGCCAGAGTGAGCGGTCTGATGTGGTGCATGTTTGGGCAATGAATCTTGAGCACTCTGAAGCGAGCGCACCCGCGAAAATGTCGCGAAAGTGAAGTCATCCGGAGTGTTGCGTCTCCCGTCGGGTCCGAGACTATGAAGTTCAACGATGTCTGAGATGGCGGTGACGGGTGTGATGATGGTTCGATTTTGGGGTACGCTGCCAACTCTTGCGTGCGCTTCGGTGTGGACGCGATCCGTGAAGAAGGAGTGGCTTCGGAAGGTGGCATAGAGCGGGTGCTGCCAAGGATCCATTAGTTGCGATGGAACAATGCCTGACAAGCGAAGTGCGGCGGTGAACTGAGCGTTGTTCGTGGGGTACGGGTGCGATGCGGCGTATCGTCCAAGTGCAGTTTCGAGGCGCTTGCGCAGTTCGACCGTGTAATCAATCTCTGCGCTGCCCGCGAAATACGGGCCACGCTCGAGGTCGTAGCGAGGCTTATAGCTTGGATCGCCAGCGGAACGAGCCTGAATAACGAATTGCGTTTGAGCGATAGCAAATTGAAAGCTGAACGGCTGCCCCCACGGATCGCGCCATTCGTTGAGCCTGATGCCTTCAGCCTGCATCTCGCTGCGCAGTTCGGTCAGGTTGCGAATGAAGCGGCCCGTACGTTTGTGAAAAGCCGCAACTGCATTCTTCAATTCCAGTTGATGCCCGGCGAACCAGCGCCAACTGGCGAACGGGACCTCGAAATCATCTGCAGTAGAGTGCAACTTGTCAGGGCCGTCGCTATGTAGAGTCAGAGTGAAGACGCCGCTATTGTCTGGCATGGCGTGAACACTATATGGGTCGCCCCAAGGGTCGCGCAGCGCGAGCAGATCGATACCTTTCGTAGCCAGCAGCGCCGCGAGTTCAGACTTCGTGACTGGAAGTTCGGTATGTGTAGCCAGATATTGATCGAGAGCCTTTCGTGCAGAGGCTATCTGGGGTTCAATGAGGGGCAAGAAGACACTCTCCAGATCCTGTCCGGTTTCATCGCTGGTGGTGTCGAAGGAGAGGTGTTGACCAGCAAGAAAAATTTCCGCGGCAAGCTGGGTACCGGGCGGCATGGGCTGGGTGGCATCGAGACGCTGCAGAGTCTGTAGAGTGAACCCACCGGCAGCGCCGTTGTCTTCGAACTCCGAGCGCCAGCGAAAGAAGAACGACTGCGCATCGGTCCCGCCGAAATCATTGTCAGTGCGGTTACGCTCTTCCAAAGCTTGATCGACGGCGACAATACCCAGCGCGCTTGGCGCCTGCGCGGTTTCATCTCCGTCCAGATCTTGCGGCCCTCTGACGTCAAACGTCGCGGTTGCCTGATCGCCGGGGGCAAAGGTATCGGCGGACATCTTAATTCCGACGCGAAGCGAGTTGTCGCGTGGAAACAGCAACGCGCGAAATGCGACCCTTGATTGAGAATCATCGCCGCCGTAATCGCCGCCGTATTCTTGGGCTTCGCGCAAATTCGCGCCCAGCGCGACAACCGCGATAAAAACGAACCCGCTGTAGCGCTGATCGCTGGTCACGGTAAACGAAGCATGCCCATTGACCAAGGCGATGTCGCGCGTAGCCAGTGTAAGCTCGCCGTGTAAGGTGTGGCGGAAAATCTGGACGGTGAGAGGCAACGATGATTCCGTGGAATCGACCTGGATATCAACGACCTCGCCCGGTTGGTAGATGGTCTTTGATGTCGTGATGCGGAATGTGCCCGTGGGCGGGGCCAAGTCCTGTGTCATTGCACCGGTATGACCATCCTTATCGCGGGCCGTGACGTAGAGGGTCGGCTGCTCATCTGGCGAAGATGGTTTGGAACCGGAAGCTGCGGGTCTCATCTTGAGCAATTTTTCGTAGGTGGGAAGGCTTATGCGAGCGAGACCGTGTGCATCGGTGTGTATTTTCTGAAGCGGAAATGCCCGCGCAATGCGCTGACGCAGCGTCGCATGAGGCGCATCGTGGGCCAGCAGCGATAGATTGAGATCACACTCGGCTGGCGTGCCATCGGCGGTGGTGGCTGCCAGGTAGATTTGCTCCGGCATTCCCTTGGCCTGATCACCGGCAGTTAAGTAGAGATGAAGAGCCTGCCCTGTAACGCGAAGGTCAAAGCGGCGCTGTTCTGTTCGGCCGGTCGATGCGTCTGTGACATAGGCTGCCAGATGAATATCCTCGTAATCGTTCGAGGGTTCGCGATTGGAGTATTCTTCCAGGTCTGCGGTCAATGGGATGCGCGCCTTGAAGCTACCATGCACATCCAACTCACCAAAAACTGCTTTGCCTTCCTTGACGTCATATCGCTGTTCTGCAAAGTTCCATGTGCGGTCGTTTTCGCGAAATACACGCACGTGGCCGTGAAGCACAGGCTTGCCAAAGAGATAGTTTGCGCGAACATCGACGATGGCGTTGCTGCCCGGAAGATAGAACGGACGGTCAGGGGCTGGAGAGACAACAAAGGTCGGTAGATCATAACGGCTGAGGCGGAGCGTGGCCGACGCGGTCTGTTGCGTATCGGAGTCATCCGGAAGAGTGGCGTTCAGCGTGTATTCGCCAAGACGCATGCGGGCCGGTACCGGCCAATCGACGGTAGCAATGCCGTATTTTGACGTGAGAGCCTCGACGCGAAATACCAGCGTTTGGTCCGGATCGAAAATGTCGACTCGAACATTTTTCTGGGTGCTGGCGTGACCGTTACGGTCGAGCAATAATATTCGCGAGTGAACGGTTTGCCCCGGCTGATAGAGCGGCTTGTCGGTTGTTAGATCGAAGCGGGCGTTTTCGGGAATGCTCAGAGATTGGGTGATACCGGGGTGAAGATTCGCGAGCTTTCCGGCTACGTGCAGGTCTACAGATGTGAGATCGGCTCCATTCGGCACCGTGATTGGGACAGAGGCGAAGCCATCGGCATCGGTTCTGACCTGCAGTTGCGCGAATTCCTCGCTGTCTTTGTCGGCCTCTGCATAGTTCGCCGTGAGCGTTATGTCGAGCGGCACGTCAGCTCTGGAATTGTGGGTCAGAGGATGCAGGGCGCGGACACGAGCAGTGTAGCTGGCGCCAAGATGGATATTCTTGGGGGCCGCAACATGCAGGTCGAACAGGTCCGGAGCGATTCGATCAAGTGCGATGGTGCCTGAAACCGGAAGGGCATCGGGCTTCGCAACACTATACCGGAGACGAAAAAGTGGCAGCCAGTCTCCGTCAGTGGCTCCATGCTTCGAGTGGGAGGTTGCAGGAGGCATCTCGACTTGGCAGACGGTCTGGCCGTTTGCCAGATTGCAGGCTTCATTTGCCGAGGAGCGGACGCTGTCATCGGTATCAAGAAGTTCGGCCGAAACTTGCGCGGAAGACGTTGCGGTGCCACTTGTGACCGATAGCGCAAGGTGGAATTGATCACCAGAAAAGCTGAGACGTGTTGCGCCTTCGTCCACCTTCAGAGAATCAGAGAATTGAGCTGGGCATGGAGCGCAGAAGAGGAGGAACGCGAGCAAGGTCCACTTTGAGCTATGGAGAGGCAAGCCAATGACCTCCGTCGGTGTTGAATGATGATCGCACTAAGGATACACCAACCCATCGCACCGATTACGGGTTAGGGTTTCCTCTATAGGAATGCTTTGGAAGGACCGCTGCTCTGCACGTCTCCAAAGTACCGGCAGCAAAGGCCGCCTGACGCCGGGCGGCCTTTTTATCTAGATACAGACAGAATCCCGATCTACCCCAGCCGATCCCAAAAGCCGTCAAGAATACGCCTCCATCTTCAACCAGCCACAAGCATTCATCAGGAGTCCACCCCATGTATATTGATAGTCCGCAACCAGTAGTTGGCGTAAAACGCGCTGCGTTCTATATTCGCGTTTCACCCTCCGATCCAAACCCTGAACCCCAACTTCGCGATCTCCGCCAGATGGCGGAGCAGCGCGGCTACGCAGTCGTCGCTGAGTTTACCGACAAGGCTTCGGGCACAAAAGCCAAGCGACTGGCACTCGAACAATTGCTGGCCGACGCCCGCTGTGGCCGCTTCGATCTCGTTATGGCCTGGTCGTGCGATCGCATCGGCCGCTCAACCCGCCACTTTTTTGAGGTACTCGACGAACTCAACCGGCTGCACGTCGAGTTCTGCACCGTTCGCGAAGAAATCGACACCGGCGGCCCGCAGGGCAGCGCCGTTGCGCTCATTACCGCCGCCATCATTGGCCTGGAACGCAGCCTGACCAGCGAGCGTGTGCGCGCCGGCATGCGGCGAGCGCGCATGGATGGCCAGCACATCGGCCGCCAGCCTTTGCAACTCGATCACGCCGCCATCTACCATGATCGCCGCCAGGGTCTGAGCATTCGGGATATCGCAAAGCAACACAGGATCTCAACCGCTACCGTACAACGTGTGCTGCGAAAACTCCCGAATGAAACCCCCGACCAATCAGCCTGAGCCTGTGTGTTTCCCTCTGTGGTAACACAGCTCCGAAAACCTGCCTCTCGTTGGATTCGAGTACTACTTCCGGCTTGTTCAATCGAAGACGGACCAGAATCATCCATTGCGGCCCATCGGAGAATCGATAGGCCGGACATTCAACGATGTTAGAACGCAGCCGGAATAGCCCATCAGCGCGTGACAGAAGGCTGTAGCGGGCTTTGATCTGTAAGGCAGCAACTCACCCATCTAAAAGCAAATCCACCATGACCAACGGCCATTCAAAGAGCAGCCCGCAGAAGTTCAGCGATCTGCTCAATTCGTTCGGGCAATCCGCACGAATAAATCGGACTGTCCTTCACCCACAAGACACATTCCACCGGTCAGCAAACCGCTGCCATAACTCGTCAGCAATTGCTGCAGCCAGAAAGGAGAATCATGAGAACCCCATTTCAATTCCCGCTGTATTCGCGGGAACTCCCAATCGAAATACGCCATGCGGCGGAAAGCCGCCATTGGCAATTGTTCCCCGTACCGGTCCGCGGCAGATTCGCCAAAGCTGAAGCATTCATCAAGCATGCCACCAGCGATATAGCTATTTTGGAAGGTCTAGCCTATGAGAACAGTGGCTGCAATTGGGCTCTTGCCACCGGACCTGCGTCTGGGGTCTTTGCGATCGAGGCCAGTGATCAGAGCGGCTGTGCTTCTTTTCTCGCCATCACAATGAAATATGAGGAGGAGGCTGATTGGACCGAAACTCTCGAGATTTCACGCCTCGGCATTCCGTGCGCATTCTTCCAGTGGCCGGAAAACATGATTCTAAACACTGCTCACCGGAAAATCGCTACGGGGCTCATTCTTCGCGGGGACACCGACTGGGTATTGCTTCCACCATCGACGGTCTCAGGAGTCAAGTACACCTACCGCGATTCCGCCACCCCTGTAGCCTCGCCTCCCACATGGGTGACGAGAAAGTACTTTGTGTGGCAGGATGGTCAACCATCAAATAATATCCTGCCTTTTCCGCAGTTCCCGGCAGGGCGTAGCGCATCCACCATTTACCCGGCGGGATCGGCTTCCGGAATTATTCTTCCATTCTCGAACTATTCAAGCGCTCTCTCCTGTCCTGGCTCACGGCATCGAATTCAAATGCTGTTTGATCGTTTGGAGAATGGTTCCTGGTTTTGCCATTTCATTGATGAGGACCATAGGACCACTCTCCCGCGGACACTCACTTTTTCATCGTCAGAGAAGGTGATCGCGATTTCAGAGTGTGGTGGTGCTTTGAGATGCGGGCTACAGAGAAAATTGCTGACCCGTGCCATCAATAAGGGACGCGGAGGCGTCATTCTCCAATTAACAGACGAACAGTACTCGCGGCTCAAAACAACCAAATAACTTCCGGACCACCGTTCACATAATGCATTCGTTTTCGATGATGATGTCCATCTCTGGCAAAGTGTCATCCATTGTTTCGTGAACGCGTAACCAGCGGTGCCCATCGTCGTCGAGGCACAGTGGCTCCCCAGGGCGGCTCATCATCACTTCGATCGGCTCCATTTCCTCGATCAATTGCTGATCCTCTTTACTCATTTTCTTGAGAGGTGGATTCGGCGGATGAATCTCGCCCCGCGCAATGGCGTTCATTTCATCTGCCAATTCAGCGCTAGTCATCGGGATACCGTCCCAATAATCTGCTACATTCTCCTCGTCCTCTGCTCCACC
>JBEKWJ010000052.1:0-31359 GCA_049513195.1 Occallatibacter sp.
GGTGACGGGCGGCTGCGCTACACCGTTCAAAGAAATCACCACGTTCCCTGTCGGCGTTGCGCCCGTTCCGCTCGTCGAAGCCACCGTGATAGATATCGGGATACTGAGAACCGTCACTGTGCTGGGAATGGTAAGGGTCGTCGTGCTTCCCGCCAGGGCCCCAGCGGTTCCGGAGGCAACCACACCTACAGGGGAATTTGCCGCATTGCCCTGAGCTGTAATCACACTGGAAATCGGGCCTTGCACTCCAGGTCCCTCAGGGTCCATGGTGACGTTAACCGTGCATGTGGCCATCGGCGCTACAGGAGCGGAGCAACCTGACGCGCTGAAATCCACCGAGTCACTCAAAAGAAACCCAGTAACGTTCAACGTGGAAGTTCCGATATTCGTCAACGTAGCCGACCCGGATCCCGTAGACCCTAGAGCGGGTGAGCCGGTATTGGCCCACCCGCTGGCACTTACCAAATGCAGATTCAGGGCCGTCCCATCCGCCAGGTACGCGTTGTCCGCCCTATCGAGAGCCACACTGGTTGGATCGGTAACCGTTGCGCCAATCACAGTCTCGGTGCTCGGGGATAGCGCGCCGCTCACATATGGAACTCGTTTCGTACCGCCGTTGGACGAGATGTACACAGCGCCGGATAGATCAACCGCCAGTCCGGTAGTGTTGCTCAACGTAGTCAGCAGTGTCGATCGCGTGCCGTTCGGCTGGACTTCGATGAGATTCGAACCGTCTGCCACGTAAAGACTATTGCTCCCATCCACGGCCACCGCAGCGGGAGCGGTGAACCCGGTCAGATCAATTTCCGTTTGACTCAGGGCGCCAAACATTCCGCCAAGATTGCCGAGTTTCACCACCCGGGCATTGTTTGGATCAGCCACATAGAGGTTGCCCAAAGCATCTGTCGCAAGATTCAGCTTGGCGCCCAATCCAGTCTTCAGCGTGATTTGACCAGCAGTGTTCAGGCCGGTGGGCGTATATGGCACCTCATACACCTTGCCGCTGTCCGCTATAAACACATCTCCGGCGCCATCCACCGCGACTCCCGTCGGCGCCGTCAGCCCCGTACCCACAGAAACGCCTGCGGTTGTTGCAATGGCTCCAGCAGGATACATCAGAACTTTCTTGAGGCCGCTATCAGCTACATACAAGCTGCTCGCGGCATCGGCTGCCACTTGACCAGGAACCATCAAGCCTGCGCCGATCGACTGTTCAAAAGCAGGCGTACCAGAAATCACTGCCCCCTGAGCGGTTCCATACAACGCCATCGAAGCTATTACGTTGTTCGTCCCATCCAGCATCAGCAGTTTGCCAGATACACCGCCTGCGGCATGGGGGCTCAAGGCAACATTCACGGAGCAGGTACTCAGCGCCTCATAGGCCGTTCCCGCCACGCAGCTTCCGCCGCTGGCAACAACGAGGTCGGGAGCTGCTGCGCCAGCTTCTTCAATCGTAAATTTGGCCGGAGTCACGCCTGCGCTCAACCCGAAATTGACAGTTGACGACGCTCCTTGCGAACCAGCGGCGGCAGACCCAAGATGCACATTCGCCAAGGCAACTGCCGCAATGTCGTTGATTCCGTTCCAGCCTCCCGATGCGCCCGGCGCAGTTGGGACATACATGATTCCACGAAGTACATCGAAGTCAACATTGGCGAAGGCTGGGACCGCAGCCAGCAAGTACGCGTCACTAGGATTCACAGTTCCGTTTTCGTTGGGAACAAGGTACACACCGGCCTTGGAATCGCTCACATAGATGTTTCCATTGCTATCGACTGTGACGCCGTCTGGGCTACTGAGATTCGGATCCACGCGCGTCAATTTTGTGTCCGTGGCGTTGGTCGTGCCAGCAGGGGCAAGCAAAACTCCGGGAGTGCCACCTTGTTCTACAAAATAGATGTTGCCGGAATTATCAACGGCAATCGCCTCAGCTTTGGAGCCCGCGAGCGTTGAGACGACAACTGTTCCACTCAGAACATTTCCTTTGCTGTCGACGGCGAAAGAGTCGATCGCAGGCGAATGAAAATCACCGACGGCCATGGTTGCCGTGCCGTTGCTTGCATTGGTTACTTTGGAGCTGAAGCTGAAATCAAAGACTTGCATGAAAGGAATTGAAGTATTGACAGTGTTAAACGCTTGACTACCCGTAAGCCAGGAATACGCGTAGGTAATAATATTCGGGTCCGACATATTCCAGGTTGCGTTCGCATACGGAATCCTCTCGAATTCATCGTTCCAGGTTAGCCCGATCCACAGGTTATCCCACGGATCAAGGGCTATTCCCGTGCTGCAATATCCGCAGCTACCCCCAGGGATCAGCGTGACCATCGCCCCGCCGCCTGCCGGGAACAAGTACAAGCCGCCGTTCTGAAAATCGACCGTGAACAGATCGCCCTTGCTGGAGATAGCGGTTTCCCACTGCTGTCCCCATGTTGCTGGATGCGAGGCAACGGCGCTGATCGGACCGGATACAACCGCTGGGACCAGGCCGATTCCAGAGAGCGAAAGCGAAGCAAGAATATTGCCTCCCGAATCCAGTAATTCGAGTTTGGCGGACACGTTTCCAATAATCTTCGAATTCAATGCAACTTCTACAGTGCAGGTCTCGCCTGCCTTA
Organism: Occallatibacter sp.; assembly: GCA_049513195.1. Taxonomy (GTDB): domain Bacteria; phylum Acidobacteriota; class Terriglobia; order Terriglobales; family Acidobacteriaceae; genus Telmatobacter. Next base: position 2,618 of record JBEKWJ010000052.1, read on the forward strand.
TAGGTTGTCCCCGTCTTACACGTGCCGCCGACGACGGTGAAATCTGTACCGCCGCCTGCTTCTACAATCTCGATATTTTCTAAGGTTGTGCTTGCGGCGAACCCGACATTGATCGTCTCGGGCGCACCTTGCACTCCAGTGGCAGCATCCCCTAATCCCACGTTCGACAAGGCAACCGCAACAAAATCGTTGTAGACTGTGCCGCTGGGTGAAGTCCAGCCACCACCTAAGCCGTAGGTGGTCGGAACATACATAATGCCGCGAACAAGATCGAAATCGACGTTGGCGAAGGCCGGAATCGCGTCCATCAACACCGCATCGCTCGGGCTCACAGTTCCGCTAACATTGGGAACCAGGTACACACCGGTTTTGCTATCACTTACATAGACGTTTCCATTGCTATCGACAGTGACGCCGTCCGGGCTGCTGAGATTCGGATCCACGCGCGTCAATTTTGTGTCCGTGGCGTTGGTTGTGCCGGCAGGAACAAGCAGGACTCCGGGAGTGCCACCTTGTTCTACAAAATAGATGTTGCCGGAATTATCGACGGCAATCGCCTCAGCTTTGGAGCCCGCAAGCGTTGAGACGACAACTGTTCCACTCAGAACATTTCCTTTGCTGTCGACGGCGAAAGAGTCGATCGCACCCGAATTAAAATCGCCAACGGCCATGGTCGCGGTGCCGTTGCTTGCGTTAGTAACTTTGGAGCTGAAACTGAAGTCAAAGGGCTTGAGCAAAGGAATTGAAGTATTTACGGTGTTAAACGCTTGACTCCCCGGATTCCAGAAATACGCGTAGGTAATAATATTTGGGTCGGACATATTCCAGGTGCCGTTCGCATAGGGAATCCTCTCGAACTCATTGTTCCAGTCTAGCCCGATCCACAGATTATCCCAAGGGTCAATAGCTATTCCCGGATTAGTCCAGGTGTTACCGGAAGCGATTAACGTGACCATCGCCCCGCCGCCTGCCGGGAACAAGTACAAGCCGCCGTTCTGAAAATCGACCGTGAACAGATCGCCCTTGCTGGAGATCGCGGTTTCCCACTGCTGGCCCCAAGTTGCCGGATGGGAGGCAACGGCGCTGTACGGGCCGGTGGCAACCACTGACATATTTGTTTGCGCTCCAGCTCCCTGGCACAGACAGACACTGAAGAGCAGCGCAAGAGCAATTCTGGCAGACCCGCGCAAAGAGATGATCGACTTGGTGGCCATGACAATCCTCCTAATAACTCATATCGAGCAACATCGCGAGTGGCGTAGTTCCACCCGGGCATTGAGGCTTTGTGCTCCCTACTTCTGGAAGGCGGCCTCGCGCCTCCCAGATGCATCATCCTTGCCGCTCGTCTTCTTGATCAGCCTCTACTGCACAGTGACAGGCAATGTAAACGGCAGGGAAACCAGCGCCCCATTCCATGTCGTGGTGACTTCGACGTTGGAAGTACCTGCCGGAGTCGTGACAATCGGCCTTGGTGGTGTATGGGTATAACCGTTATTGGTGCAAGCGGTGATGCCGAAGACTGTGCCAGCGAATAACAACAGCAGGCAGATCATGGTGAGTGCGCGCCCGTTGAACCGGGCCTTTTTGCCAAAGACCAGACCGATCAGACCGAAACCGAAGATACCGCCAAGGGCCCAGGGAGCCGGCCCTGATCTAAGCGCAGCGGTGCCACCATTGACGGGCACATTGGTGCTGATAGTCATAACGACTGTTGCCGATGCTCCGGCGGGACTAATCAGGACCGTGGTGTTGTCGAAGGTGCACTCTGAGTATTGCGGGAGCGAAGCTTGAACGCATCTGATAACAACCGCGTCCTTCAGTCCCCCAAATCCGACCAGTCCCTGCAGGTTGAGAGAAACCGAACCAGGTACGCCGGGAGTCAGCGTCAGCGCCGGCGGAGTTGACGTGATCAGCACACTCTCAGGGATGATATTAAAGGTGGCAATCGTAACTGTCGTTGGTGCATAATTCTGATCGCCAGAATAAACAGCCTTGAGAGTGTAAGTGCCGCGCGCAAGATTGGTGGTATTAAAGGTAGCAATTCCCAGTCCAGTTAACGTGATCGGGGGTTGGGTTGGATCTGCCAGGCTCGTTCCATTCATAAACGCTACAGTTCCGGTCGGCACTCCAATACCAGAACTCACATTCGCAGTTATGGTATAACTGCCTCCAAAGAACACGTACGCGGCTGGCGTGCTGACGGTCATGACTGGGGCAGCCGGGTTAACGGTGAAGGTGGCCTTGGTGGAACTCACGGCAAAGTCCGGAGCAGTGCCAGACGTGCCGTAGCCCTCGTAGGCCGCGTTGACGTTGTAGACGCCGCCTTGGAGACCCGAGAAGCTGAACGTAGCGACGCCACTGCCATTCAATGTCGCGGAATGCGTTCCTTGGCCGCTGACACCCAGTTTCACTGTTCCCTGCGGTGTGCCTGCAGTCGAAGTAACCTTCACGGTTATGGTCACGCTACCAGGGTAAGTGGGGGCTGTGATTGGCGAAATGGTGGTAATGGTCGCCGGACGATTCTCAAGAAATGGACTGGCTGAAAGCCCAAGAGCTAAAGAAGGCGCATTCGAGGCATTGCTAAGAATGGCAATCGAGGCTGTCTCGGTTCCCGATGTCAAGGTGGGTGTTATGCCAAAGCCGAAGTAACAGTAGACACCCGCATTAATGGGAGTCGTGCCAGAGCAGGTGGGGTTATCGCCAGCTGTCACAACCAGGTAGTCGGCCGCATTGGCTCCTGTGGGCACATCGCCGGACAATGCTGAGAGCGTCAATGGCAGATTGCCTATATTGAAAAGTTGAACTTCCGCGTCGCTCTCTACCGTGGGAGTCGCTACTGGCACTACGCCTAAGTCAAAACTGCCTTTAACGCTTAATTGAGCAAAAGCGGGAGCTGAACCGCTGCCCACATAAGAGACATATAGATTCCCTGTTCTATCCAGAGCCACGCCCGATGGCGAGTTAACGGTACCAAGCCCAATGCCAACGGCGTCATTGAATGTAAGCGTGCCAGCCTCTGCGGGAATGCGAATCAGTTGCGTCCCTTCGGCAACATACACCGACCCGGAAGCGTCCGTGGCAAGCCCTGTGACGTTCCCAGAAAGTCCCGTGGTGATCGTGGTCTGCGCGCCTAACGGCGTTACTTCATCGAGATTTGTTCCATCGGCTACAAAGACATTTCCCCATGCATCCACGGCCACGGCGGACGGCCTGGTGAATCCTCCGAGGGCGTAGCCGGAATCGAGGCTGAGGGTCGAGCCGCGGAATAGCGTGGACTTCGTTGAGGGATTGGAAATCTTAACCACTTGCGCATTAAGTTCGTCGGCTACGTATACGTTACCCGCGCCATCGACCGCCAAATTGAGAGCTGTGCCAAGGCCAGACTGAATGACGGTTTGCGCATCTGAATCTAGCGCTCCCGATACGTATGGAACCTCTGTGACTTTGCCGGAATCGGCGACATAGACGTTGCCGAGCCCGTCCACGGCCACTCCGGTAGGTGCCGTAAATCCGGTGCCAACAGATATGGGTGTGGTCGCGGCCGTCGAGCCGGCAGGATATTGCAGAACCTTGCCATGGCCCGAATCCGCCACGTAGGCGGCGCCCGTGGAATCAACCGCAATCTGCTGCGGCGTGACAAAACCGGAACCTATCGGCAACGTAACAGGGGAACCAAGTAGAGATATCTCTGGCCCTTGACCAACACCATAAACGTAGGCAGCACCTTGGCCAATCACATCATTGCTCGAATCCAGCATCTGCAACTGGCCCGATACCGCTCCAGCCACACGCGGATTCACAGCCAGCCAATAAGGGCAACTGGTGTAGAGCGGAGGTATGCTGGTGTAAGTGGTGCCAGCCGTACAGGGAATCGCCGTGGTATCGACCGTAGGAGGCGGGCCGGGATTCTCCAGTGGGTTTGTGGTAACAACAGCAAAATCGGAACCACTGCCAGGCTGCGAAAACACGATCTTGGCCGGCGTAGTCGAGGGCGCGTTAAATGAGAAGAAGACCGTCCCCGCGGCGCTCGGGGCGCCGATTGGGGAGGCGCCAAGGTTTACGCTGCCCAAAGCGTATTGCACCCAATTGTTTGTACCGGGATAAGCGGGCGGATTCGGTTCGGTTGAGTTCGGAGGTACCCAGCCATTGGTCTGAGTTGGTATCCAGAGGAACCCGCGCGGATCAACCGCAATTGAAGCCGTAGCGGAAACCGGCGCCACCATCGCCGCGTGACTCCAATTGAGAGTCGCCGCGGTAGCCGTCGTTGGGCTCCCGCTCTCGTTCGGAACCATCAATACCATGCTGGCATTGCCGTCGCCGCCGGTGCTTCCGCCTGAGTCGACAACGCTGGAGAAGTAAAGATTTCCCGCCGCATCGACGCTAACTCCCTTAAAGTTGTACCCAAGCGCTGGAGGATCGATGCGCACAAGAGGCGATACCTCGCCCACCACCGTGCTGCTAACGCCCACGCCTTTTGGGATCATCCACACACCCACGGCAACTTTGTTACGCGCCGACCAGCAATCCTCGATAAAGTAGACATTCCCAGCATGGTCGACCGTCATTTTGGCGGCCTCGGCCTTCAGATTCTTTACTAGAGTTGTTGCGGGCCCCGCGATCCCGTTGGCGTCGACGGAGAACGTCAGAATCGAAGGGCTGTTTTCGGTGCTTACATACATATTGTTGTTATCGTCGAAGGCTGCTTCGCGGCTGCCCGAATCTCCAACGATCAGATCGCCAGCGGCCCAGTCGCTGGAGCCGGTTAGGTTCCAGGTTCCATTTGTTCCATTCGGACCGGGGGTATAAGGTACGCGGTAGAAATAAGGAGTGTTGTACTCGCTGGTGATATAGAGGGTATCGTAATTGTCGAGCGCCATCCCTGAGTTCCAGAAATTATTGCTCCCCTTGAGTACCGAGCCTGGCGCCGACAGGGTGGTCAGCGTGGTCGCGCCCGGCGCCAACTGATAAAGAGCGCCGTTTTGCGCATCGAGAAAGAGAACATTCCCATTCTTCGCCACAACAATCCTGTATATCTGGCCATACTCGTTCGCGGCGTTTTGATTTTGCACGACCGAGCCGACCATGACGGCAGGTTGCGCCGCGGCGAAAACGCCCCCGAAAAGGGCGACGATCAGAACCAATGTTACGATCCGGGCAAGCCGGCGAAGAAAAGTTGCGGACTCGATGGCCATACTATCCCTCCCAAACATATCCACTACTACCAAGCCGTGAGCGGCGATCTTGCTGGCATCCATTCATCCTGCCAGCGTACTGCGATGCCAATCTCTTTTCAATGAAAAAGCGGCAAAGTTGCGTCGCCTCTTCCTATCAAATTTCTTGACGGCCAATTGCTTGCAGGCACAGGCCGCCCATAGAAAACCCGTTAGAACGAGAATTTCGCACTCAGCTCCAACAAACGGCTTCCGTACTTGATTTCGGCAATGCCGAACCCTTGTGTCGTCAGATCCGCCTGTGTGAGCGTTTGACCGGCCGTGCCTCCCTGTTGAGACAAGGTAAGGTCGGTAGTAGTGTCGTTATTGTTGAATGAAACCAGCGGATGGTTGAGGAAGTTGAAAGCCGCCGCCCTGAATTGCACATTCTTCTTCTCGCCCATGTTGAAGTTCTTCAGTAAAGTCAGATCATTGCTCATGTAGGCCGGGCCGCGAAGGTACGGAGGCCGCAACTGGCCATTAGTCTCGGGAAGCGGAATTCCAAAGCAAGCCCCATTAATGAACTGATGCTTGCCCGGGCCCCCGGCGGGGTTACAGGTAATTGTCGGCATCAGTTGAATGTCAGGAGTGCCCAGCCAGACGACGGGATTCAACTGTGTCACGCAATAAGTGTTACCATTCGCGTCTTGGGGAATGTTATAGACGTCGCGGCAGGGTGTTGTCGCCGCTTGAGCCCCCGACTGGTTCTGATACGGAACCTGGACCGGCTGAATCTGGCCATACCCGAAGCCGAAGTTCTCGCCGCGAATGGATGCCAGCGGAGGTCCGCTCTGCAAAGATGAAATACCGGAGATCTGCCATCCGTTAATCACCTCGTTCAAAGGCTTAAGACCAAGGTGGTGGTGATTGCCTAGTTCGATCAGGTAATGCACGTTGACTACGTGAGTATGATCGAAAGATACCGGATTGTAATCGTTACGCAGATTGAAGGGGTCCGCGATGACGCTGCTGTATGACGAGGCTGTGGCCAGATTCTTTGAGAAGGTGTAGTTTGCGCCAAACTGAATGCGGCCCGTCGACTTGTTCCAGCTGAGCTGCGCGCTGTTGTAGGTCGAGTAGTAGCTGTGCTTGAGTTCGTAAATATTGGTGTAGAAGGGGTAAGGGCGGTAGAAGTCCTGCTCCGCTGTGGTCAGCCCGCTGAGGTTGGGGGTTCCTCCCTGGGACTGGGTCAGGATCTGAGGAAGACCGTTGGGGCCGCTCAAGTCGACGTTGAAGAGGCCTCCCTGGGGGATTAAATTGACATTCGAGGCGGAGTTATAACCGTTGTTGTAAGTACTCAGGTGATGACCGCTATTGCCAACGTACGCGACCTCGAGTTGCGAATGCCAAGGCATGCTTTGGGAGAGCGTAACGTTAGACTCCAGATGAACGGGCCGATCCCTATCCGCTGCGGAGATCGTATAGGCGCTGAAATCAGGGGGATTCTCTGGCGACTGATTATCGATCGAGTCAAAGGTAAGCTGATTCTGAAGGAAACTCGTTTTGTAACCCTGGGCCGTTGCCGCCGCCAAGGCATACGGATTGAATTCCTCCTGGCTGCGATAGACGCCCCAGCCGCCGCGCAATACGGTCTTTCCCTTGCCGAAGATATCCCAGGCAACGCCAAAGCGCGGCGTGACCAAAAGATCCGGCGGCTGATTCACGCTATTCACCACGCCGGAATCGATGCCATGCCAGGTGACGCCAGGCATTTCCATACTGTTGCAATATCGGCCCGCCGTGCCAACGGCGCCTCCACTGCACTGGCTGCTATACAGAGATGGAGAGAATGTCGCCAGACCATTGCCGTGACGATCTTCCCATGCGCCGATATGCTCCGCTCTCACTCCCAACTGGAGCGTGACCGTGTGCAGCTTCCAGGAATCGTTGATGAAAACTGAGATGGTGTTGTACTGCATATCGACCGTCGGGGAGAAGTTTGTTTGCGTATACGTATCCGCATAGCCTAAATACATCAGAGCATTCGGATTCATGCATAGGCCAAGATAGGCTGCGCCGGAAAGACGCAAGTTTCCGGCCGGGTCAGAACTCTCGCAATTGGTGAATTGGGTGGTGGAGCCTATCGACAGATTCTGGTTGTACTCGAAATACGTGGTTCCAGGATTGAAGGTAAGCTCGCCCTGGGGATAAGCCCCGAAATCCGCAAGTCCGTTGAGAATTCCCTTCTCGGCGTAGATACCGATTTTGATCAAATGAGTCCCCTTCGACACCGTCAATACGTCTTGAATGTCGGGGACCACCTTCTTCATCCGAATTTTGTTGTCATAAAAGCCGCCCGGCATCAGCATGCTCGGATAGCCAAGACCGCTATAGTCCGAGAGGGCCGGCACTGAGTAATCACCGGCATTCTTGTACATGCCCAGATAGTCGAAGTTGCCGTTGCCGCCGTTATAGGTATTCATCTCGAAGCGATCGACAGCCGCGGGGGTTCCCATATTTCCCGGCGACGTCACGTAGGACATTGCAATTGAAGCTTCGTTTGTGATGTTCGATTTGAAGTTGCGCGTGTAGCTGGCGAAAAGAGCGTTCGAAATGTCGCCCGAAGTCACAGAGCCGGGATAGATGATTGAGTTAGTCGGTATGTAGCCATAATCGACCGGATCCTGCTGGATCTGTCCCTGCCGGTTATAACCCAGTGTCACCAAGTCGTTTTCGGTGATGTGATAGTCAAGCTTAGAGTGGAATTGCGTGCCGTTCTGGGTCTGTAGCACTTCCTTGATATAGTTGAAGCCGTTCACGTTGGTGAATGGATCGGCATTGGGCGCCGGAAGCCAGTTGATCATCGCCACACCGCCGGGGTTGGCTTGGCCTGCAACATTGCCGTCAACGACCCCCGTCCCATCCGGCAGCCAGTTTTCCGTCTGGCACATGGGCAGAATGGAATTTGGGTTGGCCAGACCATCCGGACGCCCGCCGCAAAGCTGCGCATTCAGCGTGGACTGGTCGAATTGCCCCTTGCGTTCAGCCTGAGTGGGTACCCAGGAGCCCAGAGTCTGTGGCGAAAACAGCTGGTTCGAATATTCAAACAGTACAAAAAAGAACAGCTTGTCCCTATTATGGTTGAAGCTCGTGTGAGGAATGAGTACCGGTCCGCTGATGGTGCCACCGGGATAGAAATACCGTCCTTCCGGCCGGGTCTGTTGCAAAAAATTGTTATACCAATCGTTGGAATTCAGCAAGGTATCGCGGGCGAAAAAATAAGCGGAGCCGTGAAAAGCCTCTGTTCCCGACTTGCCGATAGCGTTCACAATCGTCGGTCCCTTGGCATTCTCTGCGCCGAAGTTGGCGGTCGAGACTTTGATCTCCGAGACACCATCGATGTTCACGTTCTGCACTGTGCCAGAATTGCTGGCAATATCGGTGAGTGAGACGCCGTCGGAAACAACAGTGATGCCGTTGGTTCCGCTACCATTGGCCGAAAAGCTGCCCGTAGGCCCGCTCAAGCCAACCACGGCGGTATTGTATCCGGCTTGATTGTTGACTCCCTGATTACCAGAAGACATATCGAAACCGGGCAGCATGCGCACCAGTTCGGTTGCGTCGCGGCCGACCACGGCCAGCGTCTGAAGCTCTTTCGAGGTGATGACATCGGAGCGTTCGCCCGTGTCGAGATCCTTCATGCCCGAGGAAACGGCCTCAACGGTCACCTGCTCGGTTTGCGTTCCCACTTCCAATTTAATGTCACTAATGTTGTACAGATCGCCAGGACGCAGAGGAAAAGGCTGGGATTGCCAGGGCCGGAATTTCGCTACGATAACGCTGACCGTGTAGTTGACGCTGGGCTCTACGGATGCAAACGCGAAATATCCAACGCCGTTGCTGACCGTCTTGCGCGAAACGCCGGTCTCTTGGTTGATCAACTCCACAGCGGCGTGAGGAATCACGGCGCCGGTCGAATCGGCAACAATTCCGGTCACGGTGCCGGTGGTCGCCTGTCCAAATAAGGAGGACGGTAGCAGCAGAAGCGCGGTGATAAGCAGCACTGGCAACGCGGCTGTTGGCCTGACCCAAGGAAACGAACTCATAGCGAATACCTCCCGTCGACTACTTTCAATAACTCCTACCACACCCTGACCTCGCTTACGGCAAGGCTCCTCCGTGAGCCCGCGCGAGCGAAGTCATTCTGCTGCGGGTTTGATCTAGATTGGGAACATATCTCGGTGTGTTGATTGGTGTCAAGCATAAAATTTAGATTTTTTGGGAGATGGGAGCGGTATCATCGCAAACCCGCTTAAACGCAGGGCGGGAGCCCACGGGGCGCGCAAGTAAGTCAGTCGAATTCGCGCAAACGTTTGAGTTCGGCAGTCGCTTCAACTGAAGGGAAGAGACGACCTGAGGGGAAGAGATGGCGCAGACCTAAAGTCGGCACCGCCGGATAGAGCACCTGGCCAGATAACGATTCCCCGCTCGGGGAGACCAGTAACGTCTCTGTCGCCGCCGTTCAATCGACCGCAGCAACTTCCGCTGTGTGGCTGGCAAAGTGATTCTTTTTAATCAGCCCGTATTCCTCAGCCCGGCCGCGATGCCGCTTATGGTTGCGGCGATGGCGCGGTTGACCTCCGGCGACTCTTCTCCTGCGCGCTTGCGGCGCAATAGATCGACTTGGATGAGGTGCATCGGATCGACATATGGGTTGCGCAGCCGGATCGATCGGGCCAGCACCGGATTCGATTCGAGCAATTCCTTCTGCCCGGTGATTGCCAGCACCGCGCGCACGGTTCGATGAAACTCAGCCTCCATCATTTCGAAAATGCGCTCGCGTAGCGCCGCGTCTTCCACCAGTGAAGCGTAGAGCCGCGCCGTCGTCAAATCCACTTTGCCCAGCGCCAGTTCCACATTGCGCAAGAGATCGATGAAGAGGGGAAATTCGCTGGCCATTGTTTGCAGCAATTCGAGTGAGCCCGGCCGCTCAAGAAATTCGCCCATCGCAAAGCCCACGCCAAACCAGGCCGGCATCAGCAGGCGCGACTGCGTCCAGCCAAAGACCCACGGGATCGCGCGCAGGTCGGTGAGTTTGGTTGACGCATTGCGCCGCGACGGCCTCGACCCGATCTTGGCCTGCTCCAACTCGGCCACCGGCGTGGACTGCTCAAAATAAGTGACCACACCAGGATCGTCGAGAATATGTTGGCGATAAAAACGGAACGCGGTAGCGGAAAGCTCGTCGAGTGCGGCCTCCCACTCCGGCTTGAGTACGCCCGTGAAATGGCCTTCAGGGTCGCGCGCATTAGGCCTTGCCAGCGCGTCGAGCGAAGCGGCGATCATCAGTTCGAGATTGCGCTCGGCCAGCACCTCGTCGGCATACTTGAAGTTGAGCACCTCGCCCTGTTCGGTGATGCGCAACTGGCCGTCGAAGGAGTTCATCGGCTGCGCGAAGATGGCGCGATGCGTGGGTCCTCCACCACGGCCCACCGTGCCGCCGCGGCCGTGGAAGAGGCGCAGTTTGACGCCGGCTTCGCGGGCCACAACGTGCAGGTCGCGATGAGCGCGGAAGATCTCCCATGTGCTGGTCAGCATGCCGCCGTCCTTGTTGGAATCGGAGTAGCCCAGCATGACCTCCTGCCAGTGATCCCAGGTGGCCATCAGCTTGCGATAGTCGGGCCGGCTCCATAACTCGCGGCAGATAGCGGGAGCGTTTCGCAAATCTTCGATCGATTCAAAAAGCGGCACCGGTAGCAGACCGGGGTCCCCAGCGACGGGTCGTTGTCGCTGGGGTGGGAGACCGGGATCACGATCCGTGCCTTCAACGCGCACGCCTCCAAGCCTCGCCAGCCGCACCACCGCCAGCACATCTTCCACGGTCGACGCGCCGCTGATCACATATTGGCGAATGGCTTCGGGCGAGCATCCGTTTTTGATTTCGGCCACTACGCGGAAGGTGTCAAGCACACTCGATGTTTCATCCGACAAGCCGCCGGAGAGCGAGGCAGCCGCTGTGTCGGCAATTGCCTCCTGCAAGGCCGCGGCATGAACTTTTGCATGCTGGCGAATGTCGATTGTGTGCAGATGAAGCCCGAAGGTGCGCACCTGCAAAATCAGCGGATCGACCAGCGTGCGTGCAATACGCAGCCCGCGATTGGCGGCGAGCGACGTGCGCAGCGTTTCCAGATCGTCGATGAAATCCAGAACATTGCAATAGGCGGGCAGCGCCTGTGCCAGCTTGTCGTGACTTCGCGCCAGCGTATAAGGCATCACCGGTAACGCCGCAGAACCCGGCTGCTCCACCGCTTTCTCAAGCGTGCGCTGAATCCGCGCCTTGAGGCAGATCGCGAAACGCCGATAGTATTCAAACTCGTATTGCTCGCCAAAGACTTGCGCCTCGGGCGTATGCACCAGCGCCACATAAGCTTCAAGCCGCTCCAGCAGCGCATCGCTGATGGCAATCTGCTGAGCGCTTGAAGTTACCAGGTCGATGATTTCATCCAGTTGCCGCTGGTAGTAAAGCAGCAAATGGCCGCGCGCAAGTTGAATGGCATCGCGTGTAACCTCTGGAGTGACGAAGGGATTACCATCGCGGTCGCCGCCAATCCAGGAGCCGAAGTTCAGCACCAGCGGCAATTCGTGCGCCTCGATCTCCATGCCATAGGTGGCGCGCAAGGCTTCGGCGATCTCGCGATAGAGGTTGGGCAGCGTGGCGAAAATCGAGACGTCGTAGTAATCCAGCCCCATCTTGATTTCGTCATATACCGTGGGCCTCCGGGAGCGCACCTCGTCCGTCTGCCAAAGGCTGGTGATCTCCGCGCGGATGCTGTTTTCAAGGCGCGCGATCTCTTCCACGGGAAGAGGAATGCGGTCGAGCGCCGCGAGATATTCACCAATGCGCCGCCGCTTGGAGAGCACCGAGCGGCGCGCCACTTCTGTCGGATGCGCAGTGAAGACGGGCACAATCAGCACGCGCTGCAAGCACTCCAGCGCTTCGCTAGCGCTGATGCCTACGCGCCGCATTTTGCTCAGCGTGCCCATCAGCGAACCGCGCTGACGATCAGCTTCGCCGCTCAAATGCAGCGCTGTGCGTCGACGCTTGCGGTGGTTCGTTTCCGCCAGATTGATCAGTTCAAAGTAGAATGCGAAAGCGCGAGTCAGCAGAATCGAACGCTCGATCGGCAGCGAATGCACCAATGCCAGCGCCGTGGCAGCCTGATGCTCTGCGTCTTCGTCGCGCCCGCCCGCTTCGGCGTCGCGGCGGCGAATCGTCCCTTGGCGCAACGCTTCAACGTGGGAAAAGAGTTCGTCCCCAGCCTGCTCGCGCAACACCTCTCCGAGCAGCGTGCCCAGCGAACGCACATCGCGGCGCAGCGGAGCTTCCTTCAGCTCGCCCGATTGCGCTTCCAACTCCGAGAGACGCCCGCTCCAACTTTCAGGATTCCACAAAAGTGCCATTGTCTATTTAGGATGCACCACCGCACCTAAGGATTCCCTATGGAACGATTACCTTCCTTACTGGAGTTCTCTGATAAGAATGTCTTTGGGCGCATCACGTCAGACACGTTTTGCCGCGCGGAGTTATGCGCCGACAACATGTTGGGACTCGCTCCTTGACGGTGTCTATGCGGCCTATCAATCGATCTTGCCGACGCGCAGGAACGCGGCTGCAGTCTAGACGTGTTTGTTCCCGCCCAATCTTGACTTTGACCATGAGTCCACCCGTACTTATTCCATGGCGTACACTGTCCAGCAAGCGAAAAGCCAACTCGACCAGCTTTTGCAAGAGGCCGAAGAGGGCAAGATCGTCGAAATCGCCCGCGACGCCAAGCCAGCCGTGCGGCTGGTACTGGTGGAGCATACCGCCAAGCGGCGGCGGGTTGCTGGGAAGTATGCGGGACTGTGCCAGTACTCCGATGACGTTTTCAATCCGCTGGAAACCGATGAAGAGCTGCGAGAATACGGCTTCGACATTCTGGCCGACGCGAAGGTTATAGGCGACCCTGCCGCGTGAAGCTGCTGCTCGATACCCACACAGCAATCTGGTGGCTCGACGCGCCCAGGAAACTCGGCAAGGACGGCTACAGTCTGATTGCCGATCCTGAGAATGAAGTTCTGATCTCCGCTGTCATCCCCTGGGAAATCGCAATCAAGATCAATTCCGGAAAGATGCCCCAGCATATGCTGGTCACTGACTTCTTGCGAGTTCTTCGCGAAGAGGAATTCACCTTGCTCCAGATCCATCCTCTGCACGCCATTCGCTCCGGGCTGCTGCCGTTTCGTCACCGCGACCCCTTTGACCGTATTCTTGCTGCCCAGTCTCTGGAACTTGGTCTGCCGCTAATCAGCGTTGACAAGGTCTTCGATTTATACGGTGTCGAGCGAATCTGGTAGCCTCGCAGCTAGCTCAAGGCAAGGCCTTCTAATTCAGAATCCGCTCCTCTTGACTTGACTTGACTTGGCAGGTAAAGAATGCTATCTTTACTTTCAAGAGGAGAGGTAAAGATGCCCCCGTCCAGCACCATCAGCAGCAAAGGGCAGGTCACCGTGCCCATCGAGGTCCGACACCGCCTCGGCCTCAAGCAGGGCGACCGTGTCGAGTTTGTCTTTGAAGATGGCCGGACAGTTCTGCGCCCCGCGCGGACAGAAAAGAATCCATTTACCGCATATCTTGGAGCCCTGCCTGCTTTTTCTTCCCTGGAAGAGATTAATGCCTGGATTCGCGATCTTCGTGATGATGATCCTTGGGTCGTAAAGAACCCGGACGAGGACAAGCAGTGAGAACGGCAATCGATGCCAATGTATTTTCGGCAATTTGGTCATGTGAGTCGTCGGCAGAACGGGTAACGGTTCAACTGGGTGAGGCAAAGATGGCGGGCTCATTGGCCATATCCCCGTTTGTTTTTGCGGAGTTGCTTGCCTATCCTAGAGCGACTGAGGCATATGTTCGCGGATTTCTTGAAGCAACGGGAGTCGATCTCGATTTGAGGATCGAAGATCGGGTTTGGACCGAGGCTGGGCGGCGTTTTGCACGTTACGCTGCGCGTCGCAGACAAGCGACTGGGCAAGGACCACGACGATTACTCGCCGATTTTCTTATTGGCGCGCACGCCTTGGTGCAGGCGGATCGTCTGCTGACGCTTGATCCGAAAGTCTATCGTCAGGAGTTTCCCGAGTTAAGGCTACTTCAATAGACGCCCGGCTCTCACAGCAGAAAGACATAACCATACCAGGATGGCACTGTTACTCCGAGCGAGTCTCCCGCGGAAGCTACATTGAGTGTCATGGGACTAACATCCGCGTCAATCTGCTCCGTCCAGATTCCTGCCTTCGGAAATGGAATCGTAATAGTGCCGGAATCCCCGCTGAAATTAAGAAACACGATTGCATATTGCTCAGGCGCAGTTGCTGTAGCGGGAGCGTGGCGTTGGTAGGCTACGATGTTATTGCCCTGAAACGACTGTTGATTGAAGAAGAACGATTCGCGGCTGCGCAGCGCCGGGCTTGACGCGCGGAGTTTGCCAAGAATGCGGTAGAGACGAATCAGAGGCACTCCCGCGTCGTCGTAGAAATACTCCCAATTTACGTCGCGGCGCAAATTAATGCGTGCAGCGCCACTCTGCGGTAACTCGTAGTTATCGCCGAATTCCTCGCCTTCCCATAGCATCGGCACGCCTTGGGCTGTGTAAAGCGCAATAGCAAAGGGCTGGAGCTTATAGAAATTATTGCGATTTCCCCAGGGTAAGGGACCGTCTCCGGTCGTGCCGGCAAAACAAATCAGATGACTATGATCGTGGGAGTTAAGGTATTGAAACGGAGCTACAGGCATATCAACCGGATTGCCCACTGAATCGACCACGGTTTTGGTCGCGGGATAAACACCACCGAAATAAGGGTCGAGTGAATGTGCAATCCCCGTCAGTGTGCCGGCGTCAAGCGCGCCGCCCATCGCCGATTCCGCGCCATTCAGCAATGCGTCCTGCCAGGCTGCGGTAGTGTAGGTGAACCGCAGCACTGTGGGAGCAATCGAGAGAGCTTCGGCGGTCTGAATGATCCGGCTATAACTCCCCGGAGCACAGGCAAAGCGCGAGATCGAGCGCGAATAAAGATAAGTCTCGTAGGCTAGCAGTGCATATCCGGTATCAGTTGGCGATTGATAAAGATCTGTAACTTCGTCATATCGAAAACCGTCAACATGATAGTGATCGAGCCATTGCTGATTGGCGACTTGAAAAAACTCCTGCGCAAAGACTTGTGAAAAATCCACCACCGGACCAAAATTGCCGCTGGCGCCAATCATAGGGCTTGCTATACCCGGAATACCGGCGTCCGCAATGTCCTGATAGACCTGACTATAGGGAAATGAAGGATCGACGTGCTGATAAACCAGGTCCAGAATGATAGCGAATCCATTCGCATGACATTGGTCGACTAACTGCTTCAAACCCTGCGGCCCGCCATATGCTGAATTCGGCGCAAAGTACTGAATGGGACCATAGCCCCAATCGAAATCAAGTTTTGTGCTGGTTACCGGCATCAGTTCAAGACAATTCACGCCCAGGCTCTTTAGATAAGTTAGCCGGTCCGCAATACCCTGAAATGTATTGTTGAATTGATCCGCATGCAGTTCATAAACGACTAAGTCATCGAGCTTCGGAGTGACCCAATCGCCATCTGTCCAGGCGAACGGCGCAGCGGGAAGGTGCGCACACGGCACGGCCGCGAGCATTCCTACGTCAGTCTGCGCGGCAAATGGGTCAGTAAACCAGCGCGAGATCAGCGTTCTCGCTCCGCCCGCGGGAGTACACCATAACTGGAAGCGATAAAGATAAATGCCGTCCTGGCCGTAGTGACTCTGAGGGTTGGGCTCAAGCTGGGTCGTGGCAGTCCATAGGTCCAAGACGCTTCCCTGCTGCCAGATGAGACTAACATCGACCGGATTGATTCCGGGTGTGAACCTATCTAACTGGTGAATGATCCGAACGAGCACCTCGAAGCCGCCCGTGCTTCTAACTCCGGGAAGATACACACCGAAGCGAATCGACATAACTCCATTCGCATCGACAGAGCTGAACGCTCCCACTTCATTCACGTTGATCTGCATAACTGGATAACCTCATTTTCGCGGGATCGCACATTGGGAAAAGAGATTGCAGATACAGCAGGCTTTAACTTAGTGGCAATCGGAATGGCTGACCAGGAAGCTCCCGAACGAAGCAACTATAGCACACTATGGAATTCAAGTTCATCAATGCTTCTATATTTTCCGGCACAGACCTACTTGGAAAAATGTTCCCAGCCACGCCGTTCTAATGCTTCTGAGCCATGCTGTGTGATGAGCGTAATCGTCAGCCGGCCTTTGCGAGTTCTGACGATGCGGCCGATTCTGGTCACGGGAACACCAGCGATGGAGCCTGGCACGCGGACGGCAGGCGGAGCGGCGAACAGCAGTTCGTAATCTTCACCGCCATGAAGAGCCTGAGTCAGATTTGCTCCCGGTCCAAGCGGCAGCAGAGCCGCATCGACCTCGGCGGCCACGCCTGACTCCTGGCAAAGATGAACCAGATCCGTTGAGAGGCCATCGCTCAGATCGAGAGCGGCAGAGGCCGCGCCATAGCGCTGAAGCCAGAGGCCCTGAGCAATGCGCGGCTGGGGATTGAGGTGCGCAGCGAGCAGGCCTTCCAGCTTTTTTGGAATGCGGGGCGGATTCGAGCCGCCTCGTGAGCCCAGTTCAGCCAGACTGGCGAGACCAGCGGCTGCGCCGCCAAGAGTGCCGGTAACATAAAGCAAATGTCCGGGGCGCGCGCCGGAGCGAAGCATCGCCCGGCCTCGAGCAACCGCGCCGACCAACACAATGTCAGCCAGAGCTATGGGCGATTCGGCCAGATCGCCGCCCGCCAGCGGAGTGTTGTGAGCCTCAGCCAGAGCCAGAAAGCCGTCCAGGAAGCGCTGCACCCACGCCCTGCGGCGGCCAGAGGTAATCGTAAGCGGACGCGGCAACCCCAACGAAAGAAAGGCGGCTACAGGTCGAGCGCCCATGGCGGCCAAGTCGCTCAACCCACGCGCCAGCACGCGATGGCCAACAGCCTCAGGCTGATGCCAGTCGAGCCGGAAGTGGCGCCCGGCAATCGACAAATCGGTCGTCACCGCCAGTTCTTCGCCCTTGCGCGGCGTCAGCAGAGCGCAGTCGTCGCCGATGCCCAGGCGCAAACCGCTATGAGCGCGCCGGCCCACCCGCTGGCGAATCTCGGCAATCAGGGCCAATTCACCCCCTCCGGCAATGAATTCAGAATGAGGACGCATCATACGCATATTATTGAGCATAGGGCTCTCAAGCCAGAAATCTGCACGATCTCGCTCTCGCCAGCATAGTTTTGAGCCGATATAATCCTCAAGAGAGGCAATCGTTGCCTGAGTGAAATTTATTGACTGCACGCAGGTAATTTGCTAACCTTGACGAACGTTCCGAGAAGCGTGCCCGTTAGGGCTTTTATCTCTTGTTGTAGAGTTCGACGGCTCCCGTTGCCTTGGACTTTCTTGAGAACACAGCGAATTGCGGCCCTGAGACAGCAGGGATGAAAGGCGAACATGCTGCGCAAACGCTATTACATCTTATTTGTCGCCAGAGACGAAGACGGAGAGATTCACAAGATCCCCCTGCCGCTTCACTATGTATATGGGTTTGTGGCCGCGGCGCTCGTGGGCGCATTCACCATCGTGGGACTGGCCGGCTCCTACACTCGCATGTTGCTCAAAACAGAGAGCTTCAACCAGCTCCGCCAAGATAAAGAAAATCTGAGTAAAAACTACAAGCACATGGCGCAGATTGCGCATGACCGCAACGTGCAGGTGGCCTCGCTGGGAGCTTTGGCGAATGAAGTGACCGCGCTCTATGGTCTGCGGCAAACCAGGCTAGCCAAGCCTGCGGCAGCCAGCGCCGCAGCCGAATCCACGCCCACCAGCATTGCCCTCACAGACGACCCAGACCAGCAGCAGGTGAAGCTCTCGATCGATCAGTTTTATGTGCTGCGTACGCAAGCTGTTTCGGGCCGAGTAACCCGCGCCCTTGAAAGTGGCCTCTCTCCCAGCTTTGCCGGCGACTGGACGGAGTTGGCTGACGCGCCCTCCCTTTGGCCGCTTGAGGGCCGCATAGCATCGAGCTTCGGTGAACGTCAGGATCCAATCAATGGTGAAGGCGCATTCCATTCCGGCATCGACATTGACGCGCCCTATGGCTCGCCGGTTCGCGCCTCTGCGGACGGAGACATCGTAGACGCCTCGATGAACGCCGGCTACGGCCGCGAGATCGTGATCGATCACGGTCATGACGTGCTCACTGTTTATGGGCATCTTTCGGCAATGGCAGTGGTGCCGGGCCAGCATGTCAGCCGCGGACAGGTAATCGGGTACGTAGGCCAATCGGGCCGCGCCACCGGTCCGCACCTCCATTACGAAGTCCGCGTCCACAGCGTTCCGGTCAATCCTTACAAATATCTGCGAACCACCTATGAGCAGATCGCTTTCAGCGCCCCCGACGCGGCCGGAGCACAAACAAACTAACTTCCCCTTTGTCTTCTTCCTTGGCGAATGTAAGCTGGACATCCTCTATGATCCATCTATTGGGCCTCGCCCAGAACGCGCAGAACCCTGGAGAGATTGTCCTTGACTTCCGCATCGTCGTCCCCCAGGGCGATGGCCTTTTCCAATTGCTCCTTCGCGCCGCGCATGTCATTCAACTGAGCTAGAACCACGCCCAGCGCATCGTGAGACAAAGCGAATTCGGGGTGAAGCGTTACAGACTTCTCCAGGTGATCGCGCGCCTGTTGTAGTTTGCCGTCCTGCATTTCGAGAACGCCATTCAGATACAGCAATTTCCAACTTGCAGGCGCGGCCAGCAAGAGCCTGCGACCGGCTTCCTTCGCTTTGCCGGGGTCGATGCCTATCAGCATTTGCAGGTAATGGAATCCCGTGTCGGGATCTCCCGGATGTTGCGCGAGTTCGAGATCGAGTACCGTGATTGCTTCTTGAGATCGGCCCAATTCCACCAGTAAATCGGCAAGCTCATTGGCCAGCGGGAGCGAATCGGGTGAAGTATTCAGGCCATCGCGCAGGGCTTTGACTGCCTCTTCGAGCTTCGCCATTTTGGCATACGCCAATCCCAGGTTCAAGCTTTGCTCCGCAGTTCTTTGCCCGCTGATCATGGGATTTTCCAAAAGCGCGATGGTTGCCGCGTAGTCGTTGTCAACGATGAGGTCGTTCGAGAGGCCATCCAGGGCCTCAGACGACTCCCAGTCCTGCGCCAGAGCCGCGCGCCATTCAGACTCCGCACTGCCGATCCATCCCAACTGATCGTATGCCGCTGCAAACATGAGATGCAGTTTGACGCTGCGCAATTTGCGCCGCTCCGCCTCTGAGAATGCGGAAATCGCCCCCTTCGCATCGCCTGAAAGATAAAGGCTCGATCCAAACATGAAAGCCACGTTACCCGCTTCCTTCTGGTCGGGCTCCATTCGAAGCGAAGTGGCAAACGCATCCGCCGCGCATTGATACTGCTTTTGACCGGCAAACCAGACTCCCAGATCGCTGTATGTGGCCGCGGTCGGGCCATTCAGCAAACTGGCCTTCATCGACTCAAGAGGTACGCACGAAGATGAATTCGCAGAGAGTAAAGTTCCCGGCGTCAGCCAAAACAGCAGTGCAAGCCGGCTTGCGCACCGCAACATCAGGATGCGGCCCTTCAAGGTCTTTCTGATCGTTCCCCGAATCGCAGCGAAGATTCCTGAGTTTCTCATATCGTCCATCTGCCTTGCCCATCCGGCCTATTTTGAATCATCGGCAACGTGAACTTCTATCTCCTGAATACCGTCTGCGTCGATGTTGACGAATTCAGGAAGGTTGACAGCGCGGTTGGCGGCAGTGGCATTATCAATGAGAATGGCCGGGCTGTCGTCGCCATTGGCATCCAGGTGCGTCAGGTACATCTGCGTATACGGTGAACGGGCCTTTGAGGAAAAAACCATCCAGTGTCCGTTAGGCGAGAAGCTATGCCAGGAGTTCATCAGGGGAGTATTCGCGCGCATACGCCGCGCAGCGCCACCACCGAATGGAACAATGAAGAGCAGGCTATCGGGACGCATCAATTGACCATTGTGGCACTCCACAAAAACAATCCAGCGCCCGTCCGGAGAGACTCGCGGAAAGTTATTGCTCATCCCGTTCTGCGAGGCGCCCTCAATGCGCTCCGGCGTGCCGCCCTTTCCGTCGTTGAAAGGAATGCGGTAGAGATCATACTGAATGGGAGTTTCATTCGGATCGTTGGCGCGCAAAGCCGGTCCTTGACCCGGCTGGCGCGGATCTCTCGCCTCAGCGCGCGCAAATATGATGTACTTGCCGTCAGGGCTCCACACTCCATCCGTCTGCACAAATTGCGGATCGTCCGCTCCCGGCAAAGGCTGGCGCACCCCAGTCGCACGGCTGTACCACTCTAAAATGCCACGAGTCGGATAAAAAACCTGCAAGAATCGGTAGTCCATGAAGTTGGTCACGTAGTAAGAGTCCAGCAGTTTGAGTGCGGGGCCGGCGAAGGTGCTCAGAACATAGCGGCCATCCGGCGACACCTGCGACATGAATCCTACCCGAACCTGGCCAACCCGGCCATCGACGTTCCAGTGCACCAAATCCTTGCTCTGAATCGACATATGCTTCTGCACGGGAACAACCGCATAGAGGCCCTTGTCGTTGCCCGGCCCGTCGATATCCATCCCAAAGGTCTTGCCGTCCGCCGAGAAGGAATGGCAGTTGGCGCAAGTCGGCATATTTTGAAGAACGGTGTGGCTCTCAGGTTTGCGAATATCGCGCAGACGCCAATGAATCAGATGGATCGTGGAAGGAGCCAGTGGCTGCACCACTCCATTCACGCCCTTGGTCGGCATCAGAGGAACATCACGATAGAAAATCGGCGCGTCTACCGGATCAATCGATGTAGACAGAGATATACTCGCGCGAGAAAAAGGTATCTGGCCGCCCCGATAGCCAGTGATGGTAACTCTCGCTGAATGCCCACTCGAATGGGACTGGATCGCGGCCCATGTAGCTGCGTCGGGAGTCCAAGTCCAAGTCGCAGCCTGGCGCAGAGTCAACTTCGGCAGATCGTCGGTATGACTGATGCAATCCTGATCGATCGCTCCAATCTGCATCCGCACTCCTTGGGTTTGAACATGAATACCTGGAGTGCCGTCGGCAAATGAAATATCGATACTCCACGCGATTCCTGCCGCATCTCTCCACAAGAACGTAGGCGGAGTAATGCCTGGCGGAAAGATGGAGCCGTCCTCTGGATAGTCGATCGAGATGGACGACAAACTTTGGCCGGAATCCAGGTTGGCCAACACCGGCTCGGAATGTTGGCCAATCCCCGAGGCTTGCATGCGCGGCTGTGGAGCACCCATCCAGAAAAATGCGAAGGACAACAACATCCATGCGGCCCGGACCGCCGGCTTTATCCGCTGAATCCATCGCAAATCCCGTGTCGGCATTTTTCTCTCCCCCAGCTTCAAGCGTCGCTATCGACCTTGCACTGCGCTGGCGGCATGGCCAAGGTTTGACAAGAACGTGTTTTAAAAATCCGTGCTGTCTGACGGCATGGCTTCTGTGGTGCCAAATACAGCCAGGCAACGAAGCGCTTTAACCTTTCGAGGAACTGAACCCAAATCCATCAAGCCGCTTTTGAAACACGTTCTAAATAAGCAAAACCGCCGCGGCCCACATCTCGATCTTAAAACGTCGAATGTGATGAACTTCGACTGGCCCGGGCGCTCACCTTCTCCTAGCATAAATCAGATGTCCATCCTGCAATCACGTTGCAAAGCGAAGCAGGCGCTGCGATGAATCGAACCGGGATTCGCAAAGAGGGCCTCGCTGCCCAATACAGAATCGATCATCGAAACGATCGTTGTCGCACACAACAACCTTCACGCTCACCGTGAACGACTAACGGATCGCAACCGATACATCTCCATCAAATCCACGGGGCCTCACCCGCCACGAGAGGCTCCGTCGCATCCAGCATACGAAATTCAAAAATCGTCCGAGCGATATAGCTCGACAACTGCATCTGCCCTCACTAGAATGGTGGGGAATCTCCCCTAAAGGACAATCCCGTGCAAACCAGTAAGCTTCGCTCGCCATCATGTTTTCTGTTCGGACTTCTTTTCGTATTTGTTTCCCTCTCACTCAATGCTGCCGCGCAGACCACCGCTCCCAACGAATGGACATGGGTAGGCGGGAGCGACAACTTGTCCTGTCCCAATGGTTCGATCTGTGGTGCTGCTGCAACCTATGGCACTTTGCAGTCGCCCGGTGCGGGAAACATTCCTGGCGGCCGTTATAGCCCCGCGACATGGACAGACAGCACTGGCAATCTATGGCTGTTTGGTGGCTGGGGCGTCGACTCCGCCGGGCATTATGTCCCGCTGAATGACCTGTGGGAGTATTTCCCTTCCACCAATCAATGGGAATGGATGGGCGGAAACAAAATAGAGGTATGGGGCCAGAAAGGAGTCTACGGCACATTGGGAACGCCGGCCATAGGCAACATCCCCGGAGGACGTTCTGGCGCATCAAGCTGGACTGACAGCAAAGGCAATCTATGGCTCTTCGGTGGCGTCGCTTACGACGGCTCTATCACATTCTATGGACTCAACGATCTTTGGGAGTTTAATCCTGCCACGAACGAATGGGCATGGATGGGTGGAAGCAGCACGGTAGGCTGTGCGGAATACGTGTGCAGTAATCCCGGGGTATACGGCTCGCTGGGAATTCCCGCAACCGGAAACATCCCCGGAAGCCGCAGTAACGCATCAACCTGGACGGACAAAAACGGTAATTTCTGGCTCTTTGGTGGCGATGGTTTCAATGATCTGTGGGAGTTCAATCCTACGCTTGGCCCTTACGGCGAATGGACCTGGATGAGCGGCAGCAACACAGCCAGCCAGGTGGGAGTTTACGGCACATTGGGAACGCCATCCGCCGGAAATGTACCTGGAGACCGTGCGTCCGCTTCGAGTTGGACCGATCAGAGCGGGAATTTATGGCTCTTCGGCGGGAGCATTGTTAACGCTGCGGGCGGGTTGTCTTATTTCAATGATCTTTGGGAGTTTAATCCTTCGCTAGGCTCGAATGGCCAATGGGCCTGGATCAGCGGAAGCAGCGATGGCAACGAGGCTGCAGTATACGGCACGTTGGGAACACCTTCCGCTGGAAGCGTACCTGGAGGCCGCTATGGGGCCGAAAGCTGGACCGACAGCAGCGGCAATTTCTGGCTCTTCGGGGGCTATAGCTACAATGGCAATGGCGGGGCTGGCTGGCTCGACGATCTTTGGGAGTTTAGACCTTCCTCCAACGAATGGACATGGATGGGCGGAAACAGCACTCCTGGCCAGCCCGGAGTCTACGGCACGTTAGGAACGCCATCCGCCAGAAACATCCCCGGAGGACGCTCCAGCGCATCAAGCTGGGCCGACAGCAAAGGTAATTTCTGGCTCTTTGGTGGAGAAGGTGAAATAGAAGGCGGATACTCTTACGGCTTCCTCAATGACTTTTGGGTATATCAAGCATCTTCTACCCCCTCCTTTCCGACAACTGCAAAACCCGTTATCTCGCCTGGTACGGGCACATATACAACATTTGAGCCTGTAACCATCACTGATTCGGACTCGGCGTCTGGAGCTGTAATCTACTACACCACTGACGGTTCTACGCCGACAGCCAGCTCAACGCAGTACACGGGCGGAATAACGGTATCTACAAGCGAAACCATTCAGGCTATTGCAATCGCAGCCAATTATCTGAATAGCAACGTCGCTTCGGCAACGTATACCCTGAACCTGCCCACAGTTGCCACGCCAACTTTCCCCTTGGCCCCAGGAACTTATTCGGCATCGCAGTCGGTCACTATCACCGACTCGACACCGGGCGCGGCGATCTACTACACCACCAATGGCTCCACACCGACAACCAGCTCAACTCAGTACACAGGCAGCTTATCGTTATCGGGAGCAGTAACCATCAATGCCATTGCCGTGGCGACTAACTACTCTAACAGTGCGGTTACTTCGACGACCTACAATTTCACTCCAGACTTCTCCGTCCCATCCACCCTTCCGCCTGTCACAGTCGCGACGGGAACTAGTTGGAATGAGATGATCGCAGTTAAGCCATTTGGCGGATTCACCGGCACGGTCTATTTCAGTTGCTCTGGGCTCCCGACCGAGGCCACGTGCAGCTTCTTGCCGAATACCATCACAGGCAGCGGTTCGACACAGATTACCGTCACCGCTGTCGCTCCGAACACCGCATCTCTGCGCCGCGATAGGTTTCCCGTTCTCCCAGCGTCGGCGCTCGCAGCCCTCATCTGCTGCTTCGGGTTGAAGAAGCGTCGGCGCTTGCAAATGCTGATGCTGTTGGTTGTGAGCGTGGCCGGCCTGAGTCTGGTCACCAGTTGTGGCGGCGGCGGAGGTCAAACCATCGTCAAGCAAACGTACACCCCTCTGCCCAACACAGAAACAATCACTGTAACAGCAACCTCAGGATCGTTGTCGCACACAACCACCTTCACGCTCACCGTGAACGACTAACGGATCGCAACCGATACATCTCCATCAAATCCACGGAGCCTCTCCCACCTCGAGAGGCTCCGTCGCATCCGGCCTCCGAAGTCCTCTGTTTTGAGCCGCCCATTCCACCCTTCCCGTTCCCCATTCGCGCCCGTATTTCGCCATTCGCTGCACCTCCTTTGGCTTGACCGGCCCCTACGTTTACCCTAGAGTTGGGTTTTCAGACCCCCAGGCTGCCCCGGATTGGGTGCCCAAGGGTCAGGCCGGGCAGACCATCGCCGCCGACAAATTTCTTCGAGGAGATTGCAAAATATGTCGAAAGCAGTCAAGTACGCCGAGAAAGCCGTCGTCTACGCGGCCAAGGGCGCGTGGGTCGTCTTTGAAAAGCTGAACCGCATCAGCCCCAACCCCTCCTTCACGCCCAAATGGAGCGACAAGCCCCTCCAAAAGAGTTACGAAAAAGAAAAGCCGCCGCTAGGTTGGCCCCGCGCCACCGACTCGCTTTGTCCCAAGTGCGTGCCTGAAATTCGCAAGCAGATTCTCGACGGCAAGCTGCCCTACGAAGTCCTGCTCAACGAAAAGGTCGGCGAAATCAAGGCCCAGATCATTGAGCGCGACGGCAAAATCCTCATGGTCAAGGATTGCCCCAAGCACGGCCACTTTGAAGACGTCATGTCCATGGACCCCGCCTTCTTCAAGCATCTCGAAGAGAGCTTCCCCGGCCGCGACGTGCGCTCGCACAACGACAAGCGCCTCCACAATCACGGCACGTCCACCATGACTCACGGCCGCGGCGCGGTCCTCACCATCGACCTCACCAACCGCTGCAACATGATGTGCGATCCATGCTTCATGGACGCCAATCAAGTCGGCTTCGTCCACGAGCTCACCTGGGACGAGATCAAGACCATGCTCGACAACGCCATCACCCTCAAGCCCAAGCGGCAAATGAGTGTGCAGTTCAGCGGCGGCGAGCCAACGCTCTCTCCGTACTTCCTTGACGCGGTGGCCTACTGCCGCAAAGTCGGCTATAACTCGGTGCAGGCCGCATCCAATGGCATTGAATTCGCCAAGAGCAAAGAGCTTTGCCGCGCCGCCGCTGAAGCCGGCCTCCGTTACGTCTATCTTCAATTCGATGGCATCGGCAACGCCGCTAACTCGCATCGTAAAGTGGGCAATCTCTTCGATGTCAAGCTGCAGGCCATCAACAATCTCCATGAAGCCGGCGTAGAAATCGTTCCGGTCACGACCATCATCAACGGCATTAACAACGAGCAGGTGGGCCGCATCATTCAGTTCGCCCTCGACAATCCCAAGAAAATCAGCTTCCTCAGCTTCCAGCCCGTCAGCTTCACTGGCCGCGATGAGGACATCAGCGACGAGCGCCGCATCGCGCAGCGTTACACGCTCTCCCACATGGCGCACGACATCAAAAATCAAGTTGGCTTTGGCATACCCGAGCGCGACTGGTTCCCCATCAGCTTCATGTCCACCTTCTCCGATTGGGCCGATCTGATTCACGGACCCAGCGCCGAGTGGGGCCAGCTCTCCTGCGGATGCCATCCCAACTGCGGCATCGGCATGGCCATGATGATCGACAAGGAAACCAAAGAAGCCGCGCCCGTCACCGCCTTCCTCAACATGGGCCAGGTAGCCAAGGATCTCGCCAAGGTCAACGACGCCGCCCGCGGCAAGTGGCTTTCGGTCATCGGTTTCGGTCTTGCCCTTCTGCGTAACTACGATCCATTCCAATCGCCCACTCACTTCAAGATCAGCGACATGATGAAGAAGATGGATAAGACCTTCAACGCCACCGGAACCAACTACGGCAGCGTCAAGGGCGACCGCACACTCGAAGACATTCAGAAGCGCCGCCAGGATCGTTGGAACTTCCTCTTCATCGCCGGCATGTGGTTCCAGGATCTCTTCAACTACGACTTCCGCCGCACCGAGCAGTGCATCATTCCCTACGCCACGCAAGAGGGTGAAATCAGCTTCTGCGCCTATAACACCGGCGTAGGCTGGCGCAACATCATCGAGAAGATGCACATGACGGCCACTCTAACCAAGTGGTATGAAGAGCATGGCCGCCACGAGATCTTCGCCGGCGGCAAGAAGGTCAACATGGAGCACGTCGGCCACGACTTGCAGCTGAATATGGCGCACGTAAACTCCGAAGCCAACCACACACTCGACGAGTTAGGCATCGCCAAAAACGCACGCGAAGAAAAGATTCGCACCCGCGACGGCAAGCAGCTAGACGCAGCAGAAAATGCCCGCATGGCCAAGCTCTATCGCGAACACGTGCTAGGCGAAAAGCCGGTAGAAGGCATCGTGCCGCTATCCGCCATAGCTCCCGCCGCCAAGCCAGCAGTGAAGAAAGAATCAGAGCTGGTAGCAGGAGACTGAGTTGCTTACCTTGGTTCACTGAATGTACAAAGGCCGTTCCCGAAGGGAACGGCCTTTGTGCGTCAATGAGCACCAGAACGCAGTAATGAAGGAATAGGGATGACCAGCCATGCGCCGAGCTATTCACTTTGAAAAATTCGATAGCGGAAGAGTGGCCCGAGAGAGATAATGGGTGCAATGCAATGTCGGAAGAAGAGCAAATGATAAAGGTCGATTTTTCAAGCGCGTTTTCACCGCGATTGATTCCCTATCTCGCTGGTGTGATACCTGGTTTGTTTTTTGAGTCGAGTGTCGCATTTGGCGCGCCCGAAATTGCCCGGAGCATCATCTCCCACATAGAACAGGTGTTCCCATTTCCGCCATACACCCTTGTCATTTGTTTTATCGCTTCGGGGTTCGTGCTCGGGCAGGTTTTCATGCAACTTGCCTGGTTCGCTGAATTGGTCATGAGAGCGGCTTATTGGGCTTGGCGATTCGGAATCAGAATCACGTTTGGGTCTCACATGTTTTACAGGTGGCTTGCCAAAATTCAACAGCCCCCTAATAAGCGTGGGTTCTTCGTTCGCCTTTTTTCGTGGGCAATCTTTGCTGCCCGAATGCCAAAGCGATACGAGAGCGCGCGGCCTGTAATGACATGCCTAAGTCTCGCCTCGAAAGAGCTGCTGAAGAAGCGATACGGAATTGATGTGATCGATTCGTTATCTCCGAACGGTGAAGAATGGCACGTTTGGTACTCCGTTCTCGGTAAACCACTCAAGAGGGTCACGGAGGGAATAATTATGATGCGATCATCGCTTGGTTGCGGGCTTGCTGGGTTTCTTGCTTTGCCATTCGCGCCAAGTCTCTGGACGAGGTTCTTCCTGGGCGTTTGTGGCGTTTTCACGGCCACGGGCTTATACATGACTTGGAGCCTATTCCGTTGGGGAACTGATCCGGCAAGGCTGAACCAATTGAGGCTCAAGTCAGTGTTGTTAGAACTCGCTGATGTTGGAGAAGCGAAGCCGGTGAAAGCGGACGGAGAAGAATAGTTCGGGTGTCCCAGGTCCGGATTCTCGGACCCGGGATACCTCGGACCCAGGCAGTTCACAGACCTTCAACTTCGTCTCCGAAGGTTCCGCTTTTTCGATTCTCCGCCACGTCAGGCGTCAGCTTATTGGGTCGATCTAAACCAAGAATCCACCGGACCGCGATCTGCGCCGCCTCGGTTCTGGACTTCACTCCAAGGACGCGCATCGCATCATCGGCAACCTCCCGATCAACTAGCACTCGAGTCATTTTCATGGTCATGGTATTTATATTATCGGCGCAATCGAAAGTTAGTGCAGTGCGAGTCTACCCCAACTGGCTGACATGCATCTGCTGCGAGACCACAAACCCGATGCGCGAAGCGCGTCCGCCTGGAAAGCCTGCCTGAGCGAAGTCGAAGGGGCCAGTCCCCGCAGGTGGTGGTTGCAGATAATAACCCTTCGCCGGCGCACAATCAAAGCATGAACCACGACCAGAGCCGCGGGCTTTTACTGTTCCCTGTTCCCTATTCCCAGCTGACCCCCACCCCCCCTATATTTAT
>JBEKWJ010000053.1:0-30297 GCA_049513195.1 Occallatibacter sp.
CACTGCCGAGGTGTCCCCCATGACTGCTGAACACAGACCGAGGTCGTCTGATGTTTGGGGCCCAGATGCCATAGCTTTGGCAATTCAGGCCCGTGTGCTTTCAGGCCATAAACTCGACCAACTGGTTCGCCGCTTGCAACGGCAAACCGGCCGGTCCAGGGAGGCGTGTTGGCGATTTGTGCTCCAGACTGGTTTGAACAGCCGAGACGAGCACCGGCGCTGGACTGAAGAAGAAATCGAGTCCCTCCGCGAGCAACTGGCCTCGCATTCGGTCGAGGAGGCTGCAAGCATCCTTGGCCGCAGCGCGAATGCCATCCGCTGCAAATTGCGCAGGCATGACTTGAAGGTCAAGGAAATCCGTTGCGACTGCTTTTCGGTCGAAGCGCTGGCGCGGACTCTTCACGTAAGAAAATCCGAAGTTCACTCCTGGATCGAAGCGGGCTGGCTGGAGGCAACCGCGAAACTCGCCGGCAAGCGACTGACGCACATCATCACGCCAGAGGCATTCCGCGCCCTCTACACGCATCATCTCCGCGACCTACTGGAGCAAAAGAGGGTTCCAAACGTCGCGCTGTTCGAGGCGTTCTACAACTACTGCTTCGTGCCGAAGCACACCATTGGTACGCAACTGCTGACTGTTCGCAGGGACAAGAGGGAGCGTGAGGCTTTCACAGCGACACAAGAAGGCGTCGAAATTGATGATGAGGAAGATGATAACGAAGGAGGATACCGCGTCAGTCTTGGTGGTGATGTCGAGTCCGAGCAGGGCGTAGACAGCTAACGCGCCCGGATACTCGTCTCTACGAGCATGACGTGTAGATCCTAGATTCGTCAGGCTCACCGTAAGAAGGCTAGAGCCATAATCGCTTCGAACCTGTGCCTTCCACCGTGTGAAAGTGGTCATACGGTTGCTGAATGATAATTATGGATTAGAAGTCGGCGCAGTGGTAAAAACCGGCATTACTAGCGCAAATTGCCACCAAATGTTCAACACGTTTTAGCCGTGGATCAATCTGGTTGGGCGTGGGGAATCAGCCCGAAGTTCTTTCGTCAGCGTGGTGTCTCTATACTCGTTGCCCTTCTATCTTTTCCCCACGTCTTGTAAAGGCCGAGATAACCGTAGTTTTCGGTTTGGCCTGCGATAGAGTGGCCATAGGCGAAGAGCAATTGCAGTCCCGGCGTTTTGAAGTGGTAGTACCCTCCCGCATCGATCATCGTCGATGACTGGTTCTGCGATGGGGTGGAAGCTTCGCGTGCGTGAGAAAAGACTTCGGCCGACAATTCCAGCTTCTTGCTGATCTCCCGCTTCACGAGGAATCCACCATAAAGATAGTTGCGATGATCCGTCTGCGGAACGAAAGCATATCCCATACCGCCGCACAAACTCCACGACCCAATATCTTTCGCGATCCAGATAGGTAGTTTGTACCACGTCTTGCCTAGCCCCAGTCCACGCGTGGAATTACCTGTCGGAATCTCGAACATGGGGAATGCGCCAATCTGCGGACGGCGCTTCGCCTGTTGGATGAAACCGTACTTCACGCCCAGTTCCATATCTGTCAGGCCATAGGCGCTCGTACCTGTTCCGTCTGGATAATACACAGGATTGTTTGACGGCAAAGCTGCTCCAAAGGGCAGGATCGCGTGTAACTGAACGTTGGGAATGGCGCCCCAGTTGAATTCAAATGCCAGCACCACCGGATCATATTCTGCCGGAGTGCTATCCACGGCACCGAAAACATACGCTTCGTAATGACCCAGATCCACCGGCGTAGGATCGTCCGTCTGAAACGGGGGACCGGCCTGCGCTGATAGCAGGC
Source organism: Occallatibacter sp. (assembly GCA_049513195.1). GTDB lineage: Bacteria > Acidobacteriota > Terriglobia > Terriglobales > Acidobacteriaceae > Telmatobacter. Next base: position 1,821 of record JBEKWJ010000053.1, read on the forward strand.
GAGTAGCCATGAGGAGGAGAAGAATCATTCCTGCAACGTAAAATCTTGTCCGTATCTGCATAGTCAAATTCCTTCATAACTTTAAATGATTTCAAGAATACGTGGGAATCAAAAGCGATAGATATGGCGCGATTCGCCAGTGTTTCCGCAGTCGAATCGCGCCATGGATCAGAACAGATCGCCTATGGGCGGAAAGGTCAGCAACAGGCTGAAGCCAAGCAGTGCGAGCGCGATGACGTTGATGCGCCGCAGAGAGACAGTCCTCTTGCGCCAGCGCCAATTGAGAATTGCCCATGCGGCGAGCCAGAGAAGAATGGCCACGGTGGTTTCGCCGGAGAGCGCGCCGGTTGGCTTGTAAAAGACGAACAGGTTCTTGACGAATGCAGATTTGTCGGCCGCAATCGCGAAGAATGCCACCGCGAATGAGCCGATGCCCGCTGACAGAATGGCAGCGGCGCCGGAGCCATTGAGCAGGTCAGCGGAGTGATCCGAATTAATGTTGGTTGGTGCGCTCATGGTTATTCTCCTTGTACCAGATGAATTGTTTGTCCGCCATCGACGGGGGCATTCTTGTCGAGCATGGCGCCGAAGAATCCAGCGATGCCGGCTGCGAAGAGCGAAACTGCAGTGAATCCCAGCAGCGTGGAGCGAAGCTGCGGATGATGTTTGAGATCGCGCGCATAGCGGATCGCGATGAACGCAGCCGCTGTGATGGCGATGGGGACAAGCCAGGCGACGTGCTCCTTCCACTCCATGCCGATCAAGTGCCACTGGCTGGTTGCGGGGTGGGAGAGAAGAAGAGAACGCGGATAAGCGACGAGACTGACCGTGTCTTTGGGTGGCGCGGCGCGATACCACGGATAGATGATGTAGGTTCCGGTGAGTACGGTGAGCCAGGCCAACGCGGCCATGATGCTGAGATAGATGCCGAGGAAGCGATCTCTGCCTGCGGGATTCTGTGGCGGAGGTTCGGTTGAATATCGTTGATAGAGCGCGACAATCGCGCCTGAGCAAGCCAGCAGATAGAGCGCGCCGAAGCCCATGCCGTGAATCAGGGTCCAAAGACTGCGAGTGGAAATTTCCATTGTGGATGACCTCCGATAGGGATTTGCAAAGTAGATGTATGCAAGGGGAAATGCATCCATGCTCTGTTGTTTGGCGGCGCTCGATGATTGGAACGCCGCCGAAGATGGTTAGAAGGTGACCTTGGCCGCGAACTGAATCTGACGCTCGGTCCGTTGAAAGGTTGATTCAGAGGCTGCCGAGGAGATGATTCCATTGGCGGCTGTGCCAGCGGTTGCGGCCGGATTATTGAACTGCGGCGTATTGGCGAGGTTGAAGGCCTCCGCGCGCAGTTGAAGAACCTTCGATTCTGTCAAGTGAGTATCCTTGAAGAGCGAAAAGTCCACCGTCTTTGTGCCCGGACCTTGGAGAATATTGCGACCGGAGTTTCCCCACGTCCCCGCTGTGGGGACCGCGAAGGCCGCAGTGTTGAACCACTTCCCGAGCGTGCGCTGTCCTTTCGGCAGCGATCCGTTGCCGAATCCGGGAAGCAGTTGTGCGCGGGGCGACAGTCCATCTCCCAACGCTGTGCCCGAAGCCACGGAAAACGGCAGTCCGTCGAAGAACTGCGCAATGGCGTTCACCTGCCATCCACGTTCCAGCGGTCCCAACAGTCCGCGGCCCTTGAAGGGCAACTGATAATTCGCGCTGGCGACAAAGCGATTTGGCACGTTGTAGTCCGCATTTCCGTAATCGTAACGGAGGTTATAGGGATTCGTAACGGAGGCCGATTCACCCGAACCTTCGTCCAGGGCGTGACTGTAGGTGTAGGAGGCTAGGAAGCTCAGCCCATGCGCACGACGCTCAGCTGTAACCTGCAACGCGTTGTAGCTGGAAACCTGCCGGGTCTCAAGTTCGCTGATCTGAGCGAAGACATAGGTATTGGTTCCTGGAAGATTTCCGTAGGGACGATTCGCTGTAACAGTGGTCGCACCATTCAATCCCAACTGACCCGCGTTGATGTCCCGCAAATTGTCCAGGTGGGTTCCCTTCGTGCCGACATATGCCAATTTGAGGACGGTCGAGAAGGGGATCTGCTGCTCGATAGCCACATGCCACTGCTCGGTGTATGGAGTTTTGGCATTTGGATCAACGGCAAAGGCGGGCGTGTTGGGTCGCAACGCACTGCCCGATGTGACTTGGGTATGAGCATATCCATTGCTCGCATAGTTGAATGGAGTTCCGTTGGCGGCGGCTCCAAATGTGGCCGAGTTATTGAACGCCCAATAATCATCCACGGGGACATTTGCCGACAAAGTGGACGAATTGCCTACGTCGGGCGCTGCGTAGTAGATGCCGAAGCCAGCGTGGAAGACTGTCTTGTTGGTGATCTTGTAGGCAGCGCCCACGCGCGGCGCAAAGTTCAGGTTGTTGCCGCTCAGGCCGCTGCGCGGGATACCGTTGGTTCCCACCTGTTCCAAGGCAGTTGTCGAGATGGAGGGAACAAAGGCCCACTCTTTGTTGTTGACTTCGGTCCAGGGCCATCCGAGGAAGTTCTCATAGTGCACACCCAGATTCAAGGTCAGCCGGTTGCTGACCTTGTAGTTGTCTTGCGCATAGAAGGATAGATCGCTCTGCCGTAAGCCGACCTCAGAGGGGAAGGAGTAGCTGCCGCTCGCCGGAGCTCCGAAGAGCAGATCGCTCCATGCCAGTCCGGTATAGCGTATGGTAAAGCCTTCGGAACCGTGCTCCGCGCCGGTTTGGAACATATTGTATTCGAGACGTATCAGATCGAAGCCGAGATCCAGCGAGTGCTTGCCGCGAACCAGAGTGAGATCGTCGTCCCACTGATAGTTGTTGGTTCCGATGTTGGTGGGACTGTTGCCGGCGTCGCCGATCGGCGTGTAGCCCGTGAAGGTCATCACCGGCAGTCCGTCCGACAAGGGATTGTTCGGGTTATATACGCCGGGAATGTTGAGGTTGGAAGGCGACGCAAGTTGCAACCCCGCATCCCAGTTCTTGGCATAGACAAAGAAGCGAGTCCAGCCGTAGCGCGCAGTGTTGATAATGGTCGGAGAGAAGATATGCGTTTCGCTGAGCACAGCCTGATGCGCGGGGTCCGATGCTGGGCCGCAGATGACGTCGCCCACCAGAGGCGTCGGCAGGACGCCGGGCTGGGAGAAAATGTCATGGCCTTGACTATAGCGAAGGAAGGCGCTGTCTTTCTCGGTAAACTTGCGGTCGATCTTCACGTCGAAGTCGTCTTCGTTGATGATCAACATCGGGTTGTAACTGAAGTTATTGGCGATCGTCGCACCGGCGATATTCGGCTGCGCATATTGCTCGTAGAATTGCAGAATTTTTGCGCCCGTCGTATCCCACCCAGGATCAGTATTCAAAATCGGATTGGAAGTTTGGGTTAACCAATCGAGATAGACCTTTCCGTTCACTGGATTTTTGATTTGCGGATCCGGGTTTGATGCTGTCACCTTGGATTTCAATGTTGGTAAATACGCTTTTAAGTCAGCGCTTTGAACGACGCCGCCCGCGTCGGTGATAATGATATTTGGAACACTGTCAATGTTCGTCTGGCCCTGAGCAAAGCGCTTTCCGGCATAGTCGGCAAAGAAGAAGGTCTTGGGGTTGGCCTGTTTGTAAAAGACCGGTCCGCCGAAGGTGACGCCAAACTCGTTTTGCCGCAGAGGCGCTTTGGCGGCCGTCGTATTGAAGTAGTTTCTGGCGTCCAGGGCGGTGTTGCGCAGAAACTCGAAGACGTCGCCGTGATACTTGTCTGTGCCGGACTTGATGACGACGTTGATGGTGCCGCCGTTGCCGCGTCCATAGCGCGCATCGGCATCAGTGGTCTCTTCCGAGAACTCCTGAATAGCGTCAATGGGCGGAAAGATCGCCGTCATGCTGTTATGGTTCTCCTGGTCGCCAATGCCATCCACAAGCGTTCGATTTTCCTGAGGGCGAGAGCCGTTGATGGCGAAGTACGAGGGGCCGCGCTGCTGCGTATAGGGAATGCTGGAGGCTTGGGTTGTCGTCGGGATAGCGCCCGCGCCCAGGCTAAACAGCTCATTGAAGTTGCGACCGTTCAGGGGAAGATCCCTGACGGCTTCTTCGGTGCGCAGATTGCCGACGCTGGAGCTTTCAGTCTCCAGCAGTTCGCCGGAGGACTGGACTTCGATGGTCTCCGCTGCGGTTCCCACCGCCAGATTCGCATCTGCGGCAACACGCTGGCCAACTTCCAACCGGACAGATTCAACGACTTTGCTGAATCCTGCAACATCAATCTGCACTGTGTAGTCGCCAGGGTGTAGAGGCGGGGTTACATAAATTCCCTGTGCATCGGTGGATGTGAGGGTGGTCAATCCGGTTCCGGTGTTGCGCACCGCTACGTGAGCGCCGGGGATCACCGCGCCGGTGTTATCTTTGACCACGCCGGTGATGACTCCGGTTTCAACGATCTGTGCTTGCAGCGCAGAAGCAGCCACAAGAACGAACAGTGCTGCGAGCAAGAGCGATAGATTTCGCTTGACTAGATTTCGCAACGAAAAAAATGCAACAGACATACTTGCCTCCTGGAGTGCGATCAGCTTTGACCGCACAGAAAAATGGCCCACGATCAACTCGTGGGCCATGGCACTGCGCTCCGCGCACACTGCCGTCAGACGGGAACGATGCACTTGCCCACGACACAAGGCGCATCCACTTCGGGGATTTGCGTGAAGCGACAACAACTTCCTGCCTTGCGGGCAATCTTCTTTTGAATGCTCATCTTCTTTTCCTTTTCGTGAATTTTCTGAATGAATTCGCTTCGATTTGCGCAAATAATCTGATGCGAAGCAAAGGATTCAATTGATTTTCAAGATTCGTAATCCCTGACAAAGCTGTCTGGCGAGCATTAGCCACAGCAAAGTGTAAACTTCACTGCGCAGCCCGTGGGCTTGATCAATGATGGGTTGGGAGAGAGAAAGCGGGTGTCAACAACACGAGCGACGGAGGGTCGGCTCGGAGGCGGGCGCGATGGCTGCCTGGATGTTGATCTGCTCCTGCATATTCTGTATTGGGCCACAAAGATAAGATCGTGTCAAGCGCGACCGACGATTTCTCAGAAGACCTAAAAGTTTATCTGCTCGCTTGACAGCTTTCAAATCACCGTGCATCATCGAAATAGTTGATCTTCCAGGATCGGTCCTCGCATAGCCAAGGAATTGCCTGGATAGAGGAATCGAACATCATGCTTCATCGCCGCGCATTCCGCTGTTGTTGCCCTGTCGCATCACTGACAGTCGAGCAGCCTCGTGGGAATGCCGCCCAGATGCAATCATGACGCGATCTTAGCTGATCCGCATCTTCTGAGTCTTCGCAATCCCGGCCCACGAGCCTCTGCCTCGTGGGTTTTTCAATTGGGCGCCCGCCCGCATTGCGATTCAGGAAGAGAGCTGTATTCCGATGAAGCCGTTTCACATCATGGCCAAGCCACATGGCGCAATTTGCAATCTCAATTGCACCTACTGCTACTACCTGGAGAAGGAAAACCTCTACGCAGGCAGCGGGCGCGAGTTTCGCATGGCCGACGATGTGCTGGAAAACTATATCAGCCAGTACATTCAGTCGCAGCCCGACCAGCACGTCAGTTTTGCGTGGCAGGGCGGCGAGCCGACGCTGCTGGGGATTCCGTTCTTCGAGCGCGTCGTCGAGTTGCAGAAGAAGCACTCCGGCGGCAAGATAATCGACAACGCATTTCAGACCAACGGCACGCTTCTCGACGACGCATGGGGCGAGTTTTTGGCACGCAACAAGTTTCTCATCGGACTCTCGGTCGATGGGCCGGAGGAGATTCACGATGCGTATCGTGTGGACAAGGGCGGCAAGCCAACGCACACGCGCGTGATGCGCGGACTCGGCATTCTCAAGAAGCATGGCGTGGAGTTCAACACGCTCACCGTCGTCAATCGCCTGAACTCTTATCGCGCACGGGATGTATATAGCTTTCTCAAGGAGATCGGCAGCAAGTATCTGCAATTCATACCTATCGTCGAGCAAGTTGCCAAACAGCCAGATGCAAACGGGCTGGTGCTACTCAAGCCGTATTCGCGGCAGGAGTCGGCTGTCTCGGAGTGGTCGGTTGAGCCGCTGCAATTTGGGCACTTTCTGCAAGAGGTATTCGACGATTGGGTGGTTCAGGATGTTGGCCGCGTCTACGTGCAGGCCTTCGACGTTGCGTTGGAGTCGTGGTATGGCGTGCCGCAAACGCTTTGCGTCTTTTCTCCCAAGTGCGGATCGGCGTTGGCCGTTGAGCACAATGGCGACGTGTATTCTTGCGACCATTTTGTTTATCCCGACAACAAGTTGGGAAATCTCATGCAGAAGCATTTATCGAGTCTGGTGAACTCGCCGCAGCAAACGCGCTTTGGCAATGCGAAGGAGATTGGCCTTCCTTCCGATTGCCGTGAATGCGATGTGCGTTTCGCTTGCAACGGCGAGTGTCCCAAGCACCGCTTCATGCAGACAGCATCCGGCGAGTACGGGCTGAACTATCTCTGCGCGGGTTATAAGCATCTGTTTCACCACATTGATCCGTATATGCGCTTCATGGCGGACGAGCTGAAGCAGAATCGAGCGCCAGCGCGGGTGATGGAGTGGGCGAGAGCGAGAAGAAGCACGAATGCTGCATCTGCCTCGCCTATGAAGAAGCATGGAGCCGTGCTGGCTTAGAAACTTGTCGCGCATGGCTGTGATGATACGTATAACTATCGTCATCCCTTCTTCTATTTCACAGGTCGCGCAATCTTTGCGGTTTAATATCGCCGGCCCGATTGACAAACTTTTAACCGAGTCATCTCTGAATGACCGGAACCAACAGGAGATTTATGAACGAGAAAAACGTATTGAATGCGTTGACATCGACGCTAATCCTCGCGGCGGGGACGAGTCTCCCGCTGTATGCGCAAACGACGCAGCCGTATCAGGGAGTCGTTGGTAGAACACTCGCCGAATCGAAAGAATGGTGGCCGGAGCCGGTGAAGGCGCCCGCTGGTGCCCCAAACGTAGTGTGGATTCTTATTGATGATGTAGGCTATGGCGCTGCTGGCACATTCGGCGGGCTGATTCAGACTCCCACCTTCGACTCGCTGGCCAACAATGGTTTGCGCTATACAAACTTCCATACGACCGCAGTCTGCGCTCCAACCCGTTCTGCGCTGCTGACTGGCCGTAATAGCGCATCGGTGCATGAATCCGGGTTCTCAGACGTTCCGGTCTCCGCCGGTTTTCCTGGTTGGGATGGCCGGATTCCGTCCACCGCCGGAACCATTGCGGAAATCTTGCGCGACAACGGCTACAACACCTTTGCGGTTGGCAAGTATGGCATCACGCCGGACGATGAGGGAACCGACGCCGGCCCGTTTGACCACTGGCCGACCGGCAAGGGCTTTGACCACTTCTTCGGATTCCTCGGCTCTGCAACCGATCAATACAAGCCTGACCTGACAGAGGATCAAGCGCACGTGAAGCCCGATGGCCGTCACCTGAGCGATCAGATCACCGACAAGGCGATCTTTTATATCGACCGCCAGAAGAAAGCCGCGCCAGATAAACCCTTCTTCCTTTATTACGCGCCCGGCGCCACCCACGCTCCGCATCAGGTCGATCGATACTGGAGCGATCTCTACAAGGGCAAGTTCGACAAGGGCTGGGATGCATATCGCGAAGAAGTCTTCGAACGTCAGAAGAAACTGGGTGTGATTCCTGCCAATGCGATTTTGCCAGAGCGCAATCCGAGGATCAAGGCTTGGGACAAGCTGACTCCGGATGAGCAGAAGCTTTATGCGCGCTTCTTCGAAGTTTATGCCGGCTATTTGACCTATACGGACTTCGAGATTGGCCGCTTGGTGAATCACCTGAAGGAGATCGGACAGCTCGATAACACACTGATCTTCATCTCCATCGGCGACAACGGCGCCAGCAAGGAAGGCACGTTGAACGGTGATATTGACCGCAATCCTTGGGGCAAAGATTTCAATGAAGCGGAGAATATCGCATATAACCTGGCGAATATCGACAGGATCGGTACACCATCGGCTTCGGGAGGCAATTATCCGCTGGGTTGGGCGCAGGCCGCCAATACGCCTTTCAAGTATTGGAAGCAGGACGCGAACAGCGAAGGCGGCACGCATAATCCGCTGATTGTCTACTGGCCGAAGGGGATCAAGGAGAAGGGCGGCATTCGCACCCAGTACGGCCATGTGATCGACCTTCTGCCGACAACGCTTGATCTTGTTGGCATCAAGGCTCCAGAAGAGATTCGCGGCATCAAGCAGCAGCCGATCGAAGGAACCTCTCTGGCCTACTCGATTGACGACGCCAAGGCGCCTACCCGTCACACACTGCAGTACTACTACATCTTCGGTTCGAGATCGATCTATGACAACGGCTGGAAGGCCGAACTGGCATATCCGAACGACTTTAACTTCGGCGACGCAGCCAATGCACCCTTTGATGAAAACGCGTGGGAGCTTTACAACCTGAACGACGATCCGACCGAGCGCATCGATCTGGCCAAGAAGTACTCGGAGAAGCTTACGCAGTTGAAGGCCGAATACGAAGAGCAGGCCCAGTCACATCATCTTTATCCCTACATCACCTGGGACGATCTATTTCAGGGGCGTCTTCATCACACCTATCTGCCCCAGGGGTATGTTGACCGGTGGAAAATCGATCAGCAAAAGGACCAGAGCAAGGACAGCAAGTAGCATTGCCAACTCGGCTTGTTTCAGTTGCAGTCAGTTCACGCAAGCCGTGGACTGACTGCTGAATTCGCTAGGCGGCAGGTCGCCAAGTCATCTCTGAATGACTCGAAGCAACAGGAGATTTATGAACGAGAAAAACGTATTGAATGCGTTGACATCAACGCTAGTCCTGGCGGCGGGCGCAACTCTCCCGCTGCATGCGCAGACGGCGCAGCCTTACCAGGGAGTCGTGGGCAGAACGCTGGCCGAGTCAAAAGAATGGTGGCCGGAGCCAGTGAAAGCCCCTGCCGGCGCGCCAAACGTTGTATGGATTTTGATCGACGATGTGGGCTACGGCGCTGCTAGTACATTCGGCGGGGTGATCAACACTCCTACGTTTGATAACCTGGCCAACAACGGTTTGCGCTATACAAACTTTCACACCTGCGCCATCTGCGCCCCAACTCGTTCGGCACTTCTGACCGGACGCAACAGCGCATCGGTGCATGAATCAGGCTTCTCGCATATTGGCTCGTCGGCAGGCTTCCCCGGATGGGATGGCCGCGTGCCTTCTACGGCTGGCACCATCGCCGAGATTCTGCGCGACAACGGCTACAATACCTTTGCCGTCGGCAAGTATGGTGTAACTCCAGACGAAGATGCAACCGATGCAGGCCCATTCGATCGCTGGCCAACCGGCAAGGGCTTCGATCACTTCTTCGGATTTCTCGGTTCGGCAACTGATCAGTACAAGCCTGACTTGGTGGAAGATCAGGCGCACGCGACTCCCGATGGCCGTCACCTGAGCGACCAGATCACCGACAAGGCGATCTTCTACATCGACCGCCAGAAGAAAGCAGCGCCGGAAAAACCGTTCTTCCTTTACTACGCGCCTGCCGCCACGCATGCCCCGCACATGGTCGATAGATACTGGAGCGATCAATACAAGGGCAAGTTCGACAAGGGCTGGGATGCATTCCGCGAGGAGGTCTTTGAACGCCAAAAGAAGCTTGGCGTGATTCCCGCCAACGCGATTCTTCCCGAACGCAATGATACCGTCAAGGCCTGGGATGCGCTGACGCCCGACGAAAAGAAGCTCTATGCGCGCTTCATGGAAGTCTACGCTGGCTACTTGACCTACACCGACTTTGAAGTTGGCCGCCTGGTCAATCACCTGAAGGAGATTGGGCAACTCGATAACACGCTGATCTTCATCTCGATTGGTGATAACGGCGCCAGTAAGGAAGGGTCACAGGAAGGCGTAATCGACAAATCCTATCGCGGCAAGTTGGTCTCCGATGAGGATCGAGTCGCCTATAACCTGACCAACATCGACAAGATCGGCACGCCTGATTCCAAGAATGGCAATTATCCGCTGGGCTGGGCGCAGGCCGCCAACACGCCGTTCCGCTATTGGAAGTCGGACGCCAACAGCGAAGGCGGCACGCATAATCCGCTCATCGTCTATTGGCCAAAGGGCATCAAGGAAAAGGGCGGCATTCGTACCCAGTACAGCCATGTGATCGATCTTCTTCCCACTACGCTCGATCTGGTTGGCGTAAAGGCACCGGAAGAAATTCGCGGCATCAAACAGCAGCCGATTGAAGGAACGTCCTTGGCCTATTCGATTGACGACGCCAAGGCTCCGACGCGTCATACATTGCAGTACTACTACATCTTCGGTTCGCGGTCGATCTACGACAACGGATGGAAGGCCGAGCTGGCGTATCCCAACGATATTCTCACCAAGAACACAGTCGTGAATCCGCCTCTCGATGAAAGCAAGTGGGAGCTGTACAACCTGAACGACGATCCAACCGAGCGCATCGATCTCGCCAAGAAGTTTCCGGAGAAGCTGGAGCAATTGAAGGCCGAGTTCGAAGAGCAGGCCAAGTTGCATCATCTCGCTCCTTACCTCACCTTCGACGATATTAGAAGCACTCACCACACCTACTTGCCTCAGTGGTATCTTGACCGGCAAAAAGAACAAGCCGCACAGAGCAGCAGCAAGTAGTGTTGGCAGGATGTGTTTTGATCGCAGCCAGTTCGCTTCTAACTGTGGACTGGCTGCCGAATTCGTTAGGCAGCAAATCACCGATTCATTCTTGAATGACTTTGACCAACAGGAGATTTATGAACGAGAAATGCGTATTGAATGCGTTGACTTCAACGCTCATCCTTGCGGCGGGGGCCAGTCTTCCGCTACATGCGCAATCGGCTCAGCCCTATCAGGGAGTCGTTGGCAGAACTCTCGCTGAGTCGAAAGAGTGGTGGCCGGAACCGGTGAAAGCACCTGCCGGCGCGCCAAACGTGGTCTGGATTCTGATCGATGATGTGGGCTACGGCGCGGCGGGCACATTCGGCGGACTCATCCAAACTCCTACATTCGATGCTCTGGCCAACAATGGCCTGCGGTATACGAACTTCCATACGACCGCGGTCTGCGCCCCAACCCGCGCAGCTCTGCTGACGGGCCGTAACAGCGCATCCGTGCATGAGTCTGGATTTTCACACACGATCATGTCCGCCGGATTTCCCGGCTGGGATGGCCGTGTACCCGCAACGGCCGGAACCATCGCCGAGATCCTGCGCGACAACGGCTACAACACCTTTGCGGTCGGCAAGTATGGCGTAACCCCAGACGAAGAGGCGACCGACGCAGGCCCCTTTGATCACTGGCCAACCGGAAAGGGCTTTGACCACTTCTTCGGCTTCCTTGGCTCGCAAACCGACCAGTACAAGCCGGACCTGGTGGAAGATCAGGCGCACGTCCGCACCGATGGCCGCCACCTCAGCGATCAAATCACCGATAAGGCGATCAGCTATATTGATCGTCAGAAGAAAGCCGCGCCGGACAAGCCGTTCTTCCTCTATTACGCTCCCGGCGCCACTCATGCTCCGCACCAGGTAGACAAATACTGGAGCGACCAATACAAGGGCAAGTTCGACAAGGGATGGGATGCTTACCGCGAGGAGGTTTTTGAGCGCCAGAAGAAACTGGGCGTGATTCCCACCAATGCGATCCTTCCTGATCGCAATCCGAACATCGAGGCATGGGACAAGCTGACGCCGGACGAGCAAAAGCTTTACGCTCGCTTCATGGAAGTGTACGCAGGCTACTTGACTTACACTGACTTTGAAATTGGCCGCCTGGTCAATCACCTGAAGGAGATTGGACAGCTCGACAACACGCTGATCTTCATCTCCATTGGCGACAATGGAGCCAGCAAAGAAGGCACGCTGAACGGGGAGATCGATCGCCCTTTGTTTGGAAAGCCTGTATCGGAGCAAGAACATATCCAGTACAACCTGAAAAAGATTGACGAGATCGGTACGCCTAACGCCATTTGGGGGAATTACCCGCTGGGTTGGGCGCAAGCGGCCGACACTCCGTTCAAGTACTGGAAGGCGGATGCCAACAGCGAAGGCGGCACACACAATCCGCTCATCGTCTACTGGCCGAAGGGCATCAAGGACAAGGGCAGCATTCGCACGCAGTACAGCCATGTCATCGATCTTCTACCGACGACTCTCGATCTGGTGGGCATCAAAGCTCCGGAGGAGATCAGGGGCATCAAGCAGCAGCCGATTGAAGGAACGTCTTTGGCTTACTCGTTTGACGATGCCAAGGCACCCACCCGCCACACGCTGCAGTATTACTACATCTTCGGCGCGCGGTCGATTTACGACAATGGGTGGAAGGCTGAATTGGCCTACCCGAACAGCTTTCTCAATGGTCTTGGGCCAAGCACAAAGCCACTGGATGAAAGTGCCTGGGAACTTTACAACCTGAACGACGACCCCACCGAGCGCATCGATCTGGCCAAAAAGTATCCGGAAAAGCTGGAAGCGTTGAAGGCTGAGTTCGAAGAGCAGGCCAAATCCCATCATCTGTATCCCTACATCACGTTTGACGATGTGTTCAATGGCCGCATTCACCGCACCAAAGACGCCAAACCATTTGCCGATGCCTTGAAAGATGTAACCAAGGCCGCTGAGAACCAGTAGTTTTGGGCACATGCCGATTACGTGCGCCAACCGAGTGGTTCGGGCACCCCTGACCGGCAAGTTCGAAGTGGCCAAGTAGCTCTTATCGAATGAACAACCAACCGCGCCCGTCCGGCATCTTGTTTACCGGGCGGGCGCAACATGTTTTGCAGAATGAAATGCAGCGCCTCAACGAAATTCTGGAACAAATGGTGTGACCAGAAACACAGAATGCGACTCAGAATAGCGTTACTTTCCCACTTGTAGACAATCTTCCATGACCTGGAGTACATTCTTTGGTCAGTGAACGCTCAAAGATTTGAGAGCGTTGCCGATGGGAAGGCAATCATGCAGGCGGCCCGTCTTCTACTCGTTCGATGTTGTTGGCCAAACCGATGTCGGCCTGTCTGGCCGGTTTTTCTCTTGCTCCTGTTTGCGATGCCTGCGGATTTGGCGGCGCAAGGAAAGCAATCCAGCGATATCATAAAGTTCAAATTAGGCGACGGTTACCTGATTATTGTTCAGGCTATGCTCAATGATGCAGGCCCCTTTAATTTTCTTTTAGATACTGGCGCTACACATACTGTGATCGATCCCTCACTTGCGCGGCAGTTGCAGCTTCCAGTCATCGGCAAGGCCTCGCTTACTACAGTTTCAGACGTGAGAGAGGATCAGTTGGCGCGTCTGAAGGCCGTGCGGGTAGGCCGTTCCGAAATCTCAGAACTTGGAGCCGTGATTGATCGGCTGGACCAGGTGAAGCTCAAAGCTCCTGGCATTCGCGGAGTGCTAGGAGAGGATTTTCTTTCGAACTTCGACTTTCTCATCGACTACAAGGAGCGCACGCTGCGTTTAGGCGGAGATGTTCCCGCTGGGGATCGATGTCGATTCGAGCCGATCGGCAGCTACCAAGGCGCGCTTACCACCAACCGCTTGTTGCTGGATGCAGAGTTTATGGATGTAGGCAATGGCAAGGCGCAATTGCAGTTGGATACAGGCGCAAAGATGCTGGAATTGTTTCCGGCACGGTCCGGCTCTGTCCGATCCCAGCCTTGGGCCGGATCGATGGCATTCAGCAGCGGGACGAATGGAACCGCGCTGCACTCTCATACTTCCATCAAAATCGGCACGACGGTTGTGAATGATCTGGATGTGGTGAGGTCTCGGCAGGGAGTCGCTTTCGATGCGGCTGGCCTGTTGCCGGCGTCGATCTTCCATCGAATTTATATCAGTCACTCAGGTGGATTCGTGGTGCTGAATCCACCCCAGTGAATCTGTTTCCGTCTTGCGTTACACGATTCCCGTCGAGCGTCCCTGCCTCAGATCCCACAGAGCCGCCACCAGCGCATCAACTTCTTCGCAGGTGTTGTAAAGCGCAAACGTTGCGCGCACCGTGCTCTCCAAACCGAAGCGGCGCAAAATCGGCTGCGCGCAGTGATGGCCGCCGCGCACTGCAATGCCCTTGCGGTTGAGATAGTCGCCGATCTCTTCCGTGCGCAAGCCGTCCATCACAAAAGAAATCACGCTGGCTTTCTCTTTCGCGGTGCCGATGATGCGAAGCCCTGGAATCTTCAGCAGCGCGGCAGTCGCATACGTCAAGAGCATATGCTCGTGGCGCGAGACATTGGCAATGCCGACGCGATCAAGATAATCAATGGCCGCGCCGAGTCCGACAGCATCGGCGATATTGCCCGTGCCGGCTTCAAAACGCTGCGGCGGCGGCTGGTAAAGCGTCTTCTCGAAGGTCACGTCCTGGATCATGTTGCCGCCACCCTGCCAGGGAGGCATCTGATCCAGCACCTCGGAGCGGCCATAAACAACGCCAATGCCAGTCGGCGCGAAGACTTTGTGACCGCTGAAGACATAGAAGTCGCAGCCGATGGACTGCACATCGACGCGCATATGCGAGACGGCCTGTGCGCCATCCACCAGCACGCGGGCACCGTGACGATGCGCGGCCTCGGTCATCGCCTGCACTGGAAGAACTGTGCCCAGCGCGTTGGAGACGTGTGCAATCGAAACCAGCCGCGTCCTCGGACCCAGCAGCTTTTCGTACTCGTCGAGCAACACCTGACCGGAGTCATCGACCGGCGCAACCCGCAGCCGCGCGCCCTTTTCTGCGCACAGCATCTGCCAGGGAACGATGTTGGCGTGATGCTCCATCCAGGTGACGACAATCTCATCGTCCTTCTGAATGTTCTGCCGTCCCCAGCTTTGCGCCACAAGATTGATAGCCTCTGTCGCACCGCGCACAAAAACGATTTCGCGCGGGGAACCGGCATTCAAAAAGCGGCGCGTTTTTTCGCGAGCCGATTCGTAGGCATCGGTGGAACGCGCGGCCAATTCATGCGCGGCGCGATGCACATTGGAGTTCTCGTGTTCGTAGAAGTAGCTGAGCCGATCAATGACCGACTGCGGCTTCTGCGTGGTGGCTCCGTTGTCGAGCCAGATCAGCGGACGACCATTAACCCGCTCATTGAGAATCGGAAAATCGCGACGAATCGTTTCCACATCGAAGGAGTACGACGAAAGGCCGAGGCCGCTGGGAACTTCCGATCGTCCTTCCGCTGGAACGACGACAGGGACGCCGCTGAACGACTCGATGGAGCGAATCTGACTCTGCGGATTGGTTGAGGCAGGCGCTTTATAATCCGGCGCATGAGCCACGGTTCCGGGATGTTGCGGTGCGTTCTGATCGAGCGGAGCAGCAAACGGAGCAGCGCTGGCGGTTGACTGCGGCCCTGCCGTTTGTGGCGCAACAGGGACAGGACCGGGAATCGATGATGGATTCGAGAAGATGGGACGCGCTTCCTCAAGAAATGAGAAGGCGGGAATCGCAGAAGAATCGCTCACACTCAATGCGCCGGGAATTGCCGGCGCCGGTGGCTGCGAGAGAGAAAGATCGGGAAGCAACGCTGTGGGAATCGCCGCATGGCGATTATCGCTCGGCACAGATGTTCCCGCAGCCTGCGCCGGGGCGTCTGCAACAGCCGACTGAGCTTCCGGTTGAGCGAAAATTGGTCGCGCATCCTGCAAAAATCCAAACGACGAACCTGTGGCAGGACTGACACCGCCGCCTGGAACAACAGGCCTTGCTGGCAGTTCCGGCGCGGCACTCGTTGAACGCAGATCGGGCGCGATGTTACGGTCGGGCACAGAGACAAAGCCCACGGGTTGCAGATCCCGCTGGGCATCGGCCAGAATTTCAGCCGCGCCGGGAATGGCAGGCGCAGTGGGGCTGGGCACGGCCGCATAGGGGTTGCCGGCCTGTGCCGAGTTGGACGGCAGCACTGCCGCCGCGGCGGTTGCCGTGGGAGGTTGCGTGTCCTCCGGCAGTGCGTTGAAGATCGCGTTGGCCAACCGCGCCAACTCTGCCGGAGAAGGAAGGCTGGGAGCGAGTATTTCGCTCCCCGGCAAACCCGCAGGCCAGCTTGCAATCTCCGGAGGCGTGGTCGAAGGCAGAGTCTGGCTACTTGTACTCATGGTATTGACCCACGTTCACGTCTTCGAGCAGGGCAATGGCATCGTCGGTCAGCACGGCCGCCGAGCAGTAGAGCGAGACAAGATACGAGGCTAGCGAACGCTGATCGATGCCCATGAAACGCACCGAAAGGCCGGGACTCTGCTCACCGGGCAGTCCAGGCTGGAAGAGACCCACCACACCCTGCTTCTTCTCACCCACGCGCACCAGCAGGATCTTCGTCGTCTGATCCTTGCTGCGGATGGCGATCTTGTCAGAGGGAATCAGCGGAACTCCGCGCCAGGTGAGGAACGGCGTGCCAAACAAAGTGACCGTCGGAGGAGGAACGCCGCGCCGTGTGCACTCGCGTCCAAAAGCGGCGATGGCGCGCGGATGGGCGAGGAACAACGAAGGCTCTTTCCAGACATTCACCAACAACTCATCCAGATCGTCAGGTGTCGGTGCACCTTTGCGCGTCTTGATCTTCTGCGCGTTGGGAACATTGTTCAACAGGCCGTAGTCGGCGTTGTTGAGCAATTCGCTTTCCTGCTTTTCCTTCACGCTCTCGATGAGAACACGAAGTTGCTCGCGCACCTGATCGTAGGGATTGCTGAGCAGGTCGGAGACGCGCGTATGCACATTGAGCACGGCGTTGATGCTGCCCAGGCGATACTCGCGAGGAGCATCCTGATAATCAACGAATGTGGCCGGCAGCGGCGACTCGTCTTCATGTGCGCAGAGAGACTCAATCACCTTGCTCTCGTTCACTTTGTTGACGCGGAAGGTGCCCGCCTCCAGCGGTTTCCAGTCCAGGAAGCGGACCAGCCAGCGCGGCGTGATGGCTCCAAACTGAGGAGCGGTCTTGGTTACATTTGCAAGTTGAAATGCAGCTTCTTCGCGCAACGAGGCGCGGATCACTTCTTCTGCCACGGATTGCCTCCTTCTGGATCAAACACATACAGATTGTAGTAGGCGTGGATTCGCCTGGTAAAGGGATTGTGGAAAAGTCCAGGATTATCCAATAAATGCAGCGGCCAGTGGTCAGCCAGCGCTTCCCGTATCGGGAAACTAGAAACACCCTCGACTGACCACTGTCTGCTGAAAACGAGATCAGAACCCGTACGAGATTCCAAACGCTGCGCGGGCTCGGGCCTTCAGGTCCACGTAAGTTGTTGGGGTGCCAGGAATGGTTGCAATTTTGCCAGCCGCTTGCAAGATACCGAAGTCGATGTTGAGCTTGTGTTTCGGCGAAGGAATCACACGCACGGCGTAATCGATTGAAGTTGGAATATCGAAGACTCCACTGCTGACACCGGAAGCTGAAGTTGTTTTGATCGTCTGCGGCTGCTGCGCGGCCTCGGAGGCCAGGATGATCGCGCTCTTGCCAGGGCCTGTGATGACAAATGCCACCGCGCCAAAAGCCCGCGCGGAAAAATCTGGAGCGTTGCCGCCCAAGCCCCACAGCGAGGAATTAGTGCCGCGAACGCCGGCGTTGAGCAGAATCGGAACCTTCCTTTCAATTTGGGTGACGACCTTGGTGGCCACAACATAAATGTCGCCGTTGGTCTTGGATTGCCCGTTCGTCCCATCGAATACGTTGCTGTCATTCGTGCGCACGATGCCGCCCACGGAGATAGCGGGAACCCACTTGGTTTTACCGGCGTTTTCGGGCACCAGGTTGGCTTTGCCGTGGAAGATATTCAGCCCATCGGTCCACAACGGGCTAAGCCCTGCCGTACTGCCTGCCGCATGATCTTCTCGTGTGTAGCCAACTTCAAAGCGTTTGGCGAAGCCTTCGGTGATAGAGACCGTGTTCCAGGTGCCGATCACTGGCCCACCTGCCAGAACGTGATAGGCGATGACCGGATGCCCGGTGCCATTGGCCGGAGAGGCGGCTGTTGCGGCCAAGGGCGTGACAAAAATGCCCGTCGGCCCCTCATAGCCCAGACTCTGTGCCTGTGCGGCGCGCGTTGCAAAAGAAAGGGCGAGAAGCAGGAACAGCACTGCGGACCTGCGATTGAAGATTGACGTAGATATGGAATGTGAAAAAATGCGCATCTGTACTTCCTCCTTGTTTGCAATCAGGTTGAATTGGTCAAAGCGATGGAATTCGCTTCGACAGGAGATCAAGAAACGGCGTGCGTATCCTCTCATGCGAAAAACGCATACAGTTATCTTGGTAGGCGGGATGGAAACAATGAATTCTCAGTCAGGAAGAGGTGCTGCTAGAAACGACAGGAGCAACACAGCAATTGCCGGGCGGCATGATAAGACTGATTCCCGAGATTGAGCATGAATTGGATCATTGAAAAGTCCAGTAAAAAATTCGGTGGAACTGCCAGGAACGAAGCCTGCGAATTGACATATCATTCGCTCGGCGCTATGGGTGACTGCTGCTTCGGATGATTGGCGCTTTGTACTCGAACTTTGGCGCACCGGGCGGGATTCGAACCCGCGAATACGTGGTTTTGCAGACCTGCGCGTTGACCGCTTCGCCACCGGTGCGGGTGGGGCTATAGTCAGCGAGCACTGGCAGATTGTTTTAATCAAAACAGGAAGACAATGAATATGTGGAGCGCCGGGCGGGAATTGAACCCGCGAATACAGGTTTTGCAGACCTGCGCGTTGACCGCTTCGCCACCGGCGCTTATCGAACAAACTCAATACTTCCGCACACTCCGGTCCACGCGATCCGACCAGGCATGAATGCCGCCGGTCAGGTTCCAGACGTGGGAAAAACCAGCCTTGTGCAAGACCTGCGCCGCCTTTACGCCGCGCGGTCCCATCTTGCAAACCGTCACAATGTTCAAGTTCGCGTCGAGTTCATTCACTCGCTTGGCCAGTTCGGGAAGCGGAATCAATTGCCCGCCGATATTGGAGATTTCATATTCGTATTCGTCGCGCACGTCGAGCAGAAATAGATTTTCGCCCGCATCCAGCCGCTGTTTCAGTTCTTCAACGCGAATCTCAGCAACGCCCATGATTTCCTCACCTTGAATCGGTTCGGCGGACGCCCTGACTGCTGCATTCGCCTCAAGTCCAAATAAAAAATCCACCTGCCAGTTCAAACTCTGGCGGTGGATCTCATGGAGGCGGCAGCTTGTAACTCTCTTTAGCTTAGCCATTTCCTCGCGCCAGAATGCGATTGCGTACAGCACATCGCTGTACAACAACACATCGTGGCGGTCATGGGGCTAATCAAGCTCATAGTTGAAATGTACCATAGCCCCCTCCATCTGGCAAGCCCCATTTCTTTCAACCACCCCATTTTCTGGTTGTTGAGCGGCTCAATGCGCGTCGGTTAGCGCCTGTTCAAGGTCGGCGATAATATCTTTCGCGGCCTCCAACCCGACAGAAAGGCGGATAAGGCCATCAGGGATGCCTAACCCGCGCCGCAATTCTGGATCAAGATCCGCGTGCGTCGTTGAAGAGGGATGCGTGATCAACGTCTCCAACCCACCGAGACTTTCCGCGCGCGAACAGAGCTTGACGTTATTCAATGCCCGGATAGCCGCTTCATTTCCGGCTTTCAGTTCGAAGGCAATCATGGCGCCGGGAGCGCGTTGCTGCTTCTCGGCCAGGGCCTTCTGCGGGAACGAATCCAATCCTGGATAGTAAACGCGCTCGACCGACGGGTGAGCCTCAAGCCAGCTTGCGATGCGCGCTGCCCCCTCGCAGTGCAGGCGGAGACGCGCCGGCAGAGTCTTCATCCCTTGCAGTGTCAGCCATGCCTCGAAGGGTGCTTGTGTCGTGCCAATCGTCTTGCGGATCAGGCGCAGACGCTCCAGTAGATTCTCGTCGCGCGTGGCCAGCGATCCACCGACGGTAGCGTTGTGGCCATCAATGTACTTGGTCGTCGAGAGCACGGAAATATCTGCGCCGAGTTCGAGCGGCTTTTGAAGAATCGGTGTCAGAAAAGTGTTGTCAACGGCAAGCAGAATCGAATGCCGCTTTGCAATCTGCGCGATAGCTTCGATGTCCGCCAGCTTCAGCGTTGGATTGCCGGGCGTCTCGATGAAGACCATGCGCGTCGCGGGCGTAATTGCGGCTTCCACGTTGTTCCCATCGGAACTGTCCACAAACGACGCGGTAATTCCAAGATGATCGAAAACCTCTCGGAACAGGCGCATCGTTCCGCCGTATACAACATCGGAAAGGACGACGTGATCTCCCGATTTCAGCACAGACAAAAAGAGTGTTGTGATGGCGGCCATTCCTGTGCGGAAGCAAACGGCCGGGGGTGTTCTCTCCAGCGCTCCAATGGCCTTCTCCAGAGCATCGACGGTCGGGTTGGAAACACGCGAGTAACTGAATCCCTTGTCGACTCCGACAGCATCGTGGACAAACGTGCTGGTCTGATAGAGCGGGAAGAGAATCGAACTGGCGTGAGAATCCAGCGATCGTCCGCCGCGAATTGCAACTGTCGAGTCCTGCAGATCTTGAGTGTTCAATGCAATCTCCTTTGCATCTGGTCGAAGAATGTCTAAAACAATGAGGCCGCCCAGAGTATCCCAGGCGGCTGCCAGTTAGGAGATCGAGCGAGTTACTCAGACTCTCAAACCTGGCCTGCCTCCGCCTGGGTTGCGCATGGCCATTCGCATTCGAGAAGCATGAGGCACAGTCACTCCTGGTCGTTTCATTGAAAGTAGGGCGCAGAGCGGAAACGAACCCGCAAGTGCAGATTTTGCAGACCCGCGCGTTAGCCGCTTCGCCACCGGCGTTTGTATACCAGTGGTTAGAAAAACCGTTCACAATCAATCAAAAACCCACCGCGCCTTCTGGCGGGTGGGTCGCAGGGATTCGAGATTCTGATTCGAAATCTAGCCCAGCGAACACTCCCGCACAGCGCAGCCCTGACAGCGGCACATACACATCGTGGGAGTGAGCAGATTGGACATCGATTCCTTTCCTTGCCTGCCTGCCGAGCGATTGTCGGCAGACAACTCTTTCAGGCTAAAGCGGGATTGTTTACGTGTCAAGCCTTTGAACGGATCGTCGCAGCGGATTGTCTGCTTCGATTCAGCACAGGCCAGAACATTCCAGCTCAAAAAAAAACGACTTCCGTTCTTTATCGCAAAACCGTTACCCTCAAGAGGAACGCATCACTGCCGGCCGAAAGGATTGCATCATGAGCCAATTATGCCGCACTGCCACAATGGCCATTTTTGCCCTGACCGTTTCGCTCATCACTGCTGTCGCACAATCCAACGCTTCGTATCCCGCTCAGCCAGCCTACCCCGATTACCCCAGCGAGACCCCGGCGAAGTTCACGCCTGCAACCGACAGCTTCGATTACGTTCGTCGCGAGGCGATGATTCCGATGCGCGATGGTGTGAAGCTTTATGCCGTCATCCTGGTTCCCAAAGGCGCCAGAAATGCGCCAATCCTGCTGACGCGCACTCCGTACAGTGCCAAGGAATTGACCGGTCACGCAGCCAGTTCTCACCTGGGTTCGATTCTCTATGGATACGACAATGCCACCGACGTGATCGTGGAAGGCGGCTACATCCGCGTCGTGCAGGACATTCGCGGCAAGTACGGATCGGAGGGCGACTACGTGATGAACCGCCCTATTCATGGGCCGCAGAATCCAACTCCGGTTGACGAATCCACCGACACCTACGACAGCATCGATTGGCTGATCAAAAACATTCCCGAGACAAACGGCAAGGTCGGCATACTCGGAATCTCCTACGATGGCTTTCTGCCACTGATGGCTTTGATCAACCCGCACCCGGCGTTGAAGGTGGCAGTGCCGATGAATCCGATGGTCGATGGATGGATGGGCGACGATTGGTTCCACAACGGCGCATTCCGCGAGCAGAATATGGCTTACATCTACGAGCAGGATGGATCGCGCGCAAACGACGCCGACGCCAAGTGGTGGAGTTCGAACTTCGATGACTACGACCTCTATCTGCGAGCCGGATCAGCAGGCGAGTTGGGACGCCGTCACGGTATGGAGCAGATGGGATTCTGGCGCAAGATTCTGGCCCACCCTAGCTACGATGCATTCTGGAGCGACCAGGCCGTGGACAAAGTACTTGCCGCGCAACCTCTCAAAGTACCTGTGCTGCTCGTGCATAGCCTGTGGGATCAGGAAGACATCTATGGAGCCATTGCCGTCTACAAGGCCATCAAGCCGCTGGACACAGGAAGCGACAAGGTTTTTCTCGCTCTTGGCCCCTGGCATCACGGACAGGAAATCAAGGAGGCATCCGCGCTCGGCGCGATTCGTTTTGGAAGCGATACCGGCGCATGGTTTCGCCAGAACGTTCTGCGGCCGTTCCTTGATCGCTATTTGAAAGACGATGCACCGAAGGCGGAGATCGCGCCGGTAACGGCCTTCGAGACCGGCGTCAATCGCTGGCAGAGCCTTTCTGCGTGGCCCTCGACTCCGGCGACAAAGCCGCTCTATCTTGAAGCAGGCCTAAAACTGTCCTTTGCGCCGCCCGCCTCCACAGACGCTGTTTTTGACGAGTACATCTCGGACCCAGCCAAGCCTGTTCCATTTCGCGCTCGTCCCAATCAGCCTATTGGCTATGATCTTCCATTGACTTGGCCGCAATGGCTAGTCGACGATCAGCGGGAAGCCTCCGGTCGTACCGACGTTCTGGCCTTTACCTCAGACGTGCTTGCAGCGCCGGTGCACATTACGGGGCAGGCCATCGCGAACCTGGTGGCCTCTACCAGTGGAACCGACTCCGACTGGGTAGTGAAACTGATCGATGTATATCCAGACGAAGTGGCCGATCAACCCAACATGGGTGGCTATCAACTCATGATCGCAGCCGACATTTTCCGTGGCCGTTATCGCGAGAGCTTTGCCGTTCCGAAGCCGATACTCGCTGGCCAACCTCTCGCCTATCGCTTCGCTTTGCCTCCGGCCAATCACGTCTTTCTGCCCGGCCATCGCATTATGGTGCAGGTGCAATCCAGTTGGTTTCCGCTCTATGACCGCAACCCGCAAACGTATGTCCAGAATATTTTCTGGGCCAAGCCAAGCGACTATCAGAAGGCTACGCAGCGCATTTATCACGCGCCGGGAAAGGCCAGCAGCATCGAGTTGCCAGTCGTTGCGAACTGAGATTCAATGCAGCCGGATTGCTGCTTCCGCCACTTGTCGAATATGTGCGGGGCGTGTCCGGCAGCAACCTCCCACGATCTGCGCTCCGGCAGCAAACCACTCGGCAGCCTTGGCTCCATAGCTGACCGGATCACCTTTGCCGGTCCAGCAACGGCTCACAGCATCCCATTCTTCGCCGGAGTTTGGATACACCACGACCGGTTGATTGGATGCGCGGCGCAATTCGCCAATCAGGTCAGGCACGAGCGCAGGATGCGTACAATTTAGCCCAATGGCCATCGCCTGCGGAAAGCGCGCAACCTCTGCGGCGCACTCGCTGAGCAGTTCGCCATGAGCCACATGCTTGTCATCCTTGCAGGTAAAACAGAACCATGCCGCCAACTCAGGCCACGGTGCCAATGCTTCGCCAATGGCCAACGCCTCGTCGAGCGAGGGCAGAGTTTCGAACGCAAGTAAATCGGGAACGCTCTGATCCGAACTCTCTTCCACAAGCACGCGAATTCGCTCGCGATGGAAGCCAACCAAATCAGCGAAACTGCAACCGTAGTTGCCGTGATATTCGGATCCGTTGTGCAGGGCCGCGCCATACGGTCCCAGCGATGCGGCCACCACAATCCGGCGCTCTGGAAATTCCGCGCAGGCCGCGCGCGCCAGTTCGATCGAACGAAGCAACGCTGCATAGGCTCTCTCAGCGGCCAGACCATACTCCGCATAGCCCATGCGTGAAACCTGATAGCTGGAGGTCAGAATGCATTGCGCTCCAGCTTCGATGTAAGCTCGATGCACGGCAATGACTTTCTCTGGCGCGTCCTCTAACACGTGCGCCGACCAAAGCGGTCCATCGATCTTGGCCCCAAGATACTCGAGTTCCGTGGCCATGCCGCCGTCCACAACGTGAATTCCCTGCAGAATCGAATCTTGCTTTCTTGTGCTCATCGGTATTGTCCTGATTGAAGCTTCTGTAGATTGTTGATCGCGCGATCGAGCGTCTGTTGTTGCTTACAGAAAGCAAAGCGAATCTGGTGCGCGCCGCCGCCGGGAAGGCTATAGAAGCTCGATCCTGGAACTGTTGCAATGCCGATCTCTTTCACTAAACGAGTGGCGAATGCACGGTCGTCTTCAAACGTGAATTCGGAGATGTCGGTCATGATGTAGTAAGCGCCGCCGGGCTTGAAGGCCTTGAATCCTGATGTACGCAATGCGCCGAGCAGCAGATCGCGGCGCTCACTATACTTCGCAGCCAGCTCCGCATAGTAGCTACTGGGCAACTCCAGCGCTGCCGCGCCGGCAGCCTGCAAGGGAGCCGCGGCACCCACGGTGAGAAAGTCGTGCACCTTGCGAATGGCCGCGGTCAGCGCAGGTGGGGCGATAGCCCAACCCACACGCCAGCCGGTGACACTATAACTCTTCGACAGGCTGTTGATGGTCACTGTGCGCTCGCGCATTCCTTCGATAGTGACGATGGAAATGTGTTCGGCGCCGTCGTAAAGTATGTGCTCATAGATCTCGTCAGTGATGGCAAGAACGTCGAACTCGACACACAAATCGCGGATCAACTCCAATTCGACCCGCGTGAAGACTTTGCCGGTGGGATTGTGGGGCGTGTTGAGAATGATAGCGCGCGTTTTCTTGTTGAACGCCGCGCGCAAAGCGGCTGGGTAAAAACTCCACTCGCCGTCTTCATCCACCGGCGGATGAAGCGTCACATAGCGCGGCGTGGCGCCGGAGAGAATGGCGTCGGGTCCGTAGTTTTCATAGAACGGCTCGAAGACAACGACCTCATCGCCCGGATCGACCAGCGCCAGCAGGGTCGCTATCATGGCTTCGGTCGAGCCGCAGCAGACTGTGATCTCGCGCTCTGGATCGATTTCAATCTTCTGCCACGCGGCAAACTTTTCGGCGATGGCGCGGCGAAAGTTCTGCGCGCCCCAAGTAATGGCGTATTGATTGATGTCAGCGCCGACAGCCCGTTGCGCGGCGAGCTTGATGGCTTCCGGCGCGGAGAAATCCGGAAATCCCTGAGCAAGATTCACCGCGTTGTGCTGAATGGCCTGCCGTGTCATCTCGCGAATGACCGACTCGGTAAACTGCGCAGCTTTTTGACTGACTCGCACTCGAAATCCTTTCACGTGCCGACGCACTCTCACTATCAGCTTGCCACAATCGAGTGCAGCGCCCAAAGATTCGGCGCTGCCCTGTGGAGATTTACTTGAGCCGGCTGGCCTCTCGCATGAAGAAGCCAACCAGCTCACGCGCGTCGCGCGCGGACAGCTCAGAAGATGATCTTCAGAGCAAGTTGCGCGTTGACCGGCTCGCCCGGCCCTATGCCGGGATTGCCTATATACTGGCCGATGGTTCCAGTGATGGTGCCGGTTTCACTTGCAGTTGGAAAGCCGACCGGTGCCAGATTGGTGTGATTGAAAATGTTGATGATGTCGGCGCGCAATTGAGCGCTGACCCTTCCGGTGATGGGCGTATTTTTGACCACGGACAGATCCACGGCAGAGTAGCCGGGGTTGTAATTCTGACCGCGGCGTGTAGTTGAGTATTGGCCCGTCCCTGCGTCAACAAAGGCGCTGGTCTCGCCGTTGTTGCAACTGGTGCTGGAACTAAACCATTGCACAACGCCAGGGCAAACCGCGCCGATGCCGTGATTGACGCCGGCGGAGGGGTGCGCAACCACCTGGACGGCACGGTCCGCACCTTCGCCGTTGCCGCTGGGATTACTGGCAGAGACGACGGTGTAGGGCGTACCACCGTGAATTGCCAGCGAGGAGGTCAGGTCCCAGCCATGGGTCAGACGCTTCGGGCCATTGAATGCGGGAACCTGATAGTCGATGTATCCGCTGAAGGTATTGCGTACATCGAAGTCGGAGTTTCCATACTCGGCGCGCTCATTGGTCGGATCTTGCGGCACATAGGGCAGCAGACCAGTCTCGTAGTCCAGCGCATGAGCCCATGTATATCCCAACTGCGAAGTGATCCCGTGGTAGTTCTGCACACGCAGCGAGGTTTGCAGCGAGTTATAGTTCGACCCCAGATTACTGCGCGCCTCGTCGATAACCGTGAAGTTGGAAAACTTGCTGTAGTAGGGGCGAGTCACGTTTGG
The DNA here is from genome assembly GCA_049513195.1 of Occallatibacter sp. Lineage (GTDB taxonomy): Bacteria > Acidobacteriota > Terriglobia > Terriglobales > Acidobacteriaceae > Telmatobacter. The sequence continues at coordinate 28,199 of JBEKWJ010000053.1, forward strand.
ATTGGCCAGATTGGCGCTTCCAGCGGTCTCGGGATTGATGTCGAACAGACCAAGGAGATGGATGCCTTGCGTGCCCACATAGCCCACCTGCCAGATCACATTCGAGCCGAAACTATGCTGGATATTCAGGTCGTAAGTCTGTGTGTACGAGGGGCGGAAGTTCTTGTCGAAGGTGGAAATGGCAACCGTACCCTGGCCAGCCAATGCTGCCGCATAGGTCTGATAGATCGGCACGTTGTTCGCAATGACGGTGTTGGGAAGACCCGCTGCCTGCGCCACTTTCTGCGAGCCTGCCGGGTTGAACTCCGGGCCGAAGACCGAGATATTCTGCGCACCATTGTTTTGCAGGATCGACTTCATGAAAACAGAGTCTCCATAAAATCCGTATCCGCCACGAAGCACTGATTTCCCGTCTGCATCGAGTCGGTACGCAAAGCCTACGCGAGGACTGACTCCGCCCCAGAACTTCTGATAGAGGTTCGATACATCCTGGCCAACCACAGCTAATCCAGATGTCTGAGTCGGATCGAAGATGGAGAGATTTGGCTGACCGGTGTGAACCGGGCCTTCATAGTCATAACGCAGGCCGAAGTTCAGGCTCAAGCGCTTGCTGATCTGCCACGCGTCCTGAGCAAAGAGCGCAAAGGTGTTGACATAGACCAGACGCTTGGGATCGCCCAAAACGATATTGGAATAGTTTGGATCGAAGTAGCCAGCCAGAAAGTCCGCCAGATAAAGCAGGTTCGGGTCAGATACGCTTTTCTTCGACCACGGTCCCTGCGATCCGTCGAAGTATATCGTGCCGCGCTTTCCAGTCTGATAGAAGTCGTTGACTTGGGCTTTGCGTAGTTCTCCGCCAAAGTGAAGTTGATGCGCGCCCTTGGTCCAGGAAAGATCATCATCCAGATGGCCAGTAATGTCCTGCCGCCCGGACGGCGAGGTCACACCAATCGGATCGAAGCCACCACCTGCGGCAAACAAGCCGCTACCGGCCGATGGCGGCCCAATAATCAAATGCGGCGCGCCTGCCAGCGATGGATCGGTAACGCCTGTGTCGAGGCCCAGTCCAACGGGATTGAAGTTTGTATCCGCATCGGAAAAGACCTGATTGAAATAACTCACGCCCGCTGCAAGTTGGTTGCTGATCGCGGGCGAAACCAGCCGGTTATACACCAGCGAGTAGTTCTGCACGTGGATCGGTGCCACCTCGAAATAGGTCGAAAGAGCCGAGGTGCTGGGAGCGGTCTGGTTTCCCTGGCCTACAAACCAGTCCAACGCAATATGATCCTTTTCGGTGAGTTGACCGTCCAGTTTGAGAACGCCGTTGAAGCTGTGCCCGATGATATTGCCTGTGGCCGTGTAGTTGTTGGCCTGTGCTGCACCATTCAGCGCAGAACTCGGCCACAGACCGGAATCGCTTCCCGTTCCGTAAAGCAGATTGTGGGCAACCGGGTTGTGCGCTACGCCGTAGGAATCCAGAATCGCATAAGCTGCCGTCTGGTATGCGGCGGAGGGTTCCGTTGCCGCATTGCTGGCGCCGATCAAAAAGCCCTGATGCTCGCCCGCAACAAAGTAGAATAGCTTGTCTTTCAAGATCGGCCCGCCCGCCGAAAATCCATAGTGCTGATTACGCGTCTCGGGCTTGCGGCTCTCGAATGGATTCGTCGCTTGAAAAGCCTCATTGTGATTGAAGTAGAAGGCCGTTCCGTGCAACGTGTTGGAACCCGACTTGACCGTGAGGTTCACCGTGCCGCCAGGGTTGCGGCCAATTTCGGTGGAACCGGCTGTTACGATCGAGAAGTTTTCAATGGCATCGATGGGAAAGATTACACCGGCTATGCCGTTGACGCCGGTCTGATTCACGGCAGGGATATTCCACCACAGATCGTTGTTGTCCGTTCCTTCAATCTGCCAGTTTACGGCGTTTGAACGCGAGCCGTTCACACTGAAGTTGTATCCGCCGCCGCCGGTCTGCGCACCGGCAAAACCTGTGGTCTGCCCAATCAATTGCGTATAGTCACGGCCGCTATTGGGAAGGTTCTGCACCACCACTTCAGGCAGCACCGCGGATTGCTGGTCACTGACCGTATCCAGCGCCA
>JBEKWJ010000054.1:0-29005 GCA_049513195.1 Occallatibacter sp.
TGGCCGGTTCCCCACTTCGGCCGGCTGGATATTTTTCTTCGCCACAGTGAATCAAACCATTTAGAAACGTTCCGGTAGTAATGATGGTGGCTCCAGCGAGCAGCTGCCGTCCATCCCTCAGCCTCAACCCCAGCACACGCCGTCTCTGTCCACGGTCCACTGGCCGCTGCTCATTGTCATCGATCACCAGGCCGACGACCTCAGCCTGCCGAATATGCAGCCCGTCCTGCGCCTCCAGCACTTCGCGCATCTTCACCCGGTAGAGCTGCTTGTCGCACTGCGCCCTGGGACTCCACACCGCCGGTCCCCGCGACGAATTCAGCAGCCTGAATTGAATCCCCACCGCGTCGGCCACCTCGCCCATCACCCCGCCCAGCGCGTCCACTTCGCGCACAAGGTGGCCTTTGGCTACGCCGCCAATCGCCGGATTGCAGCTCATTTGCGCAATCAGGTCCATGTTCATCGTGATCAGCGCCGTCTTCATCCCCATTCGCGCAGCCGCCATCGCCGCCTCGCACCCGGCGTGCCCCGCGCCCACCACCACCACATCGTATTGTTCGGTAAATGCCATCCAAGATCATTCTACGGATTCCTTGCTCCGCGCGCAGAAAGCCGCGCCGCACCGGAAAGAGAAACTCCTCTATAATTGTCCCGTCCCCCAAAATCGAACGAAGGCGAGGGCAAGTGGGCGATATGAATACCTGTTCGTGTGGCAATTTGCTGGATGACAAAAGTACACAGTGTCCCCGGTGCGAGGCTCTTCAAGTTCTCGGACTAGAGATGGATGCGGGAGAAAGTGATATCAGAAGTGCCCGTCGCCTGCTCGTCAAGATTTGGCAGCCGGACCGTTTCCCGGACGATGAAAAGATGAGGGAAGCGGCAGAGACGAAGCTGAATGATGTCAATTCCGCATTCGAATTTCTAACTGCAACTTCCACGGAGCGCGGCACACAGCAGCGACCGGCTTATGCGTCCACTTACGAAGCAGCTCAGCCGACGCCGCCGAGTTTAGGTCCCACCTCAACCGAAGCAGCTGCAACGCTTGCATCGGCCCCGACTGTTAATCCACCGGAGCCGCTCTGGCCGAAGATCAAACCGTTCTTAGTGTTAGCGGCTGTTGCGCTCTTCCTTCTTGCGGGAAGACTGATCTGGGTAGGTTTAAGAGTTCATCATCACACGAGCCCAGCAGTAGCCGGCGTCAACGTTGCCGGTAGCCCGAACCTGCCGCAGGCAGCCGAGGCGCCAAAGAAATCATTCATTGATTCTGTAGTGCGGGGACTGAAGAATTTGGCCCTGCAGACCTCAGCTCCTGCAGACGACACGCAAGTTGCCCCGCCCGTGCCGGTGAATGTGGAAAAAACTCAGCCGAAGAAGACTCAGACTTCCGCCGCAACCGATAAAGCTCAGCCTCAGCCGACGGTCGGAAAGCTCTTGCCCTATCTCACCGTTGGTTCCACCAAGGAAGAGGTGCTGGCTCTGCAAGGAACTCCGACAGAAGCCTCTGATGACAAGCTCGTTTACGGCAAGTCAGAGTTATATCTGAAAGATGACGTCGTCACTGGCTGGAGAATCGATCCTGTTTCATCCCCGATTCGAGTCAAGCTCTGGCCGCAAGCTCCGGTTAACGTGGACCTTGATTATTTTTCGTATGGCTCATCAAGGGACTTTGTGCTAATGGTGCAGGGAACTCCGACAGCGTTCTCTCAAAACACATTTGAATACGGCGGCTCCATTGTATACTTCAGTAATAACAGGGTCGTTAGCTGGAAAAATGACCCCTCATCCATCCCGCTCCGCGCCAGGACACCATAGGTTAGGCTCAGGCCCGGCGCGCATCCGCTGACTCGCTAATCCGGCGAATTGAGGCTGACTTGCCATGTCGGGGCACAGCCGCCTGTCCAGAGAGAATAGCTATGAGCAATCGATCGGTGCTGATGTTGCTGGTAGCATCAGCTCTTGTCATGCCCGTCGCCGCGCAAAGCAAGAATGGCTTTACGCCCTCAGCGCTCGACAAGGGCTTGGGTCCTATAGACATCGCCGCTCCAGCCATCGCCCCCGAAGAAATCATCCGCCAGTTTACCGTCAAAGAAAGCGAATTTCAGCAGGCGCTGAACCACTACACCTATCGACGTACCGCCCGCATGCAGACCATTGACGACGACAACAATGTTGACGGCGAATATTACGAAGTGGATGATGTGATCTTTGACTCTGCCGGCAAGCGCGCAGAGAAGGTTGTCTACGCTCCGCAGAATACTTTGCAGCGAGTCCAAATGTCGCCTTCGGACTTAGAAGACATTCAGCAGGACTTTCCCTTTGATCTGACTACTGAAGTCATCGGCCAGTACAAGGTGAAGTGCGTGGGCCGGCAAAAAGTCGACGAGTTAGGCTGCTACGTTTTTGATGTTAGTCCCAAAGTGATCGAAAAAAAGCATCGCTACCTGGATGGGCGCATCTGAGTGGACGCGGCTGGCTAGCAGATTGTCGTGACCAACAGCCGCATGATCCCCAATGACACTCACAAGAATAGCCAGGATGTGCATCCGCCCTTGATGATCTGGCGGCAGCAGGTTGACGGCCATAATTGGTTTCCGGTCTATACCAAAGGCGAAGGCATTCTGCACTTCAGCGCGGCAAGGGCTACATGGCGCATGACGTGCATATTCGCAACACCATCCAATTCACCGAATACAAGATCACCCATGAAGGCTATGAGATAACTCAGCCAGCGAAGCAGGCGGAGTTGCGGCCAAAGGAATAACTCCTAACCTTGATGGCCGTACCCAACAAATTACTGCACTTCAACTCTGAAGCTCTAAGTACATAACACCGTCAATTTGTTGTAACTGGTGTTCCACTCTATGGAGCAACCTTGTGCCGCGATTCATATATCTCCACTGACTGCGCCGTGCTCCAAAGCCTTCGAACACCAGGAAGATACTCCTGCATCACCCCTCCCTTTATGTTGCTCAGCAGATAGCCCGGCAGCACCGGCGAGCTTTCGCGATTCATGTAAGGGTTATAGTAGGCCTGACCTCTGTTATCATCCGGGTCGACAATATAGAGACGCGCATGAGGTACGTCTTCGAACGTTTTGATTTCCAGGCCCTCGGGATACATTGCCGAGGCGGGTCGCCGAAGCCACTCATTGCGCAAAGCGAGAATATTCTCGATGCTTTGTGTACACTCAGAACTGAGTGCGCGAGGGTCCTGATCAAAGTCCACCGCAATATTTGTGAGGAGCGGGCTATCAGGGTTGAAGACCAGAAAACGAACCTTGATACCCTTCTCAAGCTCCGTTAGGATCAGGTCTTTACGATCACCAGCAGTGATGTGAAAGTCCAACCCCACAAACCAAATCTCTTTTTTGGCCCCTGTGAAGAAGCCCTCGTTCTCGCCTAAGAAGTTATTACTTGAGTGGAAATATCGAATCAGACCTGTATCTTTAAAAATAATATGCTCATAATTCGCCGTGAATACAGCCACCAGGCCGACAAGCAGCCCGCAAACCAGAGACGAAGGAACGGTTCGATTGATCGCTCCCCGGTACAAAATGATTGCCGTCAAAATGATGCTGGCCAAAGAAATCGAGGCGGTGTTTCTGACCGAAAGACCCAGCACGTTACAAAGCAGCGCTATCACGCTTACAGGCGCAAACAAAAGGCCGAGCGTTCTTTGGACAGCCGTGAGTGATCTGCGCGTTCCAGGATCTGCGGCATCCTTGGCAACCATTAAGTCTTGGTCCTCATCCGTTGCCAACCTTTGTCTCCCCCAAAGCCAAGGTCTGCGGCTCTCACGATCCCAGACCCATCAGAAGAACAAATACTTCCGCCAGCGATCGTCGCCCCGCCCCAGCATCCGCATGATCTGCCGGCTGGTGTGCAGCGAGAACGGCCGAGGGTCGCGCAACAAAACCATGTCATCGAGCTCGTGCAACATGCGGTTGCCCTTGCGGCGGTTGCAGTCGTGGCAGCAGGCCACAAGATTTTCCCAGGTGGAGTTACCGCCGCGCGAGCGAGGAATCACGTGATCCAGCGTCAGATCGCCGGGCGGCAAAACATCCCCACAATACTGGCACGTGTTGCGGTCGCGCAACAAGATATTTTTCCGTGAGAGGGCCCGCGTCTGGTACGGGATGCGGCGATACTCCAGCAGGCGAATCACCGAGGGCATGGCGATGCGGCTCCTTTGCGCGTGGAGCATCAATCCATGCTCTTCCTCGGTGCGCGCAATGCCCTTGAGCACCAGCACCAGCGCCCGCCGAGCGCCGCAGATATTGATCGGCTCATACGACGCATTCAGCACCAGCACCGGCATCTGCAAAACATGCGCGGAGTGGATCGTTACTTGCTCGCCGGCGAAGGCCGCGGCCCGGGCGATGGACTTTTGCTTGCGTGCATGAATCATGGCTTTTCCCAGCGACATCCTTTATCCCTCGTCAAAAAGATGGTAGGTCGTGCGATGAAGAATTGCTTGCTCCCTGCGAATCTGCGGCCTGCGCATTGCTGGCCAATTCAAAATCTTCTTCCGCATCGTAGAAGCGGGAAGAAGTTACAACTCGACTCTCGTGCAGGCGGTGAGCTCTCGCCAGCGTGGCGACCCACACCGAAGCAGCTCCCGCCCGAACCAGCGCCTGAGCCGCAGCGCGCGCCGTTGCGCCCGTCGTGAAGATATCGTCGATCACCAAAACGTGCTTCTGGTTGACTGCGGCAGCGTCGGAGACCATGAAAGCTCCGCGCACATTTAAACGGCGCTGGCGCGAGGTCAGCCCCGCCTGGCTCTTGGTCGCGCGCAGCCGCATCAGCGTCGTCGACGCCAACGTCAGCCGCCATTCCGGATGCGCCTTACGCAACGCCTTGAGCGCATAAACAGCCAGCGAGCGCGCTTGATTGAATCCGCGTTCTGAATACTTTGTCCGATGCAGCGGCACCGGAATCACCAGCATGTCGCCCGGCGCTTCACCGGCCAATCGGCTAATTGCCTGGGCCAGCATTCCGCCCAATCCACGGGCCGCCGCGTGCAAATGGTCATACTTGAGTGCGTGGATAGCCGCTCTCATCCGATTCTGATACGGCCCGTAAGCCACCGCGCGCTCAAACGCGGGGGGCGCCATCCGGCAAGCTCGGCACAGCCCTGAACTCGTTAGGCCGGCCACCATCGGAGCGCCCAACAGGTCACCACAACGCACGCACAGGTTCCCGCTCTGGATAGGAAATTCCGTCCAGCAAACGGGGCAAATAGGCACGGTCGAGAGATGCGGCAGAAGGGAGCCACAGAGAACACATGACGCAGGAAGAAGGGCACAACCAAGGGCATCCACGGGACTTCGCAGCACACGAGCGACCGCGCGCCAACGAGAAATCTCCGAGGGTGGAACGTCGAACGTCAGTGAACCGGAGTCCCTGCGGAAGACGCACCTCACTTAATCGGCGCAACTCGTTCCGCGCCGCCTTGCGAACAGTATACGCCGGACCGGACGGAATTTTCCACGGCATTTCGCTCAGTTCGCCCATGAAATCTCTTGCTTTTCATTTGGTGTTTGCAATCAAATTTGCTCAATCCCTTTTCGTGAACGTATGGGCCAACTGTGAAAGTGCTTTACGGAATTGAGAATCACAAGAAGCAGTTACCGCAAGGGGCTAAGAGCTTATCCGAAAATGGTCATAGTGTGCCTCCAGCAGATCAGGGCATCGGCGAGTTTTACTAAAGGCCGTGCTTTTCATTGAATGCCGGTTCACAGAACGTAAACAATCGCCTCAAAAGCCTGTCGACGAGATATTGGCTTACGCCGTTCTCCAGCTTTTCGCCGGTACTTCCGCCCTGGTTTTCCGTCTGCGCGCTTGGATCAATCGATATTCGTCACGATTGAAGAATAATGTTGGTTCTACTCCAGTAAAGTGCGGCTACATCCTTCCGGGTAAAAGCGCTAGAATTTCTCTATGACCGATCGCATGTCTCTGACTCTCGCCCAAGCCGACCCTGACGTGGCCGCAGCTCTCGACCACGAAACCCTCCGCCAGCATGAGGGACTGGAGATGATTGCCAGCGAAAATTTTGTCTCCGAAGCAGTTTTGGAGGCGGCTGGCTCCATCTTCACCAATAAGTATGCCGAGGGTTATCCTGGGCGGCGCTACTACGGCGGCTGCGAGTATGCCGACGTGGTCGAGAATCTGGCGCGTGATCGGGCCAAGCAGATCTTTGGCGCAGAGCACGCCAACGTTCAGCCGCACTCTGGTTCACAGGCCAATGCATCAGCCTATGCGGCAGTACTCCAGGCTGGCGACACCATCCTGGGCTTGGATCTCGCGATGGGCGGCCACCTGACCCACGGGCATAAGTTGAGCTTCAGCGGCAAGCTTTATCGGACGACTTTCTACGGCGTGCGCAAAGATACCGAGCGAATCGACTACGACCAAATGGAAGAAATCGCAGTGCGCGAGCGGCCCAAGGTTATCATCGGCGGCGGCAGCGCCTATCCACGACTGTGGGATTTTGCGAGGATGCGCGCGATCGCCGACAAGGTGGGCGCAACCTACATCTTCGACATGGCGCATATTGCCGGCCTGGTGGCAGGCGGCGTGCATCCTTCGCCCGTCCCCCACGCGCAGATCACCACCACCACCACGCACAAGACGCTGCGCGGACCGCGCTCGGGCCTGATTCTCTGTAGTGAGGAGTTGGCAAAGGCCGTGGACAAAGCAGTCTTCCCTGGCCAGCAGGGTGGTCCGCTGATGCACATTGTGGCGGCCAAAGCGGTAGCTCTGGGTGAGGCGCTGCGGCCGGAGTTCAAGACTTATTCAGCGCAGGTTGTCGCCAACGCACAAGTATTGGCCGCGACGCTTAAGGAAGCTGGCTTCCGCATCGTTTCTGGCGGCACGGACAATCATCTGATGCTGGTGGATGTCTTCGAGAAGGGCATCCTGGGCTCCGAGGCCGAACTGGCTCTGGGCAAGGCCGGCATCACTGTCAACAAGAATACGATCCCCTACGATACCAATCCGCCGCTCAAGGCTTCGGGCATTCGCATCGGTACGCCCGCTATGACGACTCGCGGTATGAAAGAACCAGAGATGCGCCAGATCGCTACCTGGATCGAAAAGGCATTGGCGCGGCGCGATGACGACGCGGCTCTTGATCGAATTCGCCTCGAAGTGGCCGAACTGGCCAACCGCTTCCCGCTCTACGCGTGGCGGCGCGCGCGATAGCTCATCATTTTAGATCCAGAGTTTGACGGTTTCTGGTAGCTCATTTCCACCGCGTCTTCAGTTTTTTGCGGCTTCGGTGACCCCAACGACAGCTTCGTAGTTGGGGTCACTGGGGATGGGCTTTATCAAATCGCAACTTCCCTGTGCGCACCGTGTTGCATCTAATGTTACTGTGGATCACCCGCCAATGGCGCGAGAGCAGCCGAGATTTGCTGCTCCGCCTGCGGGCACCCGGAGGAAATCAATGAGAACAATTCAGCTAACTTTGGCCGCTTTGCTAGTTCTTGCCGTTCCGGTCTTCGCTCAGCATGACGAGAAGTCTCCCCGCCCCGCAGGTGGTGGAACGCATCAAGCGATTCCCAAGAGTGGGCCTAGGCCATATAGCGGTACCCCCCACGCAGCCGAGCCGAATCGCAACTTCAGCGACAAGAATGGACACCCTAACGCCCCGCACGTGGATAATGGCAAAAACTGGGTCGGACACGACACCGGCCGCGACGACGCACGCCTGCATCTCGACCACCCGTTCGAGCATGGCCGCTTTACCGGCGGCTTTGGCCCTCACCATGTATGGCATCTTGCCGGCGGCGGGCCTGACCGCTTCTGGTTCAACGGCTGGTATTGGCATGTTTCGCCTGTTGACATCGCCTATTGCGACGGCTGGTTGTGGGACTCCGACGACATTGTGATCTACGACGATCCAGATCACGAAGGTTGGTACCTGGCCTATAACGTGCGCCTCGGCACCTATGTGCATGTCGAGTATCTGGGAGCATAAGTCAAACGCACCATTATAGAATAGGTGTGAATCAATGCAGGGTGAGCGACTGGCTCATCCTGCATTGCATTGAGGGCAAGATGCTGAGTCTTGACAGCCCCGAGTGGGCGCAACTCCGACATGCGTACGGTTCGGCAGAGGATATTCCCAACCTGTTGCGGCAATTAGAAAATCTTCCCGACGCAATGGGAAACAAAGAGCCATGGTTCTCTCTTTGGAGCGCCCTAGCACATCAAGGCGACGTCTACTCGGCGTCATTTGCGGCGGTTCCACATGTACTCAGGGTCCTCTCCACTGCACCGGATCGTGCAACGTCTTCCTATTTCCAATTCTCAGCATGGGTTGAGATTTGCAGACTCAAGAACGGAGTTGAGGTCCCACCCAATTTGCTTCCCGCATACTTAGAGGCACTCAGCAAGCTACCAGAACTCGTTGGTGCTGCCGCCATCCGGCCTTGGAACGGAGATTTTCTTGCGTGTGTCTTGTCCGCGATTGCTGCGGCCAAAGGATTTCCATCAGTAGCGGAGGCCGCACTTGAACTCGAACCGGATGTGGCTGCGGATTTCATGGATTGGTTCTGGACGCGGTGAATTGAGAACGTTCACTCGGCAATATACACATAGCCCCACAAAGCGATAAGATTCAAGTTCCCTTGTTCCCTGGAGCGGCCGCGCGCGAATGACGATGGCTCCAATGAAAATTAGAATTGCCGAGGCTGTGGAATGAAGAGTCTGCATGTCCGTCTGTTGATCAGCGCCAAGATAGTTGCTGCCGTAGTAACCGCGCTACTGGCTGTGACTGCAGTTTGGGCCGCGTCCGACCCCATCGTCCTCACCGGTGCCGACCGCCGTCCCGCCATCTCTCTCGATGGCGATTGGGCCGCCATCGTCGATCCGTACTTCTCTGGCCTCTACAGTTTTCATCACGAAGAGAAGAAGGATGGCTGGTTCCTGAATCAAAAGGCAAGGCCCGGCGATACTCGACCCGTCGAATACGACTTTGCGAAAGCGCCCACGCTCAAAGTGCCCGGCGACTGGAACACACAGCGCGAGTCGCTCTTTTACTATGAAGGTCCCATTTGGTATGAGCGCGATTTCACTTATCAACCCAAAGAGCATACGCGCGTCTTTTTGCACATCGGCGCCGCGAACTATCACTCCTTGTTTTGGGTCAACGGGCAGAAGGTATGTGAGCACGAAGGCGGTTACACCAGTTTTAACTGCGAAGTGACCGCCGCAATTCAAGCGGGCGGTAACTTTGTGGTTGCCGCAGTGGATAACACACGCCACGAAGACGGTGTTCCCACGCTGCAAACGGATTGGTGGAACTATGGCGGCCTGACGCGTTCGGTTTCGCTGATCGAAGTTCCAGAGGTATTCGTCGATCAGTATGATGTGCATCTGAGTCGCACCGAAAATAACATGATCGAGGGCTGGGTCCACTTCGAGGGTTCCTTCGATGCGATGTCGAAAACAAATGTGAAGATAGAGATTCCTGAACTGAAAGCCACTTTTTCGATGAGTTCAGACAAGATGGGTTTGGTTGGCTTTCACGGAAGCGTGGAAGGTCTACAGCGCTGGTCGCGGGAGAATCCGAAACTCTATAAAGTGATTCTCAGTGCCGGCAGCGACTCAATCGAAGAAGAAATCGGCTTCCGCACAATCGAGACGCGCGGAACCGAGATCCTGCTAAATGGCGAACCAATCTTTTTGCGCGGCATTTCGATCCATGCCGAAGCGCCTTACCGCACGGGCCGCGCGAATACCGACAAGGATGCGGAGACACTGCTGGGCTGGGCCAAGGAGCTAGGTTGCAATTTCGTGCGCCTGGCACACTATCCTCACGATGAGTCCATGCTGCGCGCGGCCGACAAGATGGGATTACTGGTGTGGGCGGAGAATCCGGTCTATTGGGCGTTGCAGTTTGATAAGCCAAAGGTGCTGGCCAAAGCCGAGCAGCAGTTGGATGAAGAGATAGGGACCTCGCGCAATCACGCCGCAATCATTCTATGGTCGATGGCCAACGAAACGCCTAACACCGCAGCACGCACCCACTTCATTGAAACCGAGGCCGCTTATGCGCGCCAACTTGACCCCACGCGGTTGATTACCGCAGCGCTGTTAGTGCGCGCCGAAGGAAATACTAAGATAGTCGATGATCCGTTAGGAAGGGCCTTGGACGTGATCGGAGCCAACGAATATATAGGTTGGTACGAGCAGCGTCCGGAGAGCGCCGATGTGACTGAGTGGCGCATTGACTATCAAAAACCCCTGATTATGAGCGAGTTTGGCGGCGACGCCAGGGCCGGCCTGCATGGTACCGACAACGACCGCTGGACCGAGGAATACCAAGCCAGCATCTATCGTCATCAACTCGGAATGTTGAACCGGATTCCACAACTAAGAGGAATGAGCCCGTGGATTCTGATGGATTTTCGTTCGCCCAACAGACCGCTCGCCGGTATACAGGATGAGTTTAACCGGAAAGGACTTATCTCCGATCAAGGAAAGAAAAAGCAGGCCTTCTTTATTCTGCAAAAGGCGTACCAGGAGAAAACTATCGGCAAGCCGGATTGAATCATCCATGATTGCTCGGAATAGGTTGACCGATTGATTCGCCATGCTTTGCAAAGCTGGATTTGTGAGTTAAGCTTTACTTATGACTATTGACTCCATCCTTTCTCAAATCGACGCTGAAATTGCTAAGCTCACGCAGGTTCGCTCTCTACTCGCCAGCACCGGCAAGGTTGCCGCCAAGGTAACTGAGCACATCACCAAGAAAACCGCAAAGGTTGCGAGAGTCGCAAAGACCAAGAAGCGCCGCACGCTGAGTCCCCAGGCTCGCCAGCGGATTGCCGATGCGCAGCGCAAGCGTTGGGCCGCGCAGAAGTCCAAGTAAGCGAGGTTAGTCAAGGGCTTTTCTTGTCTTCACAGCAGTGCGCGGCATGTGGTTTTGCCGCGCAGCGTCAGACTAAATTCCCGCCATCGCCAGCACCTGCCGCTCGGTCCTCGCTTCGATGGCCGATGAAGTGGCTTCGTGCCGAAAAAGCTTGATCGCCGCCGCATTACGGTTTAATGTACTGCTATCGATCCAAGCTTCTCCAGTTGGCGGAGGTACCTGATGCGCCGGTCCGTTGCAATTCTAGCGGCGGTTTTCTTGCTGCTCCTCTTCATCTTGCCGGCCGCCACGCAAGTGTCCAACAGCGCAGGCGGACAAAATACGGAAGCATTGACGGCTGATTATAACCAGGCGATGCAGGCAAAGGAATGGCCCCGCGCTATCGTCCTGGCACAGCAACTGGTCACTCTGAAAGCAACATCTCTCAATCTGAAGTTACTCGGGAACGCGCAGCTTTATTCCGGCTCGTCAGATGCGGCTCTCGCGAACTATGACCAGGCTCTGGCAGCCGCGCAACAGGAAAAGCCTGCCGAAGGCCACTCAATGACGGAGTGGAAAGATGGCTTGGCACAGATTTATATTGGCAGGGGCAATGCGCTGCTCAAGCTCAAACGTAACGCGGAGGCGATTGCGGCGTATAACCAATCGGCCGAGCTAGCATCCAACGCGGGGCTGGCTTACTTCAATCTTTGCGCCGTTCTTTACAATATCGGCAACACAGTTGATTCGGCTGCTGCCTGCCGCAAGTGTGTGCAAGCCGACCCCACCAGAGCCAATGCCTGGTTCGTCCTCGGATCAGATCTCTTTGCCGATTTGCCCGTAACCGCACAAGGCAAAGTCCAATCTTCTCCCGAGACTCGAGAGGCGCTTGAAAAATATCTGGCGCTAGCCCCGGACGGCCCGCACGCCGCTGACGTGAAAGCCATGCTGGAGATGATCGAAAAGTAGAGCCGGTCCCCAGCGAGGCGTGCTTCCCACGATCAGCGCGCTTCCAATTCTCGAAGTGCGCGGGAATACATTTTGTGCCGTTAAATGCTCGTTTCATCCTCGTAATTCATCAGGCAGAAATGATTCGGGCATAAAGTGTTTCGCATGAAAAGCCTTCGATTCGTTTTCATTGCAATTGTTTTTGCCCTGCCGCTATCGAATGCAGTAGCGGTGTACGCCCAGAACATCTGTAACAAGCTCACCGAAGATGAAGTCTCGGCCGCCGTGGGTGCTCAACTCAAACGCAGCCCCACCAATCCCTGCCGTTTCGGCCGTGCCTTTCAATCGTTCAGCATTATCATTCACTCGGGTGATGGCCCGCGCTTCGGCGACTATGCTGCCAATGCGCGCAAAGAGTTCAAAGACGCGCAGCCAGTGGCTGGCATCGGCTCCGACGCGATCTTCTTTGGTGGTAGCCTGGCCGTAAAAGCCAAGGGCGACGTCATCTACATCCAGATGCTGATGGGACATTCTACTGATGAAAAGATCAGACTCTCCAAGGTCGTAGTGCAGAAACTGCTCGCCCATTATTGACGGCGAAGGAAACTCTCAGGCGATCCCAGCAAGCACCAGCATCCGCGGCTCGGTCATCTCTTCAATGGCCGAGCGGATGCCTTCGCGTCCCAGCCCTGAATCCTTGACGCCGCCGAAGGGCATGGGATCGAGACGCCAGCTAGGAGTGTCGCCCACGATCAACGCACCCACTTCCAGCTCGCGATAAGCGGTAAGAATGCGACCGGCATCGCGTGTGAGCAGGCCGGCTTGCAATCCGTACTTTGAGTGATTAACGTCGGCCAGCGCCTGTTCAAAGTCATCGTAAGGCTCGATGCACAGCACCGGCCCGAAGACCTCTTCGTCGCGCACGTTCATGCCCGGCTTGGTTCCAGTGAGAATCGCCGGAGTAACAATGGAGCCGTGACGCTCGCCGCCGGTCACCAGCTTCGCGCCGCCCTCGATAGCCTCCTTGATCCATGTTTCGGCGCGCTCGGCATTCTTGACTCGGATGAGCGGACCTACCTCGGTGGCTTCAAGGGACGGGTCGCCCACGGCCAGCTTGCCTGCCGCCTCGACCACCTTCCAAAGATAGGTCTGGAAGACCCGCCGCTCCACAAAGACCCGCTGCACGCTCACGCAAGACTGGCCCGCAAAGCTGAAAGCTGCGCGCGCGGTGCGAGTGGCTGCTTCATCCAGATCCGGCCAGTCGCCGCAAACAATCAGCGCTGCGTTGCCGCCTAACTCCAGCAGCACCCGCTTGCGCCCCGAATGAGCCTTCAGATCCCATCCCACTTTAGCCGAGCCGGTAAAGCTGACCAGCTTGATGGTGTCTTCCTTTTCGGCTAGCCAAGAGGTGTCTGCGTTGCTCAGCGGCAGCACAGCCAGCGCTTCTTCCGGCCAGCCTGCCTTCATGATTACCTCGCCCAGAGCCAGTGCGGTAAAAGGAGTCTCCGGCGCGGGCTTCAGAATCACCGGGCAACCCGCAGCCATGGCGGGCGCTACCTTGTGCGCCACCAGATTCAGCGGAAAGTTGAAGGGTGTAATGGCCAGCACCGGCCCCACGGGAAAACGCTGCACCAGCCCCCACCGGCCCTCGTTGCCTTCCATCAGGTCCAGCGGAATACTCTCGCCGCCCAGTCGCGAAGCCTCCTCAGCCGCAGTCTTGAATGTGAGCACAGTGCGATCCACCTCAATCCGCGCCATGCGAACTGGCTTGCCCGCTTCGGCAACAATCAACTGGGCAAACCGCTCTTTTTGCTCGATCAGCGTGGCGGCTACGTCCTCCAGAATTTCGCGACGCTTCCAGCGCGGCAAGGCGCGAGTGCGGCGTATGCTGGCCACGGCATGATGCACGGCCTGGCGCGCGTCGGCGCGTGTCGCCACCGTGACCCGCCCAACCAACCCCCGATCCCACGGCGAGCGGACTTCCAGCGCTTCGCCATCTGTCCATTCCTTGCCGCACAGCAGAAATCCCGTTTGCGTTCCTGGCCGCATCTTCATGGTTTTGGCTCCCCTGAGGATTATGCCCCTCTTGATGGTAATCGCAAAGCGCCCCGCGCAAACCTTGCCGGGAAAATCCCCGAAAAATGCCAAGCCGGATGGGAATCTTCGCGAAATAATTCCCTGCACAAAAAGCGCCCCGCCGAAGCGGAGCGTTTTTTCTTGCATTTTTCTTGCAGCATAAATCCGTGCTCAGAACCGGTAGTTGATGGCGATGCGGCCAATATTGCTCTTCAAGGTTGCAGTGTGCGTAAATATGCTTGCTGGGTAAGAATCGTCCCATACGTCGGCCAGGACATCACCGGCATTTGACACCTTGCCAAAATCTGCATAGAGATATTCCGCTCGCGCCGACCAGTGCCTGTTCAGCGCATACTCCGCGCCTCCGCCGATGATCCATCCGGTCTTCAGCACTTTTGGCGTAGCCGCTTCATTGTAATTCTCGTAATTGTCTGTGAAAAGCGAAGAGTAGCGGACCACGGTTTCCGCAGCGCCGCCGGTAGCGAAGAGCAGAGCGCGGTTGCCGAGGGTGCGGCCAACGCGCGCACGAGCCGAACTCATCCAATCGGTGGAAACGGTCTGCGTGATTGTAAAGGTTCCGTAGTCGCTGTCGGTATAAAAACCAACCCCCGACGAGGTGCGGCTCGCTGCCAGGACGCCATAATCCGCTTCAGCACCGAGCACCCACTTGGCGATCTGCAAGTTATATCCGAATTGCAAGCCCCCGGTGAAGCCCGTCGGATGCAGATTCATGTTTCCGGTGCTATTGACCACCGACACATCGGCGGAATCAAAATAGCCGTCTTCACTGTACACGGTCTTGGTCTGAGCATTCGAAGAACCGAATACTCCACCGGTATTGAGACCTGCATAAAATCCGGTCCAGTTGGTTGGGATGTTTCTATTCTGGCCAGTGGTCTGCGCCAAAGCCAAGGCATGAGTCATCACTGCAATTACAGCAATTGCAAAAAACTTCTTCATTCTTCCTCCGAAAAGTATTTGGAAACGTGGATCTATTTTAGCAGCTTCAGCGGTGCGGAGTGCTTGCCCATCAAACGGGGAATTCTATTCTGAGAATCCAGCAAGTTATTGCAGCTAAATCACTTATAAGAACATCGGCGCCCGCCATTCGGGGCGCGACCGTAAGTAATATTCGGCGTCCGGCTTTGCAGCCAGCGTAATGTAGCAAAACCGGACACCCAGCGATTCAAGACTCTCTCTGGTATTTTAGTTAGTCGTCAGATATGGCCACCCATCTGAGGTGAATTTGATGGTGTTGATGCCCAGTGTGGGCGTCCCGCTGTTGTTGGAGTCGTAATAGTGATAGACGAAGGTCACGGCGTTGCTGTTGTGAGAATCGATGAAGACGCTGCCGCCGCCCGGTCCTACCACGTTGTCATGCGTGCTGATCAATATGGTTCCGCCGCCGGCCGTCAGGGCTAGTCCGCCGCGGTCCACATATGGACCGGAGACGGAACTCGAGCGGCCGTAGATGGTCCGGTAGTCGCTGGTGGCGCTGCAGCAGGCATTGATCGGAGCAAAGTAGTAGTAGTACCCGTTGGTGTAAATAATGAACGGGCCTTCTTCGCCGGCTCCGCGCGCGGCAATGGAGTACATAGTGGAGTTCGAGCGCAGCCCGGTACTGGTGCTCAATTGGAAGAGATGGGTGCCGTCAAACCATGATCCGAAGACCATCCACCAATTTCCAGAGGCATCCACGAAGGGCGCGCCGTCGATGGCATTATAGGTAGTTCCTTTTACGAAATTCCAGCCATAACTGCTGGTGATGGGAGTATTGGTCGTATTGCTCCATGAGGAGATCTCCCAGCCCAATTGCGTCCACGGCCCGTAAGGTGTGGTGGCTGAGGCCATGCCGATGATCGCCTCGCCGCCCACTGTGTCCGGCTCTACAGGAATTGAATAGGCCTGATAATACTTGCCCCCTGCATACATCACGCTGGGGGCCCAGACGTCGTCGTCCTCGCCGCCGTTATCCGATTTGGGCGATTGCAGCCCTGTCCACTGGGTAAAGTCTGGTCCAATGATCGGGCAATGGCTGTCGTCTGTAATCCAGTAGCCACCTTCCGCTGCGGTGCAAGCGCCCTTGGAACTAGACTCAGTGGTTAAAGTGAAGGTGGTGCGATCGGTTGAATAGGCGATGGTCTGGTGGGTTCCATAGAGCCAGTACGCTCCGCTTGTGGAGTCGTAAATCATGTCAGGATCGTGAACATATTTCCCGGTGCCGGAGACCGAGCGCGGCGTCGGATAAGGATCCGTCCCCGTGTTGGTAAAGGTCCACTCCTGGCAAGTGCAGCCGGTGGAAGCCCATTGGTCGATTGTGGCCGTGTCGGAGGTACCGGCGTTCTCTACTTCCAGATACAAGCCGCTGTTGACGTTCTTGATCAAATAGTTGCCGTCCGAAGCTTTGATGACCTGCCAATTGTGATCGGTAGTGCCGCTGTCTGCCCACTGCACGATTTGTGCGCCATCGGACTTGGAGGCGCCGGAGACCCCGATTACCTGGTGGCTATTCATGTTCTCGATGTTATAGACGTTAGTGCCGATGGGCATGAAATGCCATAGGTGGTCGGCGGTGCCATTGTCGGCCCATTGGACCAGGTTGGCTCCTGCGGTTTGGCTTGCTCCTGAGATGCCCAGAACCAAACCACTGTTGACGTTCTTGATTTTGTACTCGACGCTATAGTTCATGGTTATCTGAGCGTGAGCAATCAAAGGTAATGTGGCCAATATGGCCGTACACATCAGTAAGCGTTTCATCGATTCTCCAAAGCATGCGGGTTGAAGGGGAGGTCATACGAATCCCCTGGGGGCATAAGCTTCCACTCTATTCCGGAGGCCGTTGCGCAGGATTGCCGCGTCCGGCATGGCCCAGGAACGTGAGGAATTCTCAATCGCCCTCATATAAGGAAACGTAAAGTCGTGCGGTCATAGACGAGAGAGCGTTTACTTAATCCGTTCACACTCGCTCGACAAGGAGGCTAGTCCTATAAAAGACAAATTGTCAATATCTATTCACGTGGTTGCAATAAAACTTTTATTATTAATCGTTTAACAAAGGCGATAAACGAATAGTCAGTATGCGGATCACTATGGTAATCATTTTCTACCTCTCCGAGGGAAGAATCGCTCACCGAATGCGCTTAGCGACAAAATGATCGCGATACGAATTCAATTGTGGTAAACCGCCCGTCGGTCCCTGCGTTAAGTTAAACTGTTCGCCTATGATCCACGACGGCAAAAGCCAGAAACTACCCTTCGATGCCGACGAGGCAATCGAACATCTGCGTGCCAGCGATCCCAAGCTGGGCGCGCTCATCGACCGCGCGGGCGCCTTCTTGCTGCGGCTAGATCCCGCGTCCTCACCCTTCGAGTCGCTGCTGGAGTCGATCCTCTACCAGCAGTTGAATGGCAAAGCCGCGGCCACCATCCATCGGCGCGTGTGCGAGTATTATGGCGGCAACCCCGCCCCGCAATTGCTGATCGACACGCCCGACGAAGTTCTGCGGGCGGCCGGCGTCTCTGGCAACAAAGCCCGCGCTCTCAAGGATCTGGCCGCGCGGACGCTGGACGGGACCGTTCCCACCCACGCAACCATCAAGAAGATGACCGATGCGGAGATCGTCAAGCGGCTCACTCAAGTCCGCGGCATTGGCCCCTGGACGGTGGAAATGCTCCTGATCTTTCGCATGGGCCGGCCCGATGTGTTTCCCGTGACCGACTACGGCGTGCGCAAAGGCTTCGCGCTGACCTTTCTACGCCTGCCCAAAACCCGTCCCCTGGCCGCGGAAGACTTGCCCAAGCCGGAAGTACTACTCAAAAGAGGAAAGCGCTGGGGACCCTTCCGTTCCGTGGCTAGCTGGTATCTGTGGCGGGCTTGCGATCTGGTTAAGGACACAGCGTCCGCCAGCCGATAAAGCCTACAATGAGTCCAATAGTCTGGCACACCGGCAGGGGTAGGGGTTCGTATGGGGGCAAATAAAAGGTTTATCTGTATTCACGGTCACTTTTACCAGCCGCCGCGCGAAAATCCCTGGCTGGAGACGGTCGAAACGCAGGACTCCGCCGCGCCCTATCACGACTGGAACGAGCGTGTTTGCGCGGAGTGTTACTCCACCAACGGCGCGGCGCGCATCGTCAACAACAAGAACAAGATCACGCGCATCGTCAACAACTACGCACGCATCAGTTTCAACTTCGGGCCCACGCTGCTGAGCTGGCTCGTGGAAAACGCGCCGCGCACCTATCGCATGATTCTTGACGGCGAACGGCGCAGCCGCAAGGCTTTTCGCGGCCATAGTTCGGCAATGGCGCAAGTCTACAACCACATCATTCTGCCGCTCGCCAGCCGCCGCGACCGCATCACGCAAATTCGTTGGGGCATCGCCGACTACCAGCACCACTATGGCTCTGCACCCGAAGGCATGTGGCTGGCTGAAACCGCTGCCGACAATGAATCGCTCGAGCTGATGGCCCAGTACGGCATCAGGTTCACGGTGCTGGCCCCGCATCAGTGCAAGCGCATCCGGGTCTTGCGTGACGGCGGAGGCTGGACGGACACTCCCAACGCAAGTGTGGACACTACCCACCCTTACCTCGTTCGCTTCAAATCCGGCGCATCGATTGCCGTCTTCTTCTACGACGGTCCTGCCTCAAGGGCTATCGCCTTCGAGGGGCTACTCAACTCGGGTGAAAGTCTCTCCGGTCGGCTCAAGTCCGGCTTCGAATACAACGCACAGCCGCAGCTGGTTCATGTGGCGACCGACGGCGAGTCCTATGGGCACCACCACAAATATGGTGAAATGGCGTTGGCCTACGCCCTGCGCCTGCTTGAAGAAGACCCCACCGTCAAGCTGACTAACTATGGCTGCTTTCTAGAGCAGTTCCCCCCCGAGTACGAAGCCGAGATTGTCGAAGACACTTCATGGAGTTGCGTTCATGGCATCGAACGGTGGCGCTCGGATTGCGGCTGCAACGGTGGAAGAGCCGGCTGGAGCCAGGCTTGGCGCGCGCCGCTTCGTCAAGCTCTGGACGAGCTGCGCGATGCCCTGGTTCCGTTGACTCAAGTTGAGGGCTCGCAGATCTTCAAAGATGTTTGGGAAGCCCGCGACGGTTACATCGAAGCCATGCTCGACCATAGCCCGCAGTCAGTCGAGCGATTCTTCCGCAAGCACCAGCTTCACGCCCTCACGGTGCCGGAACGGGTGCGCGGCTTGGAATTGATGGAGATGCAACGCCACGCGCAACTGATGTACACCAGTTGTGGCTGGTTCTTCGATGACATTTCAGGCATCGAGACGGTGCAGGTGATCACCTATGCCGCGCGAGTGCTCCAACTGTCCAGAGAGGTCTTTCACGAACTGGCTGCACCCCTCGAGCCAGCGTTTCTAGCTCGCTTGGCCGAGGCCCGTTCGAACGCGCCCGCGGCCGGCGACGGAGCAAAAATCTACAAAGAGCAGGTCAACGCCAAACAGTTGGGGCTGGAACAGGTCGCCGCCCACTACGCCATCAGTTCCATCTTTTCCTCGTTCGCCGAAGAGACCGATCTCTTCTGCTTCCGCATCTGGCGCAACTCTTACGACGTATACGCCTCCGGACGTGGAAAGCTCGCCCTGGGCAGAGTCAAGATCGTCGGCGCTGTCACCGGCAAGCAGCGCGGCTTCTCGTTTGCCGTTTTACACTTTGGCGACCAGAACATCACCGCCGCCGTCAAAGCCTATGAGCCGGACGATTCAGTCGCCTTTGAAGCCTTCGCGGCCCAGGCCGCCGAGCACGTGCAGCGCGCCGACTTCCCCGAAGCAATTCGCCTGCTCGATCGCTACTACGGCCACATGGACTACTCGCTCACCTCGCTCTTCACCGACGAGCAGCGGCGCATCGTGCAGCTCATTCTCAACTCTACCCTCTCGGACATCGAGAACTCGCTCACCGCCATTTACAAAGACCACGCCAGCCTCTTGCACTATCTCTCCCAGGCCGGATTGCCCAAGCCGCCCGCGCTCACACTGGCAGCAGGCTTTGCGATCAATGCCGGTCTGCGGCGCGCTCTGGAAGCCGATCCCATCGACCAGCCGCTGCTGCGCTCCTTCCTTTCGTTGGCCAAAGCCGATCAGGTTCCGTTGGAGACACCCACGCTCTCTTACATTGCCGATCAACGCATGAAGCGCGTCATGATCGAATTGCAAATGTCCTCAGGTTCGCTGGACACGCTGGAGCGGGCGCTGGGGATGGGTCGCATATTGACCGAGCTGCCCTTCGAGCTGAATCTCTGGCAAGCGCAAAACATCTGGTATGAGATTCTGCGCACCTCGAGTTATGCCCTCACCGCGCTGCCCACCGATGACCGCCCGCGCTGGAAGAAGAGCTTCAGCGATCTGGGCTCTTGCCTGTCAATCGATTGCGCCGCCATCAGCGACCAGGACCCGGCCGCCGCCACTACGGGAGACTGAATCGGCGACTCGCCAGAGCTAATTCGCTGGCTCGCGGGTGCCCCACCCTCGCCGCGTTTTTGTTTTTGCGGCTAGGGTGGGATACGCGCGAATAGGCGCGGTGCCTAACTTTTAGAAGTTGAGATACAATCGGTCTGTGAATCAAAGAAAGAGGAGAATAATGACCTCTAAGAATGCAAAGCAAGTCGTATACCGGTATAACGGCGTTCAAAGCTCAGATGAAATCGAGTTTGATCGCTACGGCGAAAATCCCACTCCAATTCAAGGAAGTCTCGTAAATCGCAACGGGAAATCATGGAAGGTCGTTGGCGTCATGACTGAAGTATCATCAGACGGATCAATACCAATTGAGAGAATATTCTTGACCGATCAGATGTAGAAGCACAAGACATCGGGTAGCTGAGTTTATTTCTCAGAAGTGAACGCACGCAAAATGTTCTGCGTGCGCCCTCGCACCGCCTGCTGATTACCTCTTCGTTGCACTCACCCGTTCCAGCTTTCCATCTTTGAGCGCAAATCGTTCCTCGCGCCAGACAATCGTGTTACCTGCAAAGCCCGCTACCCAGACGCCCATCGCGATGACGTCGCGCAAAGGCAGCAGCCACAAACTCGGCAGCACCTGGCGATCACCGAGTACGGCGGCGCCCACCGTCATGGCCAGCGAGAGTCGCAGGCAGAAACTCAACCCCAGTATCCACAGGCTCAGCGGGCTCACTCCGCTGGCCGCCACGTTGACCAACGCCCACCCTAGGCCGTGCGTAAAGATGAGGCCGGCATAGCCCCAGGGCCGCGCGTCGCGCACCGTCCGCGCCCAACGCAACTGATGATCAAAGAACCCGCGCCACCCATAAGCCGCAATATGGGTCTCGACCACTTCGCTGCTCAGCGCGACGCTGTAGCCGGCACTGGCCACGCGCGCGCCCAGTTCATAGTCGTCGGCCAGGTGGTCTACCAGGACTTCCAGCCCTCCAATTCTTTCGAGAGCCGCGCGGCTGGCAGCAAGCGTGGAGCCGAGGCCGTAGTGCAGTCCGCCCTCAATCCACTTCGACAGCAGCACGCCCGCCTGAAAGTCTGTCGCAATCCCCAGCGCCTCAAACCGCGAAGGAAGCGTGCCGTGGGCGCGGCCTCGATAAAGCGCGGTCACCAGGCCAACTTCCTGTGCCCGAAATGCGTCGGGATTAACGTCGGAGGGAGGCGGGGGTTTCAACCCCCGCGAAAAGCTGGCAGCATCAATGTGGGCTTTGGCCCCGGAGAAAAATTCCAAAGGAGCGAAGCAGCCCATCACCCGCTCCAGATAACGCGGACTGACGGTAATATCCGAGTCGTTGATGAGCAGGAAATCGTAGCGTGCGCGGACGGCAAGCTGAACCAGCGTGCTGACCTTCCCGTTAGTTCCCAGCCTCTCCGGGCACTCGATCAAACGAATAGCCCGCTCAGGAAACTCAACGATCAATTGCTCGACAGCAGCGACCGCCGGGTCGTCCAGCGAGGCAACTCCGAAGAGCAGTTCGTACTCTCCGGCATAGCTCTGTCTGCAGTGACTGCGAAAAGCGTCGATCATGCCGGGGTCGAGCCCTTTGAGGGACTTGAGCACGCTCACGCCGGGCGCAAATGCCGCCAACGGAGCGCGCCGAGCCAGCAAAAACACCCGCGCCGCAACCAGAGCAGCCAGAAAATAGCCCATCCCCGCCACAGCCAGCAGCGTAGTAATAATCTCGATGGTCTCAGCCAAAGCGTGCGGCATCATACGGGTAAGGATACAGCTTCTAGCCTTCAGCTTCGTTGCGTCAGCCAATCATGACGGTGCGCGTGCCTCCGGCTGCAAGAGCTAGAGGCTAGCAGCTAGAAGATTTCGTTACTCGTACCTCAGCGCCTCGATGGGATCCATGGCCGCAGCCTTCCATGCTGGATAAATGCCGAAGATCAGGCCGATCGCGCAGGAGACAACAAATGCGATAACAACCCACATCGACGAAAGAGCAGCATGAAGAAAAGGCACAGCGAAATGCAGCACAAGGGTGAGCAAGGCCCCAACGAGAATGCCGAGCAGCCCGCCCACCAGACAAAGGGTCACCGCCTCCAGCGTGAATTGCAGAAGAATGTTCTTCCGGGTTGCGCCGATGGCCTTGCGAATACCAATCTCCCGCGTGCGTTCGGTCACCGAAACGAGCATGATATTCATCACGCCCACGCCGCCCACCATGAGGCCGACAGAAGAGACGGCGACCATAAAGATGAACAACGAACCAGTCAGCGAATTCCACAGCCGGGTGAGCGAGTCGGTGCTGAAGATGGCGAAGTTATCATCCTGCTCCAGGCGAACCTTGCGCCGGACGCGGAGCAGTTCGCGAATTTCTTCCGTCACAATCGCCCGGTGCGAGGGATCGTCATATTTCACCGTAGCCCAATAGTCTTTGAGTTCGGGATGAAGTTGATGGAAGGTCTCCAAAGGAAAGTAGGCCGAGTTATCGTTCCTGTTACGCCCGCTGCCAAAGGGTTGTAACTGCGTATCGAATACGCCAATAACTGTAAACACGCTGCCTTCACATTCGATGTCCTTGCCGATAGGAGACTCGCCGGGAAAAAGGTCCTCGGCGGAATCGTGGCCCAGAACAACCACCTTGGCGCTGTGTTCTTCCTCGGAGTCTGTCCAGATGCGGCCCTCTAGAAGATCGAAGTTTCCCGCGTCTCGAATTGCCGTAGTCGAGCCGTTCAGAATCGAGTTCTGAACTTTGTGGCTGCCGTGCTTGATGGAAACATTGCCGAGGCCGAGTTGAAAATTCTGATACGAAATCCATGGATCGACGGCGACGACATAAGGAAGGCCACGTATCGCCAATCCGTCCGCAACGGTGATCTCTTTGCGATTGAGTTCCTCGGTCGTGGGGCGCTTCCCCCACGGTTCAAAGCGGTAAACCAGCAGGATATTCGTACCCAGAGATTTGACGAATTGATCGATGTTGCTATTGAGTCCGTTAATGGCCGAGGAGATGAGAATCACCGTGGCGATGCCGATGGAAATTCCCAGAACTGTAAGCCCAGAGCGCAGTTTGTTCTTGCGCAGAGTATCGAGCGCCAGCAGTACGGATTCTTTTGAGTCTCTTAGCCTCACGCTTATAACTCCGATCTGAGGGCAACAATGGGATCAAGCTGTGCGGCTTTGTATGCCGGGTAAACGCCGAAGAACAGGCCCACGCCCGTCGCGACAAACAAGCTGACCAGAATCGACCAAAGCTCCACTGTCGAGGGGAATGCAATGATCAAGGTAATAATTTTGGCTACGCAGATGCCCGCAATCACTCCGAGCACTCCACCCACCAGGGACATCGTTGCGGACTCAATCAGAAACTGAAGCAGAATGTCTTTGCGGCGCGCGCCCAGCGCCTTGCGGACACCGATCTCGCGCGTGCGTTCGGTCACCGATACCAGCATGATATTCATGATGACAATGCCGCCAATGACCAGCGATATGCCGGCGATGGCAACCACCACTGCGCCGAAGCCATTGAGAATCTTGCCGAGGAAGTTTTGAAAAGTGGCGCTGGTATCAACAGAGAAGCTGTCCGCATCGCTCGGAGCCAGGTGCCTGCGCGCGCGCATGATGGTGCGCAGTTCGTCGAAGACCGTATCCATCACCTCGCCCCCGCCGCCGGCTTTCACAAAGATCTCCATGCTCGAATGAGATCCGTAGGAATGAAGAAATGCTGTCAGCGGAATCGACACCCAGTTATCCATGCTCATGCCCAGCATCTTGCCCTGACACTCGCCAACGCCAATTACCGTATAGGGCGAGCCATCCACGCGAATCTCTTTGCCCAGCGGGTCGGTGGCGCCAAGCACATTGTCAACAATGTCACAGCCGACGATAGCAACATGAGTACTGTGCTCGTCCTCGACCTCCGTAAATGAGCGCCCGGTTTCGATATTGAGATTTGAAATAGGCGGCATCGTCCAGGTCCAACCGCGAATGCTGGTGTCCGTGGTCGATTTGTTTCCATAAACAACCTTGCCGGTTGTGAGACGCGCGGCGCCGATCGACTGGCACGATTTGCAATCGGATAGAACGGCTCTGTAATCGTCAAAGGTAACATCTTTTCGCTTCTTGAAGTCGAGATACTCCTCGACCGTCATGAAGGTTTCCGGCATCTTGCTGATCGTCACCACACCCGCGCCATACGTGTTGATCTTTGAAGTCACAAACTGTTTGGCCCCGTTGGTCAGAGTAACGACCGTAATCACCGACGCGACGCCAATCACCACGCCCAGTAGCGTGAGGATGGTGCGCATTTTGTTGGCCCACAGGGCTTGGAGCGCGAGTTTGAAGGCCTCACCGAATAACATGGTCCTGCTTTCTGTTAACGAACGCTTATAAACTATGACAGCTGAACGAAGCGGACCTTAAAGCTCGCGGAAGAACAATCAATTCATCCAGCCCGCTCTCCTCAGTGTACGAAAGCTGCCGCAGTCGACCCGCTGTCGCCCCCCTGTCTGTTACGCAAGGCGTCGGCGGAAGGTTCCGAAACCTCACCAAAATCAAATAAACCCGTCCAAATGGAAACCTTCCCGGAACATTAGGCTCCTGGCGGGCGTAGCATGAATGAACGCGCGTTTTTGCGCCCATTATTGAACTGAATTAACCATCTCATCGGAGGCTTCCCACATGATCAGCAAATCCCGGCTTGCGTTTGCCTCGGTTGTACTCGCCGCGTTTTTTCCTCTCCTTGCTTCCGCGCAAGGCTCCTCCGCGCCCGCTTCAGCGCAGCCGCCCTTGCTGCTTCGCGACCCTTCTCTCTCGCAAGACCGGATCGCTTTTCGATATGCGGACGACATCTGGACCGTCAGCCGTCAGGGCGGTGAGGCCGAACGGCTCACCTCTGACGGAAAGGTGGAGGCAGGCCCATTCTACTCGCCCGACGGCGCATGGATCGCTTATTCAGCCCACCTCAACGGCAATACCGACGCATACATTATCCCGGCTTGGGGTGGCGTGCCCCGGCGCATCACTTGGCATCCGGCCGGCAGCGGAGTCGTCGGCTGGTCGCCCGACGGCAAAGATGTGTTGATTTGCAGCATGGCGCTGAGCCCCCGCCATTATCTGCGCCTCTTCCGCGTTCATGCCGATGGCTCTGGCCTTCCTGAGCCTCTGCCGCTGCCATCTGCCTTTCAGGCCTCATACTCGCTTGACGGCCAGTCGCTGGCCTACGAGCCTTTCACCCAGTGGCAGCCAGCCTGGAAGCGTTACAAGGGCGGCCAAACCAGCCCCATCTGGATCGTGAATCTCAAGACCCTCGATCTTCAGAAGGTTCCGCGCGAGAACTCCAACGACTCGAATCCCGTCTGGGTCGGCGACCAGGTTTACTTCCTCTCTGACCGCACGGGCCCTGTCACGCTCTTCCGCTATGATAGCTTCGCAAAAGAAGTGAGACAGGTAGTTCAAAACACCAGTTACGATCTGAAGTCCTTTCAGGCTGGTCCCGGCGGATTGGTCTATGAGCAGTTCGGCTCGATTCATTTGCTTGACACAGTAACCAACGCAGACACGCCAGTCTCCATCCAGGTTCACGGAGAATTGGCCAGTCTTGCTCCTCGCCGGGTCAACCTCACCCCCGAAGAGATTCAGAACGCCAGCCTGTCGCCGAGTGGAGCGCGCGCTGTCTTTGAGGCGCATGGCGAAATCTTCACCGTCCCAGCCGAAAAGGGCGACACCCGCAACCTGACCCAGACTCCGGGCGTGGCCGAGCGTGACCCCTCCTGGTCGCCGGATGGCAAGACCATCGCCTACTTCTCCGACGCCAGCGGCGAATACCAGCTCTACTTGCACGACCAGACCGGCTTCAAGCCGCCCGTGGTCATCGACCTCGGCCCCGATCCCAGCTTCTTTTACTCGCCCACCTGGTCGCCCGACTCCAAGCGCATCGCCTACACCGACAAGCATCTGCGCCTATGGTATGTAGACGTGCCAGCGGGCAAGCCCGTGCTTGTGGACAAAGGAATCTACAGCGATATGGGGCCCAATTTCAACGAAGTCTGGTCGCCCGATTCAAAGTGGATCGCCTATCGCCGCGATCTCGACAACCAGATGGACGCCATCTTCCTCTACTCGCTCGAGACTCATAAATCGACGCAGGTCACCGATGGCATGAGCGACGCCTCCAGCCCATCCTTCGATCCCAAAGGCAAGTACCTTTACTTCCTCGCCTCCACCGACGACGGCCCCTCCAAAGCAGGTATCGACCTGTCCTCTCTTGACCGCGCGCAAACCACCGCTCCCTATGTGGTGGTCCTGGCCAAGTATGGTTCCTCGCCGGTACCCCCGGAGAGCGATGACGAGAAGAGCAAGGACGAAACCAACAAGGATACCGCCGACTCCGACGAAAAGGATGCTGACAAGAAAGACAGCGACAAGAAAGACGACAAGAAAAACGCAGGCAAAAAAGACACCGGCAAGAATGATGACGCTGACAAGAAAGGTGACGACAAACCGGTCGAGGTCACGATAGACCTTGAAAAGATTGGCGACCGCATTCTGGCGCTGCCAATTCCAGCGCGCAACTACGGCGGAATCTCTGTAGGCAAAAGCGGCGTCCTCTATCTCGGCGAGACCGCTCCGTTCGGCCGCTCCAGCAATGAGGGAGGTGGTCCAGGCATCCGCGCCGTCTGGCGGTTCAGTCTCGAAAAGCGCCAGCCCGAAACGGTACTCACCGACCTGGACAACTTCACGATCTCTGAAGACGGCGCCAAGGTCCTCTATGCGCGCAAGAATGTGTGGACCATCGCATCGGCCGACGACCTGAAGCCCGGCGACGGCTCGCCCGGAAAGCCACTCAACCTCGGCAATCTCGAAACCGTCATCGATCCTGGCACCGAGTGGCGGCAAATCTTCCATGAGACCTGGCGCATTGAGCGCGATTTCCTTTACGATCCTCACACCCACGGCCTGAGCATTCCCAAGATTGAGGCACGCTACAAACCCTACCTCGACGGCCTCGCCTCACGCTCCGAGTTCACCTATCTCTCCACCGAAATGCTGGGCGAAATCACCATCGGCCACATGTTCATCCACGAACCGCACCAGCCTGACAACGGCCCGAAGACTGGCCTGCTGGGCGCTGACTACAAAACGGAGAATGGCCGCTATCGCATCGCCAAAATTCTCGGAGGCCAAAACTGGACCCCCGGCCTGGCCTCGCCGCTCACTCTCCCCGGCGTCTACGTCCATGAGGGAGCTTACATTCTGGCTGTCAATGGCCGCGATTTGCACGCCACAGACAACCTCTATGAGTTCTTTGACGGCACCGCCGGCAAGCAGACAGTTCTTCGTATTGCCTACAACGCCGAAGGCAAAGACGCCCGCGACGTGACCGTGGTTCCCATCGGCGACGAGGACGGTCTGCGCAATCTGGATTGGATCGAAGCCAATCGCCACAAGGTTGACGAGCTCTCCGGCGGCAAGGTGGCATATGTCTACATGCCCAATACCGCCGGCGCGGGCTACACCAACTTCAATCGCTACTTCTATGCGCAACTCGACAAGCAAGGGCTGGTGCTCGACGAGCGCAACAACGAGGGTGGCTTTATCGCCGACTATGTGGTGGACACGCTCAAGCGCTTCCCGCTCTCAGGCGCAGTCGAGCGCGACGGCAAGCCGGTCCACGATCCGGTAGGTGCCATCTTCGGACCCAAGGTCATGCTCATCAACCAAAACTCCGGTTCCGGCGGCGACGCCATGCCCTGGTACTTCAAAAAGGCGGGCATCGGCAAGCTGGTGGGCACGCGCACCTGGGGAGGCTTGGTGGGCATCGGCGGGTATCCACAACTGCTCGACGGAGGCACTGTCACCGCGCCGCGCTATGCCATCTATGGCCTCAACGGCGACTGGGAGGTCGAGAACCACGGCATCGCCCCCGACGTGGCCATCGAAGACCTGCCCAAGGACGTGGCTGCCGGCCACGATCGCCAACTGGAAACCGGAGTGCAGCTGGTGCTGGACGAGCTGAAGGCCCATCCCGTGCCCGAGATACCCATTCCGCCCTACCCCAACTACCACAAGAACGACAGCCTGGGTAATCAGTAACGCGACAGTAAGTTAAATCTTCATTGATCGGGTGGCCCAGGTCCGGATTCTCGGACCTGGGCCATCCAATCAAACCATTCCAAACCCTCAGTCTTTTCGTCAGTCGCTCAAAACGCATCGACCACAGAAGTAAACTGCAGCACTTTTCCCGATTCGGTCACCGCGCCCATCGTGTAACCGGTTGTTGAGGCATCGTCCGGAGCTTCTGGCTCCCAGTAAATCACTCCCAGCCCCATACTGCTGGGCACGGCATTCATCGCCTGGATCGCCCCTTGCACATCGGTATAGCCATCGGTCGGATCGCTATACAAATAGCCGATCTCGCAGATGAGCACCGGCTTGCTATAGCGAGCCGCCAGCGTGTTCAGGTTGGCGGCTACCGTCGTGATGTTGCCCGGCCCGTCGTAATATGAGGCCCCAATCACGTCGTAATTGGCACCGGCGTTCTTCAGCCCGTCAAAGAACCACTCAAAGTCGCTGAGGTTGCTGATTCCGGCAATGTGGATGACGACCTGCGAGGTGGCGCTCACCGCCTTCACCGCGCTATAGCCTTGGTTAATCAGGGCGGTAACATGGGTAAAGTCGTTGCCGTTTACTGTCG
>JBEKWJ010000055.1:0-28601 GCA_049513195.1 Occallatibacter sp.
GAGCTGCGGAAGCGGCGCTGCCGTCGATTGCGGGCAACTCCGACTTTGGCGGGGATTCAGTTGCCATCAGCGGCCAGTCCGGAACCGTAAGCCCATTGGCCGGTTTGGATATGGACCGTGTGCGCGATGCGATTGAGACGTTGCGCGCGCAGGGAGTTTTGCCAGGCGGGCAGGGCGGCGGAAATTTCGGAGGCCTTGGCGGTGGCGGTTTTGGCGCAGGAGGGTTCGGTGGGCCAGGTGGGTTTGGCGGCGGCGGTGGACGCGGAAACTTTCGCGGCTTCAACCCTGGGCAGCCGCATGGCGCAATCTTCTGGATCGGCAGCAACGCGGCGCTGAATGCTGAGCCGTTTGCGTTGCGCGCGCAGCCGCAGCAGCAACCGGCCTCTGGCACCAACCGATTCGGAATTACATTTATGAGTGCGCCTTATCTGCCGGGAGTGACTAAACCTAGCGGCAAAGACACTGTGTTTCTCACGCTTAGCGGAACGCGCAGTTCGTCGCCGCTGGATGAGTATGCAACGGTGCCCACGGATGGAAATTCAGCCTTTGGGACGGTCGATGAACGTACGGGCGATTTCAGCGGACAGCCAACTCTTTACAATCCCTCCACACTCGCGCCCTATCTGAATAACCAGATTCCCGTTTCGACAGTAAGCGCCGCGCTGCTGAATTACTTTCCTTTGCCGAACCTTACGGGCTACTCACAAAACTATCAGCGGCTGACTACCGCGCAATCGAACACGACGCAGGCCGGCGTGCGTTATATGCGCAGCCTGGGCAAGAATGCAACGTTGCTCGGCGCGGGACGCGGCGGGCGACGCAACCAGCAGAATCAGGGATTGCGCCAGAGCATCAACTTCAATTACAACTGGGTTGGCACAGCGGCGGACAACGTAAATATCTTTCCTCAGTTGGGCGGCAAGACTTCGACTAACTCGAACAGCGTGCAAGCCGGATACACAGTTGGTTACCGTAAAGTAACCAACGTTTTCAACGCCAACTGGAATCGCACGAACAGCCAGACGACGAATTACTTCACCAACAAAACGGACATTGCAGATGGCGCAAACGGGCTTGGCATCGTGGGAACCGATAGCTCGTCTCTCAATTATGGGTTGCCCAACATCATCCTCAGCAGCCTGACAGGGCTCAAGGAGCAGCAACCCAACTTCTCGCTCACACAAACCATCTCGCTCTCTGAGACGCTGAGTTGGATATACGGCAAGCATAACCTGCGCTTCGGCGGCGACTATCGGCGCGTGCATCGCGACTTTTTTGGTAGCTCGAATGCCACTGGAACTTTCACCTTCACGGGCCTGTTTACCGAAGACGCCGCGCAGGACCCGACGACCGGTTCGTCGCTGGCGGATTTTCTGCTGGGGCTGCCGGTATCGACGACGATAGACGCCTCCGCGGGCAAGAGCTACCTGCGCGACAACGTTTGGGACGCTTACGCCACCGACGACTGGCGCATGACTTCGAAGCTTACGCTCAACTACGGAGTGCGCTACGAATTCTTTGCGCCGTATACCGAGAAGTACAACCGCCTTGGCATGGTGGACACTGACCCTGACGCCGGGTTTACCGGCAGTCCCTTTGAGGTTGTGCCGGGAGGAATTTCTTCGAGCGGCAACTTGCCTTCCTCACTGGTCTTTCCCTTCCGTACGGCTTTTGCGCCACGAGTGGGACTGGCATTGCGACTGCCTAGACAATCCGTGCTGCGTGCCGGCTATGGCATTAACTATACCGTCAGCCAATATGCTACTTTCGCTACAACTATGGCGCGCCAGCCGATTGCCAGTCAGCCGTCGTTTGTCAACGAACAGACCAACAAAGAAACGAATTCGAGCGGCCAGCCGAGTACAGTCTGCCTCTTGAATGCGAGTTGCTTTACGCTCGCCAATGGATTCCCCGCGCCGGACACGATAGGGAGTTACGAACTCGATCCGTATTACCACTTGCCCTACGTGCAAGCGTGGAACGTCGACATACAGAAGACGCTTCCCTGGGGCGTTGTCGTGAACCTGGGTTACAACGGATCGAAGGGCAATCATCTCGACATCACGAGTGCGCCGCGCCCTACTTCAAGCAGCCCAGACTTCAACTACGAGCAGTCGGCTGCGTTCTCCAAGTTCAACGCAGGAACGGTGCGGCTGAACAAGCGGTTGAGCAAGGGAATTTCATTCGGCGCCAATTATCAGTACTCACATTCGGTCGACGATGCCGGCTCGGTGGGCGGCACTTCGACCGTCGTCGCGCAAGACTGGCAGAATCTGAAAGCCGAAGAAGGTAACTCAAGCTTTGATCAGCGCCACAAAGTCACCGGGACTTATCTCTATGAGTTGCCTTTCGGCAAGGATAAATTCTGGCTTACCAACGGAAATGCCTCCCATATCTTTGAAGGTTTCTCGATTTCCGGGAGTTTTACTTTCGCGACAGGAACGCCACTCACGCCGAGTTATTCGGCTACCAGTTCCGACGCGGTCAACAATACTATCGGTACACAGCGGCCTAATTATGCTGTACCGTACGTTTCGCCTACTGCGGGAGCAGGCACTTTGAAGGAGTGGTTCAACCCCTCACCGTCTGTGTTTACTCAGCCAGCGTTTGGCGCATACGGTAATGTTCCGCGTAACTCGATTCCCGGTCCTGGAACTGTTCAGAACAATATGGCGCTTTCGAAGACGATGCAGTTGGGCGGAACGCGGAGCATGGAACTTCGCGCCACGGCTGACAACGTATTCAACACGGTTCAGTATTCGGGCGTGGATACCAACCTGGCCTCGCCGACCGCCGGACGAGTTACTTCGGCTGGCGCGATGCGGGCGTTTCAATTTACTGGGAGGTTCAGATTTTAGTTCGCCGCTGCGGTTGACGGAAAGCAATTGAGAGGAAGTTCATGAATGGTTGGGCGCAAAAAATTGGAGTTGGATTTGCGGCGCTGGCGCTGATGCCGCCGGGCGCGCAGCCTGCGTTGGCACAAGACTCGCCGGCAGAGAGAGGTTTTATCATTAAGGCCAGAGCCGAACTGGTGCTGACCAACGTGGTTGCGCGCGACTCTAAAACCGGTGAACTGGTGCGCGGGCTCAAGCAGAGCGACTTCAGCGTTTGGGAGAACGGCAAGCGGCAGCAGATTTCTACCTTTGATTTTGAAAGCGTGGAGATGGCCACGCCACTGAATGAAGCCACCATCAGCGGACTTGCCACCGGAGTCAACAACAAGACCGCCGTTGCCGCGACCCCCGAGCAGTTGCGCAATCATCGGCTCATTGTAATGTTTTTCGATCTAACGTCGATGCAGCCCGAAGATTTGGATCGCAGCGTAAATGCGGCGCAGGATTTTTTACGGACCAAGATGCAGCCTGCCGATCTGGTGGCGCTGATTTCGCTGGGCGACACGCTGAAGGTCGATCAGGATTTTATTGCCGACAGGAATACGCTGATCAACGAAGTGGCAGTCTATAACGGCACTGAAAGTCAAGGCTTTCAACCAGGCGCGACTGCCAACTCCAATCAGGTTGAAGACGCGACTGGTTACACTCCCGATGAAAGCGAATACAACGACCTGAACACCGACCGCGAACTTTTCGCGCTCAAGGCAGTTGCCAAGTCGCTCGAGAAAATTACCGAGAAAAAATCTCTGCTTTATTTTTCCGGTGGCATTCAGCGGGACGGCATCGAGAATCAGGCGTCATTACGAGCCGCGATCAACGCAGCGGTGCGCGCCAACCTGGCCATCTATAGCGTGGATACGCGCGGATTGCAGGTCGTGTCACCGCTGGGCGACGCCTCGACAGGAAGCCTGCGCGGAACGGGCGCTTACTCGGGTGCAGCACTGACCAATAACATGAACTCTAACTTCGCCACGCAAGAAGTGATGGGCACGCTCTCGACCGACACGGGCGGAAAAGCCTTTTTCGACTCGAATGATTTTGCTCCTGCATTCGCGCAAGTGCAGCGCGACACTTCGGCCTATTACGCGATCGGGTTTCATAGCTCAAACACATTGCGCGACGGCAGTTTTCGGAAGCTGACGATCAAGATCAACCGGCCGGGAGTCAAGTTGGATTACCGGCCCGGCTACTATGCTCCCGCTGATTTCAAACATGCCGGCAAGGAAGACCGCGAGCGGGACTTAGAGGAGCAGTTAGCCAGCGATTTGCCTGCCACAGACATGGCCATCTATCTGGACGCGCTTTACTTCCGCCTGGATGAGAATCGCTTCTTTGTGCCGGTTTCGCTGATTGTTCCAGGCTCGCAGATTCCTTTTGTGAAGGGCGGAAACAAAGACCAGGCAACGCTGGACATCATCGGCACGGTGATTGATGAGGCCAAGCGACCGATTGGCCACGCGCGAGAGACGGTGAAGCTGAATCTCGATCCGAGTTTGCAGGCACGACAGAAGAATATTCAGTACACAACCAGCTTCAACATTCCTCCGGGCAAGTATCACTTGAAGTTTGTGGTGCGTGAAAACCTGACCGGAAAAATGGGTTCGTTCGAGGCCGACATTACGCTGCCGGAGTTAAAGAAAGCTCCTCTCAAAATGAGTTCGATCGTGCTTGCATCGATGCGGCAGCCGAGCAAGCAAAACACAGCTTTGGTGCGCGGCGGTCAAGAGTATGTGCCGAACATCAGCCATGTCTTCCGCCAGGACCAGCATTTGTATCTGCTGTATGAAATTTATTCGCCGGGGCGCGAAAAGGCCGGGGCAGATGCACCCAAAGGAACCAAGCCGGGCATCAATTTGCTGAGTAGCCTGGAACTGATTCAAGGCTCGACGAAGGTGTACGAGACGCCGCTGGTGCAGACGCGCGCGATCAATGTGGAGGGCAGAGACGCAGTGGCCATCGAACTGGATGTGCCTTTGAGCGGGCTGAAACCCGGCGCTTATCTCTGCCAGTTGAATGTGATCGACGACGCAGCCGGGAGCTTTGCATTTCCGCGATTTGCGGTGCTGGTGAAACAAGCGACGGCCGCGCCGACTGCCGCGCCTTGAGGTTCGCGGACAACAACGCTAGCCGCAAAGCGCCCGCATTGGATGAGACACTCAAAGGTTCGTAGTATCCCACCCTAGCCGCAAAAACAAAGACGCGGCGAGGATGGGGCACCCGTCGAGAGGATGAGAGAGTGTGTCTTGATAAAATCGCAGCATGACACTCTCAGCACAGGATCGCGCACGGCGCATCAAAGTGATTCTTTTTGATGTGGATGGAGTTTGGACCAACGGCAGCATCTGGATTATTCCGGTTCCGGTGGCTTCGCCTGACGGCACTGTCGTTACAAAAATGGTGGAGGCGAAGGGCTATAGCGCACACGATGGAGCGGGGATTACCCTGGCGCGGCTGGGCGGCATGAAGGTGGGAATCATTACCAAACGCATCAGCGAAACGGTGGCTTTGCGCGCACGCGATCTGAAGCTGGAGTTTGTTTACCAGGGCGAGGCTTTCAAGATGCGGCCGGTGCGGGAGATTATGGAGAAGGCAGGCGTGACGCTGGAAGAGATTGCGTACGTGGGCGACGACGTGATCGATCTGCCGGTGATGCGGGAGTGCGGCTTTGCCGTGGCGACAGCGAATGCTCGCGAGCAGGTGAAGGCCGAGGCTCATTATGTGACTCCACATATGGGCGGCGATGGCGCGGGGCGCGATGCGATTGAGTTTATTCTCGCGGCGAAGGGATTGCTGCAACAGTGCATTGAGGCGTCGATTGATGCCAGCAATCCGCTGCCGCCTTCGATGGATATTGGGAAGGGCGGGGATTTGAAGTGATATCCCGCCCTAGCCGCAGGGACTAAAGCCCGCTTTGTTTTTCGCTCTTACGGCACGACTGAAGTCGTGCCCTGACGCTTCTTGGATCTCGACGCTTCTTGGGTTCTTGACGGTTCTTGGCTTTTTGACGCTTCTTGGTTTCTTGACGCTTCTCGGGTTCTTGACGCTTCCTGGTTTCTTGACGCTTCTTGGCGCCTGATGCTTCTTAGAACTTCGGACACTTTTTTTAATCTCTGACGCTTCTTGGAGCCCGGACATTTTTGAGGAGCTGGGTGCATTTTCCGGATCTGGATGCTTTTTTGCGGCCTTACAACTGCTTGCAACTTGGAGAAAGCCAGTGAGATTTTGGGATGTGGTGATCGTGACGGCGTCTTCTGAGCGGCAGGCGGGGCTTTATCACGATGAGATTGAGCGGCGGAGATTGTCGGGAGTGCTGCCTGCGGAGACGGAGTTTCTGGTGGTGCCGGACCCGGACGACCGCAGGGTGGGCAGCGGCGGAGCAACGATTAACGCGCTGGGCGTGCTGGGCAAAGACCGGGAATGGTGGGACGGGCACCGGGCGCTGCTGGTTCACTCGGGCGGCGACTCGCGGAGGTTGCCGCAGTATTCGCCGGGGGGCAAGCTGTTTGGCGTGCTGCCTTCACGGACGGAGCCGCGCGGGACGACTACTGTTTTTGACGAGACGCTGGCGCTTTCAGCGGCGTGGGCAGAGCGAATTCCCAACGGGCTGCTGGTGGCTTCTGGCGATGTGGTGTTGCGGTTTGACGCGAGCCAGGTGGAGTGGGACAGGCCGGGCGTAACGGGCGTGGCGATGCGGCTGGATGCGGAGACGGGAAGTCATCATGGCGTGTATGTGGTTGGCGCGGGCGAGCAGGTTTATACATTTCTGCAAAAGCCGACAGCGGCGGAGGTGAAGGCCGCGGGTGGAATGCTGAGGGATGGACGGGTCGCCGTCGATATTGGATTGCTGCGCTTTGACGCTGAACTGACGACGGCGCTGACCGAGCTTGCGGGATTTAGAACGCTGCCGGCGGTTGATCTTTACGACGAGATTACGCGCGGGTTGACGGGCCAATGGAAGCCGGCGAGCGATGCGGGGATTTTTTGGCGGGAGTTGGAGAGAATTCTTCGCAACCCGGAACGGCCGGCGGAGTTTCATTGCGCGGTGGTGGACGGCGAGTTTATTCATGCGGGAACGACGCGGTCGTTTCGCAGGCTTGCGGCGGTCTCAGGGGGAGTGTTGGACAGCGTGATTAGCGGCGCGTGCCACGCCGGACATGACGCTGTGATTTTGGAATGCGACATCAGCGAGGGAGTGACTGCGAGCCGCGGATCGATTCTGCATGGACTGACTGGATTGAGCGGGCTGGTGGAGGTTCCTGAAGAGACGGTGGTTCACCAATTGCCGGTGGAAGCGGATGGCGGCAACGGCTGGGTGATTCGCGTGTATGGGGTGGAGGACGATCCGAAACAGGCGCTTGAAAATGCGACGTGGTTTAATCGGCCGATTCAAGAAACACTGGCGCGGCTGGGGCTGACACGCGAAGAGGTTTGGGGCGGAGATGAAGCGCCGACGTTGTGGAATGCCGCGCTGTTTCCGGTGGAGACGCCAGATGAGGCGTGGGCTTGCGCGCGCTGGATGATGGGGTATGCGAGCGAGTATGACGCGGCGCGGTGGCGGGATTCTCGGCGGCTGTCGTTGGCCGGGAGCGCGCGGTGCGCCGACGGAAAGGCATTGGCCGAGGCGCGCAATCACCGCTTGCAAGGCATTTGGCAGGAGACGGTGGTGGAGCTGGCTGAGTCAGGCACGGACCTGAGACCGCTGCTGGCGAATTTGCCGGGATTGGCGCCGGCGGCGGCGGCGGGACGTTCGCTGCGAAAACACGCGGAGGAGTTGCGCAAAGGCAGCGCGGAGAACTTCACTCATGCGGCGAGTCACCTGATGCAATCGTCGCGGTTACTGCGGCGGGCGGGCTTTGAGCATGAGGCTGA
Source organism: Occallatibacter sp. (assembly GCA_049513195.1). Classification (GTDB taxonomy): domain Bacteria; phylum Acidobacteriota; class Terriglobia; order Terriglobales; family Acidobacteriaceae; genus Telmatobacter. The sequence goes on from JBEKWJ010000055.1 coordinate 7,764, forward strand.
GCAGGCAGAGGGCGAGGCATTCGTATGCATTCAGGATGCGGTGCGCGAGGGCACTGCCGGCGATGTGGAAGCGACGCCGGGTCGGTGGTGCTTTGAGCGTGTGAGTGTTTGCGCGCCACCACGAATTGATTTGGGCGGGGGGTGGAGCGACACGCCGCCTTTCTGTTTCGACTGGGGCGGAACGGTGCTGAATTGCGCGCTGGAAATTGATGGGGCGTACCCGATTGAAACGGAGATTCGGCGCATTGACGAATTGGTGATTCGCTGCTGCGCGGATGGTCATGATGCGGTAGCTGAATATCGAAACGCTGAGGAGTTGCTGGAGCCTTGCAGACCGGGAAGCGTGTTTTCGATTCCGAGAGCGGCGCTGGGGCTGCATGGGCTTCCGGTGAAAGGTCAGACGCTCAAAGAAACGTTGGCGGCGTTGGGCGGCGGCATTGAGATTCGCTGCCAAGTGCGGCTGCCGATTGGGTCGGGGTTGGGGACGAGCAGTATTTTGGCGGCGACGGTGATCCGCGCGCTGGCGGTGATTTCAGGACGCGAACTGGGCGATCATGCGCTATCAGAATCGGTGATGCAGTTGGAGCAGCGGATGACGACGGGCGGCGGCTGGCAGGATCAGGCGGGCGGGATTTTTCCCGGCGCCAAGCTGTTGATCACCGGGCCCGGTTTGCGGCAGCGAATTCGCGTGCAGCCGGTGCAGTGGAGCGATGGGCGACGGGCGGAGTTCTGCGAACGTTTGGTGCTCTACAACACTGGCATTCAGAGGGTGGCGAAAGATTTGGTGCGGCAGGTGATTTCGCGTTATCTGGCGCGTGAGACGGCGACGATCCAGGTGCTGCACAGCATCAAAACGCTGGCAGTCGAGATGAGTTACGCGATGGCGGAAGGCGATTGGAAGCATCTGGGGGAGCTGCTGGACCGGCATTGGCAATTGAACCAGGTGCTCGATCCGCATACAACGAATGCACCGATCAATGCGATTCTTGACCGGGCGCGGCCGTTTATTTACGGAGCGAAACTGGCTGGCGCTGGCGGGGGCGGGTTTCTGATGCTGCTGACACGCGATGCGGAGGCTGCTGCGGCGCTGCGAGTTGCGCTTTCGAAGGAGGCGCCGAAGCTGGGCGCATTTGTGCCTTATCGGATTGCCGAGGAGGGACTGAGGGTTGAGACCGATGGAGAGTGAGCGAAAGCGAGCAGTAGTTCTATTGAGCGGGGGCCTGGACTCGGCCACCGTTTTGGCGATTGCCAAGAGCGAAGGCTACGAGCCTTACGCGCTTTCGTTCAATTATGGCCAGCGACACATTGTTGAGTTGGATGCGGCGCGGCGCGTGGCTGCTGCTATCGGCGTGGCCGACCATCGGATTGCGAAGATCGATTTGCGGGTCTTTGGTGGGTCGGCGCTCACGGGGGATTTTGCGGTTCCGAAGGGGCGCACGGCGGACGAGATGAGTCACGAGATTCCGATCACGTATGTTCCAGCGCGCAACACGATTTTTCTTTCTTTTGCGCTGGCCTGGGCGGAAGTTCTGGGTTCGAGTGACATTTTTATTGGGGTGAATGCGCTGGATTATTCGGGCTACCCGGATTGCCGGCCGGAGTTCATTGAGGCTTTTGAGAAGATGGCGAATCTGGCGACGAAAGCTGGAGTTGAGGGGCGACAGGCGTTGCGGGTTCATACGCCGCTGATCGCTTTTACCAAGGCCCAGATTGTGCGGCGGGGAATTGAGTTGGGCGTGGACTACGGGCTGACTAGCAGTTGTTACGATCCTTCTGCAACTGGCGCGCCTTGCGGGGAGTGCGATTCTTGCTTGCTGCGGCGGAAGGGATTTCTGGAGAATGGGATTGATGATCCGGTGGAGTATGGAAGGGCTCGCTTTTAGCTTTTAGCTTTTGGCTTTTAGCTTGTTTACGCTGGATTTACGACCTTAACGCTTGCACATTGAGCTAGGAGCTAGCAGCTAGGAGCTGCGTTTATGAGCTACGCGGTCAAAGAGATCTTTTATACGTTGCAGGGCGAGGGGGCGCAGACGGGGCGCGCTGCGGTCTTTTGCCGATTCGCCGGGTGCAACCTTTGGTCGGGGCGGGAGAGTGATCGGAGCGCGGCGATCTGCCAGTTTTGCGACACCGAGTTTGTGGGCGTGGATGGGATGGGCGGCGGACGATTTGATTCGGCGGAGGATTTGGCGGCGGCTATTGAGCGCGCTTGGCCTGCGGACTCCTTTGCGGGCAAGCGATTTGTGGTGTGCACGGGCGGCGAGCCTCTGCTGCAACTGGATGCTAGCCTCATTCAGGCGCTGCACGCGCGCTTTTTTGAGATTGCCGTCGAGAGCAATGGAACGATTGCCGCGCCGGATGGGGTGAACTGGCTTTGCGTCAGTCCCAAAGCTGGGGCGAAGCTGGTGCAGCGCAGCGGGGATGAGCTGAAGCTGGTGTATCCGCAGAGAGAGGCCGAGCCTAGCGAGTTTGAAATGCTCTCGTTTCGGCATTTCTTTTTGCAGCCTATGGATGGTGCGGAGCGCGAGGTCAACACCGAGCTTGCTTTGCGCTATTGCCTCGATCATCCGCAGTGGCGATTGAGTTTGCAGACTCATAAGTTTTTGGGGATTCCATAGAGTAGCGTCCCTCAGGGGCTAAAGCCCCCGTCATTGTTGGCGATCTTTCGGCACGACTGAAGTCGTGCCCTGACGCTATGCTTACGCCTCACGCTATGCTGATGCCCTGACGCTATGCCTACGACTGACGCTATACATACGCAATGACGCTATGCTTTCGCCTGACGCTATGCTTTGGCATTGACGCTATGCTTATACCTGACGCTATGCATACGCATTGACGGTATGCTTACGCCTGACGCTATGCTTACGCCTGACGCTATGCTTACGCCTCACGCTATGTTGATGCCCTGACGCTATGCCTACGATTGACGCTATACATACGCATTGACGCTATGCTTTCGCCTGACGCTATGCTTTGGCATTGACGCTATGCTGATGCCCTTGCGCAGATGTGAACGCTGGTGCCAGCACACAAAGCTGATGGATGAAGCACATTCTAGAATGGGAAGTATGGAAGTCTTCAAGGAGTTTACGATTGAGGCGGCGCATTGGCTGCCTAATGTTGCTGAGGGGCATAAGTGCCGGCGGATGCATGGGCATAGCTTTCGCGTTGCCGTGCATGTGAGCGGGCCGCTCGACGAGCAGATGGGCTGGGTGGTGGATTTTGCCGAGATCAAGACGGCGTTTCAGGCTATCGAAGACGAGATCGACCACCGCTGCCTGAACGAGGTGGAGGGGTTGGAGAATCCGACGAGCGAGAACCTGGCGCGCTGGTTGTGGCGGCGGTTGCTGCCGGCGCTGCCCGCGCTGAGCCGGATCGTGGTGCGGGAGACCTGTACCAGCGGGTGCATTTATTCGGGCGAGGCCGCGCCCGGGCATTGAGATTGCCGTCGAAGGACTCCCGATTCGCTTCTTTTTAGGCTGCGAGCGGGAAAATGCCGCAATCTGGTCCTCCGTGACAGCCCAATGGCGATTAGAATCGTCTTTATAGTAGGCAGAGTTGCCCCCACCGGCTGCCCGCACTGCCTCTTGGCCCTTGGTCGCAGGGATTTTTCGGCGAATGAGCGGGTTAAAGAGGCAATGGAACTCATAGGATGATGACTAGAAAACTTCGTTTGCTGCCCATCGGTCTTCTTTTTACCGCCGCAATTGCATTTGTTGTGGCGGCCAGGCCTGGCTCTGCCCAGAACACGGTCGGAGTGTCGGCGCAGACCAGTCCCACAAAACTGCCCGCAGCGAACCCGGCCGCTGCCCCAGCTAAAGCTGGCGAATCACCAGTGCAGGCGCCCGATCGCGCACTGGCTTACTATCACATGGCGTTGGCCGGCACCTACGAAGAAGAGGCCATCACCCTGGGACGCCAGGATTTTTTCAATAAGGCGATTGAAGAGTACAAGTACGCGCTGAATGCCGACCCAGCTTCGCCGCAATTGAACATCGCGTTGGCTGATTTGTACTTCAACACCGGACGTGTTCACGAAGCGGAGAGCGCGGCGCAGGCGCTGTTGAAGAGCGCACCTGACAACCTGGACGCACACAAACTGCTAGGTCGCATTTACCTGCGCTCATTGAGCGACGGGCAAAACGCTCCTTCTTCGGCTTCGCCTGCCGGTAATGTGTTGGACCGGGCGATTGGCGAATTCGAGAAAATTGTCGCGCTGGAGCCCAACAGCGTGGAAGAGCGCTCGATTCTGGGTCAGCTCTATACCGTCAAGCATGATGTGAAGCGGGCGGCAGAGCAATTCGAGGCTGCCCTGGCGATTGAACCGGATTCGGAGGAGGTGGTGTTGAGTCTGGCACACCTTTATGCGGACAACGGCGACATCGAGCACGGGACCAAGGTGATCGAGGCGGTTCCGGTGGGCGACCGGACGGCCAAGATGGAAGATGCGCTGGGGGACGATTTTGAGCAATTGAAGCGGAACAAGGATGCCATTGCCGCCTATCAGCGCGCTAATGACATGGAACCTGGCGACCTGCACACATTGGAATCGCTGGGGCAGGCGTTGCTGACCGGCGACCAGTTGGATGATGCGCTCAAACTATACGATGATTTGATCAAGTCCGATCCGGAGAATGTTGGAGCGCTGGTACACATTGGGGAGATTCAGCGCCGCCAGGGGAAATACGAGGATGCACTGGCCACCATCCGCCAGGCGCGCAAGAAGGCGGGGTTAGCGGATGCCAGCCACAACGAGGGGTGGTTGCTCGAGATCGGCTACAACGAGGGGCTGCTGCTGGATGTGCTGGGCCGTTACGACGAGGCAGCCGCGGTATGCGAGAAGATGGTGGATCAGACTTCGCATGCCAATGGCGCGTACACCACCGAAGAGAAAAACAATCGCAGCATCTTTCTGGAGCGGCTGGGATCGATTTATCACGAGCAGAACAAGACGGCTGATGCGATCGCTGCCTACCAGAAGTTGATTGACATGGGCGGGGATTCGGCGGTGCGCGGCTACCAGAACCAGGTGGATATTTATCGCGACGCGAAGCAGTTCGAAAAGGCGGTGGAAGTGGCGCGCAAGGCGGTCGAAGCCAATCCCAAGGATCGCGATCTGAAATTGATGCTGGCCGCGGAGATGGCCGATGTGGACAAGACGGACGAGGGGCTGGCGCTGGCCAAGGGTTTGCTGGCCAATACCGGCGAGGACCGGGGGATCTGGCTTGAGTTGGCTCAAATGTATGTGCGTGCGCACCGCTGGAAAGAGGCCGAAGAAGCCTTGAACAAAGCCGGCACAATGACATCGAAGCAGGAAGACCGCGTGTCTCTGCTGTTTACCAAGGGCGAGTTGGCCGAGCGGCAGAAGCATTATGAGCCGGCCGAGGAGTACTTTCGCCAGGCGCTGGCGCTCGATCCGGAGAGCGCGATGACTTTGAACTACCTGGGCTATATGCTGGCCGACCGGGGGAAACAGCTTCCGGAAGCTCTGAAGATGATTCAGAAGGCGGTGGGACTGGAACCGATGAATGGCGCGTTTCTTGATTCGCTGGGGTGGGCATACTTCAAGATGGGCGACAACGAACAGGCCGAAGAAAACTTGCGCAAGGCTGTCGAGCGGGACTCTACCGACCCGACGGTCCACGACCACATGGCAGAGGTTTACGAGAAGACCGGGCGCATTCGGCTGGCCGCCGCGCAGTGGGAGATTTCGCTGGCGGAGTTCGCAAAATCGGCGGCGGTGGATGTGGAGCCAGCGGAAGTGGCCAAAGTTCAGAAGAAACTGGATTCTGCTCGCGTCAAGCTGACTAAACAGGAGAGCGCCACGAGAGTGGTCAAGCCGGAGTAGGGTTGTGTGGCAAAGCTGGGTGAATTGAAGATTCAGAAACGAAAACGGCGGCCTCTTCGCTAACCAGAGGCCGCCGTTTTGTTGAGTTGGAGATGACCCGAGCGATGATGGAGCCAGCGCTACTTGCTTGTTTCCGCCGCGGAGCGAATGTATAGGTCCACGTTGGTTTTGTCTACCAGCGAGGTTCCTGTGTCGACAAATGCAGGGTAGGGAGCGAAGGAACTGGCGCTATAGTCTTTGTTGAGCTGCTTGGGAGGATCGTGGTAGATCTCATCCAGCGCCTTTAGTCCGAGGTAGCCCATCGTATAGGGCTTCTGCGTGATGGTGGAGTCGATGGTGCCACCCTTGATTCCATCCAGTGTAGCGGGGTCCGCGTCCCATACCACCAATAGGCGGTCGGTCGCCCCGGAGCGCTTCAAGGCATCAGCCACCGCCTTGCCCGAAGATGAATCGAGGCAAACATAGGCATCGATTTTTTTGTCTGCGGTGAGGGCGAGAGACTCCTGCGCCCAATCGAAGGCATAGCGAGCGTCACCCTTCATGTCGACCACATTCACGATATGAATGTCGGGGCGAGTGGCAAAAACCTCCTTGAATCCCTTGAGCCGTTCTTCCACATTGGTCTGGCCGGGAATCGTGAAGAAGACGACATTGCCCCTTCCGCCGAGCTTCTCAATGACGCGCCGCCCACCCAGCCTTCCCGACTCCAGATTGTTGGTCCCGATAAAGAATAGCCTGCGGCTACCCACGGCATCGGAGTCGAAAGTAATGACGGGAATCCCGGCGTTGATGGCAGCGTCAATCTCGGCTTGCAACAGGGAGACATCGGAGACGGAGATCATAATTCCGGCCGGCTTGGCGGCAATCGCCTGGTGAAGCGCCTGCAATTCGGCTTGCGGATCGTAGGTTTCCGGCCCCACCACTTTGGCCTTCACCTTGTATTCCGCCGCCGCCTGGTCGAACCCATCGGCAGCCGTCTGCCAATAAGGCAGCGTGGCGTGGGTCACGACCATGTAATAGACTTCGCTGCTGGAGTGCCTGGCGCAGCCCGACGTGGAAAGAATGGCCAGTGCCAGCAAGGCCGACGCAACGTTTCTCATCGCTTTCATACCCGCCTCCCGGGTTGAATCGTAAGTTCCGACGGGGTGTGCGGGTTGTTCCCCACAACACCCCGCTCATTCATCCGAACGATGCGCCCTGAACACCGGGGAATGTCCATTACGCAACCGTCTTAGAAGGGTTATAAACCGCTTGAGGAACTTTGCTACCTGTAAATCGACTTCACGCTGCGCAGAATTCCCGATTGCGGTATAACCGAAGTGGGAGTGCAAAATACGGAGCGGGACTTTGAATCTCAAACCTTGCATCTGACAGTATGGAAGGCGCAGTGCAAATCACTAAAGATGTTTCGATGACCGGTTCGGAGGCCAAATCGCCTCTGGTGTTGCCTGGTGGAATTGCTGTTCGCTCCGATGGGGAACTGACTCTTCGCGTGCACCCGGAGCCACCGCATCCTTATCGCAGTGCTTTTGCCCGCGATGGGGCCCGGGTTCTTCATGCGCGCGCCTTTCGCCGACTGGCCGGCAAAACCCAGGTCTTCGCACGCGTGTCAGCGGACTCTTCATCGGACCACTTTCGCAGCCGCCTGACGCATACATTGGAAGTAACTCAGATTGCTCGCACACTGGCGCGCACGCTGGGATTGAATGAGGAGATGGCCGAGGCGCTGGCGCTGGCGCACGACATTGGGCATCCGCCCTTTGGCCACGCCGGCGAAAAGGCCCTGGACCATTGCCTGCGCGGCTTTGGACTGCACTTCGACCACAATTTGCACGCGCTGCGCATTGTGACATGGTTTGAAGAGCGCTATGTAGGTTTTCGCGGGCTGAACCTGACGCTGGGCGTGAGGGAAGGCATCATCAAGCATTCCCACGACTACTCTGCCGCTACTCATCCGGAGCTGGCGGGGTATTTTCTCGATCAGTTCCCTCCCCTCGAAGCCCAACTGATCGATCTTGCCGATGAGATTGCGTACACGACGGCCGACCTGGACGACGGCCTGGACTCCGGCATCCTGACGCTGGAGCAGGTGCGTGAAGGCGTGGCGCTGTTTCGCGATTTCAACGACGCTGTGCTGGCGGATTATCCTGGAGCCGAACCGAAGCTCGCTACTTATGAAACCCTGAAGCGCATGCTCAATGCGCTGGTCACGGATTTGCTTGAAGAGGTGCGGCGGCAGGTGGCTGAACTGGGCGCTGCTGACCTCGAAGAGATTCGCCGCGCGCCGCATCGGCTGGCGGCGCTTAGCGCGGAGATGGAAGCTGCCCGCGCCGCCGCCAAGACGTTTCTCTATGCCAATCTTTATAACTCCCCGATCATCGAGGAGGCACATGCGCACGCGACCGAGGTGGTGGAGGGATTGTTCTCCGCGCTGATTCGGGACCCTGGGTTGCTGCCGGAAGATCATCAGGCGCAGATTCCGCCTGAGGGTTTGGCGCGGACGGTGGCCGATTATATTGCCGGCATGACCGACAGCTATATTGAGCAGGTATGGGGAAAAGCGGGGAACAGGGAATAGGGATCCGGGAACCCGAGATCGCAGCGTTGAGCTTCTGATAGCCCGCTTGATCCGCTAGAGTGAAGTCAGCGCCATGCGCGAGAGACGATCCATTGATCTTCACAATTTCACGGTTGCCGAGGCGATCCGGGAGTTTGTGCGCTTTTACAATGCCTGCGTGCGGAGCGGCTACAGGGGACGGCTGGAGGTGATCCACGGCTATGGATCGTCGGGCAGCGGTGGGACGATCCGGGAGGAGCTGCGCCGTTATCTGACGGCCCACTCGGAGATCTTCGGAGAGTTTCTTGCCGGAGAGAGCCTGCGCAATCCGGGAGTCACGATTCTGTATCCCGGAGAAGCGTTGGCGGCGATGCCGATGGGGCTGGGTGGTGGGTTTTCTTCGATGCGGCGCGGGAGATCGCTTCGCAAACCCTCGTAACCGCTTTTGGCGGGTGCGGACGGGCGGAACAGACCTTGCCGGTTGTACTCTTGTAGATGTGAAAACTTCCCTTACGAAAACCTGGCTTGGGCTGGCGGCGATGGAAATGGATGCACCTTTGCGGTCTGCGTATCGATTTTTTAGTTGGGTTGGCCGCCCCGAAAAACATTCCTCAGGGGCTAAAGCCCGCCTTAATTTTGCTGGCTTTGCGGCACGACTGAAGTCGTGCCCTGACGCTAGGCAATTTCTTTTTACAGCAAGGCAGAGTGTATTCGCTGTAAGACAGCGTCTTTTCGCGGATTGTTTGGTGGTGTTGCTTATTTCTGGTCTTGCGCTGGCGCAAGGCGTTTTGGCGCAGACTGCTCCAGAGAAAGCTGCGCCGGAGAACCCTGCATTGGCTGCCGGACCTCCTCGGGGCGGGGGATTTTTTCGGCTCAAGGATGTGCATCGCGGACTGATCGGGACGGCTTGGACGGTCTTCACGGGCAGCACGCCGGAGCCGATGGGTGTAGAGATTCTGGGCGTGCTGAGGGGGGCGCGCGGCCCTGGCCACGACATGATTCTGGCGCAGTTGCATGGGGCCAAACCGGAGTACACGGGCGTGGTGGCGGGCATGAGCGGCAGCCCGGTTTACATTGGCAACCGGCTGCTGGGGTCGCTCTCTTACCGCATCGGCCAGTTTGCCAAAGACCCCATTGCCGGCATCACGCCGATCGAACAGATGCTGGAAGTGAAGGATCTGCCGATCGACAAGGATCAGGGAACGGGGAGTAACGAACAAATTCCACAGGCTGCGCCGGCAGAGAATGCTATGCGACAGATGGAAACGCCGCTGGTGATGGGGGGCTTTAACCCTGAGGCGATTCACCTTTGGCAGCAGAAGATGGCCGGTACAGGTCTGGAGACGGTTGCCGCCGGAGGAATGGGCGGAACGTCCGACGCGAGTGCGGCAACGGACGCAGCGGCAGAGAAAAAAGCTATTGCCAGCATTGAACCGGGCTCGGCGGTAAGCGCTCAATTGGTGCGCGGCGACCTGGAGATTGCGGCTACTTGCACGGTGACCTACGTGGATGCGAAGCAACTGCTGGCCTGCGGACATCCGTTGTTGCAGGCCGGGCCGGTTTCATTGCCGATGACTACGACCGAGGTTGTGGCCACGCTGGCGTCGCCCTTGAACGCGTTCAAGATTGTGAATACCGGCGAGACGATTGGGGCGTTCAATGAGGATCGGGACGCGGCGATTCGTGGCGTCTTCAGGGCTCGAGCGCGGATGATTCCCATGCATATCCGGGTTCACGGGCAGGACGGCGAAGGCTCAGGGGCGCAGGATCGCAAGGTCAACGTGGAGGTGCTGGACTTGCCCGCACTGACTCCGCAGGCGGTTCTGGTGGTGTTGTTTCAATCGCTGATGCAGACCAACGGCAGCACGACACAGACCAGCTACCACTTGACTGGGAAGATCGATTTGGCTGGCTACCCGGCCTCGCCGCTGGACCTTTGGGCCTCAGCCGGAGAATCGGGGACAGCGCCGATGGAGACGGCGCTGATGGCGGCGACTCAGTTTGCGAAACTCTATTCGAACGGAAGCCGGCGGGGTGCGGTGCGCTCGATCGACTTGGATGTGGAGGCGATTCCGCATCGCGTGGATGTGGAACTGGAGGCGGCGCGGCTGGTTTCAGGCAACATTGTTCATGCCGGCGATACGGTGGTGGTGGAAGCGACACTGAGGCCGTGGCAGCAAGAGCCGCGGAATGTGCGCATTACGGTGAAGCTGCCGGCCCGTCTGGGAGCGGGCAACCTTCGGCTGCTGGTTTCAGACGCGGGGACGCTGGACCGAACGCTCGACCAGCCGCGTCAGCAGAGCCATGGCGCGAGTATGGAAACAGCGTTGTCCCAGATTCAGCGACAGCACCCGGCAGACCGCATCTATATAAGCCTGCTGGTGCCGGAGACGCAGGCAGGGATGGAGGGGAAAACGCTCTCAAGTCTACCGCTTTCAGTGGCCAACGTGCTGGAACCATTGCGCGTGCCTCAGGATGTAAGCCTGAACGGGGAGTCGGCGGAGTTGGAGGCCGATGCACCCGCCGAGGGAGTCCTCAGTGGTTTTCAACTGCTGAATCTGCGCATAGAAGCTGGCGGCGGTTTAGACTAGGTACGGCGGAGAGTTTCTCGCCACCATACGGGAGTGCGCCCTTTATTTGAGCGCTTCTGTATGCAACCCCCAAAGGATTCGGGACCAAGCATGAACATCATCCAAGGACTTGCCGCGCACGCGGCGGGAGCTGAACTGTTGCCTTTCAAGTACGACCCAGGCAAGCTGGGCCTGCAGGAGGTGGAGATTGCCGTCAGCCACTGCGGGATCTGCCACAGCGACCTTCACCTGATTGCGAACGACTGGGGAATCAGCCAGTATCCGTTTATACCCGGCCACGAAGTGGTGGGCAAGGTAACGGCAGTCGGGGCGGAGGTACGGTCGCTTGAGGTGGGCCAACGGGTTGGGCTCGGCTGGCAGTCGAACTCCTGCGGGATTTGCGAGTGGTGCAGCCGGGGCATGGAAAATCTTTGCCTGGCATCCGAAGGGACTTGTGTACACCGGAATGGTGGCTATGCGGAGCGGGTTCGCGCCAATGCGCGGTTTGTGATTCCGATTCCCGAGGCCCTGGAGAGCGAGCAGACCGCTCCGCTGCTGTGCGGCGGCATTACGGTCTACAACCCCATGCGCACACATGGCGTGAACCCGTCGTCGCGGGTGGGCATTGTGGGTATCGGCGGGCTGGGACATATGGCCATCCAGTTTGCGCGGGTGTTTGGCGCGGAGGTGACGGCGTTTTCGACTTCGGCCGCAAAAGAAGAAGAGGCGCACGCGCTGGGGGCGCACAACTTTGTGAATAGCCGCGAATCGAAGGCCATGAAGGACGTGGCGGGCACACTGGATTTTGTTTTGAGCACGATTAACGCCGACCAGGACTGGGGGGTTTACGTGCAGACACTTCGGCCTACCGGGACGCTTTGCTTCGTAGGGGTTCCGCCATCGCCGGTGAGCGTTCATGCGTTTCCGCTGATCAGCGGGCTGCGTTCGATCAGCGGCAACCCGACTGGAAGTCCTTATCGGATCAAGGAGATGCTCGACGTGGCGGCACGGCATGGGGTGAAAGCCACGACCGAATCCTTCCCGATGGCACAGGCCAACGCTGCCATCGAAAAGGTGAAGAAGAACAAGGTGCGCTACCGGGCGGTGCTGGCCAACTGAGCTCTGGTTCTGCACGGGCGATTATTTTGTACACGGACCGCAACTAATGCGCGAGAATACTGTCTGAGAGAACAGAGGCCGGTTGGGAGCAGAAGCCCCGGAGCCGGCAATGCTGAGATCGGAGGATGACTCCGATTCCCAGTCCGAACGAAGAGCGGGACAGGGCGGTACGAGTCAGCACGAGGAGGATGTCATGCGTGGATTACGACTGGTTTTGTTTGGAATGCTTTTGACCCTGCCGTTTGCGGCGACGGCAGTCGCCCAGGATGTGCAAGAAGACGTTGGAGTCGGTCCCGCGCTAGTTGCGCCGCCGGCTGTTTACGGTCCTCCGGTCTGCGAGTGGGGCTACTACTCTTATTATCCATATGCCTGCGCGCCTTATGGGTATTACGGGCCGAACTGGTTTTATGGCGGCGTGTTTCTGGGTGTCGGACCCTGGTGGGGTTGGGGATGGGGTCACGGCTGGGGCGGTCACGGCTGGTATGGCCGCGGCGGCTACGGATATCGAGGCGGGTACGGCTATAGGGGCGGCGGCTACGGAGCTCGCGGGGGTTATGCAGGACGCGGAGCTTACGGCGGCGGAGCTCGCAGCGGTGCGGTAGCCAGAGGTGGCGGTCACGCTGGTGGATTTAGCGGTGGTCATGCTGGTGGATTTAGCGGTGGTCACGCCGGCGGATTTAGCGGCGGTGGACACGGCGGCGGCTTCGGTGGCGGCGGTCATGGCGGCGGCGGTGGTCACCGGTAAGTTTTCCTGGTTCTCTCGCATGGGGCCCGTCTGCATTGGCAGACGGGCCTTCTTGCTTTGGTGCAAACCGTCGGCGCGTGGCGGTTGAGTGTCATGATTCCCACCCATTCCGCAGAAAAAAGCGGAATGGATGGGGCAAGGAGTTTTGTCGATTGGACTCGCTTTTGAAAAGCTAAATTACAGATAGATGGGACTATCCCGCCTTAGGCACAAAAACAAATCGTGCCGAAGGTGGTGTGCCTGGACTTCTTTGCCGAGTTTGTGAGGGTTCCAGTAGAGCGCGGTCCAGTTCCCTGCCCTGAGCTTATGACTGCGCGAGGGCTTGAAGCCGGTTGGCGATTCGTTCTGCGGCGTCGGGATGGGCTTGGGTGCGGGCGGCTGCGGCCATCTTCACCAGACGCTCCGGGCTCTGCAAAAGGCTCACGAGGGCGGCTAGCAGCTTGCCTTGCACGTCCAGATCCGACTCATCGAGCAGGAGGGCTGCTCTGGCTTTGACCATCTCTTCGGCGTTGCGACGCTGATGGTCGTCGGCGGCGGCGGCGAAAGGAACCAGCAAGGCCGGTTTGCCGGCCGCGGCGAGTTCGGCCACGGTGGATGCTCCGCTGCGGGCCATGACCAGATTGGCCTGGGCAAAGCGGGCGGGCATGTTGTCGATAAATGGCTGGACCTGCCAGCGGCTGGGGTCTGCACCGGTGGCGGCGTAAGCTGCCTGAGTTGGCTCGAAGTGGCGCGCGCCGCTCTGGTGGAGGACGGTGAGTCCGGGCACGGCATCGAGCAGGGCTTTGATGATCTGCGGCAGATGGGTGTTGAAAATGCGCGCGCCTTGCGAGCCGCCGAAGATGAGCAGGTGGGGCGCGGCGGCTGTGGGCGGCTGGAGGGTGAAGAACTCCGGGCGAACAGGAATGCCTGTGACCTCGGCGTTGTTGAACCACTGGGCAGCCGAGCGAAAGTTGACGGCGGCTGCCTGAACACGCTTGCCGACGAGGCGATTGGCGAGGCCGGGCATGGCGTTGGGCTCGAAGGCCATGGCCGGAATCTTGAGTTGCAGGGCCGCAGCCATGGCCGGGCCAGAGGCGTATCCGCCTACGCCGAAGACGACGCTTGGCTTGAACTCGCGGATCAGGCGGCGGCAGGCGAAGATGGCGCGCGGCAGGTCCATCAACGTGCGCAGGCGCGTGATGAGCGAGACGTTTTTGAGCTGGCCTACATCGACGAGGCGGAGATTGAAGCCGGCTTCGGGAACGAGGCGCGACTCCATGCCGCGCGCCGTGCCGATGAAGAGGACTTCGGCTGCGTGGTGGGCGACTAACTCGCGAGCTACGGCCAGCGCCGGAATGATGTGGCCTCCGGTGCCGCCTCCGGCTATTAGTACGCGCAGTTGAGACAAGCTAGTGCCTTTCAATGGATAGTGGGTCAGTTTGAAATCCACAGACGTTGAATGTTCCGGCAGCGAACTCGCGTCATAGATGTGCGCATAAACGCTCAAGAAATGACCACGGTTGTGCAACAGTTGCCTGTCGGTGGGTCGAACAGACTATCGACGAACACTGGCCTGTTTGCGAAGTTGTTTGAACTTTGCAACATTCCATTTGCCCAGAATACTAATCAACTCTCCCGCATCATTGAATTTTCTCTTTTCGTCTGTTTCGGCATTCGTCACCTCTCCTACGGTCCATAAGCGGGCCTTTTGCGAATCGAATTTTCCCAAGTATTTCTCCAGTGCCCACAAATTGATTTTGACAGTGAGACCCTTATTGCTCTTGCGCATAGACAAAACCGATGACATGTTGCATTACCCCCTATCGTCATAGGATACCTCCATTCATCCCCTAAGGTTTTTAAACTGGCCACTACGTTTCAGCGAGGTCAATCCACCTTCTTGGTGATGTTGAGCAGGATGCCTATGCTGGCTAGCGTGAAGAAGACTGAGGTACCGCCGTAGGAGATCAGGGGTAAAGGGATGCCTTTGGTGGGGACCAGCGAGAGTACTACGCTGATGTTAAAAAACGCTTGCAGCAGGATGGTGGTGGTGATGCCGAAGGCGACCAGGCGGGCAAAGGGATCTTGCGAGCGAAAGGCGGCGCGCAATCCACGCCATCCGAAGGCCGCGAAGAGGACAAGGATGAGAATGGAGCCGATGAAGCCCAGCTCCTCGGCGATGTTGGCGAAGATAAAGTCGGTATGAGCTTCAGGCAGGAAGAAGAGCTTCTGCACGCCCTCCATGTAACCCCGGCCGGTGACTCCGCCAGTGCCGACGGCGATCAGCGATTGGTTGATGTGGAAGCCTGCGCCTTGCGGGTCGGCATCGGGATTGAGGAAGGCCAGAATGCGCCGCAGACGCCAGGGAACCAGGATGAGCAGAGCGGCGAGAGGGGGCAGTGCAAGGCAGAATGCGCCGGCGAGATACTTCCAATTCATGCCGGCCAAAAACAGCATCATGAGGGTTACGCCGGCCAGCACCATGGCTGTGCCCAGATCGGGCTGGAGAACGATGAGGATGATAAAGACCACGGGAATGATGGCGGAGCGCGCCAGGGTATTTTTCCAGTCGCCCATTTTGTCGAGACGGGTGGAGAGAAACCATGCGAGAAAAAGCACCAGCACGGGTTTCGCGATCTCCGAGGGTTGAAGGGAAAATTCGCCGAGACGAATCCAGCGGTGCGTGTTGTGCGAGCCGGGCATGAGGAAGACCAGCACCAGCAGGAAAGTGGTGACCGAAAGCGCCGTGTAGATGAAGCGTGGGGATTTGTAGAGGGTGAAGTCGATGCGCGAAAGCAGCAGTAGGGCGGCTATGCCGACCAGCGCCCACATGGCCTGCTTGCCGACGAAGGTATAGGGGGAGTGATAGCGATCTTGAGCCACGACCGCCGAGGCGGAAAACACCATGACCAAGCCCGCCACGATGAGCAGCACGGTGGTATAGAAGAGCCACTTATCGACGCCTGCGCGCTTTGCCATAACCTTTCATTCCCGGGTACGATGCTATCGATCCCGTGCGTTCTCTCGACTGCTCGGACACTTTCACAGTTCCTATCATTCGGATGTCGTGGTATCCCACCCTAGCCGCAAAAACAAAAACGCGGCGAGGGTGGGTTACCCAGACCTCTCGCTACCTATGAAAATGTTCTAAAGTCATACCTTTTCAAATCTAATCTCGCAATTCCTTGACTAGCTGCTTGAAGACTTTTCCGCGCTGCTCGTAGTTTTCAAACTGATCGAAGCTGGCACATGCGGGAGCGAGCAGCACCACGTCGCCGGGATGCGCGGCGGCGGCGGCTGAGGTGACAGCTTTGCCCAGAGTTTCGCAAGAGTAGATGGAGACCACGCCGCGGAGGTCCGATTCGATCTTGCTGGCCGCTGCGCCGATGGTGTACACGGCGCGCACGCGTTCTCGCAACAATGGCGCGAGCACCGTATAGGGAGAGCCTTTGTGCTTGCCTCCGAGGATGAGATGGATGCCGCCCTCAAAGGCGGCGATAGCTTTGGAGGTGGCGTCGACGTTGGTGGCCTTGGAGTCGTTGTAATACTGGACGCCGTGGTGAGTGGCCACGAATTCGAGGCGATGCTCGACGGCCTGAAAGCTCTCGACGGCGCGTCGAATGGCATCAGCCGGGACGCCGGCCAGACGCGACGCAACGACAGCGGCCAGCACATTCTCGATGTTATGTGCGCCCTTGAGCGTGATGTTATGCAGTGGCAATATCTCTTCCGTCGCGGCATTTTCCGCGGCGCGATAGACGACATGCCCCTGCTGCAGCCAAGCTCCTTGCGGCACGGGATGCTCAATCGAGAACCAGTACACCTGCGCGGCCGAGTGCGAGGCGGCTTGGACGCAGGGGGTGTTGTCGGCATTCAGCACGAGATAGTCTTCGGCGGTCTGCTGGGAAAAGATGCGTTCCTTGGCCGCGCTGTAATTTTCAAAGCTGCCGTGACGGTCGAGGTGGTCGGGAGTGATGTTAAGAATGACGGCAATTTTGGGATGGAAGAGCTCGGTGGTTTCGAGCTGAAAACTGGAGACCTCAAGCACCGACCAGCTTTCGTCGGTACTGTCGTCGATGAGAGCCACGACGGGGAGGCCGATGTTGCCGCCGACGAGCGTAGGCAGGCCGGACTGTTGAAGGATTTCGCCGAGCAGCGTGGTGGTGGTGGTTTTGCCGTTGGAGCCGGTGACGGCCAGCATGTGGCCTTTGAGGAAGCGCGCAGCCAGTTCGAGTTCGCCGATGACGGGCAGGCCGAAGCTCTTGACCTGCGCGAGTTCGGGAGTGTCAAGCGGCACGCCGGGACTGACGACGATCATGTCCTGGCGGCGGAAGGTGAGCAGGCCGTGGCCACCGGCTTCGACCATGATGCCGGCTTCGATGAGCGCGGGAATCTCTTTGGCCAACTGCTCGGCCGATCGTACGTCAGAGACTGTGACGAGCGCACCACGGCGGCGGAGAAACAGGGCTGCCGCGAGACCGGATTTTCCCAATCCGACGACGAGAACTTTTTTGTTTTTCAATTCCAGCATGCGGACCTACCTCAAAATCTGTTTTGAAAGGACCCGACTTTAGCCGTGAAGATAGTAGTCACTCAAGAATCCAGCTTATCCGCTGCGGGCCTTTGAGCGCCGATCTTACATCCCTCAGGGGCTAAAGCCCGGCCTGTATTTGGTTGCTTTGCGGCACGACTAAAGTCGTGCCCTGACGCTTCTTGGTAACCGATATGAGTTCATACGCGGCATGACCATCCGTGCCCTTTCAAGGCAGCCATTTTACCGCCAATTGTAGCGACTGCCTCTATTGTGCGCCACACGGAGCGTTTTTAGCGGAGTTTCAAAGTGGTGAGTGCAAACAATGCAAACACCAAAGCGCCAATCCAGAAGCGAACAATAATTTTGGATTCGCTCCATCCCAATTGCTCGAAGTGATGATGCAGGGGAGCCATCTTGAAGATGCGCTTTTTGTTGCGCAGCTTGTAACTGCCCACTTGAAGGATGACGGAGACTGCCTCAAGAATAAAGATGCCACCGATGAAGGGCAGCAGCAACTCCTGGCGAATGATGACGGCGACTGTACCGATGGCCCCGCCCAACGCCAGCGATCCGACGTCTCCCATGAAGATTTCAGCGGGGTGGGCGTTGTACCAGAGAAAGCCTATGGCTGCGCCGACCATGGAGCCGCAGAAGACGGTCAACTCGCCGACCATGGGCATGCGCTGGAGTTCGAGGTAGTCGGCAAAGACTACGTGGCCGCTGACGTATGTGAGGACGGCGAGCGCGCCAGCGGCAATGATGGTGCAGCCGATCGCCAGGCCATCGAGACCGTCGGTGAGGTTGACGGCGTTGGATGAACCGACCAACACGAGGACGACGAAGACGACAAACGGCAGGAACGCCAGAAATCCCAGATGCGGGATGGAGCCCAGCCAAGGCCAATTCAGACTGGGATGCCAGCTCTTGATGAAGGGTACGGTCAACTGGGTGGAGAAGAGTTTGAACTGCTCCATGACGACGAGAGCAATGGCCACGGCTGCCCCGGCGAGGCCCTGGTAAAGCAGCTTGGCGCGCGCCGTGAGGCCGAGGCTGCGCTTCTGGACGACCTTGATGTAATCGTCAGCGAAACCGATGGCGCCAAAGGCAAGGGTGGAAAAGACGGTGATCCAGACGAATGGGTTTTCGGGATCGGACCAGAGCACGGTGGGGAGCAGAATGGCAATGCCGATGAGCACGCCGCCCATGGTGGGAGTGCCGGACTTTTTGAGATGCGATTGCGGGCCGTCGTCGCGGATGTACTGGCCGATCTGAAACTCGCGCAGCTTTTGGATTACCCAGGGCCCGATGAACATGGCGATCAGCAACGCTGTGCCGGACGCGAAGGCGGTGCGGAAGGTGAGGTAGCGGAAGACGCGAAACGGGTGAAAGAACGGAAAGAGCTTTTCGTAGAGCAGCCAGTAAAGCACGTGGCCTCCAGAGCCGGAATGAGGCGGGTTTCATCTTGATTTTACTAGGCTGGGGAGCGGCGCGTTGTGGAAGAAGACGGTTTCAGCGGGAATCTTACTACGGCTTGAGCGCCTCGATCGCGCGCTCCAGGTGCACGCCGCGTGAGCCTTTGATGAGCACCACATCGCCCTTGCGGAGATTCTTCTTGAGCCAGCGGCCGGCCGCTTCGGCGTCAGGCAAGAAGAGCGCTGCGACTGCGCCTTTGCAGGCGGCGGCAGCCAAGTGCTCGGCGTTGCCGCTGACGCCGACGACTAAATCGATCTTGGCTTCAGCGGCGGCGCGGCCAGCTTCGGCGTGCAACGCGGGGCCTTGCTCGCCCATTTCCAGCATCTCGCCGGCCACCAGAATTCTGCGCTTGGCGGGGCGCGCGGCCAGTGTGCGAATCATGGAACGCAGCGCCTCGGGGTTGGAGTTATAGCTGTCGTTGAGAATGGTCGCGCCTTTGACTTCGAGCACCTCGCCGCGCTTGTCGCCGGCAGTGAGCGATTGGAGCGCCGCAATCGCCGCGTCCAAATCGACGCCCGCTTCAAGCGCTACCGCCAAGCCAGCCAGAACATTCGATGCGTTGTGCGCGCCCAGCAAGCTGAGCGTCAGTTGGCCCTCGCGCTCTGCCGCTCGATAGCGAACGTGCAGGCCGGCAAGGTCTTCGGTGGCTTCGAGCAACTGCGGATCGGCGCACGGACCTGCGCCAAAGTAAACAACGCCGCCGTGGAAGTCGCGGCCAAACTGCGAGACGTAAGGATCGTCGCTGTTAAGGAAGACGATGCCATTGGAGGGCAGCGCGTCTACCAGTTCGAGCTTGGCGCGCGCGATGCCGGCCTGGCCGTCAGCAAAGTTCTCGATGTGCGCTGTACCGACGTTGGTGATGACGCCCCAATCGGGCGAGGCAATCAGGGCGAGCGCGGCGATTTCGCCAGGGTGGTTCATGCCCATTTCGAGGACCGCGATCGCGTGCTCCGGCTCGAGACGCAAGAGTTGCAGAGGCAGGCCGAAGGCGTTGTTGAGATTGCCACGCGATTTGAGCACGTTAAACTTTGCGCCGAGTGCCGCGGCAATTGCTTCCTTGGTGGTGGTTTTGCCGGCTGAGCCGGTGACGGCTACAACGCGCTTGCCCCACTGGCGGCGGATATGCGCGGCCAAGGCTTGCAGGGCGATGAGCGGGTCTTCGGCGATAAGAAGTGGGACGGCGAGAGCCGCGTCAGGCAGCGTGGCCACGCGCGCACGGGAAACCACAGCAGCCACGGCTCCGCGTTCGATGGCGGCGGCAACAAAATCGTGACCGTCAAGCCGGTCGCCACGCACCGCAAAGAAAAGTTCACCCGAAGCCACGGTGCGTGAATCAATCGAATAGCCGACGGCCATGAGCGCACCGGCATTCGCTATGCTTGACGGCGCTTCTAGCACCGCGCCCGCGCCGATGGCCGCCTCTGCAAGTGTGAGATTCATTTCACATCACCATAGCCCATTTCTCTGAGCGAAGAAAGAGCAATCTCTACATCGTCGAAAGGAATCGGGGTAAAGCCGATGATTTGCTCTTTCTCGTGGCCCTTGCCGGCGAGCAGAACCACGTCGCCGGGCTTGGCCTCGCTGAGCGCCAGACGGATGGCGGCGGCGCGGTCCGGTTCGATGATATAGCGAACGCCAGCGGACTTGATGCCGGGCTCGACCTCGGCGAGAATGGCGAGCGGCTCTTCGGAGCGGGGGTTGTCGCTGGTGGCCACGACAAAGTCGCTCCCCTTGCCCGCAGCCTGACCCATCTTGGGCCGCTTGGTACGGTCGCGGTCACCGCCGCAGCCGAAGACGGTGATGACGCGGCCTGCGGTTTGCGCCGTCATTTGATGCGCAAGCGTGGTCAGGTTTTGCAGCGCGTCGTCGGTGTGCGCGTAGTCCACAATCACTGTGAAGGGCTGGCCCGCATCGACGGATTGAAAGCGTCCGGGGACAGGCTTGAGTTGTGGAGCAGCCTGGACCAGATCGGCAAACGGCACGCCGCGCGCGTGAGCCGCGGTGAAGGCTGCC
>JBEKWJ010000056.1:0-28401 GCA_049513195.1 Occallatibacter sp.
CAAGGCCGATACCACTGAAGAAAATATTCAGTCCCGCATTCGCGGCGACTTGCTCATGGCGCTCTCCAACAAGTTCTCCGCACTGGTACTCACAACCGGCAACAAGTCGGAGATGGCCGTAGGGTATTGCACCCTCTATGGCGACATGGTGGGCGCTCTGGCAGTCATCGGCGACCTGGTCAAGACCCGTGTCTACGCCGTCTGCCGCTGGCTCAACCGGACAGGCGAAGTCATTCCCCGGGCAATTCTCGACAAGCCGCCCTCAGCCGAACTGCGGCCCGACCAAAAGGACACTGACTCGCTGCCGCCTTACGAAATCCTCGATCCTATCCTTGAAGCCTATGTCGAGCGCTACGAAACACCCGAGCAGATCGCCCAGGCTCACGGATTTCCCCTCGAACTCGTCCAACAGGTGGTGCGTCTGGTCGAGCGCTCTGAGTACAAGCGCCAACAGGCCGCGCCGGTACTCAAGGTGACCTCCAAATCCTTCGGCACGGGCCGCAGATTTCCCATTGCCGTCAAAGTTCAGGTATAAGCTAGATGTTGGGAGCCTTCCCACAGTTTTTGCTATTCGCAGCTTAAGGAGAAACCGCTTGATCCGCTCGTCCATCCGTTTTGCCAGTGCCCTTGCACTGGTTGCCCTCTCTCTGTCCGTGGCCGCACAGCAGGATCTGCCCGCCGCGCCTGCGACGGACGTTTCCGCGCCCACACCTGCCGCCGCCGCGCCTGTCTTTCCAAAGCCCGAGCCAGCCAACTTCACCGCCGCATTCCCCACCAAAGAAGTGGTCAATGATTTTATCCAAATCAGCTGGGGCTACGACGAAAGCCGCACCTGGGAGGTCTGGGCCATTCAAAAGACTCCGGCCGAGGGCATCAGCAAAGTGACCCTTCTGGTCGCCGACAAAACCGGCAAGCAGAAGACCACGGTGGCGCAGTTTTTTGCCCTCGCTGACGGCAAACACATCATTTCCGGCGACGAAATCATTCCCTTTGGCGAACATCCCTACGCTGAACATCGCGCCCTGGCGCAGCAGAGCGCCGATGGCCCGTATCGCGGCGCCGCCTCGAAGGACCTGGAGATTGTCGAGTTTGCCGACTTCCAATGCCCTCACTGCAAAGATGCGCAGGCTAATATGGACAAACTCGCTGCGGATTTTCCCAAGGCCCGCTTCGTCTTCGAAAACTATCCGCTGCCCCAGCATCCAGCGGCGGCCAACGCGGCTGCCTATGGCGTCTGCGTCACAAAGCAAGGCGGCAGCAGCGCGTTCTTCACATTCGCCTCGGCTGTCTTTGAAGGACAGGACGGATTGGCGACCGCTGATGGCGCAACTCTCACCCTGAATAGCGCCGTGACCAAAGCTGGATTGGACCCGGTCAAGATCGCAGCCTGCTCCACAACCCCCGCGGCACTTGACGCGGTGAAGTCCTCGGTAAAGCTGGCCCAGGATCTGGATATCAATCAGACTCCCACGCTGCTCGTCAACGGCCGCATGGTTCCCGCGGGCGCTCCTTACGACACCATCAAGCAGATCATTCAGTTCCAGATGAAGCTGGACGGCGTCACTCCGTAAGACGGGCCGATCAGTAAGTCAAACCAACAAGGGCAGACAGGGATTCTCAGCCTGTCTGCCCTTGCCGCTTCTATATGAACTCAGCGACTGACAAGGTCCTGGGTGCCCCATCCTCGCCGCGTTTCTGTTCTTGCGGCTAGGGTGGGATACCACGACATCTGTAGGAGAATGTCTCTAACGTCCCGTCGTCTGCCCGCGCTCGATGCGCAACATCGGCGAATGGCCGCCGGCCTGCGTCCCGCGGACGACGTGGGGCGTAATCACGATCAGAAGTGTTGAATAGTTCTTCTGCGTGTCCATGCCGGTCAAATTGTTTAGGCCGGGAATTTCGCTGATCCCAGGCACTCCACTGATGGCCCGGCTCTCTGACTTGTCCAGCTCGCTCACCACCTCAACCGTCTCGCCCGGCTTCATCGTGGCTACCCCGGAATAGGCGCGATTGTCGAGGATCGGATTGCCGTTGATCGAGCTTCCCGCCAGTGCGTCGATCTTCAAGTCGATCTTGAGCGCCACTTCATTGTCGCGCAGCACCTTGGGAGTCACCTTCAGTGTCAGGCCAAGATCCTGGTACTCCACCTGCGGAACATTCGGCACGCTGCTGGAAAACTGAGCCGCCAACGATGCCAGGCTGCTCGAATTGCCCGCTCCGGTCAGGCCGGCGAGTGCGGAGGTGCTTCCCAAACTCGAGAACGATGAAGTCTGGATAGGATATTTTGACCCCAGGCGCATGGTCGCGTCCTCGCCATCGCCCATGCGCAATTGCATCTCATCCAGCTCCCGCGAGTCCGACGAGTTCACGCTCAAGTTGGCCGACAATGTGCCCGGAGACAGACCCGAAAGCGTCTTTCCGCCACCAAACAGTGCGCCGCCATTCGTCAGAAATGGGACGGAAACCTGCCCGGAGGCCGCCAGAATCGCAAGAATTGCCAGCGGATCATTGGCCGAAGCTAACCCCGAACTGATGATCTGCTGCACCAGCGCCTGATTGGCATTTAGAATCGACTGCTCCTCGGTATACACGTTGAAGGCCGTCATGCTCTGCGGCGGCTGCACTCCGGTATTGCGCCCGCTGATGTGCGCCAGTTGGATCAAGCGCACCTCCAGCATCACCTGGCTGCGCCCGTCCAGCAATTCGCGCATCGATGTGTTGAATGCATCCAGCGTCAAGCGTGGCCCGCGCACCGTGATGGTTCCGGATGACTGTTCCACCACTGCCTGTTGCATACTGAAGAGCTGCTTGGCCACGTTGCCTACGTCATCCAGGCCTTCTTTCGATAGACCCGGCAGGTACACCGTCTCCATCTCCTCGCGCATGAACTGCTGGCGGTTATCCCTGTTATCGCTCACCACCAGCGCGCGATGCGCATCCAGCGGAACGTAGAAAGTTGTCGTCAACATTCCCACGATGCGCGCCGCCATTTCAAAGCTCGCGCCATCCACATCCAGCCGGTTCTGGTTGAACCGAACGCTGTCGTCCATGGTCACTTCGATTCCATATGACTTGAAGACCTGCTGGATGATCTGCCGCCGGTCGGAGTGCAAATGAAAGCTGCGCGTTCCGGCCTGCGGTTCCAGTTCCACCGCCTCCCCGACCATCTTCGCCTCTTGCTCGTAGATGGGCCTGGCTTGCCCTGCCAGAGCGTCGTCGCCTAGCTCATTCAGGTGTTGAGTCACTTGGACGTTTTGGGGCTCCAGCTCCAGTCCATGGCCCAGAGCTATCCGCGCCGCCGCTGCATCGCCGCGCATCCGGTCCTTGACCGCGGTCTGAATCAATGCCGTCACCGCATGACTCCGTGCCACACCCGCCGCCAATGGATAATCGCGATTGCCAGGGTCCATCGCTGCCGCTTTTTCATAGCCGCGCATCGCCTCTTCAAACTCTGCCTTCTCAAACAGCTTGCTCGCCGCCAGGTAGAGCTTCGCCGCCTTGCGCTGGTCAGAGCTGCGCACCGGCTTGGCCTGTTTCGCGTTCATAACCGGCTGCGCTGGCGCTGGATTGCCCGCTGTTTGAGCCCATCCAGTAACTGCAAAAATCGCAAGCAAAATGAGCCCGGCTCCGCAATAGAATCTGGGTGCCCCATCCTTGCCACTTCCTTGTTCTTGTGGCAAGGGTGGGAAACTACGAACCTCATTCATTCCTGTCTTGCAGAAGGGCGTCATTAAAGCTTTTCCGCCAGTTCTGCCAGATAGCTCTGTGCCCCATCCATGCGCCTTTTTTCCAGCGCATGGGTGGGAATCCGCAGCGCATGGGTGCGAATCCCCGACACCAGGCCGCTTCAATACACGCACCATCAGAGTGCTTCCCAGCCCCATCACTCCGCCGTCCCTTTCATCGCCAGTAAATCGGCCAGCGACGACGCGCAGACCTCAGGCCGAAGCTCAAGCAGCGTCTCAAAGTTGAAGTTACCCGTAGCCACGGCAATCACCGGCAATTGGTTGGCACGCGCCGCTTCAACATCCCGCGGAGTATCGCCCACCACGCAGATCCGCGCGTCCGCGCCGGCCATCTCTCTGGCCTTCTGTGCCGCGTTGCCGATCAACTCGCCGCGAATCGGGTAATGGTCGCTGAAGCCGCCAAACCGAAACCATTGCCGCAGCCCGGCCTCTTCAAGCTTGATCCAGCCAATCGCCTCCAGGTTGCCGGTCGCCACCCCCAGCAGAGCGCCGCGCTTGGCCAGGTAGCCCAGAAACTCCTTCACCCCCGGCATCAGCACCATCCCCTGCCGCAGACGTCCGCGCTGTTCGTTCACACGCTGGCACATCGCATCCAGAATCGCCTTGACCTGCGGCTCCAGAACCTCGACCGGAATCCCCGCCTGACGGCAGGCCGCGCGCAGAATCGCCGTATCGGTGCTGCCATGCACAGGCACGCCTTCCATCGACACCTCAATCCCCGTCACCCGCTGAATGCTCGATGCGAAGGAGTTCATGTGGATGCGGTCGAGGTCGCGCAGCAGCGTCCCGTCAATGTCGAACAGATAAGCGTCCTGCGCATCCCAGGCAAAGCCGGGTTCAACGTGGACGCGCGCTTCGGCGGTCTGTGTGGGGTTCTCCATATTCACTATTGTAAGGACGCTTATCGCGCGGATTCCGTTTGAGAGAGGCGAGATCAGAGAATCGCTTGCTGAAGCGATAATCCGTGTTTGGTATCCCTCTGCTCCAGCTGTGGGCACCTCTGGGATACCTCCGCCAGAAACTTCTCTCTTTCCAATGGCGCAACGACAAAACTCGCGTCTGTCTCGCAAAGGACAAGGATATGATTTGCCGCTGGGGACCACCGGTAGGCCGGCGCAAGCGGCAAAAACTTATTTATGGTTGTGTATGGAATAAGATTCTTGTTCCAACCTTGGCGGACGAATAGACCATTCTCTCGCACTTCGTAATACTCAGGAAAACTCTTGATGCATAGAAGCAATGGCGCAACCAACAAGCAAAAAATGCCGAGAACACCAAGAATCTCATGTGGGATAGGCTGATGATCAGCATGCATGGCCGTGCGTTCAAAATCGATGAGCCGCGGGGGCCAATATGCATATGCGCCATAAAGAAACATAAAAGCCAGAGCGGCGTAGTCGATCTTTGCCTTGAATCGCATGGTCTTTCCCTCGTCCAGCGATCGCCCTCACCCCTGCCGATAAATCTGCCGCACCGTGCTCAGCATGGGACGCTCGCTGCGCGGCGGACGCTTCAGCGTAGCCCGCACTTCGGCCAGGCTCAGATCCAGCTCGGCCATCGTCCGGCTCAACGTGTTGCGATGAACCCCAATCTCTTCGGCCGCCTTGCACTGGTTTCCCCGGTGAGCTAACAGCACCTCGCGAAGATACTGCTTCTTGAACTCGCGTACGGCCTCTTCATAGCCGATGCCGCTGGAATGCATTTGTGTCACCAGGATGTCCAGTTCTCGTTTCACGTTCACCTCGTCTTGCTTTACTAGCTTGCCATATTCTCTCGTGATGCGCCTTGTTGCAGATCACAATGTACCGTTGTCGGAGTGCAACCACTGCGGCGATTCTTCTTCCAATACCTTCAGCCCCTGCCGAACCCGTACAGCCAGATCCTCTGGACTCATGTGCGTACTCACGTGACAGGCCCCAAAAAACAATTTAGGCAGCTTCGCCTCCACCAGCCACGGAGCCTTCGGAAAAAAAGCTACCGCTACCAGAATAACCAGCATCACCATCACCGCGCCCTGCATAAATCCAAAAGCCGCACCGAGGAGCCTGTCCAGACAACCCAATCCCACTTGGTGAAATACTTTGGAAAGGATCTTGCCCACAATCGCGGCCAAGGCCATCACCACGATCGCAATCAACAAAAAGCCAATTGCGTTAGCAACGCGCGGGCTGCGTACATAAGGTAAGAGCAGCCCCCCGATCCGGCCATAATTCCAGGCCGCCAACACCAGCCCAAGCAGCAAGCCGGCCAGTGAAAATACTGAACGGAAGAAGCCCTGCGCCAGCCCTCCCAATACGGCTAGCAGCATCACCAACACGATCGCCCAGTCCACCCATGCCATGTCGCACTCCGTCTACGCTCCGCAATCTGCGTCAACGCCTTACAAATGCAACTCCCGCCCGGTCAGGCGGCGAAAGGCCTCCAGATATTTGGCCTGTGTCCGCTCCACCACCTCGTCCGGTAGTCCGGGCGCCGGTGCCTGCTTGTTCCAGTTGATTGATTCAAGATAATCCCGTACGAACTGTTTGTCGAATGAAGGTTGTGCGCCGCCCGGTTTCCATGTCGCCGTCTCCCAGAAACGCGACGAGTCCGGCGTCAACACTTCATCGGCAAGAATGATCCCCTCCGCCGTTCTGCCAAACTCAAATTTCGTGTCGGCCAAAATCAACCCGCGCGCTTCGGCGTGCTCGGTGGCCTTTATATAGATTGCCAACGTCAGCCGTTTCAACTCCGCCGCATCCTTCGCCCCAATCGCCGCCTCGGTTGCCGCGTAAGAAATATTTTCATCGTGCGTGCCGGCTTCGCCCTTGGTTGAAGGCGTATATAACGGCTCCGGAAGACGCGATCCATCCTTCAGCCCCGCGGGCAACGGAATCCCGCACACGCTTCCGCTCTTGCCATATTCCTTCCAGCCCGATCCCGTCAGGTAGCCGCGCACCACGCACTCCACCGGGAACATCTTCGCCCGCTTCACCAGCATCGACCGGCCTTCAAGTTGATCGGCATAAGGCCGCAGTGAGGCAGGGAACTCGCTCACCTCGGCAGTAATCAAATGGTTGGGAACCAATTTAGATAACAGGTCAAACCAGAACAAGGATATCTGTGTCAGGATCTTGCCCTTGCCCGGAATTCCTGTTGCCAGCACGTGGTCGAATGCTGAAATGCGGTCCGTCGCCACCAGCAGCAGAGCGTCGCCCACTGCATACAAGTCGCGCACTTTGCCTCGGCCAAGCAGAGGTATTGCGCCCAAATTTGTGCTCAGGAGTGCTGTCACGGAAGATCTACCTCGGAGGGAAACTGAATCTCCGATTCTCAAAGGCGCAGCGCACTTTGTCAACCTTATTTCAGCTCCCCTTGAAGAGAAAGAGTTTCCATTGCAAAGCCTGCCGCACTCCAGCGTAACGTCCTTTAGTTTCATCAGTGCAGTTACTTCAGTATGCAATCCATGATCGGGCAATTGCCCCTCATTAAAATCTGTTACACACCCCTGTGACGACCGTCACGGAATGGCGGAACAGTATGAGAGACACTCCATTTGTCAACATGGTTCGGAGCGCAAGTAAGAATGCCTCTTTGAGCCGGGCGACACGAAGTGGCCGTGGAAAGGGGAAGCCGCAGCTACCTTCGTTAGTGCAGGGATCACCAGTAGCCGTTCGCTACCGACCTCCAGCGTCGGCTACTGGTACCCATTATCTTGTGTAAGCAAGCACCTCCGAAGAGAAGGCATCCTTCGGGGGTGTATTTTTTGTCCGCCTCAATGTCAGTTTTTTCGGCAATGCGAGAATCCCGCCCTGCTCCGCCTTCAATCCAGCTTCACCACTACCGCCTTACACCAAATACGTCAAGCTGAGGATCGTTGCTGAGCAGCGGCATATTCTCATGAATCGCCTGTGCCGCCAGCATCCGGTCAAATGGGTCTTTGTGGTCGCCAGGCAAAAGTCCGGCGCGCTGCGCCTCCACAAAAAAGTATATTTGTGATATATACAGAACATGGGCGAAAACGACCCTCTTGCGGCTTGTACCGGCTTCGACTGGGATGAGTCGAACGCCGCGAAAAACTGGGAGCGCCACCATGTGACTCCCGAAGAGGCCGAGGATGTTTTCTTCCACGATCCATTTGTGCTTCGCTCCGACCCAGGACATTCGCGCCGAGAGAAGCGTTATTGGGCTTTGGGAAAGACCGCGCGGGATCGCAAACTATTCGTGGCTTTTACCGTCAGGGGCACCTTGATCTGGGTCATTTCCGTGCGCGATATGAGCCGAAAAGAAAATGAGGAGTACCAGCGCCATGAAAAAAGAGATTCCTGAGTTCAAGAGCGAAGCCGAGGAGTTCGAGTTCTGGTCCGCCTCCGGCCAGGGAGCGGACTCGACAAAGTATGTAGATTGGTCGCAGGCGAAGCGCGCCCGCTTCCCTAATTTGAAGCCCGCGCTCAGGACGATCTCCGTGCGCCTGCCGGTCGCCATGATCGAAGACCTGAAGATTCTCGCCAACAAGCGCGATGTACCTTATCAGTCACTGCTCAAAGTTTTTCTAGCGGAGCGGCTGGAAACCGAACGGGGCCAGCGGCGAGCGGGGTAAGTCGCTCATGTCATTCTGGCCATGACGAAAACTACGGTACAATCGGTTCCATGGAGGTCAGCATGGCAACGGTGCAAAACACATTGCTCGTCGATCTTGGTCCGCTGCGGCAGAGCGTCGAGGAGCGCATCCAATCCGGCTCCTATGCGAGCGCCGATGAAGTGATTCGAGCCGGTCTGCTGGCCTTGGATCGCGAGGAAAAATCCAGGAATGAATGGCTTATCCAACTGGCAGAAGAGTCCATGGCTGATCCTCGCCCCAGCGTCCCAGCGGCTCAAGTCTTTCGGGAGTTGCGGGCGATTCATCATGAAACCGCTAAAGACTGAATATCCCAAGCGTATTTTGATTGAGGCACGACCATTATGGCTGAGATGACGAATGACTTCGCGAGGACATATTCTCAGATGACGGATGGAGAGCTTCTTCAACTTTCGGACGAATGCGATGGTATCCTACCCGCTGCTCGAATTGCCTTGGCACAAGAACTACAGAAGAGAGCGAGCGAAGCGCCGCAGCCGTGTAAGAGCAATACGGGCGTTAACGTGATAGTTCCGCGTCGATCATTTGGGATTATGTTCCCTCAGATGTGCCCGGGATGCCTCCGGAATGATATAGCTAACGACGTCAGCTTTAATTCCCTATCTCACAAACATTTTAGGTTCACGCACACCCGCCACGATTACCTATCTATCAAGATTCCACACTGCGATCAATGCGCAAAAATCGTAGCGCGCCGACGTAAGCAGAGCACTATTTACATGGTTTTCGTCGCCATATGTAGCTTTGGACTTGGGACTTGGCTGGATTGGAACTACTTATTCTCTGTGATACTTATGTTGGTTTTGTCATCGCCTGCTATCTGGTATTCCCGCGTTGTCGAATCTGTCGATGTTGGCGACTACAACGAAGAATTCATGGAGTTCTGCTTTAAGAACTCGATATATGCAGACGCCTTCAAGAGCGTGAACGGTATAACCAAAACAGACATTGCCGCAGAGCGAAAATCTTTGTTTCTTGAAGCATATAGTCATGTGTCAGGATCGGCTTGAAACCTCGACGTAATCACGATTGCTAATTCGTGTATCACATTATGCGAAATGGGGTGAGGTACAACATGCCGTCGGACGAAACCGCACCGAAAACTGAACTGATCTTTCGCGACCTATCCAAACAGTCTGAACTAGAGCCGCTATGTCGAATGGTTCTCGATAAGTTTCAACTTCCGCAGCGTTCCCTCATTTGTATCTTTGATGAGGATGAGCGCCCAGAATTCACCAGATACTTTGGCGAGGGTTTCTGCGGATTCTTTGCGCCGGTGCGTCAATTCGGCTTACGAGGCTTACAATGGCCTCAAAAGATTCTTAATCATGTTTGGATCAGTGACGGATGGGGCCACAGTTTTGGCTGCGATGCAGTGATCTACTTACGATATCGGACCTGCGCATCTCCAATTGGTGCAGTTATTACCTTTGCTCACGAGTTACAACATTTTATGCAATACGGCTTCAGTTATAGAGCATGGCGGGCGGTGGGCCGAGTCAAAGAAGTTTACGCAGGCGAACCTTTGGCACCGTGGCGTTTTCCCTGCGAATACGAAGCGCAACTTGTCTCCAAGAGGGTAGCGAATGAGATTCCTGGCGTAGATGTGGTTATGAGCTACGCGGAGCAAAAAACCCAAGAAGAGAACGATCCAGAAAAGTGGAGATTCTTCAAGGGATTGGACCCAGAGGAGCCATTTGATCTACTCGAGAGAACCAAACCTCTGGTAAATAAATATAGAGAAATTCTGATGGAGAAGTTTCCTGCGCGCAACAACGATGAGCCGGACTTCACAAAGGACAACTGGTGGGAGTAAAGAGTGTTTCATTCATCGGCTGAAAAGCAACCGCAGATCCTTCGACCCCGCTGCCGGGTGCCCCATCCTTCGCGTTCTTTGCGAAGGGTGGGAATCCACGAATTTCAAGCGAGCGAAGAGCCAGCAGTTGGCCCCACCGCAGGTGGTTGCCGATAATTACGATCTGCTGGCGCACAATCAAAGAATGACCATGAACCAGAGCTGCGAACCGTTGGCGTCCACCCCCTTCACCGCGCCAGTTCTCATCCGTCAATCGGGAGCCATAGACATGAATCAAGGAAATAATCTGCAAAAAATCGGGCTACCCCTACCCCCCCATAAATATTTATTTTCGGCCGGTTTTTTTGCAGATAATTTCCGGGCTCCGCTCTCTCCAAATCGATTTTGATTGACATAGATCTTTCAAAATGAATCTCTTGATGCAGTGTAAATCTTAACTTTAAACGGGACGCAAAAAGCCGGTCCGTATCATCTTGCGATACGGACCGGCTGATTCGCTAAACAGTGGACTTGACTATCGGTTCTTTGCGACTTCTTCCACGGTCACCGGATCAAGGAACGGCATAGCAGCGCGCAGTTCCTTGCCGACGATCTCGACCGGGTGCTTGGCTTCGGCTTCGCGGAAGGCCATGAACTCCTTGCGACCGGAATTCTGATCGGCGAGAAAGCGCTTGGCAAAGCTGCCGTCCTGAATTTCGTTGAGGATCTGCTTCATCGCCTTGCGGCTCTCGGCGTTGATCACGCGCGGACCGCTCACATAATCGCCCCATTCAGCGGTATCGCTGATCGAATAGCGCATATAAGCCAGGCCGCCGCGATAGATCAAATCGACGATCAGCTTCAATTCGTGCAGGCACTCGAAATACGCGCTCTCCGGCTGATAGCCAGCTTCGACCAGCGTCTCAAAGCCCGCCTTGATCAGCGCGCTCACACCGCCGCAAAGCACCGACTGCTCGCCAAAGAGATCCGTCTCGGTCTCTTCCTTGAACGTCGTCTCCAGCACTCCGGCGCGTGTGCCGCCGATGCCCTTCAGGTAGCTCAGGCACAAGGCATGTGCCTTGCCAGTAGCGTCCTGATGCACGGCGATCAAGCAGGGCACGCCGCCGCCCTCCGTGAAGACCTCGCGCACCCGATGACCGGGAGACTTGGGCGCGGCCATGCCGACGTCCAAGTCTGCGGGCGGAACGATGGTTTTGTAATGAATGTTGAAGCCGTGCGCAAACATCAGCAGCTTGCCCGCGGTGAGATTCGGACCAATCTCTTCGGCATAAAGCTTGGCCGCAGTCTGATCCGGAACCAGCACCATGATCACGTCCGCCCACTTGGTGGCTTCGGCGACGGTAGTCACTTCAAGCCCCGCCTTCTGCGCCTTGGCGATCGACTTCGAGTTAGCCGCCAGGCCGACCTTTACATGGACTCCTGAATCTTTGAGGTTAAGAGCATGGGCATGACCCTGCGAGCCGTAGCCGATGATGGCTACTTTTTTGGCTTGAATGAGGGATAAGTCGGCATCGTGATCGTAATAAGTTGTAGCCATTTTTTCCTTTGCTTTCTTGGTTAAGATTGATTCGAAACATTCCGCGCAGCAATGCGAGTGAGTACTATTCCGGCTCGACAGCCGCGCTCTCTTCCGCGAACTCTTCCTCGCGATCGTCCGCCCCGGAACTCATCGCCTTCAGCACGCCGCTGGTGTGATGACCACGGCGCATCGTCAGTTTGCCGCTGCGGCAGACCTCCAGAATCTTTCCCTCGCCCTCGCGGAGCACTTGGATCAGTCCTTCGATCTTGCTCTCCACGCCGGTCATCTCAATGGTCAGCGATTCAGGCGCCAGGTCTACGATGCGCGCGCGAAAGACCTCGACCAGCTCGAAGACCTGCGAGCGTGTGCGCGGTGTGGCCTCCACCTTGATCAGCGCCAACTCGCGCGTAACCGACGGCGCTTGTGCGATGTCGTCCACATTGACGACGTTTTCCAGTTTGTACAGACTGGCCTGGATGCGATGTCCAGCTTCTGCAGAGGCTTCGCAGACCACGGTCATGCGCGACAGGCCATCGCTCTCGCTGTGTCCCACGGTCAGCGAGTGAATGTTGATATTGAGACGGCGGAAGAGGGAAGCCACCCGCGTCAGCACGCCCGGCAGATCTTCAACGTAAGCGACAAATGTGTGCAACATAAAAAATTCTCCCCTAGAAGAGTTAACAGTGGTCAGTCTAAGTGAATTGCAAATGGACCACGCGGCCAAAAAACGACGCGCTATTCACTGTCCACTGATTCCGGTCTGCGGATCATCTCATGCAACGCGCTCCCGGCAGAGACCATCGGATAAACCGAGTCTTCCTTCTCGACCTTGAAGTTGAGCAGAAACGCGCCTGGCGCGCTGCGTGCTGTGCTAACTGCGTCCGCTAACTCAGCACGTGTGCTAACCGTGAGGCCGGCAATGCCATGTGCGTCAGCCAGCTTCACAAAGTCGGGCGAGACCATCGGCGTGGCTTCATAGTTGCGCTCGTAGAAAAACTCCTGCCATTGGCGCACCATGCCCAGGTAGCCGTTATTGATGACGGCGATGTTGATCTTGATCTTTTCCTGCACGATGGTGGCTAACTCGCCCGCAGTCATCTGGAACCCGCCGTCGCCAACGATCACCCAGACTTCTTTGTCCGGGCAAGCAAACTTCGCGCCGATGGCTGCGGGCAGCGCAAAGCCCATCGTCCCCAGCCCGCCAGAGGTGATCAGTGTGCGCGGATGTTCGTGATGATAGTATTGCGCTTCCCACATCTGATGCTGGCCTACGTCGGTTACCACGATGGCATTGCCGCCGGTGATGCGCCAAATGTCGTGGATAACATGCGCTGCGTAGAGATGGCCGCTATCGGGCAAATTCTTAATGTCGCGCACCGCGGAATCGCCCTTGAGGCCGTCGATGGTTTTGAGCCACGCGGAACCGTCTCGGCCACTAATGCGCGGCAGCATTTCTTCCAGCACTTCGCGCAGATCGCCAATCAGCGGCACATCCACCTTGACGTTTTTGTTGATCTCGGCTGGGTCTACCTCGATATGAATCTTCTTGGCCTTGGTCGCGTAAGTGGACAGCGATCCTGTCACGCGATCGTCGAACCTCATGCCGCAGGCGATAAGCAGGTCCGCTTCCTGAATCGCATGGTTCACCCAGCTTTCGCCATGCATTCCCATCATGCCCAGATTAAGCGGATGAGAAGCGGGGAATGCGCCCAGACCAAGCAACGTCAACGCTACGGGAATCTGTGCCCGCTCGGCCAATGTGCGCACTTGCTCCATCGCACCCGACTCAATAACGCCGTGGCCGGCGAGAATGACGGGGCGCTTTGCGTTGCGAATCAATTCAGCAGCCTGCACGAGGCCGGATTCTTCGAACTTCCGCATCGGATGAACGCGATGAAGGCGCGGCTTGGCGGCTTCAAAGTCAAAGATAGCCGTCGCTTGCTGCGCGTCTTTTGTAATATCAACCAACACCGGGCCGGGCCGCGCAGACTTGGCAATCTGAAAAGCGTGACGGAGCGCCGGGGCAATGTCCTCTGCACGATTGACGAGGAAGTTATGCTTGGTCACAGGCAGAGTGATGCCAGTAATGTCTACTTCTTGAAATGCATCGGTGCCCAGCACCTTGCTCGATACATTGCCGGTGATGCAGACAATGGGAATCGAATCGAGCATGGCCGTGGCAATGCCCGTAACCAGGTTAGTCGCGCCGGGGCCGCTGGTAGCAATCGCCACGCCCACCTTTCCCGAAGCGCGCGAGTAGCCATCAGCCATGTGCGCCGCGCCCTGCTCGTGCCGCACCAGCGTATGGTGAATCGGGAACTTGCGCAGTGCGTCATAGACGGGCAGAATCGCTCCGCCCGGATAGCCGAAGACGTCGGTTACGCCTTCGCCCACCAGCGTAGCCCAAACAATCTCCGCGCCCGTCAAACGGGTTGGCGTCGTGAGGTGGTCATTCGATGCTTGCGGGTTTGCGTTGGTTCCCATAAAAACTCCTTTGTTAGCGGCTAGCTCCAAACTCCTAGCTCGCGTTTGTATATTGCCAGCTTATTTCCGTTTCAACAGTTGTTGCTTCAGAGCCTTACTTATGTCGTCGCACCTTCGGATGCGGAGTTGACGCGATCCACATACTTGCGGAAGACGCCTCTCGGCCAGCGCAATGCCGGAGGCGCAAAGCCTTTTAGCCGTTTCGCCATTTCTTCATCGCTGATCTCAACGTCGAGTTTGCGGTTGGGAATGTCAAAGTGGATGATGTCGCCCTCGCGTACCGCCGCGATTGGTCCGCCCACAAAAGCTTCGGGAGCAACGTGTCCTGCCGTAAAGCCGCGCGTCGCGCCACTGAAGCGGCCGTCGGTCAACAGAGCTACCGTCGCGCTCAACTCAGCGTTTGAGCTGATCGCCGCCGTCACTTGCAGCATCTCACGCATGCCCGGACCGCCCTTGGGGCCTTCATAGCGAATCACCAGTACATCGCCCGGTCTGATCTGCCCTGTCTGCACGGCGGCAAAGCAGGCATCTTCCGTATCGAAGACGCGCGCCGGTCCGCGATGCTCATAACGATTGGCCGCAGCGATCTTCATCACGCATCCTTCGGGCGCAAGATTGCCTTTCAAAATCACTAGGCCGCCATTGGGTTTAATGGGTTTTTCGAATGTGCCAATCACTTGCTGTCCAGGAGTTTCGTTGGCGAGCGCGGCTTCTTCTGCCAGCGTCTTTCCACTAATGGTCAGTGTCGATCCATCGGCGTGTCCAGCGTCGATGAGCCGCTTTGCCAGCAACCGCGAACCACCAGCTGCCTGATAGTCGGAAGCGACAAACTTCCCTGCGGGAGTGAGCGAGCAGATGTAAGGCGTGCGCTTGCTGATGATGTCAAAATCGTCGATCGACAGCGGAATGTTCATCTCCCGCGCAATTGCCAGCAGATGCAGAACCGCATTCGTCGAACCGCCACTAGCCGCCACGCTGGCAATTGCATTCTCGATCGATGTGCGAGTGATGATTTGCGAAGGCCGGCGATTGGCGCGAACCGCGTCCATCAAAATTCGGCCAGCCTCGCGACAGGCGGCGAGCTTGTTGTCCGCCGTGGCGGGAACGCCAGAAAGTTGAATCGGCGATATGCCCAAAATTTCGCCGCTCATCGCCATGGTGTTGGCCGTGAACTGGCCGCCACAGGCACCCGCGCCCGGACAGGCATGAGCTTCCAGCGCTTCCAGGCCCGCGTCGTCAATACGGCCCGCGGCGCGTGAACCGATGCCCTCGAAGACATCCTGAATCGTAATGTCCTTGCCGTTCAGCTTGCCGGGAGCGATCGATCCGCCGTAAAGCATCATTCCCGGAATGTCGAGGCGGCAAAGAGCCATGATAATTCCCGGCATATTCTTGTCACAGCCGCCGATGCCCACCAGCCCGTCAAAAAGATTTCCGCGCGACATCAGCTCAATTGAATCGGCAATCACTTCGCGGCTCACCAGCGAAGCTTTCATCCCTTGCGTACCCATCGTGATGCCGTCGGAGATGGTGATGGTGTTGAATTCCATCGGCGTGCCGCCCGCCTCGCGAATGCCCTGCTTGAGGGCCTCGGCCAGCTCACGCAAATGCATGTTGCACGTGCCGATCTCGGTCCAGGTATTTGCAATCCCAATAATCGGCTGGTGCAGTTCTTCTTTTGTAAAACCCGAGCCGCGCAAGTAAGAGCGGGAAGCGGCCCGGTCCGGTCCTTCAGTCAACGGAATGCTCTGGCGTTTTCCTTCAATGGTCATTAATTCTTCGCTTTCAGCCAACAGGCTTCATCATGTTTTGCTTCAAATCTGTCGAGCGCCGCTGCATGACGCAGCGTAAGGCCAATGTCGTCCAGGCCCTCAGTCAAACAAAACTTGCGGAATGGATCAATTTCAAAGCTCGCCTTGAAGCCCTTGCCGTCGGTAACGGTCTGCTCCACCAAGGAGACGGTTAGCTGATAGTTCGGAATCGTCTTGGCATTGGTCAGCAACTCAGCCACTTGCTCTTCGCTCAGCCGCGCAAGAACAATGCCGTTCTTGCCCGCGTTCGAAAAAAAGATGTCCGCAAACGTCGGCGCAATCACCACGCGAAATCCGAAGTCCGAGAGCGCCCACGCAGCGTGTTCGCGGCTCGATCCACAGGCAAAGTTCTTGCCAGCAATCAGAATCTGCGCGCCCTTGTAGCGTGGCATGTTCAACTCAAATGTCGCGTCCTGCTCTCCCGTAGCTGTGCGCCGCCAATCGAAAAACAGAAACTCGCCATAGCCGGTACGCTCAATGCGCTTCAAAAACTGCTTGGGAATAATCTGGTCGGTATCAACATTAGCGCGGTCGAGAGGCGCGGCCAGTGCGGTCAGTGTGCGAAAGGGTTCCATCAGCCTTTTACCTCCTTCGTAGCCAATTCATTTACTTTCCAGTCGCGAATATCCACGAAGTGCCCAGCAATGGCGGCTGCGGCTGCCATCTCCGGCGACACCAGATGCGTGCGTCCGGCGCGTCCCTGACGACCTTCAAAGTTACGATTGCTCGTTGAAGCGCAGCGTTCACCCGGCAAAAGAATATCCGGGTTCATCGCCAGACACATCGAGCAGCCCGGCTCACGCCAATCGAATCCGGCCTCGCGGAAGATGCGGTCCAGGCCCTCGGCCTCAGCTTGCACCTTCACGGCTTGCGAGCCCGGAACCACCATCGCGCTCACGTGAGTCGATACCTTGTATCCAGCCGCGATGCGAGCTGCGGCGCGCATGTCTTCAATGCGCCCATTGGTGCAGGAGCCAATGAAGACGCGGTCGATCAAGACTTCCTCTAGCGGCGTTCCCGCCTTCAGATTCATATATTCGAGGGCGCGTTCCAGGCCCTTGCGCTCCTGCTCGGTAGGCGCGTTGGCTGGGTCTGGCACGGCGGCCGTAATTGGCGCAACCATGCCCGGACTGGTGCCCCAACTTACAAAAGGAACTAGCGTGGAAGCATCAATCACTAACTCGCGATCAAACTTGGCGCCGGAGTCAGTGGGCAGTTTGCTCCACTCCGCGACCGCTTCGTCCCATGCCGCGCCTTGCGGTGAAAAGCGGCGTCCCTTGAGGTATGCGAAGGTCTTCGCATCCGGTGCAATCAAGCCCGCGCGCGCACCAGCCTCGATGCTCATATTGCAGACCGTCATGCGCCCTTCCATCGACAGCGAGCGAATCGCCGAGCCCGCGTATTCAACCACGCAGCCCGTAGCGCCATCGGTGCCGATCTGCCCGATGATCGCCAGGATAATGTCCTTCGCCGTGACGCCGCGGGATAACTCGCCCTCGACCGTAATCCGGAAGGTCTTGGGCTTTGACTGCGGCAGCGTTTGCGTGGCCAGCACATGCTCCACTTCGCTGGTGCCGATGCCAAACGCCAGCGCCCCAAATGCGCCGTGGGTCGAAGTGTGCGAGTCGCCGCAGACAATCGTCATGCCCGGCTTGGTCAGGCCCAGCTCCGGCCCGATGATGTGGACGACGCCTTGATCGGGCGAATCCACCCCGTAAAGCTCAATGCCGAAGTCGGCGCAATTCTTGTTCAGTGTGGCAATCTGCTTGGCCGCAATTTGATCCACAATATTAAGCCGCCCAGCTTTCGTGGTAGGCACATTGTGATCGACTGTCGCGATGCACCGGTCGGGCCTGCGCACCTTGCGGCCAGCCAGCCGCAACCCCTCGAATGCCTGCGGCGAGGTTACCTCGTGCAGCAGTTGCAGGTCGATGTAAAGCACGGTAGGCTCGCCAACAGGCTCAACCACCACATGCCGCTCCCAGACCTTTTCAAATAATGTTTTTGCTTCGCTACTCATGGAACTCCCTGTGTTCAAAATGTGAGGTGTCTGAATAACCCACCCTGGCCGCTAAAACAAGAACGCGGCGAGGGTGGAGCTCTCAGTTGACTCAGAAATCTACGCGTGAACGAGCAGTTCCTTTACCGTCTCCCGTACCTTCGCGCCCATCTCGCGGGTTCCAAGCACGGTCAATCCTTCGGGATTGGTGCGCGCCAGGTCTTGCGTGCGGAAGCCTTGCTCCAGAACCTTGCGGACAGCCTTGACGATCGCGTCGGCCTCCGCGTCAAGCCCGAAGGAATGGCGTAGAAGCATAGCGCCGGTCAGGATGGTGGCCAGCGGATTGGCGATGTTCTTGTTGGCGTGTTTGGGCGCGGAGCCGTGCGCCGGCTCAAACAGATTGATCTTGCCGCCGACGGTCCCCGAGGGCAGCATGCCCAACGAGCCGGTAATCACCGAAGCTTCGTCCGTGAGAATGTCGCCGAAGGTGTTCTCCACCACCACCACATCGAAATCGCGCGGACGCTTCATCAGGTGCATCGACATGGCGTCAACGAACTGGTGCTCGAGTTCGACATCGGGAAATTCCTTGGAGACCTCGATCACCGTATCGCGCCAAAGCTGCGAGACTTCAAGCACGTTGGCCTTGTCCACGCTGCACAGCTTCTTGCGCCTCTTCTGCGCCAACTTAAAGGAGGTGCGGGCCACGCGCTCCACTTCGGCGCGGGTGTAAATCATGGTGTTGAAGGCTACGCCTTTTTCTTTGTTCCACTCGCGCGGCTTGCCGTAATAGAGGCCGCCCAGCAGCTCGCGGACAAACATGATATCTGTTCCGTCGATGACCTCCGGCCGCAGCGGGCTATTGACCGTCAGTTCCTTGAAGGCAAAGACGGGACGCAGATTGGCGAAGCCGCCCAGGGCAGCGCGCAGTCCAAGCAGGCCAGCCTCGGGGCGCTTGCTGGTGGGAAGAGAATCGAATTTGTCGTCGCCCACCGCGCCTAAAAAGACGGCCTCGGAGTCCAGAGCAGCGGCAACGGTGTCGGGAGGCAGAGGTGTTCCATCCTGATCAATTGCTACGCCGCCAATGCGCTTGTAATTCAGATCCAGTGTATGACCTCCGGCAGCCGCAACCTCTTGCAATACTCCGATGGCTTCTGCAGTGATTTCGGGACCAATGCCGTCTCCGGGGGTTACCAGTACTTTCAGCTTCATTCTTGCTCTCCTTGTTCTTCGATTGTAGAAGGTTTTCCCGAATGCCTGCCACTTCTTGGAGTTGGCGGCAGATCAATCCAATTCGGAGACCGGCTCTCGGCCTTTTTCGCGGATCTGACTGGGCAACAGACTAACTAGATCATAATCGTAGATGTTCTTTTTGCGGTCGGCTAGCGCCACAAAGCGGTAATAGGTGTGTTGCAACTCATCGCGCGTCAGCGTGAAGCCCAATTGCTCAAAGCGATTCCGCAGCGCCGCACGTCCCGAGTGCTTGCCCAGCACCAGATGGTTGTGAGCCACGCCCACCACATCCGGAGTCATGATTTCATAGCAAAGCGGATTGGCCAGCATGCCGTGTTGGTGTATGCCGGATTCATGCGCAAATGCGTTGTCGCCCACGATTGCCTTGTTCGGCGAAGGCCTGAAAGTGATTAGCTGGCCCAGCACCTGCGCAGTTGGATAAATCTGCTTTAAATTGAGACCACTGGTCACGCCATAGCGGTCGCCGCGCACATAGAGCGCCGCCGCAATCTCTTCCAGAGCCGCATTGCCGGCCCGCTCGCCGATCCCGGTAATGGTGCACTCCACCTGCCGCGCGCCATTCTGAATCGCAGCCAAAGAGTTGGCCACCGCCAGCCCCAGGTCGTCGTGGCAGTGCGAAGAAAGGATCACTCCTTTGGTGTCGATGGCCGGAACGCGCTCCCGCACCTCCCGAAACATCTGCCCATATTCTTCTGGGGTCGAGTATCCCACCGTGTCGGGCATGTTGATAGTCGTTGCGCCGGCCTCAACTGCGATGCCGACCATCTCGACCAGAAAATCGCGATCTGAGCGAGTGGCATCTTCAGGCGAAAACTCGACATCGTCCACCAGCGCTCGCGCCCGCCGCACCGACTCGCCCGTCAGATCTAGCGCTTCGGCCCGGCCGATCTTCAGCTTGTACTCCAGGTGCAGATCGCTCGACGCCAAAAAGACGTGGATTCGGGCGCGATCGGCGAATTGAAGCGCGCGCGCGGCCATCTCGATGTCTTCGGTTTTTGCGCGAGCCAAGGACGCAATGCGCGGCTTGTGGATGGCCTGCGTGATGGTGGCGATTGCCGCAAAGTCGCCTTCTGAGGCCATCGCGAAGCCGGCCTCAATGATGTCCACACCCAGGTCCTCCAAGGCATGCGCCATGGTCAGCTTTTCCTGCGTGGTCATGCTGCAGCCCGGCGATTGTTCGCCGTCGCGTAGTGTGGTGTCAAAGAAGAATACGTGATTTGCGGGTTTGTTCGTGTTTGCCAAGGCGCCCCTTTCGTGATTGTTGCCAGTCTCTCGCATTGAGACTGTATAAAGCAAAGTTATAATTGTTTGATAAGCGATTACAAGTAGTTATGATAAATACACAGTGTCCATTGTTCACTGTCCACCGCCATGGAACTTCATCAACTCGAAACTTTTCTCGCCGTAGTTGAGGAGCGCAGCTTCTCTCGCGCGGCCGTGCGGCTGCTTCGTACCCAGCCGGCAGTTAGTCAGGTCATCCGAAAACTCGAGGCGGCCGTGGGCGAAACGCTCTTCGACCGCGCGGCCCGCGACGGCTCGTTGACTGCGGCCGGAGTGTTGTTGCGTGACTACGCATTGCGCCTGCTCGCCCTCCGCCGCGAGGCCTCCAGCGCCCTCGGCGAACTCAAGAGCTTGGAGCGCGGACGTCTTCAACTGGCGGCCAATGAGTATACTTGCATCTACCTTCTGCAAGCCATCGACCGCTACCGGCGCGAGTTTCCCCACATTACCGTGGCTGTGCATCGCATGTTGGCCTCGCACATTCCCGACGAACTCAACCTGCGCACCTTCGAGCTGGGCATGATCTCCTTCCGCCCTGATCCGGCGCACTTCCGCTCCATTGCCGTTTACGCTGACAGCTTGGCTTTTATCGTCAGCCCCAGCCATCGATTGGCCAAGGCCAAGCATGTCTCCATCAGTCAACTGGGGCAAGAGGTCTTCATCGCTCACAACGTCGCCTCACCCCTGCGCCGCAAAGTGATCGAGGCTTTTCAAAAGCACAGAACGCCCCTGAACATGGGCATCGAGTTGCCCACCATTGAGGCCATCAAGCGTTTTGTGGCCATGGGCAACGGCGTTGCGCTGGTGCCTGACTTGACCGTGGCCAGGGAACTCGAGACCGGCGACCTGGTGCGGGTTCCTGTCGACGATCTTGAGGTCAAGCGCGTCCTGCGTCTGGTACACCGCCGTCAAACCACGCTCTCCTATGCCGCCCAGGCCTTTCTGCGAACAGTGAGAGCGTTAGCCCAGGAACAGGGCCCGCCCTTTTACTACCAAGTTGAGCGAGCGGGCTGAATAATCACACCACAATTTGGTTACCTGGGAAACCAGGAACCCCAATCGCCGTCGAAGATTCTGCATTTCCAGCATCTCCACTCCTCAGGGGCACCCGTTTTTCGTTTCCCGCGTCTAATGCTTCAGATTGTTCCAATCCTCGGCTACCGACAGGGACCGCCCCGGCCAGTTACAATGCTGAGAGTGGGTGCCCGGCTCAAACCGGAACACCGGAATTGAAAAGTTCGTTGCCAGCCGGACGGTTGAGCAGTCGTGAGGTTCAGGACCGAATGAAGAAGATCGCCTTTTTTGTATTTCTGCTGGCCGTGTCTGTGGCAGCAGGCCGCGCCCAGGAAAGCCGCCAGGACATTAGCCTGAGTGGCGCAGCGCTCATCGAGCCGCACGTCAGCTCGTCAACAAACGTTTATCTAGGCGCGAATACCGCCTACGGCGCGTTACTCAGTTACCGTTTCATGCTCACACCTTCCAGCGCCGTTGAGGCCAACTACGGCATCACCTACCAGAATACATTCCATTTCACGATCAACGGTTACCAGAATGGCGTCTCCGTGCTGACCCGCACCCAGGAGATGTCGGCCGCCTACGTCCGCACCTTCCATTACCGCAAGTTCAATCCCTTTCTCGAAGGCGGACCAGGCTCATTGATCTTTCTGCCAATCCGGAACATAGGCACCAGTGATATCGACGTGAAGAAGCAAACCGAAATCGGAGGCATCTACGGCGCCGGCATCGCCTATGAAATAAGCCCCAGTTTCGACATCCGCGCCGAGTATCGCGGCCTGGTCGTCAAGGTGCCGAATTTTGGACTGTCTTCCGCGAATAGTGGCATCGATTTGGCTACCAACAAGTGGTACAACGTCAACGAGCCTGTCATCGGTGTGGCCTACCACTTCTAATTCTGCTCGCCAGCAAAGTTGAACGAAGAGGGTGGCCCTGGCCACCCTCTTCGTTGCCCCAAACATCGCTTCGGTTCGCGCCCAGACAGAAGAAGCCCGGCAACAGCCGGGCTTCTTCGTGCGCCAAACTTCAATCGGCGCTTATAGCTTCTCGTAGAAATCGCATACAGAACACGAGATGTAGACGCCGCCGGGGATGCCGCGCTCGCGGTCCTTCACGCGCTTGACGATGCGCGTCGGCTTGCTGCACTTGGGACAGTCGGTCGACTTCGTCGTGTCCATTACTTTCTTGCGGTCACCTGTCTTTGCAATCTTGGCCATCGGTCGGGTGGTTCTCCTTCTTGGGGTGTCTCTGCACACACGCGCAAATCAAATGCGCGCGGCTTCAACGTCGCGGTCCTTGCTGCTCTGAAAAAGCAACGTGACTCGCTGTCCCAAGTTTACATCAAAGCTGACCGGCGCTGCCTCACTCATGATGCGCGTCCGCGGGAGGAGGCACGGAAACCGGTAGAATCTGCACCAGCCCGGCAGCCGCGGGCGCAGCAGGCTCACCCATACCCATGGCGCTCTCGTGCTGCCGCCGCGCCGCCGCGTCCAAATCCACCGGAATCCCGCCCGGCACAATCACCGGCGCATTGTATTTAAAGTCCAGATCGCGCGTTACGCGATAAACGACCGGCAGCGTGATCAGCAGCGCAATGAACGCCACCCAACTGCCGTCCAGCCCAAAGCCTCCCCCGGTCAGCCAGAA
The DNA here is from genome assembly GCA_049513195.1 of Occallatibacter sp. Classification (GTDB taxonomy): domain Bacteria; phylum Acidobacteriota; class Terriglobia; order Terriglobales; family Acidobacteriaceae; genus Telmatobacter. The sequence goes on from JBEKWJ010000056.1 coordinate 23,190, forward strand.
CGGACCCATCGGATTGCCTTGCACCACCGGCGATTGGTTGCTGACGCCGCTGATGGCCAGCCCGAATACCAGTGCGCGGCAAGCCTTCCAGCCAAAGTTGATCCCCCAGCTTAACCACAGCGCGCGTGTGCGCACATAAGCTGTAGTGAGCACCAGGCTCAGCACAACCGATACGGCGAAGCTAGTGCGGTTCGATCCCGGCAGAAGAGCCTGCACAATGGCATAGAAAGCCGCATAACCAAGCGTTGCGCCCACGGGCCCGACAGCTTCGGTAAAGCGCTGGAATCCGTAGCCGCGAAAGGCAATCTCTTCCGCCAGCGCGGCCAGCGCGAAAAATGCCGCATCAGCCAAGAGCCATCCCCAAGCCGAAGTCCCCAGGACAAGCACAATGGCTATGCCGCCGCCCACCACCATCGGCAAAACACAGGCCACGGCCACAGCCCAGCCCACTGCCAATCCCAACCCAGCCTCGCCCTTCCAGCCAGCCCTTATCGGCAGCCCCTGCGCACTCACCGGATGAAGCTCGCGGTCAAGTACAAAACCCATTCCCGCATAGCCCAGCAGTAACAGCAAAGCCAGTAATGCCTGCTCAATCAGCGGAGACCACTGCTCGCCGGCCATTCCCAACGCCCCGTGATGGGCCATGCCCCGGGCTAGAAAGAACCACAGCACAGCCATAATGAATCGCAGGTAAGCGCGCAATCGGCCGCTGCCAGTTGGGGAAGTGCTCATTGGTATTTAACCTTCCGTATAGAACTGCGCAATGTTACGAAACTTCGCCTGGCGTGCAGCCACCAACTCGTCAACCGGCAGCGCCTTCAAGGCGGCCAATTGCCTTTTCAACACACCGCCCAGCATTCCCGTGCCCGCCACGCGGTCGCTGTGAATTCCCTCCGGGGGCTCCTGGACAATCTCGTCCACGCAGCCCAGCGCCGCCACCTCCGGCGCGCTGATCCGCATCGCGTCCGCGGCAAGTTGTTTCTGCGCGGCGTCGTGCCACATGATCGCTGCGCATGACTCCGGAGTAATCACGAAATAAAGCGCATTCTCCAAAATCAGCACACGGTCGGCCACCGCCAGGGCCAGCGCTCCGCCCGATCCACCTTCGCCGCTGATCACAGAAATCGTGGGCACGCGCAGTCGCGACATCTCCAGAAGATTGCGGGCAATCGCTTCCGCCTGGCCACGCTCCTCGGCGCCCAGGCCAGGATACGCCCCAGGCAGATCGATGAAGCTGATCACCGGACGCCCAAACTTCTCCGCGATCTTCATCGCGCGCAGCGCCTTGCGATAGCCTTCGGGGTGCGGCATCCCGAAATTGCGCCGAACTCGATCTTTCGTGCTTCCGCCCTTGCGGTTGCCAATCACCATCACTTCTTCTGAATCCAGCCGCGCCATTCCGCAGGCCACTGCCTCGTCGTCGCCAAAGGCGCGATCTCCATGAATCTCACTGAAATCGGTAAAGATCCGCTCAATGAAGTCCATTGGGTAGGGCCTCTGCGGATGCCGCGCCCGCTCGATCCTGATCCACGCTGGCGACATCGCCGGTGCTTGATGGGAAATCCCTTGGTCCTGTTCGCTCATCGGCTCCTTGCCGGTGCAAGATTGGATGCGCTCAATCTGGGCGCAGTACATCGCTAATGCTGATTCTACGGGCAGTGGCCAGTTGAAACAAATCGCAACGATGAACAGCAGCAACGGAGGCGACTAGTTAATGAAACCCGCTAACTCGCTGACTCGCTATTCCGCGAAGCGGAGCTGACTTGCTGCTCTAGTCACCAACCGTAGCCATACGCCCAAAATGCTCCGTGGCCCATCCATTCCGCGTTTTTTGCGGAGTGGGTGGGAATTCATCACCCTCCGCCCGCCCCGTCCACAAGGAGCGTAATGTAAAGTTAAGTTTCATAACCATGTTCGCCACCTCCCAGCACGCGCACTTCATCGGCATCGGTGGCATCGGCATGAGCGGCATTGCGGAAATCCTGATTAATCTCGGTATGAAGGTCTCGGGCTCCGATCTGCGCCGGGGGCCGGTCACTGACCGCCTCGCCCTGCTGGGCGCTGCCATCTACGAGGGACACGACGCCGGTAACATCTCTGGAGCTACCGTCGTAGTCACCAGTTCCGCCGTCAGCGCAACAAATCCAGAAGTAGTTGAGGCCCACGTCCGCAAAATCCCCGTCATTCAGCGTGCCGAAATGCTTGCCGAACTGATGCGGCTCAAGTACGGCATCGCCATCGCCGGCATGCACGGCAAAACCACCACCACTTCCATGGTAGCCAGCGTCCTTGCCGCCGGAGGCCTCGACCCCACGGTCGTCGTCGGTGGACGAGTTGACGCACTCGGTTCCAACGCTCGCCTGGGTACCAGTCAGTACCTGGTCGCCGAGGCCGACGAAAGCGATCGATCCTTCCTCAAGCTCTCGCCCATTCTGGCCGTTGTCACCAACCTCGACCGCGAGCACATGGACTGCTACCGCGACATGGCCGATGTCGAGCAGGCATTTCTAGCCTTCATTGACAAGGTGCCGTTCTATGGCGCTGTCACTGCCTGCCTTGATAATCCGCTGCTCGCCGCCATCCTGCCTCGCGCTCACCGCCGCATCTTCACGTACGGAGTGGCCGCCGAAGCCGACTACCGGCTTGCGTTGATCGAGCCGGGGAAGGGAAGTTTCGAGTCAGGGAAGGGCAGCTTTGCGCGCTTTCAGGTGACCACCACTCTCGGTCCGCTCGGCCCCTTCGAACTTCACGTTCCGGGACGTCACAACATCCTCAATGCCACAGCCGCGGTCGCCATCGCTCACCAACTAGGGGTTGGCGCTGCCCAGATTGCCGAAGGCCTCAGCCACTTCAGCGGCGTAGATCGCCGCTTCCAGCATCGCGGCCAGGCCCGTGGCGTCACTGTCGTCGACGACTACGGCCACCATCCCACGGAGATTCGCGCCACGCTCGCTGCCGCTCGTGAATGCGGTCACCGGCATATCCACGTAATCTTTCAGCCCCACCGGTTCACTCGCACGAAAGATCTCCTCGATGAATTCACCACCGCCTTCGTAAACGCGGACACGGTAATCGTGCTGCCCATCTATGCAGCCAGCGAAGAACCCATCCCCGGCGTTACCGCGGAGCGCCTCGCCAGCCAAATCCAAGGGCCATCCGTCCAATACGCTCCAGACTTTCCCGCCGCCGTGTCAGCCGTAGTCGCCCAAGCCAAAGACGGCGATCTAATCCTGACCCTGGGCGCAGGCAACGTAAGCCAACTGGCCCCTCAAATCCTCGCCGCGCTGGAAGCAGTTTGAGGTAAAGTCAGGGGGAATCTCTAATGTGCTGCTGAAAGATGCCATAGATTGGCCGAAATCGAGATGCTTGCCGGAGCGGAGACCCCTGAAGAATCAAGCCGGGGTTCATTTTTCTCATGTCCTCCGCGGGACGAATAAGAGACAACCCTCTCCTTAAACTGTCTCAAAACGCGACAACCCGTAACATTACTGGTTCCCCCGCGCCAGTTGCGGAGAAACTCGGCAGGCCCCGGGCTATAGTGATATCTGGCGACTCTCACGACCTTGCTCAGGCGTGACGATTCAAAGTAGAAACACAAACCGTCCCCTCGTGTGGGAAGATGAAGCGCCCGTAGAGCCTCGTCCACGGCGCGTGCAGCAGAGTGTGACCCCTCCAGGCCGCGCCCTGCCTGCTTCGCCGCTGAACCAGCTCGATGCGGACGACGACGAATCTGCCTTTGCCGGTGGACCTCGTTTCGGCGGCCAACGCTTTGACCGTCCACGCAACCCCTGGTGGCGTCCGGCGAGTACGGCGGGTCGTGTCTTTATACTGCTGGCAGCGCTCTCGCTTCTGAGCGGATGCGCCATCTCAGCTTACCTTCTCAAGAGCTACCTCGACCGCGATGAGCGTTTCCGCATCGCCGGGGCAAGCAACCTCCAGGCGACCGGCCTCACTGAGGTCAGCCGCGAACAATTAATGCCGGTCTTCAGCCAGGACTTCGGGCGCAATGTTCTCTTCGTCCCGCTCAGTGAGCGCCGCAAGCAGCTCGAGCAGATTCCATGGATCGAGCGAGCCACGGTCATGCGCCTGCTTCCTGATCAGATTCGCATTTCAGTGGTCGAGCGCCAGCCGGTGGCCTTCGTGCGCCAAGGTCAGCAAATCGGCCTGGTAGACGCCAACGGAGTTCTCCTCGCCATGCCGCCGGCCATGATGGCCCAGCACCAATATTCCTTTCCAGTGATCACCGGAATCAGCGACCACGACACGCCTGCCTCGCGCAAGACGCGTATGGAAGTGTATCAACGCCTGCTCGACGAACTCGACGCCAACGGTCAAAAAATCTCCGAGCAGATATCTGAAATCGATCTGACCGATCCCCAGGACGCTCGCGTGCTGATGCCCGAACAGGGCGGCGACATCCTGGCTCATTTTGGCGAAGACCGCTTTCTGGAGCGTTTTGAGCGTTACAAGGCTCACATCAATGAATGGCGTCAGCAGTATCCCAAGCTGGCTGCAGTTGACCTGCGCTATGACCAGCAGGTGGTGCTCGAGATGGCTCCGGGAACCAACGTAGCTAAAGCCGCCGCCGACGAGCAAACCGCAGCGGCCACAGACGCCGCGCAAAACAATCCACCCGCCGTGAATCCTACCGCGAGGCCCCAGACAATTGCCGCGCCGAAGCCAGTCCAGACTGTTCATCAAACGGCTGGAAGTTCGACACCCACCAAGCCCCCAGCCAAGCTTAAGCCCGCAAAGTTCGCTGGCAAAAATGATTCAGCCAGGATGAAGGCGGCGAAAACGAAAGCCGCAAATATCAAAGCGATGCAAAAGAAGCGTGCGGATGCAAAACGCGCCGCGCTGAACCTGAGCAAGCAGAAGACCGCCCCAACCAATCGTCCGGCTGCCTCTGCCGGGATGGGTCAGTGAACGCCATGAGCCTGGACCAAGAAAACCTGATCGTGGCGCTGGATATCGGCAGCGCGTGGACGCGCGTGCTGGCGGCGGAACTGAACGAAGGCGCGCTGCGCTATTGTGGGCACGGAGTCGTCGAGTCCGCAGGAATGCGCAAAGGGCTGATCGCTGAGCTTGCTCCTGCCGCCAAAGCGGTCGAGGCGGCCAACAAGCAAGCTGAGTTTTCGGCTCGCGCCAGCATCGGTGAGTGCGTCGTAGGTGTGGGCGGCCCGCACATTCGCGGACTCAACACCAACGGCGG
>JBEKWJ010000057.1:0-27040 GCA_049513195.1 Occallatibacter sp.
AACGCCACAAACTTTATTCAGTAACCGCCTGTAAATTATTGATTCTATGGTGGGCGCTGCAGGATTCGAACCTGCGACTTCCACCGTGTGAAGGTGGCACTCTACCGCTGAGTTAAGCGCCCCTTTGCAAAGGCTTGCGAGGTCTGGCAACCGGCGCGCCAGCAAGACCCCCTATGGGTTAGAGTAACACCAGCGGGGCTTTACGGCCAAACCGGCCGCGAGAATGGGCCGGGCATGAACAGCAGCCAACAAATGATGCGCTGGAAGACTAGATCAATCCGACGTGCGGCTGGCTTATCGTCCGATGGGGAAAGCGAGCTGCGTCCGGCGCCAGGTTTGGGCAACCCGATACTCGCTGGTCCCGTGCCGGCCGGACTGGGATTTGCTTTCCTTGAGGCCAGATCGGACGACGGCCAGGAAAAAGCCCGCCTTGGCACGCCCGCAAGTGAAAATTTCCGGCCAGATCGGTCGTTTTCGGCGCAACCTTCCGCCTCGACTGGGGTTAAAGAAGACATGGCGACCCTGGTCCTGGACAATTCGTCCCTGGGAGCGGCTCCGGCTACGTGGCCGGATGGACCGCAAAAAATGGTCGTCGGCATGGAACCAGCCGGCGATGCGGCGATCATGCTGCGAGCGGCCGCGGGGGACGAGGCAGCGTTCAATTATCTGACACAAAAGTACCATCGGCCGATCATCCATTTTCTTTTTCGGATGGTGCGCAATCAGGCAATTGCCGAAGAAATGGCGCAGGAGGTTTTCCTGCGTGTTTATCGTTCGAGAACGAGCTACCGGGCCGAAGCCAAATTCACAACATGGCTTTATCGGATTGCCACGAATTTAGCCGTGAACCACGCACGCGACAGCAAAAACGAGCGAGCCGTGCAGACCGTTTATCTTGACTCGCCAGACGAAGAGACGGGCACGAAGCCGGATGTGGCCGATGATGATCCCTCGGCAGAGCAGCAGTTGCTGATTGATGAGCGCAGCAAGGCGATTCGCAAGCACGTCATGGCGCTGCCTGAACGGCAACGGATGGCAGTGGTCATGCATAAGTACCAGGGGATGGAGTATCGCGAGATTGGTCAGGTGCTGAAGCTGAGCGAGTCGGCGATCAAGTCCCTCCTTTTTCGCGCCTACCAGACATTGAGGGAGACGTTGAAGGAATTTGCTTGAATGGAATGAGCCGGGCGCGACCGGCGTGGAAATGGGGTGGTCATGATGAAACAAATGAAATCGAATTGCGCGGGAATGGACGTCAAGCTGGCCGAGATGCTGCTTGACCCAGCCGCCGCGCCTGCCAAGGTTCGAAAGCATGTTGAGCATTGCGAGAGCTGCCGCCACGAGCTGGATGAATTGCGGGCGACGATGGCTCTGCTGGAAAGCTGGGAAGCGCCCGAGCCGAGCCCTTATTTCTTGAGCCGTCTTGAGGCTCGGATGCGGGAAGAGCGCTCGTCCGAGCCTGCCGGCTGGTTTGCCGCTTGGCTCAATCGGTGGCGTGCCGGGTTAACGTACGGAACAGGAAGCCATGTTCGTCCTCTGGCGGCAATGGCGATGACGTTTGTGCTTCTAGTGGGCGGCGGAGCGTACTTGGGCATTACCGACTGGGAGCAACAGCCAGTCGCTTCTCCACAGGCTGCAGTTGTGCATGACTTGCAAACAATGGATAGCAACGCCCAACTGCTTGACCAATTGGAGTCACTCTCCAATAACAATGAAAATGGGGACTAACTTCTGCAAGATCGGCGTGGGCCGGGGAAGATGTTGAACGGAACAGACAATGCGGAGGGATTAAGGCGGGCAGTGCTGAGTGCGGCAGCCGTGATACTTTGTATGCCGGCGATCTGGGCTTACGGGCAGCGCCCAGGCGTTCCCGCACCTCGTCCTGGTCCACGCGCCAACGCTCCATTTCGCACCTTTCGACCACGTGCCAACGGCCAGCGGCCTCCAGCCTACCCTGGTCCGCCTTACATGGGGCAAGGGATGTCGCGCCCCGCTTTTCGGGGATATGCGGCGCCAACCGAACTGCCTCCGGGACATTTGGGCGCCTGGCTCTATCAGCACCGCAATCTTCCGGTTCAAGACCAGGAGCGGATGCTGCGTAGCGATCCGAACTTTCAGCGGCTTCCCCCCAACGCCCAGCAGCGTGTGGTGCAGCAGTTGCATCAAGTCAATGAATTGTCCGAAGAGCAGCGTCAACGCCGTCTGGCTCGCGCCGAGATCATTGAGCACCTTTCTCCACAAGACAGAATGCAGATCACGAACTCCGCGCACCGCTGGGCCGAATTGCAACCGGACCGTCAGGCGCTGATGAAGAACGCCTTCCGCGATCTGCGCTCGGTTCCTCTGGATCAGCGACAGACCGTGCTCAACTCCGCTCGCTACCAGGGCGTCTTCAACCCCGAAGAGCGGGGCATCCTGGGCGATATGCTGCGCGTGGAGCCTTACGAGCCGGCGCGGTAAGTGCTCAGCGGAGTCTTGAGCTGCGATTCCGTTGGTTTATTTCAGACTAGATCCTCCCGACAAGCGGTCCGCGTGAAGAAACATTCCCTGCAAAGTCAATGCTTGGTTTGTCTTCGGACATTGGAATAATTTTATCTTGCATCTTCCAGCATTAGGCGCATATGCTGTCCCCTGTCGTAGAGTTCCCCCTAACTCTGGAGATCCCCATGTCTTCCCTAAAATGCTTCGCCGTATTTGTGTCTTCAATTCTGGTCGGGACCACCGCAATGGGTCAGACCGTCAATGCCTGTTACAACAAGGTGAATGGAATCGCGCGCGTCATTACGACGGGCGAAACCTGCCTGCCCATCGAGACAACAATCTCCTGGAGCATCACCGGGCCGCAAGGGCTTCAAGGTCCGATAGGGCCTATTGGACCAATAGGGCCTCAGGGCGTTGCTGGAGTTGCTGGCGCACCCGGAGTCGCCGGACCAATCGGCCCGGTCGGTCCCCCCGCCACTTTCAAAAGCACATGGAGCGGCAGCGCGACCTACGCCATTGGCGATGCGGTCACCGAGAACGGAAGCAGCTACATTGCACTGGAGGCGAATACTGGCGTCGATCCGGCGACTGACGTTACCGGCTCCGGTGGCCATTGGGCGGTCTTGGCGCTGAAGGGAAACACGGGAGATGCTGGACCGATTGGCCCGCCGGGGCCTATCGGCAACACCGGCCCGCAGGGACCAATTGGCAACCCTGGCCCGCAGGGGCCGATCGGCAATACAGGTGCGCAAGGGCCAATCGGAAACACGGGCGCGCAAGGGCCAATTGGCAACACCGGTCCGCAGGGACCCATCGGCCTCACAGGCCCGCCGGTCACCTTTATCGGCGCATGGACGAGCGGTGGCCCTTATCTGATCGGCGATGCGGTCTCTTACAACAGTTCCAGCTACATTGCGCTCAAGGCGAATGCCAGCACAACTAATCCGGCAACAGACACCACCGATTGGGCGGTTCTGGCAGCGCAGGGCAGCCAAGGCGCACAAGGCATTCAGGGCAATCCAGGCGTCCAAGGTCCGACTGGTTCCACGGGGCCTCAAGGCGCGCCAGGCGTCGTGCAGGGAATCTCCGTAAGCGTTGCGAACACCGCCGCGGCAGGAGCCGGAACAGCATCCATTACCGGAACACCGGCCAATCCTGTCATTAATGTCAACTTCCCGGCCTCCTCAAGTGGCACAGGGTTCACATGGTCTACAGCCGGAGCCAATAGTACAGACCCAGGACCCGACATCATGAACCCGCTCAATTTGGCTAATCAATCCGATGCCGGCGGCGCGGTTGGGCCTCAAGACGGATATGCATTTGTTCCCGAGACGTGTACCGTCAAGAGCCTCTTCGTGGCAGGAATCTTTGTAACTGACAGTGGTTTTTCAGGCGCGAACACGATCACGGTAACGGTGCGGCACAACGGAAGCAACACGTCTATGTTGTGCGCCGTCACCATAGCCGATAGCCAAACCGGTTCAGCTTCGACATGCACGACCACGACCGGTCAGTTCGGCGTGGTAGAGGGAGACACCCTCGCATATTCCGTCACACAGTCAAACCAGCCGGTCAACGGTAACGGCCCCTTCAACCAGATAGGCACCACGCTTGTCTGCCAATGAGATCAGCGACCGCGCAACAAGACAGCAGAACGTGATCAGGATGACTAACGGGAGTTGACCCATTTCGTTCTCTCTTGAGTGTAGCGAAGCAACCAAATTCAAATCGTCCCGACCCAGCGTGATTTTCACGAAATCCGTTCAATCCCCAGGGACGATTTGGAAGTATAAGCTGCTGCGGTAGAAAGGTCTCGCAGCAAAGGCAGAGACGAAAGACAACCGTCAGTACTCCTGAAAGGAGACAAAGATGGATCCATTTCTAGGTGAAATCAGAATGGTCGGATTCGGTTTTGCGCCGGTGGGCTGGGCGCTGTGCGATGGACAAACGCTGTCGATTTCTCAATATGCCGCATTGTTTGCGCTGCTCGGTACCACCTTCGGCGGCAATGGCACCACGACCTTTAACCTCCCCAACCTTCAGGGCCGGGTTCCTATCAACGTCGGCGCAGGCGCCGGACTTCCAAACTATGTGTGGGGACAGCAGGGCGGACAGGCGAGCGTAACGCTGCAAGCTACTAACCTCCCTCCGCATACTCACCCAATCGCTCCGCCAGTGTCCAACGCCAACGCCACAACGAGCAGCCCAGTGGGCGCCTATCCCGCAGTCGATGTGTCGACCACCAGCGTTGATCGGGCGACCGTCACTACGCACGGCTACGCCGCAGCTTCTGTCCCTGGACAGACTGCAGCCTCCTATCAAAGCGGCGCTTCGGGCAGCAGCATACCGGTCTCAATTGAGCCTCCCTATCTGGCGGTGTACTTCATCATCGCGCTGACAGGCATCTTCCCTTCACGCAGCTAACGCAGCGTGCCAGTGGCGGCTAACTCCGCCGGCATGCTCGGTCCGCCCTCCCCTTGCAACCAATTGCTTACTCAACGAAGGTCTAACATTGCCCAGGAATGTGGAAAAGCTAAATGGAATCGCTCTTGCGCGTGCCTCCATTTAGCGTGTAGACTTGCCACGTTCCTGAAAACTTTCCCCCGCCCTGGAGATCTGCATGATTCAGAAGAAGTGTCTGGCAGTAGTTGTGTCTTCGATTTTGCTTGCGACCGCGGCATCGGCTCAAACGGTGAACGCATGCTACAACAAGGTGAACGGAATTGCTCGCGTCATCACGGCGAGCGCAACCTGCCTGCCCATTGAAACCGCAGTCTCGTGGAACATTCAGGGCCCGCAGGGGGTTCAGGGTCCTATTGGACCAACCGGAGCTACAGGCGCAGCAGGACCTATCGGATCAACCGGTGCCACGGGACCAATTGGACCAGCCGGACCAACCGGAGCTACAGGCGCAGCAGGACCTATCGGACCAACCGGTGCCGCGGGACCAATTGGACCAACCGGACCGAATGGAGCTACAGGCGCAGCAGGACCTATCGGACCAGCCGGACCGAATGGAGCGACTGGCGCGACGGGCGCAATCGGACCAGCCGGACCTACCGGACCAATCGGTGCTACTGGCGCCACGGGAGCTACGGGCGCGACGGGAGCTACGGGCCCCAACGGGCCGACCGGCCCAGCCGGGCCAACTGGACCGCCGATCACATTCCTTGGCACATTCAGCGCATCAACGCCCTATGCGATTGGCGATGCGGTCGCAGAGAGCGGCAACAGCTACGTTGCACTCAAAGCGAGTACAGGTATTGACCCCGCTACAGACGTCGCCGGATCAAGCGGCAATTGGGCGGTTCTGGCGGCCCAGGGTGGCGAAGGTCCGCAAGGCGTGGCAGGCCCAGCCGGAGCTGCCGGTCCCGCCGGACCGCGAGGCCCAGCCGGATCAAACGCCACGATTCCGGCGAATCTGACCGCGATTTCAAATGACCTGGGAACCAACGGCTACGCCAGTGAGGATTTCTACTCATCAGTTCAATGCATGTTGGGCGACATCGTCCTCTCGGTGAATTCCTACGGTAACGGCGGCGCATATATGCCCGCGGATGGGCGCACGCTTTCGATCAACTCATACATAGCGCTCTTCTCCATCCTCGGCACCAACTTCGGCGGCAACGGTACCAGCACTTTCCAACTGCCCGATCTGCGTGCATTTGCCCCAAACTACATGCAATACTCCATCTGCGTCCAAGGATACTACCCATCGCGCAATTAGTAGGCCGTTGCAAGTATGAGTTTTTCGGCCAGGCTCCTTCTTTGATCCCTGGCCGATTCAATCATTGGTTAAGAGATTGTCTTTCGTTCGTTTCGATTGGTTCAGGAGTGTTACCGTCATGAAGACTGCTTTCCAGTTATTCCACTTTCGCCCCCAGTCGCGCGATCGCCACGTTCTTGCGAGCATCAAAAGAATCGTTATCCTTTGCACGGCGGCTGCGCCTATCCTGCTCGCGGCCGGCGCGCTGCAGGCTTGGGCGGCCGGGACAGCAACGGCCACCACTCTTGCAGCGTCCTCGGCAAGCGTAGCCACAGGCAAGGCGGTCACCTTAACGGCGACAGTCAAGGCGGGAAGTACCTCTGTGACCGCCGGCCAGGTCAACTTCTGTAACGCTGCCGCAGCCCATTGCACAGACATCAACCTGCTCGGAACTGCGCAGTTGACCACGGCGGGAACGGCTGCGATCAAATTCATCCCGGCGCTTGGCAGCCATAGTTACAAGGCGGTCTTTGTCGGCACCACGGCCTACGTATCGAGTTCCTCCGCGAACTCCGCAGTAACCGTCACCGGGAGTTATCCCACCACGACGACGATTGCGCCCAGCGGCAGCGCGGGCAACTACACGCTGATGGCCACCGTCAGCAGCATCGGAAATGCAATCTCGCCCAGTGGCACGGTCTCCTTCCTCGACACCAGCAACGCGAACTATGTGCTGGGCACGGCATCCACCGTGAATCTCTCCACCGTTTTCAGCTTTCTCAATTCCTCGACTCCAGCTACCGGCGATACTCCCTACTCGATCGCGGTTGCAGACTTCAATGGCGACGGCATCGCCGACTTGGCCATTGTGAATAACGGCGATGACTCCGTAACTATCCTCATCGGCAACGGCGACGGCACATTCACCGCCGCAACTAGCCCGGCTGCCGGCTCTCTTCCTTATGCCGTCACAGTGGCGGATTTCAACGGCGACGGCATCGCCGATCTGGCCGTGGCTAACTCCGGCGATGGAACTGTCTCGATCCTGCTGGGCAACGGCAACGGCACATTCAACGTGGGAACGCCGCTCTCACTAGGTGTGGGCAGCTCTCCGGTTTCGCTGGTATCGGCCGACTTCAACGGCGACGGCAATGCCGATCTGGCTGTCACCGACCTGGCCAACAACACGCTCGCCATCTTCCCCGGCAACGGCAGCGGTACCTTCGGCGCCCCGACAAGTATCTCGACCGGCAAGCTGCCCTGGTTCGTCGCAGTTGGTGATTTCAACGGCGACAACATTCCCGACCTGGTTGTGCTGAACCAAGGAGACGACACATACACCGTTCTGCAGGGCGTGGGCGACGGAACCTTTAATGCCAAGACAGCCGTGGCGCTGGCCGCTGGAAGCAATCCTGTCTCCGTCGCTGCAGCGGACTTCAACGCCGATGGCAAAGCCGATCTCGCCATCGCCAATTTTGGCACCAATACCTTATCGATTCTCCTGGGCAATGGGGATGGCACCTTCACCGTTCATCAGAATCCGCCAACCGGAGTCTTTCCCAACTCCGTCGCCGTTGGCGATTTCAACCAGGATGGCTTCCCAGATCTCGCTGTAGCCAACTTCGGCGACAATACCATCTCGATTCTCTTCGGATCAAGCACCGGTAGCTTCACGACCGCCACAACTCTCGCGGCAGGCAGCTACCCTTACGCCATCGCCTCGGGCATCTTCCATGCGAATGGCGCATCCGCTCCAGCCGTGGCCAACTTCGGCGACAATACCGTCAACGTCTTTGGCTCGCAGATTGCGCAAACCGCAACTGCAACCGTCAACAACATTGCGGTCACCGGCTCCGGAAACCACGCCGTGGAAGCGAGCTACCCAGGGGACACATACTACGGTGCCAGCATCTCAGCCACCACCCCGCTCGCCGCGCAACTGGTGACGACTGCCTTGACACTCACCGCCAACCCCACCAGCAGCGCTTACAGCAATCCCGTAACCCTCACCGCGACTCTCGCTCCGGTACTGGGTCAGGGACACAGCGCCGGGGGCACAGTCACCTTCTGGAACGGCCTCGTTAGCCTCGCAACGGTTCCGGTTACATCCGCCACGGTCTCGACAATCGTCTCCACGCTGCCCGTGGGCACAGACAGCCTGAGTGCCGTGTATAGCGGCGACACCAACTTTGCTGGAAGCACGGGCGGCGCCACTGAGACGGTCAGCAGCAACTTCACCTTTACGGCAGTTGCACAGACAATCATTCCAAATTTGGCTCCCGGCCAATCGGCGCAGTTCGGCCTTCAGATTGCGCCTTCGCCATCGTCTTCCACCTATCCGGGCGTAATCACTTTCTCTGCCACAGCAGGATTGCCAACCGGCGCAACCGCATCATTCTCGCCCACCAGCATTCCCGTGAACGGCCCAGCGCAGACGGTGACCATGACAATTCAAACGGCCGCACTCTCAGCCGCGAACCGCGCTCCGGCATCTCCACTTCTACCTGTTCTGCTGGGCCTGCTGTTACTGCCCCTGGCTGGCGCAAGGCGTTTTGCGCGTGGACGAGCGAACTTCAGCCGCCTGCTCAACATGGCTTTGTTGGCGGCAGCTTTAACTGCTGTGGCAAGCGTTGCCGGATGCGGCTCGAACAGCGGCTTCTTCGGTCAATCCCAACAAAGTTACACCGTCACCGTAACGGCCAGCGGCGGCTCGGTCACTCACACCGCCACCGTCAACCTCAACGTGCAGTAAGCCCCTTGAATCCCAGGTCTCGCCCGAGACCTGGGATTCAATAGTCGTGCCGCTCACCCGCCAGATCAGATCTTATTTCGCGAACGAATGACCATCCATCTGATGAATTTCGCTGCCCGCCAGCAGAAATGCGCCCACCCCGTAGGTATAACTCGCGGAAGCCTTGAATGGCTCAGGCTCCGCGCCAGTCTGCTGAATGCACCCTAAGCGCCCATCGGCATAGACATGATGCAGCAGTCCCGCCCACGCCCTCTCGATCACCGGCCGGTAAATCTTCTTATCGAGTATTCCCTGATTCACACCAGCCGCCAGCGCATAGGTAAAGAAGGCCGAGCCAGAGACCTCGGGCAGATCATAACTCGCTGGGTCGAGCAGCCCCGCTCTCCAAAGTCCATCCGGGCCTTGAATCGCTGCTACGCTTGCAGCCATCTCTTTGAGCTGCGCAATATACTTGGCCCGCGCCGGGTCATCCTTGGGAAGATATTTTATCGTTCTGATAATTCCAGCCATCACCCATCCATTTCCGCGCGACCAAAACATTTTCTTTCCATTGGCCTCGGTGCGAGTTAGATAAGTGGAATCCCGCGCATACAAATGTTCCTGAGTGTCATACAAACGATCTGAAGTCTTGGCCCACTCCTCATCGAGATAGTCGATATACTTATGGTCGCCCGTCGCTGCATACATCCGCGACCACACAGGAGGCGCCATGAACAGCGCGTCGCACCACCACCATGCAATCTCCTTGCCTGGGACCGTCGATGTGCGTGGCGCAGCCAGAATCGCATCCAGCTCACTTTGCATCGGACGCATCATCGCCGGGTCTTTCTTCAGCAGATAAAGTTCCAGATACACTTGCCCGATGCTTTGATCGTCGGCGTTCGGAAGATGCGCACGCGGCTGCCAGTCAAATTTCTGTCCCATGGCCAGCATTGCGTCGCGATACTTTGCGTCGCCGAGCGAGTCTGAAGCAGCCATGAATCCCGTATAAAGCGCGCTCCAGGTCCATATGCGATCAAAGTAAGGCTGCCCCCGTTCGAGCTGCCAATCCGCAACCTTGCGCATCGCCTTCGCCACCGCGGCGGGCTTCGTCGAGTATGACAAGTCCGTTGCAATCGGACCCGGATTGTCGGGGTCGTCGCCAAAATGACGCGACGCATCTTTGGCAATTCCCGCCAGTTGTTGCGGCGTTGGCTGGTGTTGCGCAATCGCCCATTGCTGCGCTCCAAAAATGCAAATGCCCGCCCCCAAGGCGAGCAGGCAAATCCCCCGACGAACGAACATGCCATCCTCCTGAAATCCCATTCTAAATAGAGCCGGAGCCGAAGGTGCGGAAATCCGCGCCCTCCGGCTCCGGGATTGAGAGCTGATTAAAACCCCCAGGTTAGAAGCTGATCCTCCCCGAGAACTGGAAGTCGCGGCTGCCGCCATTGCCGGTCGCGCCGGCGACCGATCCAAAGGTGGTGCTATTGACGTTGGTGACAATACCGTTGAAGGTAACTTTGTTGGTCACGTTCTGGCAGTCAACTCCAAAAATGAATTTTGCCCTCGTGGTGATGTCAAAGGCGCGATGGACGCTGAGGCTGAGGTTATAGACGCTCGGGTTGCGCAAGCCGCCCCCAAATGCCATGGTACGGGGCGCATCGCCGAACATGAACGCTCCCGCGTTGCAATACGGTCCGACGCTGGTGGCACAGGGAGTGGAAGTCCCTGTCGCCGAAGCGCCCGTGCCGTCGGTGGTATTCGGGAGCTTTCCCCGCAGGTACGAAATCGAGCTGAACGTGCTCGCCGTGATCCCTTTGCCCCAGCTTCCATTCTGGCGGATGCTCGGCTGGGTGAAGTTCGGGTTGAGATCGGGCATGCAGGTGCCGGCGCCAGGATGGGTAGAGCTGCCGCAAGCACTGGAGGTAATCAACAGAGGCGTGCCGGAGAGATACGTGAATACGCCGGCAATCTCCCAGCCCTTGATGATCTGGCGCGTTACGGCATTACTTGAGCCGAAGCCACCCGTGCCGAAGGGAGCACGGTAAACACCGTAGACGGCCAGGTTCTGCGGGACGCTATTGGCGCTTACAGAACGATCGATACGGTTTTGCTTCCATGCCTTACCGTTCAAGGTCAGGTTCGCAGGGATGGCGTAGCCGTCGCGTTGCGTCCCAGCGTCGTCTACGTTCTTTGCGTAGGTGTAGTTTGCAGTGATCTCGAGTCCGTTGGACATGCGCTTGCGCGCGCTGATCTGCAGGGCTTCGTAGTTGGCATTGGCCGTATCCAAGCCCCAGGTATCGGTGGACCCGGAAAATTGTGGCATCCATGTGAGCATGTGGCCGACCGTGGCCTGGCCCGCGCCTCCAGTGGTTGCAGCGGCCCCTTCGTAACCTGGGTAGGGCGCAGCGACCTGCGGAAGAATGGCCTGTGCGGCCGCCACGTTGGCAGGCGTTGCCGGGCTGTTCAGCAGGCTTCCAAGTGCCCAGTATTGTGGATTGATCTGGCCCGAGTACAGGCCGCGGATGTTGCTCGCGCCCGCGATGAAATGACTCTCCGAGCCGGCATAGTCCACGGACAAGCTGATGCTGTTCGAGAGAGCAAAGTCGAAGCCGAAGTTCCAGAAGTTGAATTCCGGCGCGCGCCCCGAGATATAGAAGTCGGCATAACCGGGGGCGCCGCTCGCCTTCACGTATGCGCCGTTGACCACCGTATTACCCACATTGAGCGTCTGGCTGATTGGGCCGGGAGGCGCAATCGCAGGAACGGTGTAATTTGCACCGCCGAAATTCGTATTGGCAATGCCCGCGCTAGTGAATGCAGCGCTGTTGTTCAGATAGAAGACCGGACCCGCGCCGGGACCGGCAGCATTGGCCGTAAAGCTGACGGAACTGGTGAATCCGTTCTGCGACGGGCCGTTGAATGCGTTCCCGGCACCGCCGGTTCCACCTGCGTGAGAGTAAAGCGTAGCAAAACCGCCGCGCATCACCAGCTTGTCCGCCATTTGCCATGCGAATCCCACATGGGGTCCCCAGTTCTTCCAGTAGGTTTGCACCGGGGTCCGGCAACCGCAGCTTACCGATGCACCGCCATTGCTTCCAGCGAACTCCAGCGCCCCAAAATTACCTGTGACTGGATTGACAAGAAATGGATTCAGATACGAGAACCGGTCCAGGGTTTCGTGATAGGGAGAGAGGTAATCCCAACGCAGACCAAGGTCAAGAGTAAGCTTCCGTGTGATCTTCCAGTCATCCTGGAAGTAAGGCGCATAGGCGGGATAGCGCGCGCCCAGCACCGAGAAAGGCTGAAGCGAAATGGAAGTACTGCCGACTGCACCCAGCATAAAACTGGCGTAAGAGAAACCGGTGTTCCCCCCATAGATGGAAGCGGCGCCGCTGGGTGTAACCGAGGCAGTTTCATTTACGCTATAGTTCAATGTCAAGGATGAGGCGGAGCCGTCGTAGTTCGACGCATTCTCTTCCAGGCGCTGTAACTGGAAGCCAAAGCTTATGGCGTGATTGCCTTTGATCCAGAGCAGATTGTCGAGCGTGGTGTAGGACTGGCTGACCGTAGTGGCCGTAACGCCGGAGCCGCCGAATGCCCACTGATTGGGCGCGTTGCTGCCGGCGAAGTTTATCGTCGGGAACTCGGTAACTGCCTGCCCATCTGAAGGTACACCGGCAAAGCCGATCCCCGCCGTGGTGGCTTCATAGTCCGTGATGCCCTGGGTGAGGTTCTTGAGCGGCGGGCCGCCAAAATTGCTCCAACCAAAGCGGAACTGATTCACCAGGTGCGGCGTGATCGTGTAGGAATCTTCCAAATCCATCCAATGTCCCGCGACGATGGAGTAATCGGATCCCGTGTAGGGGAGCGGTAGAGCTGTCGTGCTGCCATTAACCGATGAGGCGGAGGTAAAGGGATAGGCTTGGCGGTTGCCGCCGGTGACCACATACGAAATTCGCTGCTTCGAAGACAAATCGTAGTCGAACCGGCCTGAATAGAGCCAGTTATCATATCCGCTTGGCGGGCCGCCAAGGTAATTGCCGCTGATAATCCCAGGGCCGGAGATTGTGGGGGAAGGAAGAAACTTTTCCAGATATTGCGAGATAGGCGAAATCTCGCCCAACGGAATGATGTTGGTTGGTGTCCCAGTGGGATTGCCGCCGGGGCCTGGCGTTCCAGCATAGGTTTGTCCAAACGCATACCGGCAAGGACCGTTGGTGCTGTTGGCGGTGCATGCTGCCTGGGTGGTCGGATCGTAAACAATGTAGTTAGGCCCGCCATTCGCCGTGAGCAACTCTGAAAAATCGCCGCCCTGCATCTTTGTCGTGGGGATGGTCACCTGAGTGGGGTTGGCTCCGAAGCGGGAATGCAGCTTGTCGTAAGAGCCGTAGAAAAACAGCTTGTTCCTTCCGTTGAAGAGATGCGGAACGATAACGGGCCCCCCTACGGAGAAGGCCAGCTCGTTCGCGTGATCAATAGGTTTGCCTGCCGGCACGGTGGTGATGACGCCGTTGACCAGTTTCTTCACGGTCGCAGTATTTGCGGTGAATCCCCATGTGTCAAAAAGCGTGTTGCGGACGAAATCGGCGACGGTTCCATGGAATTCGTTGCCTCCGGACTTGGTCGTGTAGTTGACCATACCGGCGCCCTGGTACTCGGCCGATGCGCCGCTGGTGACCACATTGATCTGGCCGATGGCCTCTGCCGGCACCAGATTGAAGATGGGCCGGTTGTCGCCGATCTGGCTGATAGTAGAAAGCGGTATGCCGTCAAGATACACTTCTTGGACCCGGTTTGCGGTTCCAGAAAAAAGCGACGAGCGGCTGCCCGGCTGTGCTCCGGGTAGAAGATTGGAGAAGGCTGTGATGTCGCGCTGCTGAGAGGTTACCAGAATGGGCAGTTCCAGGTACTCGCCGCTGTCGATGGTCGCGCCCAGTGTTGCATCCGTCGTGTTCAGTTCCGCTGGGGCGGCTGTAACGGTCACCTGCTCGGTTGAAGCGCCAACCTTCAGCGAAATGTTCAAGCCGATGGTGGCCATTGGCACCACCAGCAAGTTCTGCTGCTCGAAAGTTTTAAACCCAGGCGCCGAGGCCGTAAGGGTATACGTGCCAGGCAGCAGGGGAGAAATGACATAGAAACCAGCCGATGTGGTGGTCGTTCTGAGGGGGACCCCGGTCGAGACATTGGTAGCGCTTACATTGACATGCTCAATTACAGCGCCGTTGGAGTCGGTGACTGTGCCTTGAATGGCGCCTTCACCTGCGGTCTGTGCCGCGGCCTGTACGGCCGCCCATCCCAGGCAAATTGCCAGCCCGAGTAAGATTGTTGCCGCGCTTGCCCAGCTGCCATTCTTGCGCCGGACGTCCATTGTGTGACCAAGCTCGTAGTTGTTCATTCGTCCCTCTGAGGGTGCCTCCCTGGGTAAAGTACTAATGGAACCAATGATCTGGACCAGAGGCGTTTCAACGTCTTGAGCGCAGGTATAGCCCGAGGTCTGACCACCGCAAAAACCTAACGGATTGAAGCAACGAATGTCAATAGAAAAATTATTTTTGCTGACATGGGCGGGATTGCTCCATCCTCCCACAATCGATTGCTCCGGAAACCGGGACGAATCTCTTGGCTGATGGGGGGCAATTACCTATCGGTATCCGTGCAGATTAATTCCAGAATCCTGCTACCCTGGTCTCAGGTCCGGCCTCCAGCAAAGGTCTGGCTCGGTTTGGAATCAAAGTATGAACCACGACCACAGGCGCGTGCTCTTACTGTTCCCTGTTCCCTATTCCCTGTTCCCTGTTCCAACCGGGTACCCCCCACCCCCCTATATTTATTTTCGGGCCCTTGCAGGTAATTTTCTCGTTACCTGCTGAACCGCGAATCCAACCGCAACAAGCCCACAATCAATCACTTCCGCGACATGAACTTCGAGCCTCAAGGGCACGGATGAATGAATAAGTAACCAACCCACATCAGAATGACCTCGCAAAACTGTCGGTTTTCGCGTGAATTGCCGTCAGTTGAGCATCGCCAGAGGCCAGTTTCTCGACGAAAGCATGAACGCGGATGCTGCCCGAAGAAGCGGTTGCACGAAGGAATGCAACAGCTCTGCCGTCGTAAAGTTGGTGGCGTGGAAGCAGGAAAGATTCGTGGTCTCGAGTGCTGCCGTTGTCCGTAGCGACGATCAGCGCCGGTCCCGAAACGCTAAATTCGATCTCGCCGGAAAAATCGGGCACTGGCACTCCTGCATCGTCCACCACAGTTGCAACAACGGCAACCACATCGTTCGTGTCCGGGGAAAGCGTGGCGCGTTCCGCAGAGAGCAGGATGCGAGCTGCCTTTCCTGCGGTGCGGAGTTCATCCTGGGCTGCCGGACGGCCCTGAATGTACGCCACGGCCTTCAAAGCTCCAGGCGCGTAAGGCACCTGCCAAGTGAGTGGAGTGGCATCCGAATGTAATTTTTGGCGGCCCAGAGACTGACCGTTCAAAAGCAATTCAACCTCTTCGCAATTGGTATAGACCTCGACGGATTCAGAATGCGGAGCTGCATTGTGAGGTGTCCAGTCCCGGAGCAGCGGCTCCTGAACCTCGGATGGAACCGGCTCATAGCCCGGATCGATGGCAGACTTCTCCGTGCGATCGACCCGCCGCACGATATGCACATTGGGAGCAGAGGCCCACCAGCTTTGCCTCTCCCATGCGCGCGCGTGAGGCTGGCCGGTGCGGTCCAGCAAACCAAAAGGCCGACTGATCGCCGGCCAGTTTCCGGCTTCGCCCAGGTAATCGACACCCGTCCACAAGAACTGCCCGGAGTAGGGAGCATGATCGCGCATAGCCACCCAGCTTGCGCTATCGTGGATGTTCTCCGTCCCGATAATCTTGCGCGACGGTTTTTGTTCATGAGCCGCCAGAATCTCATTGACCCGATAATTCTGCCCCACAACGTCAAGCATATCGGCCAGCCCATTGTCGTAATCGTGGCTCACGTTGGGGCGGAAAAGCGCCTGCGTCACTGGCCGCGTCGGATCGTTCTCGTGAAAAACTGCGATCAGCCGCGCAAGAATCGAGTGCGCCTGCCCGGTATGGGATGTGTCGCGGATCTCGTTGCCCGCGCTCCAGAGAATGATGCTCGGATGATTGCGGTCGCGGCGAACAGTGTCACGAACGTCGATGGACGACCATTGCTCGAAGTCCAGATGGTAGTCGTAAGGGTTCTTGCCGGAGCTCCAGCAATCGAAGAGCTCGTCCATCACCAGAAAGCCCATGCGGTCGCAAAGATCGAGAAATTCCGGTGAAGGCGGATTATGGGCGGTGCGAATGGCATTCACGCCCAAGGCGCGCAGCGCGGTCAGCCTGCGCTCCCAGATTGCCGTGGGGACGGCAATGCCAAAGGCGCCACCGTCGGCGTGGAGGGCGACACCTTTGATTTTGAAGTTGCGCCCGTTGAGCCAAAAACCACTGGCCGCGTCGAAGTGAAACTCGCGAATACCGAATTGCACTTGCTCATCGTCTGAATTTGCGGCCTGGCCAATCTTGACGCCAACCTCCGCGCGATAAAGCGCCGGGTGATCGATCTCCCAGAGCTGCGGCGCTTGGACAGGAAGCTCCGCAATGAAATGCGCCCGTCCACCTGGAGAAATGGTTTGTGCTGGCGTCACGATGTAACCCGCGGGACGGCCACCTGGCGTGGTCAGCCTGATTTCGAGCGACGTCTGCTGGGGCTCTGCAGATTCGCTGACCACAGTGCTCTCCACGCGGACCGTAGCGCGTTCGGTCGTGACTTCCGGCGTTGTCACAAACGTGCTCCATGGCTCGAAATGCACGTCCTGCAGCAGAACCAGCCGAACGGGGCGATAGATGCCGCCACCTTCATACCAGCGCGAGGCAGGCTGTTTTGAAGTGTCGCAACGAACAGCAAGCAGGTTGCGCGCCGCCGCCCCAAAGTTCAAGTGGCCGGTAAGCTCATAAAAGAAACTCACGGAGCCGTTAGGCCGCTGCCCCAGATGAACGCCATTGATCCACACGTCGCTATTGGCCATTACTCCGTCGAAGACCACATAAATGCGGCGATGCGCGTCCTTCGAGGGCAGCGAAAAGCTCTTGCGATACCAGGCGACGCCGGTCGGAAAAAAGCCGCCACCCTGTCCACTGAGATTCTTCGAGTCGACCGGACCGGCGATGCTCCAATCATGCGGCACTGTGACGTCCCCCCATGTGGAATCGCTGAGCGAGGGCTGCTCGGCACCCCCCGGGTCACCTTCAAGAAATTTCCATTGAGCGTTGAAATCGACGATGCCCCGGGGGTACAGGGTGTGCGCCGTCAACGGAAGAAGTGGCGCGAGCGCAAGTACCGCAATCGGAAGAAATTGTTTCGTAAACATCGATAAACGCTCCAAATATCGAGGTCTGTGCATCGGGCACGAACTCCCCAGAGCCAAGACCTACAAGCCAGACCTCCCTCAACATCCTCTCAAAAAAAACGCGATTGAAACCCAAAAGAATAGTAAACTCATTTCGATAGGAAATACAATTCTATTGAGGATTTTCCGTTTTTAAAGACTGAACTGACGGAAGGGCAAGTCGATGCGCGTTTGTTTTTTACTGAAGGTTCGTCCGGCAAGATTGGAAGAGTATAAAGCGCGCCATGCTCAGGTATGGCCAGAGATGCTGGAGGCATTACGCCAGACCGGTTGGCGCAACTACTCGCTGTTTCTGAAGCCGGACGGTCTACTGATTGGCTACCTGGAGACAGACAACTTTGAAGCATCTTGCGCCCGCATGAATAATTATCCGGTGAATGCGCGGTGGCAGACCGAGATGTCTAAGTACTTCGAAGCAATGCCGGGAGCAGCGGATGAGAACATGTTTCCGCTCGAAGAGGTCTTTCATCTCGACTAAGACGATTTTTCAGTGATGTGCCGCGAGCTTTTGCTCACGGGGTATTTGCATTGCAGCTGTCGCAATTCTTACTGCAAGTACATGAACGACCCTGCGCCGGCACTGTCTGTCAGAAGGAGAGAACTGCTATAGATAACCACTGATGCTCTTGAGAGAAACTCCACTGCGAAGTGGCTTATCCCTTCGGGAAGAGCCAGACGCCAAGGTAATGCAAAGCCAATACGTGAAATAAAGCTGTTATGGGTTAAATGAACGAACGTCTTCGAGCCGGACGCCGAGCGTAGCCTGACAAATGACATTCAATTGCGATTCAGTTCCTACAAGATGCACTGTCCGATGTGTGTGTTCGATCGCCTCACCGGAATTTAGTTCCCTGGCAGGCGAAGAAGATTCTAACTCATAGAATTGCCCAAGTTGCCCTGCCCCAGGAGATGCTGGTCCGTCATTGTAGCTATTCGCCACGTCGCCGTTATATGGATCATCCTGAATCTTCCATGCTGAGTTAACATACATTTCTGACTTAGTTGGTTGGTTATACTGCGCAATGGTCAGCACACAGTTCTGGGCATCATAGCTCCCTAGTATGCCTTTGGCCCTCTGAGGGCTCAAGCCGAGTTTGCTGCGATAACTGGAATCAGCCTTGAACAACACCGAGTCTTTTCGTATAGAAATCCGATCATTCGGAACGGTCCCGAAGTAGTCAGTCGTAACAGGAATTCCCAATTCAGCTTCGGATCCTACCCGAAAAGGAAGGATGACCGTGGTTCGCGGAGTGGACTGAAACTGCCCCAAAACCCATAACGAAAGAAGACCGGATTCTTTTTTCAAGCTGCTCGCCGCTAGGTTGGTGAGCTTGTTCTCTGACTCGTAACCGACAACCTTGACGCCGTCGATAGCCTTCACACCGAGGCCATTCCATACCTGTTCACCAGAGAGCAGGCGAACCTCCCTGTCAATTTGTAATTCAAACTTGGTTGCTGAAAAATTAGTAAGAGAAAAGGCGCGGCGAAGCGTTACCGAAGTCTTACTCTGGCTAACTATGTCGAAGGGTTCGGTATCGAGTGGTGCCGGAGTAAACCAGTGATCAAAATCGAAGGGCGCCTCTGGTGCAAAAAAAATGGAAAACTGTCCACCTTCAGGACCCAGCCAGATGCGGTCTTCGCCGCCAACCGCGTTCATGTGTTCCTGTAACTTGCCCGAGGCTATCAGTTCGCGGTTGACCCAGCCGAAGCCGAGACCTCCTTGACCTGCGACAGAGCTTGTCAAAACGCGTCCCTGCATGGCAGGCCACACGGCAATCGACGCTCCACTGCGTTCATCCGATAGAACGACCAGCTTACTGTGCTGGTTCACAAACGACACGATTTCACCAAAACTATTCTCGTTCAGCTGCTGCGACTCCGTTAAAGCAACGCCGCCCACTATAACTTTCGTGGATGGTAAACTACTATCGCTTTTCATTACTATCCCCCAACCGAACTGGCGAAATCACTCGTAACAGTAAACCATGGAACGAATCGTTGTCAACAATGACAACTTTACGTGGTATATCCTAAGTCCGACACTCGTGAGTAGATGCCAAACTCTTGATCAGACCACTTCTTTTTTTCTATTCAACAAGCCATACTTCACATCTCCGGCCCGAGAGGTCAAGCCGCCGAATTACTTTTTCCAGTTAGGCGGAGTTGGTCAGCGCAGCACTTGCGCGCGAGCCTAAGAAAGCATAAAGCGCGACTACCACATAGCCCGCAAGCGGTATCAGATATGCGAGCGCAATGCTATGGGTTCTGTCGTTGATCAACCCCATCAACGGTGTAAGTGCTGCACCGCCTACTATAGCCATTATGATCAGCGACCCGCCAATCTTGGTGTTGGGACCAAGCCCCTTTATCCCTAACGCAAAAATCGTTGGAAACATGAGCGACATGAAGAAACTAGTGAGCACCATCGCCCATACGCCAATCCAGCCCGGACGCAGAACACCTACTGTTACGAGTAGCACATTGATGACTGCATACGTGCCCATGAGCAGACTAGGACGCACCAAACGCATCAGCGCTGTAGAGACGAATCGTCCCACCCCAAAGGCCGCCAGAGAAACAATAAGATAATTCGCGGCAGGTTTCTCAGACAGATGCGTGTTGTCCTGAACATACTGGATCAGATAGCTCCAGGTACCGACCTGTGCACCTACATACATAAACTGGGCGACAATGGCAAAAAGGAAATGAGGATACTTGAGCAAATCAATAAAATGCCCGTGATCGCCTCCGTCTTCGTGCTCGCTACGAATAGGCGGTAATTTCTTGAGGAATATCAGCACGGCCAAAGTAAATGCTGCGACGCAAATAAATAGATATGGAGTAACGACTCGCAGTGTCTCGAAGCGGAGATAGCCCGCGTAAGTTCCTGCGGCATGTTTTGCTGCTATCTGGTCAGGACGCAGTTCGATACCGGAAAAGATAAAGATCTTTCCAATAACCACGGCCGTAATCGCGCCGAGCGGATTGAAGGCCTGAGCGAAGTTAAGCCGCCGCTCCGAGGTTTCCGCCGAACCCATTTGAGCTATAAAGGGATTGGATGCCGTCTCGAGAAACGCAAGACCGCTGGCAATAACAAAATCCGCCAACAGGAAGAACCAGTATTGTCCTACAATTGCCGCCGGCCAAAAGAGAATTGCGCCAAGGCTCAACAGAAGCAGCCCGGTCATAAATCCTGACTTGTAGCCAAACTTTCTCATCAGCAGCGCCGCCGGCATGGCCAGCAGAAAATATCCTATGTAAAACGCCGACTGCACCAATCCTGCCTGAAACCGTGAGATCTCAAAGGACTTCATAAACTGGCGAATTAGCACATCGTTGAGATTATTTGGTATCGCCCATAGGAAAAAAAGAGCAGTAATCAAGAAGAACAGAACGATCTGTCCGGGGGGAAAAATCCCTTCCTTGCCTTGCGTCTTGGCTAAAGTATTCGGATTCACAAAAGACATAACTGTATTCCTTCGGCGGGCTTTAACAATTAACCGTGCCGGCCATTGCCTCTCTCATTAATGATTCCGGATTCCGTCCCGAATACTCACATTCTATTCTACGAACTGAGAGTGTCATGACTGAAGAGAGCGACAATCCATTCTAAGCAATAATTTCGCAAGCAGCGATCGACGATACTGAGAGTAATCTCGAAACCGAGTAGAGGAAGGAGAACTATCGTGGTAGCGGGAGGTTCGCGAGAATTGATTACCAAGAGCAAGAGTCAAGGAACAGTCCGATAGACCAGTCAAGACGATTGAGCAGGAATCGGCTACCCTGACCGGCTAAGCTGAATAGTTATCCACGTCAATGCGGCACAAGGCTGTGCCGCGTTGACGTGGATATTCAGGCTAGCGCTCGTGCTTCTTCCAATGAAGCATCTCATGGTCGTCTACCGTGATCTTCGCCGGCAGGATCAAGCCGCAGGTCTTGCAGATCAAGACCTCCCTGCCGATCTCCCAGTGGGTGCAGGACTTGCACTTACAAACCAAAAGTTCAATCTCTTTCTTGTCGCTCATCTACAACCTCCTGAATTCTTCTTTTACTTCGCGCACGAAATCGTTAAATGGAGCGGTAGCTGTAATTCCTGGCTGCCAGCACAATCCACGATCAATCAAATTATACTGCTTCACAATTCTGGAACCGGCAAGAGCGCTTCCATTCGCGTCGGGGGATCGGCCCATGAGCCAAAGGTGGTCGGCCACCGTACATGCGGCAGCTACATCATGGGTCACCACAATAATGGTGTTCAAATCATCCATGTCCGAGACCTTGGCGATCAGATCGGCTGTCTTCTCCAGCATGATGAGGTCAAGGCCTGAGAAAGGCTCGTCCATCAGAAGGAAATGCTCACTGCATAGGATCTGCTGGATGATGGCGCATCTTTGCCGCTGTCCACCCGATAACTGCGCCGGATATAAATTGCACTTGTCCGCCAGTTCAAATTCATCGAGCAAAGCCATAGCCTTATCGCGGGCAATCTTTGCGTCCTTCTCTTTTTTCTTTGCGCCGAGCATCAGGTTCCCGAACACGGTGCGATGCTCGAAGAGCGGATAACTCTGTGCGACCACGCCCACTTCCCCTGCCCTTACTGGACGATCAAAGCCATTCACGGTCACTCGTCCCGATGTAGGCGCGTGCAATCCGGCGATGATCCGAAACAAGGTAGTCTTTCCGCAACCAGAGGGTCCGAGAATGCCTACTACCTGCCCTTGCGTCCTGCCCGGTACAATGATGTCGCGCACTTCTGCGGTAACATTGTTCAGCACGGCGCGGCCATCGTACTCGAGAGATACGTTGTCAATCTTTAACAGAGTCTTGCCGTAGCTATACGATGTGCTTGCCATTAGTTCCGCTCCAAGGTCAACGCCGCGTATGGGCAAAACAGATTCTTGAGTAACCCTATACTGTAATCCTGAAGCAAGCCTAGCAAGAGGATGGTCAACTGAATGGCAAAGACCGCGGCCAGCCGAAAGTGATGGTTCTGGTCGAGCAAAATCGTGCCAACGCCGCCTTCAGAGCGAACAATGCCTTCGACCATTGTGAGCATCATCCAGCCAATCGCCGCATTCTGGCGGAGAACGTCGAAGACCTTGTCAATTTGTCCAAGAACGATTACTTCCCAAACGACGCGCCACTCACCCATGCGCAGTGTACGCGCCAGATCAAACATTTCTTTCGGAATGCCATTGATCACGTCGGCCATTCCGGTAACAAAGAAGACTGAAACGGAAAAAACCAGCAACGAGAGTTTCAGTTCATGCCCGCTCCTGGTCATTACAGTGAAGAAGAAAGTTAATCCGACCAACGATAGAAAGCGCAGCTTGCTGAGCAAGGCAACGACGGGACGAAAGAAGGGCATTACGGTTGCATAGGCCAGCAATAGCGAGATGACTGTGGCCACAGCGATGGCCTGAATATTGAGAAGGAAACTTGTAATGAGTTCCGCTCCTAGTCCCTCCTGCCACATATCTCCCAAAGCTGTAAGGACTTCACCCGGTTTGGGCAGCAACACGAAGGGACTGAAGGTCCATAGCAACAAAACAACCGCAACCTGGGCAGTAATCAGGGCACGAATAGCATTCTTGCTCAGAACCGAATTAGGCGAAAACACAGCGATGGCGCGAGTCATAGCTTACTCAGAAATGAAAAGGGTTGGGGAGGCTTGCGCCTCCCCGGCTAGGTGATAACTACTGGCCGATTTGAGTAATCTCAACGCGGCGATTGAGCGCTTTGCCGCCGACAGATGCATTCGATGCAATGGGGCTCTGCGAACCGTGGCCCGCAACCAGCTTGAAGCGAGAGTCAGGGAAACTCAACGGAGCTACCTGCTGGAAGTAGTGCTTCACCGCCTGCGCACGCTTTTCACTCAAGGGCACATTGACCGCATCGCTGCCGGCGTTGTCTGTGTAACCGTCGATTTGAAGCGCTAACTGCGAGTTAATAGCCAGCGAGTCCTTCAGTTCATTCAACGTGGGAAGGCTGTCCGGCAAGGGCTTATCAGAGCCGCTGGCAAAGTTGATATAAACCGCCTTGTGGCCAAGCACAGTACCGCTCTGAGCTTCCTTGGCGTAATCAACTGTCTCTGCGCTGGCGCCTTGAACGCCCCCGGTATTCAGAAGGGCTTGAGCGCTGAAGATAAACGAGGTGTCGACGGCTTCCTTGAAGGGCGGAATGGGATTATCTTTGAAGAGTTGCGGATAATTCATGGTGGCAATCTTGCCAAAGGTCTCATAGGTAGCGCGCATATTGTTGTTGTGCTTGCCATCGAGGCCGAAGTAATTGACGTTGTCTTCGAGTCCGAAGACCGCCGATCCGCCTAACTGCTGGCCCGACTTGGGATCACGGAACCCACCATAGTATTTGTACCAGTAGTCGCCATTCTGGTCGTTGTAGAGCTTGGCCGAAATAACTCCGGCGGCGCGACGGACAGCATCGAACGCCTTCACCTGATCAGCGGCCTGGAAACTCGCGGCCAAGAGGCCGGAGATTTCGTCGCGATTGTCGTTGAAGAACTTCTTGATGCCCATGATCACCGCAGGCATTTGCGAAGCATATTCATGCGAAGAAATGATCTTGGTAGTGCCAGGCCGTCCATGCACTGCCTGCTCGTCACCGGGAGTCCAGGTTACAACGCCATCGGGGCAGACATTCTTGGTTTCGCCAGTAGCGTGTCCGTCCTTCACGACCTTGCGGTCTTCGCAGCGATTGGGAATGAAAACATCCGTTACAGCTTTAATGTAATCCTCGTCCGGAGCAGCAATCCAGTTCACCGCATCCGGATCATAAGTCTTCAGGTCGGGATTATTCTTGAGGCCGTTCGATCCCATATAGTTCAGGGCGATATTCCAGTCGCCGTCGCGAATGACGCCGACCACGGTTTTGCCCTTCATGCTTTGCGGATTCGACTTCCACTCTTCCGGGCCGAGCAGCGCATCCTCGCCATTGGAGCGGCCCACGGCGCCGATGATGACTGCCTGGTACTCCGGTCCTAACTTCTTCAGTTGCGGATTCAGATCTGCCAACCACTGGCCACCGCTGTCGCCCATGACTACAATCGCTTCCGCGCCAGAGGAGCAGGTCTTTTCGCCATCGTGTAGCTGTTTGGCGCAAGCCAAGAGATCGGCTTTCATCTGCGAGTTAGAGTCTTCGCGGTGCAAAGTCAAGTTCACGCCGTTCTTTTCCATCAGCGAGCCCTTGGTGGTCTCCGAACCGCCATTGGCATAGATCAACGAATACATCGCATTCCACTCCCAAACGTCGAATTGGATATGCGTTGCGGAAACATTAGCCGGCGCGGTAGATGGGTAAGGCAACGCCTGCACGTTGGCCACCTGCGCCTCCTCCTGAGGCGGAAGAGTTACACGCGAGGCGACAATCGATTTCATGATTCCTGGGGTTGGAATCAAGCCATGCTGCATGGCGGAACGCAGTCCAAAGACCACTCCACCTGCCACGACTACGATCAAGAATATCTTTGCTTGCGGCTTCAAACGCGGCATTTGTTTCTTCCCTTCAATGAATTCGTGTCTCGTTGCCTACTTGAACATGTTGTCGTAAACACTCTCCGACTTGGTGCTTGAGGCGGCGACCGTGGAGAGAGTTATGGGCATCTTTGCCGGCGCAGGCGTTTCCATCCCCGGAATGTGAATCATATCCGCACCGGTGGACTGGTTTCCCGAGGTCAGCAGCTTTTGATTGAATTCGGCGAACTTGGCCGCAGCTTCGTCAGCGGCAGCGCCGGATTCGATCTGGTCGTCAGTCAGCAGCTTGTCGGTATAACGGGAGAACTCTTTGATCTCGCCAAGAGTGCGTGACGTATCGTCTTCGAGGTAGTCCAGAGCCATATCGACCATCTTCAACTGCTCTGGATTGCCGCGCAGTAACTGCTGCCCCACACCGAGGGTGGCCTTGGCATCGAGAATCATTTTGCGCTGCTCGGCAAGGAAATTGACCTTGTTCTCCGTCCGCTGAATCTTGCTGTCGGCGATCTGCGACCAGTGCTGGAATGTCTGTAGCATCTTCGATGTCTGATCTTCAAGAGCCTGTAGCTGCTTGACGCCTTGCATCAACATTCCGGCCTGTTCCAAGAAGGTCTGACGCTCGAGCAAGAGCCGCTCCTTCTCCATCGGGTCAGTAGCGGCGGCGGCCATCTGCTCGGCCTTGGTAGCTTTGCGTCCGAGACCGTTGATCTCATCGGACTTGGCGGCAATACTGCGCTGAAGCCTCTCGTCGCTGCCGGAAAAGCGTTGAAGCGTCTGGTCAAGGTTGTACTTGGCCTTCTTCATGTCATCAAGGTTGTTGCGCAAAATGCCGATCGGATCCGTCTCCACCACCCATGAGGCGAAAAACCTCACAGTATTCTTGAAGAGATTCGAGACCGCTGTGCGGAAAGTTGGATTGAAAACCAGCCAAAGAATCGCAATCAGGATCGCCGCCAGAGCGACCATGTGAAGCGTATCTGTCAGCAAGGTGATCAGGAACGGCAGGATGGCGTACAGGCCGATGGCTCCGCCGACGATCAAGGCCGCAAGCACGACCATGCCGAACGGACCCTCGGGCCGCTTCCAGAACGACTTCGGACTGTAATTCTGGATGTTCTGGGTAAAGTTGGGAGTTACCGGCGAAATGCCCATAAGAGTTACTTATCCTTTCAGCAGTGAAGCGTAAAGCGCCTTCTGCTGTTCGAGTTCACTGGCGCGGCGTTGCACAGCAGCCTCGAACTGGCCTTGCGCATGAGTAGCTTTTCCTTGCGCATCCACCAATTCGCTGGACAATTGAGCCAACTCCTGCTGGAGCTGGGTGATTTGCTCGGTGATTTTCTGAATCTGATCCTGCCGGCCGGTAACCTCTCGGGCCGCGAACTGCTGCGATTTGCCGCCGAAGGCATCTCTCTCCTGCTGAAGTTTCGCCGTCAGCGTATCGAAGGTAGCCAGAATCCCGTCATCGGTCAATCCGGCCTGCGCCGCAGCTTGAAGCACAGCAGTCTTGAACTTGACGTTCGAGGGCATGACGGTGTCTGGGATGGCCTTGAGTGGATCGAGAAATTTGTGGATCGTTGCGGCGGTAGGTGTGCCCTCGAAATCGGTTTTGGACAGCAACGTCTGGTATACCGCGTCGTTATCCGGCACAACTCCCGCATCGATCGGAAGCGCATAAGGAGCCTGCGAAGCCGCGTTTGAAACCGGCGGCGCATACGCAGATGCAGTAGATGCTGACACAGATAATCCCGGTTTGGCGGGCACGGAACCATGCTTATCCGGCGCTGCCGGTTCGTCTTCAAAGGCGGCTTCCTTCAGAGCGTCGAGAAATCCATGCTTGCCGGTCATAATCCTCCTCAAACACTTTCAGTCACGTACAACCATCTGACATCCTATAAATGTTGCGGTAAGAATATACTGGCCGCGTCGCGGGTCGCAAGAGAATAATTACACTCCGTCGTCATGCCGATTCAGATGTCCGATTTAGATGTTTCTATTGCGCATTGCAATGTGATGATCATCACCCATCGCCCTGGGCAAACGCATCTTCTTCGATGCTTGCAGAAGATTACCTTCGCCAGGCGCACAATCAAAGAATGAAACATGACTACAGCCGCGGGCTTTCGCTGACAACTGAAAACTGTCAACTGACAACTTGTGCCCCCCCCCACCCCCCTATAGATATTTATTTGTAGCCGATTTCCGTGCAGAT
>JBEKWJ010000058.1:0-26586 GCA_049513195.1 Occallatibacter sp.
GATTGATAGTCGGTCAGGGCTTCGGCGGTGAAGTAGTCGCTGAGCTTGGGCGCGAGCAGGCTGCGATCGATGCGGCCCGCTTGCAGATCGCGGAAGATGGCGAGAGCCTGCTTTTCGGGATCGGTGGCGGAGGATGTTCCGAGAACGACCGGGGCGATGAGATTCGCGATGGTGGTGGCTGCACTGACGGCATCCTGATTGGTGAGCACTGCTACGGCAACGCCGTCGTCCACGTAGGCTTCATTGTCGGAGACGAAGCCGGAAACTTCACCCGAATGCACAATCGCGCGGCGGCCGTTCAGGGTGCGCACCCCGACTCCGAGGCCGTATTGGGTTCCGTTGCCGTCTTTGAGCTTGACCTCGGTGAACATTTGCTTGTAGCTCTCGGGCTTGAGGATGGATTGAGCGATCAGGCTTGCATCCCATAACGCCAGATCGTGAGCCGTCATGGCTAGCTCGCCGGCGGCATACATCCAGCCGCGGCCTTCTTTGGGCGCGGGACGCAATGGGCCGAGCGCGTGGCGATAGTAGGCTGTGGCGTCGGCTGGTGTGAGCGGGTCTTGATCGGAATTCCACACTGAGCTCATGTTAAGCGGGCGGAAGATGCGCTCAGTAAGAAACTGCATGAGCGGCTCGCCGGTGATCTGCTCGACGATGCGGCCGGCGATAACAAAGTTGGTGTTTGAATACTGCCATTGCGTTCCGGGCTCGAAGTCGAGAGGTCTTTTGGCAAAGAGATCGAGAATCTGCTGAGGTGTCACATCGCGCCGCATGTTGGTCATCACGTAGTCTTCGGGCCAGTAATCCTGGTAGCCGGAGGTGTGAGAGAGAATCTGCCGGATGGTGACCTCATTGCCGCGCGTCAAGCCGGGGACGTACTTGCCCACAGGATCGTCGAGCGAGAGCTTACCTTCTTCTTGAAGCAAGAGGATGGCCGCGGCGGTGAATTGCTTGGAGATGGAGCCGATGGAGTAGCGCATCTGAGGCGTCGCGTTGATGGCGGGGGCACTATCGGAGGCGAGGCGCGCTTTGCCATAGGCGTGGGTAAAAACCAGCTTGCCGCGCTGGACAACTGCTACCGAGGCCGATGGCACTCCGGTCTGCTCAAGTACCTGGGCGGCGGTGCGATCAATGCGGCTTTGGAGGGTTGGATCGAGCGCGTTGATGGATTGCGCATGTGCTGCCAGCGCCAGAACAGCCCAACTGATGCCGACCAAAGTTCTCGCAAGCTGCTTCATCTTCGCGCCTCCTTGTTGTTGTTCCCATCAAAAAACTGCCTTGCCATAAGAATATGGTAATGGCCCACGGTTGATCTTTTGAATACATTGGGGCCTCTCTTGACTTCGACGACCCATCCAACATAACGGGTGAAATTTTGCAGCGGCGTCCAACTTCGAAGACTCTTAAATCGCTCCACGTGACTCTTCAGAAACTGGAGCAGACGGAGAACCCTGCCGAGGCTCCGGAGTCAATCACGGAACTGAAGCGTGTGGTACTGAACCGCATTGCCGATCTCGAATTATCAAAGATTCTGGAGACCGCCGACACGGCAACCGAGGAGGCTCCCGACCCTGCTGAATTGATCCCTCCCCCATCGGCAATCGAAGAAGATCATCAGGGCGAGTCGGTCGAAAGCGCCAATCTGGACATGCTCGATTAGACCTCAGCCATTGTGAAAGCGGAGATCTCTCTGCTGGTTGTTTGCCGGCAACCGGAAAACAATATTACTGCCAAGCCACTTGTAGAATTGTCTTTCGGAATTGCGAAACACAATAGACAATTTCCGCAGGGGCTAAAGCCCTCGGCTGATTTTATTGCACTTACGGCACGACTAAAGTCGTGCCCTGACGCTTCTTGCATTCCTCTTTGAATTTTGCAAGTGACTCTGCCAATTTATCAATCTGGCGACACGTGCGGTAGGCTAGGCAAAGACAGGGCCTGGCGACACGTGCGGTAGGCTTGGCAATGGCAGGGCCTGGCGACACGTGCGGTAGGCTAGGCAATGACAGGGCCTGGCGGCAGGTGCGGTAGGCTAGGCAAAGACAGGGCAGAAGGTCGCGCTGAGTTCAAGCGGCGGAGGGTGGATGGATCGACTGATCGCAGGGTACAAACGGTTCTTGACCGAGGTATTTCCCCGACGGCGGGACCAGTTTCAATTGTTGGCGGACCGGCAGGCGCCGGAGTGGCTCTTTATCACCTGCTCGGACTCGCGCGTGGTGCCAGACTTGATTTTGGGCACAGGGCCGGGTGACCTGTTCATTGCGCGCAATGCCGGCAATGTGGTCCCGGTATCCGGCAACGATACGGACGGTGTGACGGCGACGATTGAATACGCGGTGGAGGTGCTGAAGGTCAAGAGCGCCATTTTGTGCGGCCACTCGGACTGCGGGGCGCTGAAAGCGGCACTCAACCGCAAGGGACTGGAAGATCTGCCTAAAGCGAGCCGCTGGCTGAGCCACGTCGAAGGAGCCTTCACGCATCGTCAACCGGTGAACCCGGCCGAAGGCGAGCACGGCGATCTGGCTTCGCTGATTCGCGGCAACGTGGTGGCGCAGATGCTGAATCTGCGCGCCCAGCCGTCGGTAGCGCGGGCCGTCATGGCGGGGCGACTGACGGTTCATGGCTGGTACTATGACATTCTCACGGGGCGGATTGAGCAGTACTCCGACGAAGGGCGTCGATTCATGCCGCTGGTGGGGTAATTTTTCAGAAGGCCCGGCTTACGCCTGATCTCGCCAGAGGACTACACCGCCTAGCAGGCCACTTTCGTTGGAGACGATGCTGACGTTCTTTTCTGGAGTGAAGAGAATCTTTTTGGTGTTGCCGCCGCCGAGGTAGAGGTGGTCCCAATTGAAGAGGGCTTCGGTCTGCTTGATCGCGGCCTGCAGGAAATCGTTCCAGCGCGCTTTGCCGAACTTGTCGAGGCCGCGGCGACCGATGTAGTCCTCGTAGGTCATGCCCTTTTTGCGCCAAGGATGGTGGCCCAACTCGAGGCCGGGGCAGAGGTGACCACTGGTGAAGAGCGCCGCGCCGAGGCCTGTACCCAGTGTCAGCACCAGTTCTACGCCCTGGCCGCAGATGGCTCCATAGCCGGCCACATCGGCATCGTTACCGACGCGAACGGGCTTGCGCCAGCGTTTTTCGAGTTCGGCTTGCAAGGGAAAGCCTCCAGCCCACAGCGGGTGCAGATTGAAAGCTCCATAGGTGCAGCCGTGCTTGACCACGCCTGGAAACCCGACGGAGACACGATCGAAAACGCCGAACAGCTTGCGCAAATCTTCGAGGCCAGCCAGCACCGCTTCCGGCGTGGGCACAACCGGGGTCAGCACCCTTTGCCGCTCGCTCAACGGCTTTCCGGCCTGGTCGAGCAGCATGGCCTTTAGTCCCGAACCGCCGATATCGATCGACATGGTGATGGGAGCGGTTGGGTCGCACGAAGCGATTGGGTCGGCGTTAAGAGCGGTAGCGGCGGGGGTGGAGAATTCAGTTGTCATTTGCTCGAATTGTAGCGCCAAATACCTCCGTGTAGCGAGAATGCCTGAGAAATTTTCGTAACAGAAGTTCCACTACGTCAGAAGGCCGAAGCGCATCGGCTTCGGCCTTCTGGATTAATCTAGTCATGCCCGCGTAAAGAACGCGATGAAGCTACCTGGACTGCCGCGCAGCGTTGTGTTTTTCGCGATAGATTTGACGGCTGGCGCCATTTTGTTCCCTGTTGATCTGGTGCTTTTCTCCACCCGTCAGTCTTCCCCCATTGGCCGCTCGGTCAGCATGGACTTGCTGATTGATTCCCTGCTGACGATTTTCAGCTCGTGCTGCCTCTCCCGCCGTCATCTGGCCGCTGCGGATACCTTGCGCGATGCGACGCTGCTGATTCTGCTGGCGAGCGCCGACCTCGCCTCTGTAATTCTGCTGAGCGGCATTGTGCTTGTCCGCGTAGATGGACTGGCTCATGCGATTCTGCTGCCGATTGACCTGTTGATGCTCGCCGGGTGTAAGAGTCCCGCCATTCGCGGAGCGGTCGTCCCTGATCTCACGGTTCACATTGGCTTCGCGCGTCTCCAGGTTCTTGGTTTCGCCGGCGGTCAGTTGACCGGATTGAACCCCATTGGCGATGCGGTCCTGCTGATTCTCGCGGCGCTCGTTCACCGTGGGGGGCTGATTGGGACTGGCAGGCTGACTGGTGGGCGCCGACTGCGCGAAGATGGTGCAGGTCAGCAAACTGGAAGCAGCAGCAATCATCAACAATGAGCGGGTCATATACTTCTCCTTAACCTTTCAATTTCGGTTCTTGTACTTCAGAACCGGGTCATTCAGGCAAACCCGAAGCAGGGCGAGTAGTTGCGCGAAAAACGAAAATACTAATTTGAAGGCTTCAGGATGCCTGATCCCCTACACTGAATCTTGCCGACCATGCCTGCTTATTGCGAAGTCGCGTTGCCTGTGCCGCTTGACCGCGCATTCACTTACGCGGTGCGCGATGGACAACTGCCGCAGCGCGGGGCGCGGGTGATCGTCCCCTTTCGCAACGAGAAACTGATCGGCGTGGTGACGGGCCTGAACACCAAGGTTGCGGCTGACGTAGAAGTTCGATTTCTCGAAGGCGTATTGGACGACGAACCTCTGCTGAGTGAACCGCTGCTCAAGCTGGCCGAGTGGATGGCGCAGTATTACCTGGCTCCGCTGGGTGAAGTGCTGCGCGGGATGTTGCCGCTGATGGCCGAGGTGCGGCGCACTGTCTACTACCGCATCACCGATCTGGGCCGGGATGTGCTGGCGGAGAGTGTGGAGCGTCTCGAGTCTGGGGTCTCAGAATCGAGAGCTGGACAACCTATGGCCTTGCGCAAAGGCGGCGCGAAACGCAAAGGTAAAGTCTCTGCCGAAGAGCAGGATCTGGAGCGGCGGGTGCTCTCTCGTCTGGCTTCAGGTGAGCCGGTGAAGGTATCCACGCTACGCACTGCTACCGCTGCCACGCTGCCTGTGCTGGCCAGCCTTACGCGCAAGAAGTGGATTGCCCGCGAGACGGCGGCTGTCGAGCGCGATGCGCGGCGCATGGAGAGATTTGCCGTGCTCATTCCCGAGGCGAGGCTACCTGCGCTGACAGCGATGCAGCAGAGCATTCTGGCTGAACTGGCGGCCTGCGACGGTGAACTTCCTTTGACCGAGTTGCGCCGCAAGGCATTGCCTTCGTCCACGCTGCAAACTCTGGTCCGTCGCGGGCTGGTCCGTATCGACGAGCGGCCAGCCGCATTTCATATGGGCGGGTTGCAGAGCCAGAGTGGTCCACTTCGTCTCAACGAG
This sequence comes from Occallatibacter sp., assembly GCA_049513195.1. Classification (GTDB taxonomy): domain Bacteria; phylum Acidobacteriota; class Terriglobia; order Terriglobales; family Acidobacteriaceae; genus Telmatobacter. Next base: position 5,302 of record JBEKWJ010000058.1, read on the forward strand.
CCGCAGATCGATGCTCTGGCGGGCCTGGCAACAGCGTTGGGAGGCTTCAAGCCTTTTCTGTTGCATGGAGTGACGGGGTCGGGGAAGACGGCGGTCTATCTGGCGGCGATGCAACGGGCGCTGGACCGAGGGTTGTCGTCGATTCTGCTGGTTCCGGAGATCGGCCTCACCCCGCAGACGGTGGGCCTGCTGGACACAGCGTTTGGAGACAAAGTGGCGCTGCTGCACTCGGCCTTGACGCCGGAGGAACGGAGCGAGCAATGGAGGCGCATACGGAGGGGTGAAGCGCCCATTGTCGTTGGCACGCGCTCGGCCATCTTTGCGCCTGTACCGAATCTTGGACTGATCGTGGTGGATGAAGAGCACGACCAAAGTTACAAGCAGGAAGAGACGCCTCGCTACAACGCCCGCGATGTGGCCGTGATGAGGGCCAAGATCGAGGACGCTGTGGTGGTGATGGGTTCAGCGACACCTTCACTTGAAAGCTGGCAGAATTCAGCGGCGGGCAAGTACACCAGAATTGAGATGCGCGACCGTGTGATGAACCGCCCGCTGCCACTGGTCGAGCTGATCGACATGCGCCGCGAGTTTCAGGAGACGGGCCAGGAGCAGCTATTTTCGCGAGCGCTGGTGGCGCAGACGCAGACGGCGCTTGATCGCGGTGAGCAGGCGTTGATTCTGCTGAATCGCCGCGGCTATTCGTTCGCCGTGATGTGCCGCGCTTGCGGAGAAAAGCTGGAATGCCAGAATTGCGCCATCTCGCTCACTCACCACAAACCGGCCGGAGAAGACGCTGGAATGGCCCGCGAAGGTCAGCGCCTGGAATGTCACTACTGCGGGTTTCGGCGGGTCGTTCCGGCACGCTGCCCGAAGTGTGACAGCGAGCATCTTTACTACCTGGGTGCAGGTTCCGAGCAAGGAGAGGAACGGCTGGGCGAGATTTTTCCAGGCGCGAGGATTGGCCGAATGGATCGCGATACGGTTCGAGGGCGGGGCGATTTGGAAAGGCTGCTGGCGCGTCTCCATTCGGGCGAGATCAACCTGCTGGTGGGCACGCAGATGATCGCCAAGGGGCATGATATTCACGGCATTACGCTGGTCGGTGTGGTGGGCTGCGACCACTCGCTTTCGATGCCTGACTTTCGCGCCGCCGAGCGGGTCTTTCAACTGATGACGCAGGTTTCAGGCAGGGCTGGACGCGGCGAGCTGCCGGGGCGTGTGGTGGTGCAAACCTACTATCCAGACCACTACGCCATTGTGGCCGCGAGCACGCACGACTATGGGAGCTTTGTTGAGCGTGAGCTGAAATACCGGCGCTGGATGCATTATCCGCCCTTTGGCGTGCTGGCGAATGTGCTGGTACTGTCAGGCAAACTTGAGGAAGCGATGAGCTGGTCAGTGGAGTTAGGCAAGTGGTTTCAGAAAGCAGCGCCGGAGAACGTGCGCGTTCTCGGTCCCTGCACCGCGCCAATTGCCCGCATCAAAGGCGTCTATCGTTTTCATCTGATTCTGAAGGCAGGATCGCGCAAGGCACTGAATACTGCTTTGCGTGGAATGCTGACGCACGCGGATGAGACGGGTATTCCGCGCAGGAACCTGGTGGTAGACATTGATGCACTGCGCCTGATGTGAACACGTATGGTTGGACTATCTGCCTGCGGTGGGTAGATCGAGCGGCAACTCCAGCGAGAAATATAAGGCTCTCGCGAGGCTGGGTGCGCTTTATTTCGCGGGCAGCGCGCTGCTCTCCAGCGTGTGCAGTTCCTTGCCGGGTTTGAAGCGCACCGCCTTGCCAGGCGTGATGTTGACCTCAGTACCCGTGCGAGGATTGCGACCAATGCCGGTTTTGCGGGCACGGACGCTGAAGACGCCGAAGCCGCGCAACTCGATACGCTCACCGGCGGTGAGAGCCTGCTTGAGCCCCTCGAAGACTGTATCTACGGCAGCCTCCGCCTTGGTCCGGGGAAGCCCGGTGCGCTCGATCACATGGTGGACGATGTCTTGCTTAATCAATGGGGTAACCTCGCTAGCGCAACTAAATTGAATGTACTACGACCTACGATTCTGATGCTACCTTTTTTCGAGCGATTATGAAAGACCAGGCAGGGTCATAATTTTGGATACCTCCGCATTTTTTGGAAGATTTTCTTTACTCAGGTTAATTGTGCGCCTTGTGCAGGTAATCTCGTGCAATCTCCATGGAGGCGGATACGTTTACCCGAAGATTTTCGCACCGCAACTTGAAAATTGTTTTCATCGCCTTTAAGCTAAACGTTTGAGTTACTATTGACCTTCGTGCATTTTCCTAATAAAGTGGGGCCGAAACAGTTGGTTTGGCATCTCCACTGTATCTGGAGGCACATCGTTCTTAGCCTTGAGCCAATTCGCATAGGTGTGCTTACCGACGAACCGCTTCGTATGGAAGGCCTTGCCAGCATTTTCGAGGACCGGCCCGGCGAGGGTTACACACAACTTTGTCCGGTCATGGGACAAATGGAAGAACTGACAGGCGACATCACATTGGAGTTTCTGGTTGTGGACCTGAACAGTTCATCCGGCGGACTGAGAACCTTGGAATCGATTCGTCACAGGCGGCCCGATCTTCGGTTGATTGTCCTGGGGCCGGAGGGAAGCGACCATCTGATCATGGAATCGATTTTGATCGGTGCCCGGGCCTACCTCGATTCGAAGGCAAGTCCGCGGATCGTGCGCCTGGCCGTTGATGCAGTGACGAAAGGCTCGATCTGGGCTCCGCGGCGAATCCTCTCCAAGCTAATCGATCATCTGCTTGGAGGCTCAGATACCAGCCTTACCAATGCCCCCCCACGCTTGACCGACCGTGAGCGTCAAATTCTCGAATTGATCCTTACGGCTCGTTCCAATCGCGAAATTTCCCGAGAGTTGGGAATTGAGGAGCGCACCGTCCAAGCTCATGTTGGCCGGTTGATGCGCAAAACCGGCGCGGACAATCGGATTGATCTTCTGATGCGCGCGTCTAACCCGGCGCTCCTGCAGGCCGCAGGCATCAGTAACCGCCGGCCTGACGATCGCCGCCGTAATGATCGGCGCTCCGGGGATCGCCGCCAGTATGCAGACATCGGCTTGCCACCGATTACTGATAAGTGAACTGAGGCGGTTACTAACATCTCCACGCCTTCCGTAATCTTGTGCCATTTTGGCCGCGTTTTGCAGAATGGGTGTCAGAACAACGCAGATCTGGGGAAAGGAGTTCCCAGGCTGCATGTCATCCATGAAGCCTGGGAACTCCTCTTTTTTTGGCGGCCTTGCTGCTGGCTTGGTGCGCGCCTTGTCTTGTCTGCTGCCTGTTCACTCCACCCTCGCCTTCGATCCTTCTCTGCTAGCCTGGTCACGCGTGTTTTTGGCCGCTAGCAAAACAAAATCTTCAGAATGCGCGTGTTTACTGATCAGTAAACAAAATAGGTTACTTACGTCCATGCTGGTTTTGTAATCTTGTGCAGTTTCGACCCTCTTTTGCACAATGTATTTCAGAACAACGCAGATCTGGGGAAAGGAGTTCCCAGGCCGCATGTCACCCATGAAGCCTGGGAACTCCTCTTTTTTTTTGGCGGCCTTGCTGCTGGCTTGGTGCGCGCCCTGTCATGTCTGCTGCCTGTTCACTCCTCCATCGCCTTCGATCCTTCTCTGCTAACCTGGTCACGCGTGTTTTTGGCCGTTAGCAAATCAAAATCTTCAGAATGCGCGTGTTTACTAATCAGTAAATAAAAGCGGTTACTTACATTCATACTGCTTTTGTAATCTTGCGCAATATCGCCCCTTTTTGCAGAATGGGTATCAGAACAACGCAGATCTGGGGAAAGGAGTTCCCAGGCCGCATGTCACCCATGAAGCCTGGGAACTCCTCTTTTTTTTTGGCGGTCGTGCTGCCGGCCTCGCCTGTGGCTTGTTCACCCTCCAGCACCCATCAGAGAAGAATTACTTGCCTGATTTGCCGTCGACGGTTCCGCCCTTCGGTTGGACCGGCAGCGGCGCGCCTAACATGGCATGGACGGGGTCTGTAGAAGCAAATTCTTCGAATTGCTTATGGGCGAGCCCGCAACGTTACTTTTACACCCACTACATTCGTAACCAATCAACTGAGCAATAATGACCGCGACAGATTTTCTGTTTTAGCTGAGACTCGTTGGAGAAACAAAGCGAATCTGGGGAAGGAGTTCCCAAGCGGTGCGTTGTCCGCAAAGTTTGGGAACTCCTCTTTTTTTGAGAATCATCTCGATTCGTTTGCCGAGTGAATCATAGCTCAGCGTTGTTATTGAACATAGTTCCTGTGAGCGGCTCACTCTGATGTTTAGGCATAAGTTAACAGGTGAGGTTACTTTTGCCTCTACGACATTCGTAACAGAGAAATCGTGCAATATTGATCACGAATCAATGGTCTGATGATTTATTTTCTTCGTAACAGAAATAAAGCAGATCTGGAGTTCCCAAGCTACACGTCATCCGTGAGCTTGGGAACTCCCCTTTTTTATGACGCCATGCTTTTAGGCCGTTTACGCTTGTTTGGCTTTCGACCGTCCATTGTCCAACAATTCAAGGGGGCACCGATTGGCGATCTGTTCTGGCCTTCAGAATGCGCCCGGGGGCTAATCCTCTTGTTTACTTTTAAGTAAACAAATTTGGTTACTTTCATCCATACTACTTTAGTAATCTACGATTAGGTCGATTTTGATCAGATATTGATCAATCGTTTGAGCTATACTCATTTTCAGAAACAAAGCAGATCTGGGGAAGGAGTTTCGAAGCCGCACCTCATTCGTGAAGCTTGGAAACTCCTCTTTTTCAGCACGTCACCGCTGACCTCAGCCCTCCCCCTCCCCGTATTTTTGCCCTCCCACCATATATCCACGCACCATTGAAACAAGACCGGCTCTTGCCGGTCTTGTTTCCGAGCGTCTGTGAGCGGTTTCGGTCTTCGCACTGGCACTTGAATGCGGTAGCCTGACTGTGGAACGATGAAGGCACCCCCTTGAGGTCTGCGGGGTGGAAAGGATCAGGATATGAAGAAGACACTTGCATTGCTTTGTCTGTGTTTCATGCTTCCCTCGACTGCATTCGCCGGCTCCAAACACGAGGATCTGCAGGCGCGCATCGATGACGCCAAGGTGGTTCTGGACCAGATCATGGCCGCCAACGACAATAGCATTCCAATGAATATTCTTGAGCAAGCCACCTGCGTTGCCGTGGTGCCCGGAATGATCAAGGGCGCTTTTGTCTTCGGCGGACAGTATGGTCAAGGCGTGGTGACTTGCCGGACGGGACACGGCTGGAGCGCGCCGGTTTTTATTCGGATGGCGGGGGGATCGTTTGGATTTCAGATCGGCGGCCAATCGACCGACCTGGTGCTGGTGGCGGTGAATGATCGCGGCATGCAGGACCTATTGAGGAACAAGTTCAAGATTGGCGGCGATGCCTCGGCAGCGGCCGGCCCCGTGGGGCGCGAAAGCGCGGCCGCGACCGACTGGAAGATGAATGCCGAGTTGCTCAGCTACTCGCGCAACAAGGGCCTTTTTGCGGGCGTGGACCTGGACGGGACCAGCGTGAGCCAGAACGCCGAAGACACTGAGATTTACTTTGGCCAGGAACACAGCTTCGAGTCCATTCTGAAAGGCAACGTTGCGGTTCCCCAAGGCGCGGTGCCTTTTGTGAGCACCGTGGCGCATTACTTTATTGAGGCCAAGAATCGCAAGTAGATGCAAAGTTGTCGAGGAAAGCCAGGGAGGGTCTAAGGGGCTCCCTCCCTTTATTTCGGGCCTTGTATCCGGACCGAAGGACTAGACTTAAGCTTTGCCTTCGACTATGCGGGAAAGACTCGAATTTTGGCTGGTGCTGGCCGTGGCGCGCCCGTTGGGGTGGCTGCCGCGGCGACCGTCTCGTTGGATTTCCGACCTTCTTGCATGGAGCATCTACAGCTTGCATGGCCGATTGCGCCGCGTGGGGCGGCGCAATCTGGAGTTGGCTCTGCCGGAGTTGTCAGCAAGGGAGCGTGAGGACATTCTGAGAGGCGTCTTCCGTCACCTTGGATGGCAGCTGGTTGAATTTTGCCGCATGACGGGTTACACCCCGGAAAACACTCGCGGCTGGATGCGCGCCGAGGGTCTGGACCATTATCAGGCGGCCAAAAGACGTGGCAAAGGGGTTCTGATCGTTACTGGGCACCTGGGTGCGTGGGAGCTTTCCAGCTTTTATCACTCGCTGATGGGCTATCCGATGAGCATGGTGGCGCGGCCGCTCGACAACCGCCTGCTGGATACATTTGTGAACGGCATCCGCTGCCTGCACGGCAACCGTGTTCTGGATAAGGACGACTTTGCACGGGGTCTGCTTACTGCCATGCGACAGGGCGAGACGGTGGGCATTTTGATGGACACGAACATGACTCCGCCGCAGGGCGTGTTTGCGGAGTTCTTTGGGCGCGCGGCCTGCACCGCTTCAGGCCTGGCGCGCGTGGCACTGAAGACCGGAGCGGCCGTGCTGCCGGGCTTCATGCTGTGGGAGAAGACCGAAGGCCGCTACGTGCTTTACTTCGGCCCAGAGCTAGTGTTCGAACGCGGCAGCGATGCTCAGGCCGATATTCTAGCCGCAACGCAGCAGTGCACGAGCGCGATCGAGAGCTGGATTCGACGGTATCCTGACCAGTGGCTGTGGATTCACCGGCGGTGGAAGACAAGACCAGCGGGCGAAGCGGGGCTGTATTGAGGAGTGAAGCATGAAGGTGGGCGAACTGATCGACGCTCTGGGCGGCAAACTGGTGGCGGGAGACGCGACCCAAGCGGTGGCTGGCGTGAGCTCATCCGCCTCGGCCTGTCCATCGGATCTGGTCTTTGCCGAGGATGCAGCCTCGGCTGCCACGGCATTGGCGAGCCATGCAGGAGTGGTTGTGCTGGGGGCTGGGCTTGTTGAATCCTATCCGGCTGGCAAATGCGTCGTTGAGAGCGCCCAGCCGCGGCTCTGGTTTGCCCGCGCGTACCAACTGGTGACGCCTGCGCCGCGGGCAACCGGAGTGCACCCGAGGGCGGCCGTCGGCGCGAATGTTCAGCTTGGCGAGGGCGTGAGCATTGGGCCCTGCGCGGTGGTCGGAGAAAATGCCAGTATCGGCGCCGGAACGCGCATTGAAGCTGGTGCGGTGATTGGCGAGGGCGTGCGCATCGGGAAGGACTGCCGGATTTATTCTCGCGCTGTTCTTTATCCCGGAACTACTTTGCGGGACCGCGTTGTGGTTCATGCAGGAGTGGTGCTTGGCGCGGATGGCTTTGGCTATGTCCGCGACTCGGCGACCGGCGCTTATACGCAGTTTCCGCAGCAGGGCACGCTACTGATTGAAGACGACGTGGAGATTGGCGCCAACTCGACCATCGATCGCGGCGCACTTAAAGAGACTCGCATTGGCCGGGGAACCAAATTTGACAATCTGGTTCATGTCGGGCATAACTGCGATATCGGCGAGGACGTGATTTTGGTGGCTCTCACTGGCATCTCTGGGAGTTGCACTGTGGGCAATGGCGCGGTGATTGCGGGCCAGGTGGGTATCGGCGACCACGCACACATTGGTCCCGGCGTGATTCTGGGCGGGCAGGCCGGCGTGTTGAGTGGCAAGACGGTTACTAACGACGGACTCAAGCCCGGAACTGTTTTGTGGGGCACACCGGCTCGTCCGCTCAAGCAGGTGCTGCGCGAGCTGGCGATGTTGGCGCGGTTGGCGAAAAGCTCACCCAAGCCTGTAAGCAAAAACTAGGAAGAAGAGGGCAGCAATGACCACCATTGTCGTAAGTGGCGGCGCTAAAGGTGTAGGCAAAACCCAGCTGGTTTGCGGCCTGATCGGCGCGCTCTCCGAATATCGTTGGACCGCCGTCAAAGTCACGAGCCACGACCACGGCAACCCGGTGCTTGTGTGGGAAGAAAAATCTGCCGGGCAGCGAACCGACACCGCGCGCTACCTGGCGGCGGGAGCCGCTCGCGCTTTTCTGGTGACGACACTTTCGAGCGATCTCTCGCTTCTGCTGCATGAGCTGTTGGAGAAGCTCGACCCGGACGCAAATCTACTCTTCGAGTCGAATGGAATCATGGACTATCTGCAGCCTGATCTGTGTCTGGCTCTTGAGGCGGGAGATTATGATTCTCAGCCTAAGGCCTCGTTTGGCCTTACGACTCAGCGCGCCGATGCACTGGTTGCGCATCGGGACGAGGATCGGATGCTTCGAGCGGAAGAACCTCCGCAACCGGTCTTCCATCTTGCGGACCTGGAACGCGTATCGCCGGAGATGCTGGCCTGGCTGCGCGCGAAGCTGAAGCCGGCTGCGCGTTCCTGAGCAGAATCGCCAAGCCCCGCGCGCCATCCATCTGGCTCTCGACCAGGAGTTGATGAGCCAGATCGAGAAACTCCGGATGATGTTCGAAGTGCTTGCTGACGGCCTGCACTGTGTGGACCACGTGCGCGGCGGAAAACCCCTCGCGATGAAAGCCTGCCACGCCGATTAGAAACCCTTTCACGAGCGCAAACTGGGCGGTCAGAAGGGCGTATTCCCGCGTCATCGATAGGGGCGCCCTGGCTTGCGCGCTCTCTGGGCCAAAAGGAAACCGGCAGCGAAGAATGGTGTTGACCAGGTAGTTCTCCAGGATGTGCGGGTGGTGTGCAAAGAAAGGCGCATAGAAGTGGTCGTGCGCCTGAGCGTAGTGGCCGACAAGGCTCTCTAGAGTCGCGCCAGGGCCGTTGCCGATGCCCGTGGTAAAGGCGTGCACGCACTCGACGAATCGCGGTCTCACGTTCGAGCGACGCAGAAGCATCCCCGCCAACCGCAGCACCACATCCAACTGGGCTGAGCGATCGAGCGGCAGTGCCTCCATGGCAGTGAGCAGAGCGCCAGAAGCGACGGTAGCTTTGAAGTCGGCGAGAAAAGCTGGAATACTGCGCTGAAGTTCGCCCTTGGCAATGGAGTCGAGGCGGCGGCAAAATACGCCCAGCAGAAACAGCCTTTGCCAGAGTGGATACGCGCGATTGCCTAGGAGCGCCAGCACCGCCTGTCGAATGGGAATGAACCATGCGAGAAGCGAGGGAGTTTCATCCGCTGTGGATGATTCAACGAGGGCGTTGCCCGGCAGTTCAGCACTCGTCAATCGTTCATTCGAGAGCAGATTCGGCGAGAGCAGGACCAGTCGCGCGGCCTCTGGGCACGAGAGCGTCAGGGCTGTCTCCTCGATGCCGGCTATCGACTGAATGATGCGCGGGTAAGTGGCGCAGGCGTGAGAGAGATGCTCCTCGCCGATTTCGGCCTGGATGCGGCACAGACGATCCTTGCTGAGCATGGGACACTGGTTCTCGCCGTTCATCTGGATTTTGGCGAAGTTGGCTGGCTTTGCGCCCTCGGGCATCGTCAGCATATTGGCATTGATCAGCGTGCGGAGCGGGCTGAGCGGCAGGTATTGGTACTTCTGATAAGCTGCCTGGTCGATAGGCACAGCCCAGCCCTGGCAGCAGGTGTCTTCGCAAGCGGAGCCAATGCAGCTGAAGCCTTCCGAGTATGTTGGACGGACTAAACAGGTTTGCGGCAACCGGCGCTCCTTGCGGCGGCCGAGAGTTTGTGCCGCGGGTGCAATGTGTCCTGAAACGATGCACTTGGCAGACCCACGCGGGAGCAGAAAGATTGGACGATTCTTATAGTTTCTGCTGGGAAAATCGTTCGTTGCTTCGCAGTTTCATGAGAAATGGAGGGATAAAATATGCAAAAAATTGGCCCGAAAATAAATATTTATAGGGGGGTGGGGGGGGTGCTTTTTCGGTGGTATGGTCCGACCGGAGCTTTGCGAAGGGTCCGACCTGAATAGCAATATAGCAGAATGCAAGAATTAATCTGCAAGAAGCGATTGCACTATGGGGTGGTGGTGAGGACTCAGCGGAAAGGCTGTATTTTGGGCGAAAAGCCCGAAGTGCATACCTCAGGGGCTCAAGCCCCCGCTGATTTTATTAGCTTTATGCCGGGGATAAATCCCCGGCCTACCGCCCGAGCGGGTTCTTCCGCAGCCTATGAAGTCATGCCCTGACACAAGACACGGTCTGATTTGAGGAACGCTGAGGACGCCGGAGAGGATCGTCTTATTGGGTTAGGGCATTTTGGGGAATTGTGTCGATCGGAATTTTGTAGGTATCCCACCCATTCGCCAAGCGCGCGAATGGATGAGGCACAGAAGTCTGCAGTAAATTCGAAGATGCTTTAGAAGGGCTTATCTGCTGGAAACGGCTCTGGCTTGAGTGATCCGTCGCGCTGCTTGACGAGCATCTGCACCTTGCCCTCGGCGGCGTCCAATTCGGCTTTGCAGGCGGCTGAAAGTCCCACGCCCTGCTCGAAGAGCTTCAGCGAATCTTCCAGGGCCAGGTCGCCCTGTTCGAGTTGATCGACGATGGTTTCGAGCTTCTTGAGCGAATCTTCAAACGAGGGCATGGCGATGACTCCGGGACAGGTTTGGGTTAGACAAACTCGATTAGCGCTCGAAACGGTACTAGCTGGCTATAGCGGCCAAGCGACTGCCCGGAGAAAGTCTGCATGTTGGGCCAGTTCACTTGGGGTGGTCCCGCCCGGCAGCCCAATCAGGACAACCTGTACCCCGCTCTTGCGAGCGAGTTTCATTGCCGGTACGCAATCGGTATCAGCAGTGACTAAACCAATCCTGTCCACGCCTCTCAATGCGGAATAAGTGGCGATATCGAGGCCGATTCGCATATCGACACCCTTTTGCTCAAAATCGGGCTTAAAGTCGGCATCGGTCAGGACCGCAGCTCCAGTCACTGGAGTTCTCTTCAGCTTGTAGCCACGAAATTTTAGCACGCCAAGTCTCACGGCAATCAGATCTTTCTTGGCGAGATCCTTCAACCATTGGCCCGAGTCGTCAAAAGTCTGTATCAGCCCTGAAACTGGGAGATTCTGGTGCCCCTGATACGGAGCACAGTCGTAGTAGAGAGATCGGAAAAGCTCTTCATCCGCAGCAGGACAATTCCTGGAGAAGGCCTCAATGAAGTCGGGGGCGTAGTGGATTCTCGCTCTTCGGGCGGCTACGCGGAGAAAGCCACCGTCGATCATGAGGACTAGCTTTTTCATCTACATACTAAAATAGCAAACCCCGGAGCTTTTGCGCCGGGGTTTGCTGGATACATGCTCGCCTACGAGCGTACGGAATAAATACAATGTGACACGCAATGCGTTTCATGTCAAGTGAAAACATGAACCCCATGCTCATACATACCTCATGCGGGTTGGGGCAGGATGTCGGCGATGACGTCGGCGGCTATGTCGTAGCGTCCGAAAGGAGCGCTCACTTGAACGCCCTGCACGAAGGGACGTACTGCCTCCAGCATCTCCTGTGCGATGAGAATGCCCTCGCGGCGGGCGGCATCGGGGGTATCAGCCTGGGCCATGCGCAGCATGATTTCCTCAGGCATGGAGACGCGCAGGTCGTTTTTGAGATATTCGGCGTTGCGCAGGCTGACCAGAGGCCAGATACCGGCGATGACGGGGATGCGATGCTCTTTGATGCGCTCTAGAAAGCTCTCGAGCAGGCGCAGATCGAAGACTGGCTGGGTAATGGCGTATTCTGCGCCGGCCTCGACTTTGAAGGCAAAGCGGCGCAATTCCTGCTCAATGTCGGGCATGCCAGGGTTGGCGGCCACGCCGATGGTGAAGTTGGTGCTGGCGCCAATCGAGTTGGCGCCAACATCCAGACCGTGATTGAGACGGCGCAGGATGTTGACCAGACCGATGGAGTCTACGTCAAAGACAGCAGTGGCATCAGGATAGTTGCCGAGTTTGGGCGGGTCGCCGGTGAGGCAGAGGATGTTGTGCAGGCCGATGGACGAAGCCCCCAGCAGGTCCGATTGGATGGAAAGTATATTGCGGTCGCGGCAGGTGTAATGAAGGATCGTCTCAATGCTGGTTTGCTGCTGAATCTGGATGCAGAGGCTCTGGGCGCTCATGCGTGCGGAGGCGCGGGGCGAGTCAGGCACGTTGATGGCGTGAACGCCCAACTGCGCCAGCAACTGCGCGCCCTCGATCTCTTTCATGCAGTTGATGCCGCGGGGCGGAATGACCTCGACCAGCGAGACGAATCTGCCCTCGGCCACGAGCGCGCCGATGAGGGAGCGCGCGCCCAAGGGAACGGGCGGGGTTTCGGCCGTCAATTCGGGCGCTGCGCCGGCGACTTCGACTCGCGTCTGCGCGTCGATGGCGCGCATGGCCGAACGCATGGCGCGAATGTGGTTGGGCGTGGTGCCGCAGCAGCCGCCCACAATCTGCACGCCGGCCTGAATGGCCTTGCGAGCGAAGCTGGCCATGTACTCCGGCGAGCAGAGGTAAATGTTGCGCCCCTCGACGGCCCGCGGCATGCCCGCATTCGGCATGGCGGCCAGGGGCAGCGTGGTAGCAGCGCGCATGGCCTCAATGGCGGTCAGCACCGTGGCCGGGCCGGTGGAGCAGTTCACGCCGATCGCTCCCGCGCCCCACTCGGTCAACAGAGCCGCGGCCTGAGCCGGGGATGCGCCATCGAGGCAGTTGCCATCGTCGTCGACGGTGACCATGACCAGTACCGGCAGCTTGGGCGCGGCTTCACGGGCCGCCCTAAGCGCCTCGTGAGCCTCGTTCAGCGCGGGCATGGTTTCAATGATCAGCAGGTCCGCGCCGGCTTTGGCGAGAATGCCAATCTGCTCGGCAAAGGCGGCGCGAGCTTCGTCCAAGGCGGTCTTTCCCAGCGGCTCAAGACGCACGCCGAGTGGACCCACAGCGCCAGCCACCCACGCCTGCCCAGCCTGTTTTTCCTTGAGGTGCTCGACCGCCTGGCGGGCCAACTGGATGCCGGCAGTGTTGATTTCGGCCACTTTTCCGGCCAGTCCGTGCCGGGCCAGCCGGAAGCGGTTTGCGCCAAAGGTGTTGCTCTCGATAATCTCCGCACCGGCCTGGAGGTACTCTTCGTGAATCGACAAGATCAGACCAGGGTCGGAGAGGTTCAGTTCGTCGTAGCAGCGATTGATGAAAATGCCGCGAGCGTAGAGCACGGTTCCCATGGCGCCGTCAGCGAGAACGGGTCGAGCGGCGAAGATGTCGGCAAACTGGGGCATTCTTTCCTCATGCTAAGGCACGCGGGTCAGCCGCGCCAACAGGTAGGGCAGCTTTGTTATACTTCGGTAGTCATCGGCTTGAACTGACGCGGTGCTGGCCGGCTTATTTTGCGGCTTGTTTGTTGCGTCGGCACCAACAATATTATTCACGCCGCGGTTCTGGCCGCGGGCATCCTGCGCGGCAAACTCCGCGTCGTTCGTCGAGGTAAGGGATTTTGAAGAAGAGAAGTCTTTGGATGAGCGCCGCCGCGGCTCTGGTGGTTGCAGCCGCGCTGGCTGGTTGTGGCTCCACGATCTATTTCGCTGGCCGGACGTTGCCGCCAAGCGGGCTGGCCAATCGCGTTCTGATCGCGATTCAGAATCCCAACACGACCAACACCGGCACTCTGCTGTTTGTGGATGCATTTTATGACATCCGATACAGGTACAACAGCGCCAATGTAGGCCCTGCTTTTGCTATCTCCGGGTATTCTGGAAATCTACCCATCAGCATTCAAAACCTGCCTGAGCAACAGGCGGGGGCGGTCTATGGGTCGGGCGACGGCAGCTTTGTTATGGTCAACTACGCCGGGGAGACAGCCTCGGGCGGCAACGTGAGCGGCTTGAACGGCTTCTCATCCAGCGTCTACGTTTCGCGGAACGAAAGCTACGTAGTTGCGGCGAGCCAAGGCTCCCATGTGATGACGGTGATCAATCGGGGAACCGGAGGCAGTTATCCGCTCAGCCTTCCCGGCGTCTACCGCGTCAGCTTGAACCCTGCGGGCTCGGTTGCCTTAGCTTTCGTGCAGAACTCAAATTACGTGTACTATCCGCGGCAATTGACGGCGGCGCAAACCATTGCTTACTCTGGCGGACCCTCCACATGGCCGCTGGGCGCGCAGGATTGCGAACCGCAGACCGCCCCAGCCTGGTGCCTTTTTCAGGCGCTTGATCCAGCGAGCACAAAAGGCAATATCATCCCGTTGACTTTCGATCGCCCGGTGAAGGCCGTTTTCTCCGCCGATGGCGGCACCGCATATATCCTCAATTGCGGGCCGGAGTGCGGAGGAACAAGGGCATCTGTCACGCAGCTTCCGATAGCGCCGATGATCTTTCTTCTCGGCCAGGCGTCGGGATTGTTGCCTTCGACGACCACACCCAGCACGCTTTGCGGAACGGTGAATCTCGCGACGGGATGCGTGCCGACCCCCGGGGGCGCCAGTAACGCACTGGTTGACAGTTCGACTTTGTATGTCGTGGGCCAGGAGTATTCAGGCGGCTACTGGGGCGGAAATCTGACACGGATCAATCTATCTACGAACACGGTTTCGGCTCCGGCGGTCTCGATCAGCGATGGCGCGCCCGGCGCGGTGAGCCGGATGATCGAAGCTGACGACGATACGCTATGGATCGGCATGACGAAATGCAACACTGGCGTGCGCGCGGCCGCAGGTCAGCCCTACGGCTGCCTTACCATGTATAACCTTTCGACCAACGCCGTGACGCTGATGCCCTATAACAATGACGCCACCGGAATTGCCGCAGTCAGTGGCCTGCACAAGATCTACACGGCAGAGGGTGGACAGATCTACATTTACTCGACGGTGGACGGCACGGCAATCGATAACCAGTTCGTCACGGAGTCAGGCACATCTTATGACGTGGCCTACATGGACGGCCTTACCGACGCCAACAATACCGTCTACTGAGTTCAGTGAGCAGTGGATAGTCCGTTCATCAGGAGTCATTGCCAATGAACGTCGATCCTGTTCCGGATTCTTCTGTGGCCGATGTGCTGGCCATCGCGGCGCATCGGGATGATGTGGAGCAGACCTGCGGTGGAACTCTTCTGCGCATGGCCTCGCGCGGCCTGCGCACGGCGATTCTTGATCTGACACAAGGCGAAGCAGGCACGCGCGGCAGCGCCGAAGACCGCGCCCGCGAAGCAGACGATGCTGCCCAACTGCTGGGCGTAGGCTGGCGGCAAGCCCTCGACCTGCCGGACGGCGCGGTAGCCAACACCCTGGAAAACCGCCTCAAGATTGTGCATGTTTTACGCCTTGTGAGGCCGCGTGTGGTGATTCTGCCATACTGGCAAGCGCGTCATCCGGACCATGCCGCCGTTGCTCAGCTCGGTTATGAGGCCTGCTTTCTTGCGGGCCTGGCCAAGGCACCTGCGGCGCGAGTAGTGGCGCAGAGGTCAGAAGAGCGTGAGAACTCGCCTCATCGTCCGTTCAAGATCGTCTACGCCAGCCTTTACGCAGACGTCCGCCCTAGCTTCATCGTGGACATTACGCCCTTCATCGAACAGCGCCATACGGCTCTGATGGCCTATCGCTCGCAATACGCCAACCAGCCGACAGGTGGCGGGCTCTTCGTTCCTGAAGAAGAAATTCGCGAGCGCACGTTTGCCGAGGCGCGGCATTACGGCCTTCTGGCCGGCGTGCGCTACGGCGAACCTTTTGTGCAGAAGGAAGTGGGCCTGGTGGATGACCTGACGCTCCTGCCGGTGCAGTCGATCTGAATCCAGGTCGGACTAAAGACGGATTACAAAGTCATAATCGGTTGCTATAGTCCGAGAGGATTGAATTTCTGTGGAGGAGTTTCTTGCGCAAGTTATCCCGTTTTATCTTGATGCTGTCTGGAATCGCACTCTCTGTTTTGTCTATCACCGCACAAGCCCAATCATCCGTTGGCAAAGTGGACGCGCCTTTCCTTGCAGGGGTTCCCGGCCCTTTGACATGGCAGCACGCTCCGGTGCAGTGGAAGATCGAAGACGGTGGCAAGACACTCTCGATTACCGGCGGCAAGCAGACCGATTGGTTTGCCAATCCCTTTGACGGCGCGCTGGTTGATAACTCGCCCCGCTTGCTCTTCAAGCCCAGCGACGATTTTGCCCTCAGTGCGAAGGTGACGGTGGACTTTCGTTCGCAATGGGATGCCGGTGTTCTGGTGCTTTATATCAACGATCGCGTCTGGGCGAAGCTGTGCTTCGAAATGACCATCGAGAAGCATGCGGCGATTGTGTCGGTAGTGACGCGTGAGACCTCCGACGATAACAACTCCATCGCCATCCCCGGCAACTCGGTCTATCTGAAAATGGCCAAGGCTGGCGCAGCTATCTTCTTCTACGCATCGCAAGACGGCGAACACTGGACCATCATCCGCACTTTTACGCTGGGCAAGAATCCCGACCTGCGCATAGGATTCTCTTCTCAGTCGCCAACCGGCAACGACTGCACAACCGTCTTTACACAGATCGAATACGTGCCGAGAAAAATCGACCTGTGGTCTGGTAGATAATCGTACCTCGAGCGATTCGTGTGTCATCCAATTGATTTGATCGCATGACGAAAGATCGATCCTTTACGTTGTGCATCATCATCCTTCAAACTGAGATGGGAGGAAGCTGATGGCGCAGACCTGGGATCCGCACGACTACGGAAAAAACGCGGCATTTGTGCATGGATTGGCCGGCGGAGTGCTGGAATGGCTCGACGCGAAGGCTGGCGAGCATATCCTCGATCTTGGCTGTGGCGATGGCCAATTGACTCAGCGGCTCGCTTCGAACGGCGCAATCGTCATCGGCATCGATGTTTCGCCAGAGATGGTGGCTGCGGCGCGCTCGCGGGGAATCGACGCCCATGTTGGCAGCGCCGAATCGCTCCCCTTCGCGGATCAATCCTTCGATGCCGTCTTCTCGAATGCCGCGCTGCATTGGGTAAGGGACCAGGACGCAATGATGGCCGAGGTGCGCCGTGTGCTGAAACCTGGTTGCCGCTTTGTGGCCGAGATGGGCGGTCACGGCAATGTCGCCGCCATTCGTGTTGCGTTCACGGCTACACTGGCGAAGCATGGATTCAGCGACCGGGAGGACGGCGAAAATTACTATCCCACTCCAGACGCCTACTCGCGCAGACTTCGACGGCACGGGTTCCATGTGGAGCGAATCACGCTGATTCCGCGACCGACAGCGCTTGCAGAGGGAGGGATGGAGGCCTGGCTACGCACCTTTCGACGCGGAGTGCTCGGCGGCCTGCCGGAAGCGATCCGCGCGACTGTGGTGAAAGAAACGGCCGCCCTGCTTACCCCTGCTCTCTGCGACGAAGATGGAAACTGGACCGCGGATTACGTCCGGCTCCGCTTTATTGCAAGAGTCTGACGCGGATTGTGGATGGGGCAGCAGCGCGGAGTCCGGGCTTGCTGAATTCTAAGCAGTTCTCAATTCTTCATGATGCTTCTGAGCCTTTGCCGAGAAATCTTTGGCCACTCCGGCAGCCCGGATGCTAGGAAGAGATAGCGTCGGGCACGTGGTCCAGTGAAAGATTGTGGCAGATCAGGGTTTATCGCCAAAATGGGAGGATGAAAGCATGGTTGGTGGGTGAGCGTTTCTCGTGTTACGGTAAACGTTAAGCATGATTCGTTCGTTTACCGACGCTGATACTGAGCAAGTCTTTCACCATCGACCTAGCCGTTGTCACCAGGGCTTTGAGTGGGTGGCATTTTGATTAGATAACAGGAAACGAGTCCAAATCGACTATGCCCACTACGACGAATAAAGATTATTACGCCACACTTGGCGTAAAGAAGACGGCGACGCCTGAGGAGATCAGGAAGGCCTTCCGCAAAGCTGCGCGGCGATATCACCCGGATGTGAACCCAGGGGACAAGCGCTCCGAGGAAAAGTTCAAAGAGATATCGGAGGCCAACGATGTGCTGAGCGATGAGAAGAAGCGCAAGGTTTATGACCAGGTGGGCTTCTACTCGGATCAGATCGACCCGGCGCAGGCCGAGGCTTATGCGCGGCAGGGCGGCGGGAACGGCAGCCCCGTGGACTTTGGCGGTTTCGACTTTTCCGGCTTTCAGGGGGGCCCGGGGCAGCATCGCGGGCAGCAGGCGGGAGCGGGAGCGCAGGCAGATTCGGCTTCCTGGGGCAGCTTCAAGGATATTTTTTCGGGAATTTTCACCGGTGCACACCAGCCGCAGCAGCGTGGACCGCAGGCCGGCAGCGACCTGGAGTACCAGGCGACGGTAGACTTCTGGACGGCAATTCGCGGCGGTCAAGCGCGAATGGAAGTGCATCGCCAGGAGACTTGCCCCACCTGCCACGGCCAGGCGCATACCGGCGGGCCGACGCAGTGCGCGGAGTGCAACGGCACGGGCCAGGTGACGCAGATGGGCGGGCGAATGAAGTTCAATATTCCATGCCCCAGCTGCAACGGCACGGGGCGCACGACGAATCTGTGTGCGGGTTGCCACGGCGAAGGAGTGGTGAGCCGAACTGAAGCGGTGGAATTTCGCATCAAGCCCGGCACACGCGATGGACAGCGGATTCGCCTGCAGGGCAAGGGCAATGCGGGCGTGAACGGCGGGGCGCCGGGCGATCTCTACCTGATTGTGCGCACCGGGACGCATCCGGTGTTCACGCGGGTGGGCGATGACATTCATGTGACGGTTCCGGTGACCGTGCCGGAGGCTTCGCTGGGGGCCAAGGTAGACGTGCCGACGATTGATGGGCGCGCGCAATTGAAGATTCCTCCGGGCACACAGAGCGGGCAAAAGCTGCGCATGAGGGAGCGGGGCGTGGAGAGCGCTCAGCACCCGGGCCAGCGCGGCGACGAGATTGTGACGGTCGAGGTGCAGGTACCCACGCTGAGCGACGAGCGCAGCCGGGAGATCATGCGCGAGCTGGCCAAGCTGAATAACCAGGACCCGCGCGTGGCGCTGTTTGATAAGCTGTGAGGATCAACCTTATTCGAGCTTGCGATGGGAGTTTGCGTATGACGGCGGTTGTCACGTGTAAGTCCATGCCGATCATGATCGCCACCCTATTGATGTTTGTTTGTAAGCCTGGCGTGATCTCGGCGTTTGCGGCACCGCAGCAGCAGGCTCATTTATCAGCTCAGTCATTCCCAGCAGCGTGCTTTTTCTTCGCGCCCAATAAAGACCACCTTTCCGTCGAGGACAAGGAGAGAACGGCGAAACAATCCTCTTATGAGGCAAGTATTGCGGGAATCTATCGACTCTGGTGCAAGCCGAATGCGAGCAGCGCCCAGGTGAAAATGAATGCGGCAGATGCAATGGCCGCTTCGTGGAAGCTACTCTGGGATGAAGGCGAGCCGTATAACGCCGTATTTCATGAAAACGGGGCTATCGAACTGCTCGCCCTCATGGGGATTACTCATCAGATGCCCACACCCATGGTGGACGACCCTAAATTCACACAGATGTGGATAGATGGGTGTAATGACACGTGTTTTAGAATCAGCAGTGATTTAGAAAAGCCGGCGGGTCAGCATTACATCATCATGCAGCTTCGTTTGCGCAACGACGTATTTGATCATCTCAAAAAAGAACCGGCCTCTGAACCAGTATTGCAAATGCTCTGGGACGCGCGATTCAGATTGGTGGATTGATGGCCACGAAGAAAAAATCGAAGGGCGCGTACATGATCTCGGCGGTCGCCGAGATGTACGAAATTCATCCGCAGACGTTGCGCTTGTATGAGCGCGAGGGATTGCTGTTGCCTTCGCGCACCGAAGGCAACACGCGCCTCTATACGGACGAAGATCTGGAGCGGCTGGAGTTCATCTTGAGCCTGGCGCGCGAGCTGGGCGTCAATATCGCCGGCATCGCCATCATCCTGCAGATGCGGGAACGGATGGAAGAGATGAACCGGCAAATGCAGAGCTTTGTGGAGTATGTGCGGACGGAAATGCTGGCGCGCTTTCAACAAGCCGCGCCGGGCTCGGCTGGGGCAATTGTGCCGCTACGCAAGCCGGGAGTGATGGCCAAGTCGCCCGCGGTTGGCCGCAAACCTTAGAGTTTCTCAGCGCATCTTCTTTTTGCTCGCTTGACATTCCCCAGGGGCAAGGGTATTTGACAGTTACTGTAACACGTCATTCTGGGGTATCCCACCCTAGCCGCAAAAACAAAGACGCGGCGAGGATGGGGCACCCAAACCTTACTCTATCTACTTTCCTTAGCGCGTTGCCGTGGCTGCAAACTTCTTCACCATCGCCAATAGCAGCTTGCGATCGCTCTCGCTCAGGTTCGTCGAGTAGCGGCGAATCTGAGTGAGAAAGCGCAGTTCCTCATCTGAAAGCTTTTGCAGGTTTGCCTGCTTGCTGGTCGAATCGTCCGTGAAGAACTGCGTGATGGGCAGGTCGAGGGCCCGGGCAATCTTCGATAGCGTGTCCAGCGAAGGGATTGTGTGGCCGTTCTCAACGCGCGAGAGATAACAGCGCAGCAGCCCCGTTTTCTTTTCGATGTCTCCCTGGGAAAGCTCCTTCTGCAGGCGATGAGCGCGGATGGAAGTGCCGATTTTCAGCATAAGAATATCCTGACCGATGGCTACCTGGGTTTACTTTCAAGGTAGCAATCAAAAGACTATTAGCATAATAGTAAACATGAACCACGCAAAAATGCAAGGGTTTTCTGCGTTCATCTCGAAATCCAAATGCTCGAGGGCGCAGGGTTGCCAAATCGGAGCAAAGAAGAAGCCGTAAACCTTCGACGCGGATGGACCGTCTGAATAAGTACAAGCGCGAAAGGACAGGAAGCGTCGATGTGGCGAAGGATTTTGCTGGGCCGAATTGTGGAGGGAATTCTTGTGGCTGGCGGTGTTGTCGCTCTGGCCCAGCCGCCGGGCGCGCCACAGGCCCAACCTGTTGCGCCTGTGAGCGTGCCTGCCGCCGGTGAACTGGATGCGCAGAGCATACCGGAGGTGCATGGCGGAAGGCTGCACGGCATGGTCAAGAGCGGGAATATTCCGCTGCCGGGGGTAACCGTGACCGCCCAGAATACGCTCAGCGGCAAGCGCTTTCAAACCACGACCGACATCACCGGCGCCTGGTCGCTGACGATTCCGCAGAACGGGCGCTACGTAATTCGCACGCAATTCGCGGCGTTTGCACCTAGCGCTGAGGAGGCGGTGCTCAACGCTGTCAGCCACGACCAGACCGTTGACTTTGCATTGGTGCTGGCGTCGCGGGCAGCTCAGCGTGAGAGCGAGTCAGCGAGTACGCAGATCAGCCAGTCCGCTATTCGGCAACTGGCCGCGAGCGGCGCGCAGAATCTTGGTCTGATGAGCGTGATGGGAGCCGACACCGAGAGCCAGCCTGGACAAGCAGGAGCTGCGGAAGCGGCGCTGCCGTCGATTGCGGGCAACT
>JBEKWJ010000059.1:0-26259 GCA_049513195.1 Occallatibacter sp.
CGACTCTCCTTACGGCCCAGGCATGAAAGGCTGGGGACGCAACGTGGGCGTCAGCTATACGGAGGACATCACCGGCGAATTTGTTGGCACCTTTTTGATCTGCTCCATCGTTCATCAGGACCCGCACTACCATCGCATGCCTCGAGCTTCCATCCCTCGCCGGGTGTTTCATGCCATCGATCAGGTGGTTTGGACGCAGGGCGACAACGGAAAAGGGATGGTGAATTACGCTTCTGTGCTAGGTGGCGCTATCGACGGCGAGATCGCTAATCTTTATGTGCCGGGCCAGAAGACCAATCTTCCGTCGACCGCCGAGCGCTATGCCACTGGCCTTGGCACCGCGCCTATTGATAACTTCATCACTGAGTTCCTGCCCGACGTAGCCCGCCGCATCCACATTCGCGTCGTCCTCATCCAGCGCATCATCAACCAGGTCGCCAAGACTCCACCGGGACAGTAGTTGACCTTCGCTTTTTTCCCGTTTTACGAGCGCTTGCACGATAAGATGAGTCATGCGCCCATTTGCTTTTTTGTCGATCGCATTTGTCCTGCTCGCGCTCTCTGGCTGCGGCTATCACACGCTGGGCGCGGCTACCCATCTGCCGCCCGGCGTTCATACCCTCGCAGTGCCGGTCTTTGCCACGCACATGGAAACCTACCGTACTGAGACGGTGATGACCCAGGCGGTGATCCGTGAGTTTGCCACGCGCACACGGCTGCGAGTGACGCCAGGTGCAAGCGCCGACGCCGACGCCACACTGCACGGAACGATTCTGAAAGAGACGGTGGAACCGCTGACCTATAACTCCTCGACACAGCAGTCGTCGAGTTTCCTTATCACCATGGTAGTTTCGGTAACACTCAGCGGTCGGGATGGTAAAGTGCTTTACGAGAACAAGAATTTCGTTTACCGCCAGCAGTATCAATCAACCACCAACCTGCCCAGCTTCTTCGACGAAAGCCCCGCGGCCGTCGAGCGGCTCTCACGGGATTTCGCGCGGCAGTTGGTGGCCGATGTGCTGGAAGGGTTTTGAAAGAGAGCGAATAGAAAGCCGGGAATGGGAGATCGAGTTGAGGGCGGCCGAATTGCTGCTGGCCTCGACGCACCGGGCAGGGTATTCTGGAGGCGCATGGTTCGCACATTCACTCCCAGGGAGAAGAGACAGTGACCGCCGCGCGCTGGGGCGCGGGCTTTGCCGCGGTAGGGCGCTTTGTGGCAGAGATTGAGGCCGCGTCTGCCGGAAAAGGTCCGCTCAGGCCGGGCTACGTGCTGGCCGGCGATGAGGTTTTTTTGCTGGACCGCTGCCGCGCCGCCGTCCTCAAAGCCTTTGTGCCGGAGGACCTGCGGGATTTCTGCCTCTCTGACCTCGACCTTTCGAACACATCAATTTTCGAGGTGCTGGACCTTGCGCAAACGCCCTCATTGATGGCGCCGTTTCAGGCAATTTTTGTGCGCAATGTGAAGCAACTTTATACTCGCGGCGCCAAAAAAGATGAGTTTGCTGCGCTGGAACGCTATTTTCGTTCGCCAAATCCGCAGGCGCTGATCATTTTTGTCGCTGACTTTGTGCGCATCCCTTCGGACACGCGACGGATGGAAATGGATGACAAGAACCGCTTTGAGCGGTTGACCGAGACGTTGGGCGCGCACTGCGGCATGGTGGAGCTGGCGCGGGTGAACGAGGACGATGCGATGCGCTGGGTGGCAGCGACCGCACAGGATCAGGACACGCGCGTGGACTCCGATGCGGCGCGCGAGCTTGTGGATGCGCTGGGCGCGGACATGATGCTGATCTCGTCTGAACTGGAAAAGCTGCTGCTCTATACCTCGGGCAAAGGACGCATCACGCTGGGCGACGTCGAGACGATGGTGCTCTCTGCCAAGCAGCGTTCGCTCTACGAACTGACAGAGGCCATCAGCGCCCACGACCGGGCGCGCGCTTTGGCGCTGCTGCAAGGGTTGCTCAATAGTTCAGATGCGGGCGAAGACGCGGCGATTGGGCACCTCTACATGCTGGCGCGCACCTTCCGGCAGATGCTGGTGATTCTCGAAAAGAACGTGCGTGACTCGCGGGCCATCTGGCAGGCGCTATGGCAGGGCTTCCGCATGCCGCCGTTTGCCGCCGACGATTTGATTCGCCAGGCTCGCCGTTACAAGAGCCGCCGCGAATTGACGCGAGCCTTGCGCCTGGTGGCCCGAGCCGATCTGGAGTTGCGCTCTTCTCCGCCCGACAAGCGCCTGGTTCTGGAGAGACTGGTTTACGAACTGGCCTCCGAGCCGAAGCCGGCCTCCATACTCTTTGCTGATTCACAACTTTCCTTCGACGCGCTTTAGTATTTGGCGTGCTCGCTGTACCAGAGGGCAAAGTTGGAGTCGGCTTCAAGAATGTGAGGAATGAACCAATCGCGCAGAAAGATGAGCGAATGTTCATTCAAATCGAAGCCACGATTGAAGCGGGCAACAAAGGCATCCACCTGTTCCAGCAATCGCTGGTGCTTGAGGGCGTGCAGAGCCAACCCGTTATATTTAGTAGATGCCATCATTGCCTCTTCTGACACGAAGTGGGCGCGGGTACCTTCTGCCACCGTGCGTAGCAGCGAACCAATGAGCGCTCGCTCCTCGTGGCTCACTACCGCGGCCTGAAGATCGTTGATGGCTTCGAACAATACATGATGCTCGCGATCCTGTATGCCCACGCCAAGGCTGTATGCGTCACTCCAGCGCATTAAGTCATCAACATCTGGCTGCCGGAAGCGGTCATCCTTGACCTCAGGACCCGTGCCAGGCATTTCACTTGATGTCATAAACGCCACAGCGCCCTCCAACTCCCGGCTCAATGCACGCCGTGCTCCTTCATCCAGGGGCTGTACTCCATGTCTACTTTCTGAATGTGGCTGGTGAGCCAGTCGCGCAGAAAATTGAGCAAGTGCAGGTTCAGCGTGATTTCGCCTTTGTCAAAGCGGGCGACATAGTCCTCAACCTGTTTGACCAATTCACGATGCTTGACCTGATGAGCGGCCAGTCCCGGATACTTCGAGGAGGCCATCATGGCTTCTTCAGCTTTGAAATGGGTATTCGTATAGTCCAGCAGTTTGCGCAGCATGGGTCCGGTCAAGCTCTGCGCCTGGCCTTTCATCATGGCCGCATGCAAGTCGTTAATGATGTCAAACAGAACGGTGTGCTGTGCGTCGACTTTCTGCACACCCACGGAGTAGTTTTGATTCCACGTCATCAGCGCCATTTACAATCTCCCGCCGGAGGGTGCCGGCAATCAGAATATCGGCTGATTGCGAAAAATAGTGAGCCAGATCGGTTGCGTCTCAGCGGACCCCGTGCTCATTCATCCATGGTCCGTACTCGTGGTCCTCTTTCAGAATGTGGGTGCCAAGCCAGTCGCGCAGAAACTTCAGCAGGTCGACGCTCAAGGTGATCTCGCCTTTTTCGTATCGGGTGACAAATTCGCCGACCTGGTTGGTCAGCTCCCGATGCTTGGCGACGTGCGGTGCCAGCCCTGGATACTTGGTTGCTGTCATCATCTTTTCTTCCGTGGCAAAATGTTCGTGCGTGTACTCCACAAGCATCTTCAGCAGCGGGCCGGCGAAGGTTTTCGCCTCCCCCTTCATCATCGCGTCGTGCAGCTTGTTCAGGGTATCAACCAGAACAATGTGCTGATTATCCAGGGTTTTCACACCCACGGAGTACTTATCACTCCAATTCATGAGCGCCATTTGTTTTCTCCTGCCGAGCAATGTCCGGCTAAAGTGTCATCGGCAGAAAATGCCATGAGCTTGAATCGAAACCTCAACGGACCCCGTGCTCATTCATCCACCCTGTATATTTCTTGTCCACTTGCTGCATGTGATCGGCGAACCAATCACGCACAAAGAACAGCAGTTCCCGGTACATGTCGTTGTCACCTTGCTTGAACCGGGCATCATATTCCTCGACCTTGGCGGCCAAGGCACGGTGTTCAGCCTGGTGCTCGGCCAGCCCTGGAAACTTGGCGCCCTCCATCATCGCTTCCTCCGCCGCAAAGTGCTCCCGCGATTCCTCGGTCATCTTGAGCAGCAGCGGTCCAGCTATGCCTCGCGCCTGACCCCTCAACATTGCGGCGTGAAGTTCATTTAGCCTTTTGAGCAGATTGATGTGCTGGTTGTCCATCTCCTTCACGCCCACCGAATATCTTTTGCTCCATTTCAATAACGCCATGGTTCCTCGTATGCCGCAGGTTGCCCGACAGCAGATACATCGGCAAAGAATGCAACGAAGTTAAATGGCGATCTCAATCGTTAATCCACACCGCGATCATTCATCCACGGGCCGTACTCACGATCCATGCCTTCAATGTGTTCAGCATACGACTCGCGCAGAAAGCAGAGCAGGGGGCGCATCTGCATTTTCTCGCCGTGTTGCACGCGATGGGAGGACTGGAGAATCTGCGCCAAAATGCGCTGGTGTTCAGCTCGGTGCTCGGCGAGGCCGGGAAAGAGATGCTGCTCGAGCAGTTGCTCCTCGCTCCAGAAGTGCATGCGCGTAAATTCGATCAGCCGGTCGAGCACCTCGCTGACCTGCTCTCTGCCCGAACCGCGCACCGCCGCCAGGCGAAGCTCGTTCATGGTATCCATCAGAATGCCGTGCTGATCATCCATGGCTCTCACGCCGACGGAGCAGGCATGGTTCCAGGCTAAGAGTGTCACATGAGCCTCCATTAATCACTGATGGATGTATCGGTCAGGCTCACGCGATTCTTGCCGGGATTCTGTCCGGCGCATGTGACTAAGGTATTGCGCGACCGCCGTTGATTTCACGGCGATGGCGGTTTATTCGAGAAGAATCGCCGGCTCCGGCGTATGCTCGCGGGTGGTCAGCGTGACAGCTGCTGCGAGAATGAGGCCGCCTCCGATCCAGGCGTAAGGGCCGAGGTGTTCTCCGAGCAACTTTACGCCCAGCCAGGAACCGAGCGCGGGCTCAATGTTCAGGAAGACTCCAGCGCGCGAGGCGGGCACCTGATGGATGCCCCAGTTCCAGAGCAGCGTGGTAGCGGCCGTGCAGAGCAGGCCGCTGATGGCCAGCGCGATCCACGCTGTGAGGCTGACGTGAGCAAAAGGCAGCGGGGCAACGTGCGCGTGGGTGAGCGGGCTGAGCAGCCAGGGCCCAAGCGCCCACGGAGCCAGCAAGGCAAAACCAATCAGGATGGTGTAGGCCGATACGACCGATGGACTGTGCGTCTGCATGAGCTTTTTGCTGAGCAGAATCCAGGCCAGTGCGGCAACCAGCGAAGCCAGGACCATTAAATCGCCCGGCAGCGAGGGCTGACCGCGCAAAGCAGTTCCGTGGCTGCCGCCCAAGGTGACCAGGGCCGCGCCCACCGTAGAAGTGACTAGAGCCAGCCAGCCGATGCGGTCAAGCCGCTCGTGAGCAAAAATTGCCGCGGCCACGCCGAGCAGCACTGGCATGGCGCCCACCATCAGCGAGGCGTGACTGACGGTGGTGCGTGCCAGCCCATGAAATTGAAGCACGAATCCGATGGGAATGCCAAAGGCCGCGGCTAGCAGCAGGGTGCGAAACTCAGCGCCGGTGAGGCGTATGCGCGTCAGTAGCGCCACCGGCAGCACACCCAGGCAGGCAAAGAGAATGCGATAAAAGACCATGTACTCA
This sequence comes from Occallatibacter sp., assembly GCA_049513195.1. Taxonomy (GTDB): domain Bacteria; phylum Acidobacteriota; class Terriglobia; order Terriglobales; family Acidobacteriaceae; genus Telmatobacter. Next base: position 5,660 of record JBEKWJ010000059.1, read on the forward strand.
ACGCTCATTTCGTTGAGCGCCAGCCTGCCGAAATAGAAGCCCGTGCCCCAAAGGCAGCCGGCCATGAAGCAAGCGCCGTAGCCGAGAATCGCGAGGCGCCGATTCGTTGCTGTGTTGTTTGTCATCCCTCTTTTACTTTCGCACATGAGCGGAACCCACCGCATTTGTGCCGGCATATCATGAAAGCCGGAAATAATCTGCAACATTAATTTCGGGCTGATTTATGTCATCTCATATACTGGTGCGGTGGTGTGTGTATGTTATTCAAAAAGTGCCAGGTTCTCGCAATTGTTCTAATAATCTGCAAGGAAACAGGGCCAAAAATAAATATCGTATAGGAGGGCAGGGGTAGGCCGGAATGCAGGGAACAGGGATCAGGGATCAGGAAGAGCTCGAGATTCTGCTGGTTATCCATGCATTGATTGTGCGCGTTGGGAGGGTAATGTTCTGCAACCGATTGGCCGGTTCATCGGTTTCTCCATTCTTGGCATCCAACTGAGACGGGGAAGCGCAAAGCGACGCAGTTCGCTCAGGGGCAGTCGGGGCATGGTCGAATTGAAGAATTCAGAGCGGGCAGTCCAGACCGAGGGAAGCTGGTGGCTGGCGAGTTGGGAATCAACCCGGGTGCCCGGGCTGTGCGGTTGGATGAGCGAGAATGAGATATGACTGAGTTATCCGGGGGACCGCGCAGTCATCGCGGCGATATAGTCTTTGCGTTTACCATTGCCCTGGCTCTTGCCCTGGCGTGGGTAGTGCGCGATGTGCTTTTGCTGCTGTACGTCAGCGCGCTCTTTGCGGTGGTGTTGACGCCCGTGGTCCGGTCGACATCCAGCCTTCGGATTGGGAGCCGGCAACCATTCAAGAACTCAGCCGTTCTTTTTCTTCTGGTGGCGGTGGGCACCGCGCTTGCCACTTTTGGTTTTCTGGCTCTGCCTCCAGTGATTCGAGACTTGCAGGAGTTTGGCCGGGAGATGCCGACCAGCTTGCCGGGGATGCTGGAGAAGCTGAAACGGATTCCCTTTGCCGATCATTTGAATACCGAGGAGATCAATGCACGGGTTCAGGATTTCGCGAGCCAGGCGGCGACCTATTTTCTGCTTTCGATTCGGCATTGGGCGAGCAATCTGCTCGATATTGTGAGTGGCCTGATTCTTACTATTTATTTCATTCTGGAAGGCGACCAGGCCTACCGCTGGTTCCTTTCCTTTTTACCGTTTGAGAGCCGTGAACGGCTTGACAGGACGCTACGGCGGGCAGAGATCCGCATGGGCAAATGGCTGCTGGGCCAAGGCAGTCTTATGCTGATTCTGGGAGTGACCAGCACGATCGTCTATCTTTCCCTTGGCGTTCGCTATGCTTATGCGCTGGGCTTTTTGACTGGATTGCTGAACCTCATTCCGGTGCTGGGCGCGGCGGTGTGCGTGGTGCTCGCGTTGATGGTTGCAGCGATCGACTCGTGGGGCCGCGTGATTGGTGTTGCTGTTTTTTACCTGATCTATTTCCAGGTTGAAAACGCATATCTAACTCCGCGGATCATGAAAAGCAGCGTGGGCCTTCCCGGCCTGGCGATTCTGGTGTCGGTGCTGCTGGGCTTTGCCATGGAAGGCATTCCGGGAGCGATGGTTTCGGTGCCCACCGCGGTATTGGTCGCTGTACTGATCGACGAGTATTTCGTTCATAAAGATGCGGCATAATCATTGCGGAATTCCGGGCGGATTGGGATTCACTCTGCTCTCAGCCCAATCGCCTGGGGGCTGCGACCTATAAATAACCCACTGAAAAATTGCCACTTATTCGCACAGTTCGGGTTATCGGGCGAATCTGGTGCGTGATTGCGGGGACCTCTGTCTGCCTTGGGGGGCAGCGCATTTTAGGCGTATGAGTGCGCGTGGAGAGGTCGCCGGCCAATCTCTTGAATCGTTCTTTCACGAATTTAATCATTAGAGCGGAGCCGACGCGATGGAATCTTCCATTGCCAGGCAGCACCATGTTAGACAAACCGCATCGAATCTTGAGCGCTCTCCGGATTCTTTGACGGCATCGGCGACCGGCAAGAACAAAGGACGGCAAGTTGATTGTCGCGGATGAAATTGTGACCTTCGAAATCATCCAGGCTCGATTCATCCTGGCTCGATTCACCCTGGCTCGGGAGTGCGCTGGACCTGTTGGTAAATGCAAACTAGCGAATTTAACCACTCATAAGGAGAATTTTCATGTCACCCAACGATCATCGCATTGCACGTCAGAAAGCTCCTCTTACGTTGACATCGGATATCGAACCCAAAGCAGTTAAAGACATCACTGGAGCGCTCAACGCTCTGCTCGCGGATGTCTTTAGCCTTTACCTGAAGACAAAGAACTTTCATTGGCATATGAGCGGGCCTCATTTCCGTGATTATCACCTATTGCTCGACGACCACGCAGATCAGATATTTGCCATGACGGACGAGATCGCGGAGCGCGTTCGGAAGATCGGCGGGACCACGATTCGGTCGATCGGGCATATCGCGCGATTGCAGCGAATCCCGGACAACGACGCGGACTTTGTTACTCCCGCCGACATGTTGAGCGAACTTCACGAGGATGAAAAAGCCTTGATACTGAGCATGCGCGCGGTTCATACACTCTGTGACGATGAAGATGACGTAGCGACGGCGAGCCTGATCGAAACCTGGATTGATCAATCGCAGCGCCGGAGCTGGTTCTTATTCGAGGCGACGCGGCTGACATAGTTTGGCTCGAAGCATGGTACTCCGCGCTCGAACGTCACAACGGGAAATAGGGGGTGGGGCCAGGCAGCCCGAACAGGAGATATCAACTTTCAGAAATCGTGATGATCGTCGCTTAGCGCGGCAATGGCTTGCGACCCATTCTTGATCACCGATCCATGATTCGAGTGGGGGTTGGCCGTCTCGGTTTGGGCGCGGAGTTTGGCCACGGTGAGCCAGTTGTCTTTGTGCGGATGATCCGCGATCCATGGGGGCAGCGGCATACGGAGATAACCGGCCAATGCTTCGGCATAGCCCTCATAGAGCACACGCATGTCGCGAAGCCTTTCGTATGAATGACCGTCGCGGCAGACGCTTACGCCGCTTTTGCAGAGCAGATCGTAAAGCTGTTGATAACGCTCAGGGGAGAGCCGGTCTGGAGCGTCAGTGATTGGGGACAGCGAGAAAATTTGCGCCAAGTCGACCAGCGCGTGGCGGGCCATGGCAAAGGTCAACTGAGCCTGACGGGCTTCGTTTCCCTGCACATCGGCAATCAGCAGCGCGGAGGTGTCAAGCACGGCGGTCAAGGCACTGATCCAGCTTTGGTTGTTATGCTGCGAGCGAAAGTAACAGAGCAATGGATAAGAGATGTGGCTTTCGAGCAATTCCGCCGACCATCGTTCCCACTCGACTAGCAGGAGCGAGAGCGCGCTCTCACCGCCTTCATAGGAATGGCGGCGCATCAATTCAGCGGCGGTCGGCGGAGAGCCGGCACGCGCATCGAGCAAAGAGATACTGACCTCGCGGCGCGAAAATGCAGCATAGAGAACGGGAAAGTATCCCATCACGACGGCCAGAAAACCGAACCCGGTTCCAGCTTCGAGGATCACGATCTCACGCGCCCAGGCACTGCGCGGCGTGACGTCACCCAGCCCCAATGTAAAAATGGTGGTTCCGCTCACGTAGAGGTCAGAACGAAAGCTTGGCCCTTGCGTCGCGTCGTTGAACGGGCTGCCGAGGGAGTAAAAGATGAATGCAAAGCCCACGACCATGGAACCCGCCCACACCGTGAGAAGAAAAATCAGGGACATTGGTCCGTAATAACTGAAAAAAGATTCGCGTCTGCGCAGATTGCGAAGCCGTTTGCCAAGGAATACCCAGGGCTTCCAGGTCAGCACATAAAAGATCCGGGTGAGCCGAAAGCGGCCGGTGGCGCGGCGCGGCAGAATGATGGTCTGGAAGGCGTCGAGCAGAACGGCAAACACGCAAACAACCCCAGCAACAAAAGGCAGAATCCGCATCGGTCCTCCTCCACCTGGAGCAAGCAACAGGTTTCTCGCGCCCTGTTCAATCACTGTATCGTAGCGGAATTGACGGTACAAAAAGTTGCAAGTTATCAATTATTTTCAATTTGTTTTCGAGGCTTTCATTGCAAATTCATCGGCTCCGCCGAGATGTGACCAGCCGGGGATCGGTTAAACAAAATGACTGAAACCTATCGGGCTTGAGGCTCATCCAAGGGTTTGTTGAAGCGAGAGGTGTAAGAGATCGTTTGGCCTGCCGCGCCTTTGTAACCCCGCACAAGGGAAGATAAATGGCAAAACCCGTACTGCTGACGGTCGACGATGACCCGGAAGTATTGCGCGCCGTTGAGCGCGACCTGCGGCGCCGCTATGCAGAGCGCTACCGCGTGTTGCGCGCGGACTCGGGCGCAACGGCGCTGGAGGCACTGCGCGGACTCAAGCGGCGAGGCGATTCGGTGGCTTTGCTTCTGGTGGATCAACGTATGCCGCAGATGACTGGCGTGGAATTCCTTGGCCAGGCGAAGGAGATTTTCCCTGACGCGAAACGCGTGCTGCTGACCGCCTATGCCGATACCGATGCGGCCATTCGCGCCATCAACGACGCCAGCATCCATCACTATCTTCTGAAGCCATGGGATCCGCCAGAGGAACACCTCTACCCGGTGCTGGATGATCTTTTGGATGATTGGATGGGGTCGTACCGTCCTCCGTTCGAGGGGATTCGTGTTCTTGGGACGCGCTGGTCTCCTCATTCATATACGATTCGAGATTTTCTCACGCGCAACCAGACGCCTTACCAATGGATCGATGTGGAGACGGCGGGGCAAGTTGCCGAGGCGCGCCGGGTGGTGGAAGCGGCTGGAGCCGAAGTTGGCACTCTGCCGAAGGTGCTCTTTCCTGACGGAACATCTTTGTCCGATCCGAGCGTGGGTGAATTGGCGGAGAGGCTTGGTCTGCGCATTCGACCGGAGGTGGCGTTTTACGATTTGGTGATTGCCGGTGGTGGACCCGCGGGGCTGGCGGCGGCCGTTTATGGCGCTTCGGAGGGCCTGAGTACAGTGATGATTGAGATGGAAGCGCCGGGTGGTCAGGCGGGGATGAGTTCCCGCATCGAGAACTATCTCGGCTTTCCCTCGGGGTTAAGCGGTGGGGATCTGGCACGGCGTGCCGTGGCTCAGGCAAGGCGATTTGGAGTGGAGATTTTGAGTCCTCAGCAGGTGACAGGCCTCAGCGTGGAAGGATCGTCGAAGACCATCAAGCTGTCGACTGGATCGGATATTGGCTGCAAGGCGCTGTTGATCGCGACGGGCGTTGCCTACCGGAAGCTGGATGTGCCTGGCGCCGATCGGCTGCAAGGTTGCGGCGTCTACTATGGCTCGGCGATGACCGAAGCGCAAGAGTGTCAAGGGGAGGACGTGTACATTGTTGGCGGCGCGAATTCGGCGGGTCAGGCTGCCATGTACTTTTCAAAATATGCGCGGCAAGTGGTAATGCTGGTGCGAGGCGCTTCGCTCTCCGCGACCATGTCGCAGTACCTGATCGACCAGATCAAGAAAACCCCAAACATCAAAGTTGATACCCGTTGTCAGGTGGTTGAAGTTCACGGAGATACGCATCTGGAAGCGATTTCCATTCACTGTGACGAAACGGGTGATACTTCAAAGGCAGCCACAAACCTGCTGTCAATTTTTATTGGTGCGGAACCCAACACAGATTGGCTCTCTGGCGTGGTGGAGCGGGATGAACGCGGATTTATTTTGACGGGAGCCGACTTGATGCGCGACGGAAAGATGCCCAAGGGATGGCAGTTGGAGCGCAATCCGTATTGGGTGGAATCGAGCGTTCCCGGTGTGTTTGCAGCGGGGGATGTTCGCCACGGTTCGGTGAAACGAGTTGCGTCAGGCGTTGGCGAAGGCTCGATCGCCGTGCAATTCACTCATCAATATCTCAGCGAGGTGTAACTTGGCGGAGAATCTTGCGAGCGCAACAGAGAGAGTTTCAATCGATGATCTGCGCAAGATTGAGGTTTTCGCGGACTTGCCGGGCGAGCAACTCGGCTGGCTGACGGAACGTCTTCACGTGATGCATTTCGACGCGGGGGAAATTATGGGCCGCGAGGGAGAGCCTCTGGATAATCTCACGGTCATTCTCGAAGGAGAAATTCAGATACAACGTGGAAGCGGCGCCGACGAAATGACCTTCAAAGGATATGCGGGGCAGGTGACCGGGCTGCTGCCGTACTCGCGGCTGACGCACTATGGCGGCACGACTCGCGCCGTGGTTTCGACTCGTGTGGCTTACCTGCATCGAAGCGTCTTCCCTGAGATGCTTCAGCGCATGCCGTTGCTCGGGCAGCGGCTGGTTTCGATTATGGCCGATCGCATCCGCGAGACGACCCGGATCGAAACGCAGCGCGATAAACTCGTAGCGCTTGGAAAGCTCTCCGCGGGATTGGCGCATGAACTGAACAACCCCGCCGCCGCCGCGCAGCGCGCAACAGCGAGCCTTCGCGAAGCACTCGAGACGGTGCGCGAGGCAAGCATTCGTTTGGCGCGCCACGCCTTGTCCGCTGAACAGCGCGAGATGATTACCCGCTTCGAGCGCGAGGCCAAGTGCGCCTTCAGCATTTCCGCGGATCCCCTGGCCGAGAGCGATCACGAAGAGCGTATCACCAAGTGGCTCGAAGCGCGTCGTGTGCCGGATGCATGGAAGATTGCGCCGGCCATCGCGGACGCTGGAGTGGAGGTTGTCAAACTGGAAAAGCTTGCGGGCCTGGTCGGTGATGAGGTATTGTCGGATGCTTTGATCCGCATTGCGTCCCTGCTCACGATCGCCAAGCTGATTGACGAAATTGAAATCAGCACCAGACGGATCTCCGACCTCGTGCAGGCAATCAAAGAGTACTCGTATATGGATCAGGCGGCGATGAAGGAAGTCGACCTTCAACAAGGGCTCGAAAATACACTTACGATTCTGCAGCACAAAATCAAGAATGGAATCTCTGTTGTTCGCGAATATGACGAAAGCTTGCCGCGAATTTGCGCGTTCGGTGGAGAACTCAATCAGATTTGGACAAACCTGATGGCCAACGCCATTGAGGCCATGCATGGAAAGGGCGAGTTGCGGGTTCGTACCGCACGGGAGCTCGATCGCGTGCTTGTCGAAATTCGGGATAACGGTCCCGGAATCGCGCCTGAAGTTCTGCCCCACATCTTTGAGCCGTTTTTTACCACGAAAGGGGTTGGCGAGGGAACAGGTCTAGGCCTGGATACGGTTGGCCGCATCATCAGGAATCATCATGGCGAGATTCGCGTTTCTTCGCATCCGGGCGATACGCGCTTTCAAGTGTTTTTGCCTTTGACTCAGCCGAAAAGCCCGGTGGTCGGAACAACAGAGGAGGGAGACGATGCGGGGGACTTGCTCACACATGGACCAGATACAAAACCCATCCCCTAAAACGGATGGTTGCGAAGAGTGTTTGCAAATGGGTGACTCGTGGGTACATCTGCGCCTCTGCGAAATCTGCGGTCACGTGGGCTGCTGCGATTCGTCGAAGAATCGGCACGCGACCAAGCACTTCAAAAAAACGAAGCACCCCATCATGCGATCTCTCGAACCGGGCGAGGATTGGGGATGGTGTTTCATTGACGAGGTCATGATTGAACCGTTTTTGTGAAGACCGATTCAGGTTGGAATCGAAATGGAAGGATGCGTGCAATGAATGCGACGGCAAGCCAATCAGAAATTCGAGAGCAGCTTTTGCTACGCCTGGCTGAATCGCGGTCAGTTACGGACGACTTATTTCGAATGGTGCGTGCGGAGGCGCTCTACGGCAGGCCAATTCCCGAAAGACATCGAGTTATTTTTTATATTGGCCATCTCGAAGCATTCGACTGGAATTTGATTGCAGGTCACGCGCTCGGCCTCGGTGCGGCTCACAGGGAACTCGATCGCCTGTTCGCTTTTGGTATCGATCCGGTGGATGGGGGCTTGCCGCAGGACGGACCTTCCGACTGGCCTGGCCTCTCAGAGATCAACTCGTATTGCATTCGTGTCCGTAAAGGAATCGACGATATTCTCAAGGGCCATTCGCAGGTTTCGGCGAGCGATTGGCAATATCCGGAAGAAGTTATTTTAAACGTGGCCATCGAACATCGATTGATGCACGCCGAGACCTTGGCGTATATGTTCCACCAGTTGAGCCCGGATAGAAAAATTGTGCCGCACGGTTATTGCGCCGAAGGCTTTCGCCGCTCCGGGCCGCCAATCGCTGCGCGGATGATTGAGATTCCGGCAGGGTTTGCCACGCTGGGAATTGCTCGCGGTGGAGATGTATTTGGCTGGGACAACGAGTATGAGGAGCATTCCGTCGGAGTGTCAGCCTTCGCAATTGGCTCGCATAAAGTCACGAACGGAGAGTTCCTCCGATTTGTGCAGGAAGGCGGATACGACGAACCGCACTTTTGGAGCGCTACGGACTGGGCCTGGATCAAGGAACAGAAGATCGCACATCCGCGTCTGTGGTTCGAGCATCAGGACCAGTGGTTCTATCGGGCCATGTTTGAAGAACTGCCGTTGCCATTGGACTGGCCGGTCTACGTTACCCACGCGGAAGCCTCGGCCTATGCGCGTTTTCGTGGCATGTCCCTTCCCACCGAAGCTCAATTTCATCGTGCAGCTTATGGGACGCAGCATGGTGCGGAGCGTAGATATCCATGGGGCGATGCGCCCGCCGATGCCAGCCGAGGCAACTTTGATTTCCAGCGTTGGGATCCGGTTGCTGTGGGGAGTTATCCCGATGGGCGGAGCGCATTCGGGTTGGAGGACGCACTCGGCAACGGCTGGGAATGGACCGCATCGCCCTTTGCGCCGTATCCAGGCTTTGAGCCATTTCCGTTTTACCGAGGTTACTCGGCTGACTTTTTTGACGGGAAACATTTCGTGGTCAAAGGCGCTTCGCCGCGGACGGCGGCATCGATGTTGCGACGTTCGTTCCGCAACTGGTTCCAACCGCATTATCCATACGTGTACGCTTCTTTCCGCTGCGTGCAATTTTGACTGGAGCTTGAATGCTGATTCGAGATGTAGCGACACTCACCGTAGACTCATTTGCCGAGGACGTGCGGAATGGGCTGGGACAACCCGGGCAAAAGGAGTTGCCGTCAAAGTATCTTTACGACGACATTGGCTCTGCATTGTTTGAAGCAATCACCCATCTTCCCGAGTATGGGCTGACGACGGCAGAAGAACGGATTCTTCGCGAGCACTCAGACGACATAGCCGACCATTTGACGGCGCATGGCATGGTGGTCGAGCTTGGCAGCGGCAGCGGCCGAAAAACGCGCCAGATACTGGAAGCGCTTGCGCAGCATAAGTCGATGACTTACTGCCCAATTGAAATGTCGTCCTCAGCTCTGGTGAGTTGCGAGCGCGCGCTAGATGATTTGGCGCACGTGAGCATTTTGGGATTTGAGACTGAGTACCTTGACGGCTTGAGCAAGGCAGTGGCTCGCCGCGAACCCGGCGATGCCGTTGTGGTGCTGTTTCTAGGGAGTTCGATCGGCAACTTTGATCGTGGACCAGCGGAGGAGTTTCTGCGAAAGATTCGCCAGGCGATTGAGCCGGGCGACATGCTGTTGCTTGGCACGGATCTTGAGAAGCCACTCACTCAACTCATCCCCGCTTATGATGACTCTTTAGGTGTGACCGCAGCGTTCAACCGGAATCTGCTAGCCCGCATGAACCGTGAGCTTGGAGGGAACTTCGACTTATCAAAATTCGAACATGTCGCTTTCTACAATGCCCGCGAGCGCCGAATCGAGATGCACCTCCGCTCGATTGAAGCCCAGACCGTGACGATCGACGATGCCAATTTCACGTTGCGGTGCGACGAGACAATCTGGACTGAAAGCTGTCACAAGTACAAGAGGAATGAGCCCGAGGAAATGGGCAGACGAACGGGCTTCGAGTGCGTTGCGCAATGGATGGACCGTGAATGGCTGTTTGCAGAGAGCCTGCTGATTGCCGCGTGACACTGAAGGTGGTTACATGCAACTGATTTGCCGGATCAATAACCTGGCCGGAATCGAAGCCTCGTTTTCACGACTTGAGATTCCGGCCACGGTTGTGTATCCACTGAACAGCTATCGAGTGAAGGTCACAAACTTCCGCTGCAGATAGAGCCGGAAGCCGCCTGCCGGGTCGGCCGTTACCTGCAACGGCATGGGCCGCTTGAGTCCCGCATCGTCGGCCGCGCTTACCGTCAGCACGTCATGCCCGCCCACGTCGGTCACCACCAGCGAATCGCCGACAATTCCCACGCCATAGACGCCCGCCGAAAGGCTCTGTCCGCCCACCTTGATGGCATCTTCAGTAATGAAATAGGCCTGATACTTGGCCGCCACGGCGGTCGAGTAACCGCTGGTGTCAACGAGCGCCGACAGCACGTAGGACCCGTCGGCAAACTTGACGCCGCCCGAATTCCGCAACTGCGTGTTGGCCGGCTGCCCGCGATAATACACGCTCGGGGGCATCAGTTTGCCCACGTCCGCCGGTTTCAAGACCATATCGCTGCCCTGCGCCAGAATCGCTCCCGGCGCCAAGATTGCCACGGCCAGCATTCCGGCCGCAAACTTGCAAACCCCTTTGAAACGCATCGTAAAACCTCCTCTTTCGCACTGTATACAGGAGTATATCGCACGCTCCGCATCGCAGGCTGGCCTAATTTTCTGTCGCCAGCACGTCATAGTAGTAGTTGATGGAGACCCGCTTCACCGCAGCCGGAAGTTTAGGCAGGTTCAAAGTTTGATCGATGGTTTTGTTGCCGGTGATGTTGATGGAGCCCAGGCGCATGACTTTGCCGCCAGCGAATTCAAGGTACATTGGCACCGGCATTTTGAACTTGTCCGACACTCCCGATTGCGTCAGCTTGAAATGCAATGTGTTCGCATCGCCGTTCGGCGTGACAGTTCCCTCAAAGCGATAAGCAGGCAAGTCCGTACCGTAGACATATTGATTGAAGAACCAATCCATGCGGTGGTTGTTGTCCAGGTCCATCTGCTGACTCATATGCTTTTCTACCATCGCCTTGAAGTCTTCCGTGGTGGCGGCTTGCAGCGTGTGGCTCTTCACAAAGTCCTGCATGGTGGCCTTGAAGCGGTCGTCTCCATCCTTTTGCGTCCACATCATCATGCGGATCATGTGCAGAATAAACGCACCCTTGGGATAGACTAGTTCCCGGTAGATGCTCCATCCTGCCTTTGGCGTGTCGAGCCGGACGCCCATCGTGACGGGACCTACATCAATGGGCCGGAAACCAAATTCGTTCTTCTCGATCAGGAGTTTGCGCTGCTGCTTCCAGAACTCCTGAAACAAATCCATCTGCTGCGTAGCCTGTAGGTAGATGGTGGACGATTCGTCCGCAAATCCCTCGCTCATCCACTGGTCGCGATAACTGCGAAAGCCTACTGTCTGTCCCCACCACTGGTGAGCGACTTCGTGCGGAGTTACCACTCTCCAGTACGTGTCATACCAACTGGCTCCCAGAAGAAAGTGCCGTTGCGTATCGTCGAAGAAGCCGCAGATGGGCAGATAAACAAGCATGGGCCAGCTTTGGCCGTAGTCGCATGCCGACTGCTGGGTCAATGAAATATGCGGAAAAGGTAGTTGGCCAAAGTAATTGGTATAAACCTGCGCGGCAACTTGCCCTTGGCTGAGCTCACTTCCCAGCATGGGAGCGCCACTTAGTGAACCCATCCCTTGATTTGAAAGCGCTTCAATATAATCGGGTGGCAGCTTGTTGGCGAATGCGTCGACGGTCAGGCCGCCTCCCGACTGATAGCCAAATTTAGCTTCCTTGTTTACGAAATCGCCGAGGCTGAAACCCACCACAGGCAGGGGCGTCTCCGTCTTCCACTCTGAGGTTGTAATGCCGCCGTCGGTGCTCTCGCTCACCTTGGTTCCGGTGGCAATCAACTGTAATCCCTTGGGTACATGAAAGAGCATCCGATAAGTGGCATAGTCGCCAAACCCCTGATTGGAATTCGGATACCAGTCTTCACGAGCGGTCGGGTAATAGTTGCCGCCACCCTCATTGAGGACTACGTCCTTGCCGCCATAAGTGACCTTCACAGTTGCCGTCTCGCCCTTCTTGAGCGATTGCGCCAGCACCACACCAAAATCCGGATCGTAGTCCTTCTTTTCCTGCACAAAATCCAGGGCTTCACCCTTCCCGGTTTCAACGCGGCTTACGTTGAGGCTTGAGAATTTGTTGGAGTGAAGATTGAATGGAATCACTGCCACGCCATCCTGCTCCGCGCGAACCTCGACCGTCGCGACGCTCGAGAGAAATCCGCTCTTCTCGATGTTGACATCGAGATTCTCATTCAGAATTTTGTAGGCCGCATTATGCTCATTGCCGTCGGCTGTACCGTTGGCGTACTCGGCGGCGCGATGAAATGTGAGCGGATAGGTCGCAACCTGATCGATACCATTCCAAGTCAGCAGCGAAACTTCTTCAGGCGCAAACCCGCTCGCACCCTGTGGATCGAGAACAAAGAGCAAACGCCCGTTCTTCTTGCCATGCACTGCGGCCAGGAAATACCCGCCGGGCGCGGGGCTCAGCATGTCCTGAAGCAATCGCAGATCGATGTTTTCGTGCAGCTTCTCCCGCGTAAAGCTTTGCAGCTCCTTCGCAGCCTTGGTGTATTCCGAATCCAACGTGCCTTTGCCCGCAGCGGCTTTGTGCAATTCCGCCGCTGTTTCATCCGTAAATCGCAGCACCACCTGGTCAAAGTCCTCGTCGAACTCCTCGCTCTTGAAAAGAATGGCAAGGTTATGGCGTTCCTGCGGGGTGGGCGGAGTGATATGCAAATGTCCATCGCCCTTGAAGACCGCGCCCGTCACCTTGCCGTTCACCTGGCCATAAAAGGCAAAGCTCCCACTGCGGAAGGTGAATGTGGCCGCATCCCGGCGAAGTTCGAGGTTGTTGACAGTAATGACGTCGTCGCCCGGCATCAAGCTCCGCAATTGCTGATAGTTGGCATTGCTATTGCCGGCGTGTTGCGCCCGCAATATTCCAAAACAATTGGCAAAAAGCAGGACAGAAAGCAAGAAAGAAATACGAAGACGAAGCGGCAAAGACGTGCTCCTTCCGAAAATTGCCTCGCTGGTCACTATAGTCGAGCGGAGGGCCAAGTGTCCCGCCAGCCCAGCCGGATCGTCCCATTTTCCTGGATTTCGTTTCCCTTTGAGGACCGGCCGGTGCGACAATCGTTGCGTCGGGGCCTCAGCGCTCCGCAAGAATACTTTCCCCGAGGAGAAGATCACCATGAAACGTCTTTTGATTTGTACGGGCCTGCTGGTCGCTGCCACGCTTGGCCTGTCTGCCCAGCAAAAGCCACCGGCTAGCCCAGCGGCCAACGCGTCGGTGACTATCGCCGGCAAAGCCATCACCATCACCTACAACTCGCCGGGAGTCAAAGGCCGCGCGGGCAAGCTCTTTGGCAAGGACGGGCAGATTGGCCATGATCCCAGTTACCCCGTCTGGCGCGCCGGAGCCAATGCCGCCACCAAATTCCACACCGACGCCGACCTGACCCTCGGCGATCTCACCGTGCCGAAGGGCGACTACACGCTTTATGTCGATCTCTCTGACCCGGCTAGCTGGGTGCTTATCGTCAACAAGCAAACCGGCCAGTGGGGAACGGTGTACGACAAGTCGCAGGATCTGGGCCGCGTGACGATGTCCATGGAGAAGCCGCCAGCGCTGGTCGAGAACCTGAAGTACACGCTGAATGACATGGGCGGCAACAAGGGCTCACTCTCGCTGGCCTGGGAGAATCTCTCCGGGTCGGTTTCGTTCACGGTGCAATAGCCCAGTCTGGTCTGGGTATCCCACCCTCGCGACGTTTTTGTTTTTGTCGCCAGGGTGGGAGCCGTCAAGACCGGTGGGCACAAGTGCCGTCAGCGACCTTAGATGCTTTTGCAGTTAATTTTCGCCCTTTTCGATACAATGCAAGGAGTGGATCATTTCCAGGAGAGTTGAAAACCTTGCCTTTGTATGCGTATCGCTGCACTCAGTGCGGCCACCGTTTCGAGAAAATTCAGCACTTCAAGTCCAAACCGGAGCTCATCTGCCCCAAGTGCCAGGGCGTGCTGGAGCGCCCGCTCACCGCGCCAGGCCTGCACTTCAAGGGCTCTGGGTTTTATGTGAACGACTACTCAGGTAAGAGCGCCACGGCCGAATCAGCCCCCGCTGCGGCAGCGTCTGAAGCCAAACCCTCTTGCGCAGGAAGCTGCGACGCTTGCCCCGCCGTTGCAGCCGCAGCCGCAACAACGCCAGCGTCAACCTCATCCTCTTAGCGCAATCACCGCGGTTGCCCCAGCTTCGTCGCGCCTGACCAGGGATATATAAAGCGGTAGAGTAGTTCGAGATTTTTTGGCCACAAGAATACAAACGCCCAGGCCCGTTAAGATTGTTTTAGCACAAAAAATGCCACTTCTCGATCCCATCCCGTCGCCGGTATTGAACGCCGACTATGCCGCCCTGGAGTGGGAGCCGCTGTTGGCCCTGGTCGCGGGTTTTGCCGCTTCGCCCGTGGGCCGCAATGCGATTCTCGACTTGAAGCCATCGACCGACGAAGCGTGGATCGCGCTCCAGCATCAGCTTACCGGCGAGCTTCGCTTGTTGCTTGCTGAGCAGACTTCCATTCCCGTCGGCGGCCTCTTCGATCCCACACAACACGCCGCCAAAGCGCAGATTCCCGGTGCAGCGCTTGAAGCCAATGAGCTGCAGGCCATTGCTCGCCTGGCCAACGACGTAGCCTCCTGGCAATCGCTGCTGCAATCACCTCCGGCGCGGCTAGTCGGCAAGCTCTCTGGACTTTCTCAACTTTCGCTTGCCCTTGCGGGAAGCAGCCTGCGTCCGCTAGCGGAATCGATCGAGCGCACTATTCAGCCCGACGGCTCGCTGGCCGACAATGCCTCGCCCGAACTGGGCCGCATTCGCCGCGATCAGGAGCGCCAGCAGCGACTCATCGAAGAGAGCCTGCGCGCCGCTCTGCGCAAGCTCGCATCCGAAAGCGCAACTCAAGATGAGCTCATCACGATTCGCGGCGATCGCTTTGTGATTCCCGTTCGCGCCGAGCTCAAGCGGCGCATCAGCGGAGTGGTTCACGGCGCCAGTTCGTCTGGACAGACGGTTTATGTCGAGCCTCTCGAAACCATCGAGCAGAACAACGAATTGGTTCGACTGCTTGAAGAAGAGCAGGCCGAGATTCACCGCATCTTCATGGCGCTCACTCGCCAGGTCGGCGGCTACGCAGTGGCGCTGGTCGAAGGCGCGCGCGTTCTGGCGCTGGTCGATAGCCTGCAAGCCCGCGGCCGCTTTGCACGCGACTACGATTGCATCGCGCCCACCATTGCGCCCGATCTTCTGCGCCTTGAAGCAGCTCGCCATCCGTTGCTGGAAAGGCATCTTCGCGCTGTAGGCGGTCATGTTGTTCCGCTTACTTTGGAACTCACCGCGGCCGAGAGTCAACTCATTATCAGCGGCCCCAACACTGGCGGCAAAACTGTCACGCTCAAGACCACGGCGCTTTTGGCTATGATGGCCCAGGCCGGTCTGCCCGTGCCCGCCACGGCAGCCAGCTTTCCCGTATTCGCGGCGTTCCTCGCCGACATCGGCGACGCGCAATCGATCGAGGCGGAACTCTCCACATTCTCCGCGCACATCACCAACCTCGACCGGCTCTCTCGCCTAGCCGGCCCGCGCTCGCTGGTCCTGCTTGATGAGTTAGGTTCCTCCACCGATCCTGAAGAGGGCGCGGCGCTGGCCGTGGCAATCGCCAGCCACTTTCTCACGGCGGGCGCATGGTCGCTCATCTCCACGCATCACACTTCGCTCAAGGTCTACGCGGCAAACACCGACGGCGTACTGAACGCCGCGGCCGGCGTGGACGAACTTACGCTCGCGCCGAACTACCAACTGCGCCTCGGAATTCCTGGCGCGTCGGCTGGCATACAAACCGCCGAGCGCCTCGGCCTGAACGCCGCCATCATCACCGCCGCGCGCGAAAGATTGGGTTCGCAGCAGCAGGACATTGCACGCTTTCTCGATAAGCTGCACAACGAACTCACGCAACTTGAAGAAGATCGCAAAGCAGCTCGCGTCGAACAATATGCACTCAATCAACAACGCGCCAAGCTTGCGCGCGAAGGCGACGTCGAACTGCGCCAGCGCACACGCGAGTTAGAAACAAAGCTGGCCTCACTGCTCAAAGACTTCGAGTTTCAAATGCGCGAAACTGTCCGCGCCATTGAAGATCGCGCCGGGCAGCAAAAGCTTTCTAAAGAAGCCGAACGCCGCATTCTGCGCCTGCGGCGCGAGTTTCAGGAGAGCTTCAACCAGACCGTAGTCGCCCATCGCACCGGCGCGGATCAGGGCGATGACAATGCCCAGCCGCACATCGTCAAGCATATCGCCGCTGGCGACCAGGTCCGCCTCAAATCAATGAACAAGGTTGCGGTCGTGCAGCGCGAAGTTGAGAAAGATGTTTTTGAAGTAGCGCTCGGCCCCATCAAAATGCGCGTCAAGCGCGAAGACATTGCCGAAGTCGTGCGCGCGTCCGAGTCTCAATCAACGGAGCGCGCCGACCCTCTGGCCGCTGCCCGCAAGCAGAAGAACATTCAAGTCACCATAACCAGCGCCAACACCGACGATATGCGCATGGAGATCAACCTCATCGGCCGTACGGTGGATGAAGCCACCGAAGAGTTGGAGAAGTATTTAGATCGCGCATTCATGGCCGGCCTGCCTCGCGTTCGCATCATCCACGGCCATGGCGCAGGCATCCTGCGTAGAGGTGTCCGCGAATTCCTCAAAGGCCATCCCCACGTAGCCACCATAGCCGAAGCCCCGCAAAACGAAGGCGGGCAGGGGGCTACGCTGGTTGAACTGCGTCAGTGATTGGCCGATAGGGTATTGGGGAGACGATTATGCAGAAGAAATCAAAGAAAACCAGATTTGCTAATCGAGCTGAAGAGACCGCATGGTGGGAAGCGAATGAAGAAGCAGTTGCGGACTCATTTGAGAAGAAACTGACCGAAGGCTACGTTGGCCCCTGCACCATCGTTGTGATCGGCGACTCGACAGCTGCGAAAATTCGTTTAGGTTCCAGAGATGTTGCCAAAGTTCGTGCGCAAGCCGTCGATCGCGGCCTGCGCTATGATGTCTACGTGAAGATGATCATTAACGATGCGTTACGTATTGATGAATCGCAACAAACCACCACTGCGCCTTAGCGGCCGAACGGATCGAGCGGAACGAATCATGGACGAGACTGCCTTTTGTCAGTATTACGATCATTTAACCGATGACCAACTCGCTGCAATCCTCGAGGACAAACGAGATCTTGTACCGGAAGCAGCGGCTGCATTGGACGCCGAAGTTCAAAGACGAAACGTGACCTTACCGGAACCGATTAAGTGGGCTCGGCAGTCTGGATTGGATGAAAATGTTAAATCGCTGGAAGATTATAGTGATTATCAACAACTGGTTGGAAGACAAAAATCTGTGGGCCGATATTGGTATTTCGTTGCAATGGGGCCAATTATTCTTCTACTAGTTCTGGCTAGAAAAGCACTCGAGAACGCCACATTCGTAATTCTAGCGCTGGGATGGGCCGTCTGCGTCGCAGGATATGTCTTCTCGCTGACCTCCCGAGTGCTAGCCTATAAATGTCCGCAATGCTCACACGTTTTCGGCCTCGGCGCAGAGTGCAATTTCTGCGGATTTCCAAGGTCGTCAAAGTAATCTAGCTTATCGCGCTTGTCGATTTGTGGTAATGGTGTAAGATTGCGATCAAGGAATCATTATGGACAGAAAGATGTCTATCGTCAGGCTGCTTGCCGTATTATTTTGTGTTTGGTCTCCCCTTACCGTTGCCGCATTCGCGCAAGAGCAAGAGGAATCCTTCGACAGGGCGACCAAAGAGATTGTGATCGATCTGGGCGCATCTCCCTATTATCCCGCTGGACCCACGCAACGCCATGGTCAACTTCGCTGCCACCTTTTTCAGAGGTTCATGGTCAAGGAACTCGATTGGGGGCAGAAGGGCGACGACTGGATTTCGATCATTCCAAACTCCACCCGTCTAACTCCTTGTACTCACGAACACATCGAGAGCGAGATTGTCGTCCCTGAATGGCAAGGCAGATATTTCAGCGGTGTAAAAGGGAGTTTTATCTTTATTGATGACTCGGATTGCACCGATCGCGGCTGTCTTTTTGGCGTCTTCGAGGCTTCAACCAGAAAAAAGATTTTTGAAGATCAGAGAAGGTTGAGTGCGAAAGGAAAAATCGAGGAGATACACTTTGCCAGGATCGGCGAAAGCCTGGTGATGCGCTATCCGCGCGTGGTCGAAGCCGATTGCTCCTTGCCGGAAACGAAATCGGAATGCTGGAATACGATACTTCACACTACCGGGCTTCTTCCGCAACCCATGCCGAAATGCGTTGGCTATAGCGGCCCCGATGAAACCGATCCTTCAGTAGTTTCTTTTCCGGTGGAGATCACGATTCCGGAATTCAAAATGCATCTTCTTCCGGGGCCGGTTGCGTGCTGGGCTCAAGACTGAAGAGTTCCGCGTTGAAGCAAAAGAAGCGTCGTAAGCCCGACCCAATATTGTTGGCAGCGCACTCGAAAGCAAAACAGGCCGGAGCGATAGCCCGGCCTGTTTCGTTGTCCACTGACCACTGTGCTAGGGCACAAAGACCCGCAGCCGCACATGCCATTTGGTGCTCTCACCGGGCTTCAGTGTGACCATCTCGGTGTCCATCTTGCCCCACTCTTTGCCGAACGGATCAGCGAAGTTGTACTGGTGCTCGATGGCTACGAAGCTCTTGTTCGGTGGCGCGTACATCTGGATCGTCTTGATCTCTGGCGACAGGCCTTCGATCTTCACTCCATAGTGAGCAGCCGGATCGACGACCTCGACGGTAACCGCGCCGTCTTTCCAATCCAGATGGCTCCAATTGTCGTCGAAGTAGGTGTTGCCCAGGGCAACGCCGCCCGGAGCGCTCAGGTCAAACTTGGTTCCCTTCACGGGCAGCAGTTTGCCGGTCGGGAAGACATTGTCGTAGTTATCCACCTCGGCTGCAGTCGAGGCCGGAATGCGCACTCTGGCCTGTGTGCGGTCGCCCGAGGGCAGGTTGAAGTAGGGATGCCACGCCAGCGCGAAAGGCTCCGCTTCGTTGCCCACGTTGTGCGCCACAATCGTAGCATCCACGGCATCCGCCAAGAGCGTGACGGTCACCACCAGGTCGGTCTTCGAGAGCCAGTGGCCGCCAAAGTCGCCACCATGAATCACGCCTGTAACCTGTTCGCCGCCTTCGTACTTCCTCACGCTGATTTCGTCGGTTTTGGCTTTGAGAATGAGCCCGTGCATGGCGTGGCGCTCGGCGGTGGGCAGGTGGCCAATGTTGTTGGCCGGAAGGGTAAGCGTGTGCCCCTGCCACTCGGTGGTCAGAGTTTTGCCGTCAGCCGAGAGTTTGCCGCGAATCCGATTTGGATAAGGAGCCAGAAAGACCGAGCCCAGCCGGTAGCCCAGGTTGCCAAAGACGTCATCGTCCACATCCAGCATCTTCTTGGCCGCGTCCAGAGTGATCGGGTCGAGCACATTCACGTTGCCCTTGCCGGGGAAGTTGGCGGTGATCTGGATAATCTCCATGCCGCGTCCGGGGGCGAGCGTGATGCTGGTGAACTCCGGCTTGGTGGTGCTGACGGCGGTGCGGGTCAGCGTGACAACCTTTTGTCCGCCGATCTCGGTGACGGTCTGGGCGTGGCCGGTGAAAGCAAGCCCGCCCGCCATCAAAACCGGCAAGGCTACGGGCAGGAAGGCAAGTACGGGAGCAAGTAGATTCATCTCAATCCATCCCTGGTGGCGCAATAGAATTTTCCAGCATCGGCTCGTGGCCGGGAGAGATTTCCCGACTCCAGTAAGCGTATTCCGGAGGCAGCACAATTCTACGCCAGACGGCCTATCCCAAGCACGAGAGCTTGTCACCCCCTCCAAGCCGACGCTCCAGCGGCTCTTCAAGTGTCTTATTTCGATACACCGGCAACCAAACGTTGGCCAAGCCGCCACCACCCGTGAATTGTAAGCTAGGTCACAATTTACGATAGGGTAAGCGGGTGTACACTTCCGTTCGAGTCGACACATAACCATGCCTGTTGAAGAAAAACTTTGCACCCTGAGCCACACGCGCGGTCCTGACCGCCCGCTGCTCAATATGACCCTCGGCGACCTGCTCCATCGCACCGCTGACCGCTTTCCTGATCGTCTAGCCGTGGCTTCCTGCCACCAGGGCAAGCGCCTCACCTGGGCTGAGTTGAGCGCCGCGGCTGATCGCGTCGCCTGCGGGCTTTGGTCGCTCGGCATCCGTCACGGGGACCGCGTCGGCCTCTGGTCCACCAACTGCGTCGAGTGGGTCATGATGCACATGGGCTGCGCCCGCTCCGGTGTTGCGCTGGTTAACGTGAACCCCGCCTACCGCTCCCACGAGCTGCAATATACGCTGCAAAAATCGC
>JBEKWJ010000060.1:0-25563 GCA_049513195.1 Occallatibacter sp.
AAGCCATTTCTCACGTAGCGGTACAAAGCGTGCGTTTTCGCGCACATTGACGATTTTGCCTGAAACTGCGTTTTGCTCAATAAGGACGCGGGGATTCATCGCTTTTGCGGTCTCGTTTTCTTCTCCGGCGGCGTAATAATCTGCACGAATAAAAAATATTGTAGGGGGGGGTGGGGGGGACACAGTTGTCAGTTGACAGTTTTCAGTTGTCAGTGAAAGCCCGCGCCTGTAGTCATGTTTCATTCTTCGATTGTGCGCTTGGGGAAGGTAATCTTCTGCAAGCATCGAAGAAGATGCGTTTGCCCTAGGCGGCTCGACTCAGCGGCGAGAAACTCCTCGACCCTCCATGCTAACCTGAGTCTTAAACCCGTGGAGAATCCATTTGCAATCCAGCGCCCTTGTTATCGCTATTTCCGAGTTCGTTCTGCTTCTATTTTCGCTGAGCGTGCATGAGAGCGCACACGCCTGGACGGCCTCGCGCCTGGGCGATCAGACAGCCCGTATGCTGGGGCGCGTCTCGCTCAACCCGATGGATCACGTGGACCCTGTCGGCACGCTGCTCATTCCCGCGCTGATGATCTTTGGACCGCTGATTGGATTGGGCTATCTGGGTCGCTATATTTTTGGATGGGCCAAGCCGGTTCCGGTCGTCAGCCGCAACTTCCGCAACTTCAAACGCGACGATATGCTGGTTAGCCTGGCTGGCCCGGCTTCGAACCTGCTGCTGGCGCTGGTTGCTTTTGTCGGCCTGGCCGTTATCCTCATTGCCGAACGCCATCTGCCCGAGGGAGCCAGCCCCTCAGGCACCCAGCAAGCTCTTGCAATGCTCTGCGAATTGGCTATGTCGCTCAATCTCACCCTCTGTATCTTCAACCTGATTCCGATTCCCCCGCTGGATGGCAGCCATGTCTTGCGCCAATTTTTGCCTTATGGCGTGGCGCAGGTCTACGACCGCATCACCGGTATTGCGAGCTATATTCTGCTCATCCTGGTGGCCCGGTTTGTGCTGGGCGCGGTGATGAACCCGGTGCTGCACCTGGCCTATTCCGCGTTGGACCATATGTAAGGATTTGCGACAAGGAAGCTCTTGTTGGCGTTGACGAAACACGGCCCTCGAGAAGGTGGCCGTTGCGGATATAATTCGGTCACTAAGGGAGAAAGACCATGTCCCTGGCAACCGCGGGAAGTAAGAGTAACGTCAGCAAGACCTCATGGCTGCCGTTGAGTTGGGGCACTCGATTCATCATTGCGGCGACGGGTACCGTCGTTTCCATTTGGCTGGCCAGCCGGCAAGACGCGCATAAGCTGCCCGCGCTGCCTATCTTCCATGATCGCTTGATGCAGGTTGCGCCCACTCTGATCGAAGGGGCAGCGGGAATCCTCTTTCTGATATGGATTGGGCTTCTATTACGCGAGGCTGGAGAACGCGCCACCCCCAAGATCATCTCCAGCACCCCAGCCTCCGAGGCGACAAAGAAGAAACGCTGGACGGTTGTCAAAACGACGCTCTTCGTGGTCTATGTTCTGGTGACGGTCCCGTTTTTTGGCGGGGACTACTTCAAGTATCTCTGGCCGGGTTATCCGGAGTGGATCTCGCACGCGGCTCGGCCTGTCTTCGATGCCCTCACTTTTTTGGGCGCGTTGGTAGCGTCAACTCGGCGCAGAAGAAACCAAAAAGCTGAGCCGGGCACAGGCTATGGCGCTGAGAAAGGGCCGTGGCTGGACGACCGGCAACAGACATTCATCGCTGTCGCCCTTATTGGGATAGCGATCATCTTCGGCATCCATCATGCAGTGAGGAATCTTCCGCCTACTACAGTGGTGCGAATTACCGCAATCAGCGCGACGGTTCTCGGGGTGATTTTATTTGTACTGTTGAAAGCATCCCCGAAGCCGGCGCAGAATACCACGCACTCCGATATTGCAGGAATGGCTGCGGGGCCAGAGGCGAGAACGCCGGGCCAGCGAAAACTGGGCGCCAAGATTGCAATCTTTAGTATCGTCACCATCGTCATGGTGGTGCTGGCCTCTCACGTGCAATCGCAAGTGAAGACGCTTGTTTTCCTTGCGCCGATTGGGATTCTGATCTTTGGGGCGGTTGCGCTGACCAAGTTGAAGATGTGGATTCACGGGCTTTCGCGACAGGGCGAATTTGATCGGGCAATCCAGATGGACAGGCGATATTCGCGGATTCCGGGTTACGGAACTCCATTGGAAGGATCGATCCTCTTCAACGCTGGGCGGTACGCGGAGGCTCGAGCGTTTATCAAGCCCTTTGCCTTTGATGAGCAAGGCCAACCAAAGCTGACAGGTATGGGAATTTATACCTACGCGCTGGCATTGGAAAACGACGGACTGGAAGCGGAGGCACAGAAGCTGCTGGAAGCTGCGGTGAAAGTGCCACAGCGAACGGCGGGATTTCATGTGGCCCTTGCGACCTGCCTGCTGAGTCAGAAGAAGGACGCAGAACGCGCGCGCGAACTGATGGAACTGGCGCTGGCAACGCCAGATGTACAGTCATCCGCTTACGGAAAAAACGCAGATTATGTGAGGAGACTTGGACGGTATGCGTGGGCGCTGGCGGCTTGCGGGCGGCGCAATGATACAGAAGCACAGCTGCAGAAAGCATTCGCGGGGTCCGGTGGACTGAGAGCACGCGATTTGGCTGGATTGCAGTACTTTGCCGGAGAAGCATGGCGGTCACTGGGCGAATGGAAGAGGGCGCGGGCGGCATTCGAGGAAGCGTTGCGGCTTAGCCCTGACGGCTCTGCAGCGACCAGTGCTCAGAAGGCGATGGCAAAGATGCGTGGCGAAGCTCATGCTTGAAGACGCGGCCCTGCTGTAATTGCCTTCGTCAGTTGGCCCGCGACCACCAGCACCTCCCGCTACAATGGAATGAGCCGTTTTTCCCGGATGCCTGAAGGGCGGCGCATTTTCTAGCTTCATTCCGGAATCGATACGCAAAATGCCTGAATCCGCAATTTCATCTTTCCGTCCGCGCGTTTTGAGCGGTATGCGCCCCACCGGTAAGCTCCATCTGGGCAACTACATGGGCGCCTTGGCCAACTGGGTCACGCTGCAAAACTCTGCCCAGTACGAGTGCTACTTCTTCATCGCAGACTGGCACGCGCTTACCACCGACTACGCCGATACCTCAAACATCGTCTCCAACACGATTGAAGTGGCGCTGGACTTTCTGGCCGCCGGTCTCGATCCGGCCAAGAGCGTGCTCTTTTTGCAGAGCAAGGTCTCGCAGCACGCGGAGCTTAGCCTGCTGCTGGGGATGATTACGCCGCTCGGTTGGCTGGAGCGCGTCCC
Source organism: Occallatibacter sp. (assembly GCA_049513195.1). Lineage (GTDB taxonomy): Bacteria > Acidobacteriota > Terriglobia > Terriglobales > Acidobacteriaceae > Telmatobacter. The sequence continues at coordinate 3,319 of JBEKWJ010000060.1, forward strand.
CAGCTATAAAGAGCAGCAGGAGAACCTCACCGGCAAAGATTTGACCACCTACGGATTCCTCGGCTATCCGCTGCTGATGGCTTCGGATATTTTGCTTTACCAGCCCGATTTTGTGCCTGTGGGGCAAGATCAGCAGGCCCATGTGGAGCTGACCCGCGAGGTGGCGCGACGGTTTAACCAATTCTATCCAAAGGCGTGCTCTAGCGAACACAAGGACATAGGGCGAGTGGAGAACCTTCACGTGGACATTCTGCCCGAGCCAAAGGCGCTGCTTACGCCTTCGCCAAAGCTACCGGGCACCGACGGCCGCAAGATGTCGAAGAGCTATGGCAACACGATTCAGTTGACCGACCCCGAACCGGTGGTGCGCCAGAAACTGAAGACGATGGTGACCGACCCGGCACGCGTGCGGCGCACCGACCCAGGCGACCCGGACAAGTGCCCGGTGGGCGATCTACACAAGGTTTTTTCGACGCCGGAGACGCTGGCCAAAGTTTATGATGGCTGCCGTTCGGCGGGGATTGGCTGTATCGAGTGCAAAGGCTGGGCTGCCGATGCATTGGTGCAGATTTTGCAGCCTATTCAGACCAAGCGTGCCAGTTTCTCAGAGCAGCAGGTGAAAGAGATTCTTGAAGATGGCTCCAACCGTGCCCGTGAGCGCGCGGAGCAAACCATGCGACAGGTACGCGCTGCCATGCAGATGACTTTGACGGGCGAGACTAACCAATGAGCCAGAGACAATCGGCAACCGGCGCCGGGGCGTGTATCACAGCCTACGAACGAAACAGTTTCAGCCGGCGAACGTGTCAGGAACACTTGCCGTAACGGAGCAAAATGAAGCCGGGCTCTAGCGTCTAGGGTATGCTTTTCGGAGGATTCTTTTCGAGTTCTTGATCTTCCGTAGCGCGTTTTTCCTGGCGAGATCAAGGGAAAAGCGCCCGTGGCGTAAGTCGTTGAGGAAATGCAAGTGGAAGAAAAGACAGTTCCGTGGTGGCGAAGGGCGCTGAACATTGCACTGGATGGAATTCGCTCTGGATTTGGTCTTTTTGCGCGGCCCACAAAGTCCGAGCCCATCACTGAACCGAAGTTTTCAGGTAGTTTGGAAGAAAGTCCGGAAGAAGCCGCATTGACCAAGCCCTCCCCCCAACCCGAAACAGAGGCTATTGCAGAGGAGATCGCGGCTGATCCCGCGGTGCAACTCTTGCCGGACTCCGAGCGGGATTTTTCGCCCGAGCCTTTCAGTGAAAGCAAGTTTGCGCGCGACTCCGCGGAAGTGGCTGATTTGGTCTCCTCCCCAGGACAGGCGATGGAAGATGCGGTCTTTATCGATGCGATCACTGACGGGGTTGAGGAGGCTTCAGAAAAAGGCGCAACTGAGAGCGGATTCTCCGAAGAACATATGGCGGAGGTGGAATCCCGCGTTGATCCCGTGCAAGCAGTTGTTGGGGTAGAAGCGCCGACCTGCTCGTCCGAGCCCGAAGCTGAGACAGAATCCATTCCGCGCCCAGCGAATGAGCTTGAGGTCGATCCCGAGCCTGAGGTGGTAGTCGCGCCGGAATCCGTAATTGAGGAGATTACCCCGCCGGTTGGAGTTACTGAGTCGATCTTGGAGACTGAACCTGAAGCCGCAGTGGTGGCAGACGAGAAAGCCGCAGCGGAAGCCGAGCCAGATGATGCCAAGACGGCGGAAGTGGAGGCCGTGATTGAATCTCTGCCGAAGGTGGTTGAATTTGCCGAGAACATTGTGCAAGTTGAGCTAGAGCACAGTGCAAAACCAGCGCTCGAAACCCAAACCATTTCGGTGCCGGAATCCGTATTTGTCGTCTCCTCAGAACCGGAGTTGGAAGCCGTGCCCGAGACTTCCACTGAGCCGGCTGACACCATCGAGTCCGTTGCGGAGGACGCGGCAGAAGTTGCGCAGGCTACGGAAGCAGAAGAGACGACCGAGTCAGGCCGGGAGCCGATTGAAAATGCAAAACCAGCTGGGGAAGTCGCCGCCGTGATCATTGAAGAAACGGCGGAAACCGAGTTTCAGAGAGAAGCAGTTCTGGATCCGAGTGAGAACGGGCCTGGCGCGGCCGCTGCGGAGACCGAAATGGAGCCAGAGGTTGTTGCGGAGCCGCCTACATTCGAGGATCCAATCGTGGACTCCGAACCGGAACTCAATCCTGAACCATGTTCAGGTTCCGCCATCGAGCAGGCCGTTCTGGCCGCCGACTTGCCTTCTTTCCCGCCTTCCATTCCTTCGTCCGTTGCGCAATCGGAGGCATCTCACGAGCTAACTCCAGGCACCGAAAGCAAGTCCGTTGAGCGCAGTGTTCCTGACAACTTGCTAGTGCTTTCTCCACAGCCCACCGCCGAGGAGATAGCCGAAGAAAAACTAGATGAAAAGACCGCCGCGAAGCTGGCCGCGCGGCAAAAAAAGCTGGACGAAAGCAGCGAGCAATCTCCGTTTTCTGTCATTGTAGGTCGGGTCTATGATGGCCCACTCGATCTGCTGCTAGATCTGATCCGCAAGCAGGACATCGACATTTACGACATCCCCATCGCACGGCTCACCGCCCAGTTTCTGGCCTACGTTAACCAGCTCAAAGCCAGCGACGTGGACGTGGCCGGCGATTTTATCTACACGGCTTCGCTTCTAATTCACATCAAGAGCAGGATGCTACTGCCGCGTGCTGACTCCGGCCCGGAAGACGCCGCCGAGGATCCTCGAAGGGAACTAGTCGAACGCCTGCTAGAGCACGAGCGCTTCAAGAACGCTGCGCAGATGCTGCAACAAAAGCAAGTGCTCGAGGCTGCCACCTGGTCCAACCCCGGCGCTCGCGAGTTCAAAGATGACGAGGCCGCCGAGCCGGACATTGCCGCCGATACGGTCGATTTGGTTCGCATATTTCGCGATATTTTAGAGCGTGCCCGCTCGCGGCCAGCATTCAATGTAGAGGAAGACTCAGTTACAGTCGGCCAGATGATTCAGTTTCTAGGGCGCCGCCTTACCATGGAGGACAAACCCATAGCTCTGCGTCGACTTTTGAGCCACACTCACTCCGAGCGTGCACTTATCGCCATGTTTCTGGCATTGCTCGAGATGGTTCGTTTACAGGCGATTCTCCTTCGTCAGGACCGCGTCTTCAGCGAGATCTTTGTCAAAAAGCACACAGGTTTCGACGCCGCAATAAGCGAGGGCTTGATGAACACCAGTGACGACTGGCGATAGTGCGATTTCTCAATGTTGAAAGAGTGTTGGTCCCGGCCTGGCGGCAGGCGGGATTATTCAGCCTATGCGGTGCCGTTGCGGTTATAGCAAGGTTTTGCAGTTCGAAGTGGGATCGCACGAAAGGCCGGTTGATGGCTGCTTCTCGATGAAAGGATTCCCTCGTCCAATTCCCGCATCTGCGCCCGCATCCATCAGGCAGTTTTTCGGCGTAGATTTCGAATTGAGATTGCTTTAGCATAAATCTCTTCCAATAGAGTGTAATTAACTTCCGCAGTATACTTGCTTAGAAACAGACTGCGGCAATTAAGACGCATCCGCTTATATTCTTCACTCGCAGAAAAGCAAAGAGTTTTTTCTACGAGCGTGTTAACATCTCCCGGCGGAAAGCAATAGCCCGTCACGCCTTCACTTACTAACTCACGCACGCCTCCAAGGTCGGCCGCAAGAACCGGCGTGCCTTGAGAAAATGCTTCAATGACAGTGCGGCCAAAGGTCTCATACCACTCTGATGGAAAAACTAGAAACCTCGCCCTTGCCATCTCGCTATACACCGCTTCTGGAGTTTGAAAACCAAGGTATTCCACCTGCGAGTTTTTGGCCGCGAATGCTGTTACTTCTTCTTTCAAGGGGCCGTCGCCGACAATTTTCAGGCGAAACGAAATTCTGCCTGAATTCCATGCTGAAAGCATCGTCCGAATTCCCTTTTCCGGCGAAAGCCGACCTGCAAACAGTGCCGCATCTTCCGTCTTTCCATCGGACTTCCCGATCTCTGAACCAACAAAGTTCGGCTTCACCGCGACCCTTTCCGCTGGTAAGCCCCCACTAATCAAAATCTCGCGCTCAAAACCGGAGATAGCAATAAACTGGTCCACGCCGTCCCAGGTGTGCGCCAGACGATGATATGCAAACGCCGCAGCAACAATAGCACTGCCCGCACGGCTGTTCCGATAACACCCGTGAACAATGGCATCGACCGGAAACAACTTACCTACACAGTCTGTGCATACTGCACCATCGCGATATAGTAAAGCATTTGCGCAAATCATTCTGAAGTTATGCAAGGTTTGCACGATAGGGATATTCGACGTGTCAGCTTCGACAAAAATCGAAGGCGAAAGCATCGGAAACCAATTATGCACATGAATTATCTCCGGCCGAATATCGCCAATGGCCTCTTTCATTCGCTTTCGAGAATGCGTCGAATAAAAAATAGATGAGGACGCGATAAGCTTGCTGTATATGCTATGTATTGCGTCATTATCCTGCTCTAATAACTCAACGATATGACCGTGCTTTCGAAGGAGTTTTATTTCATCGCGAACGACCGCATCTTCTCCGCCACTAAACTGATATCGGTTATGAGCTACCAGAATTCGCATGGATCACTTTTCTGAAGGATGGTTACCTTAATAGTCATGGGGAAACGCAATCATTCTTGCCGGCACTTCAAAAGTAATTGCAATAAGGTGCTTTGCAAATAGAAGCAAATCTTCGCTGAAACCGCGAAGTCCACGCTAGGCTCTGGCGATGCGTTCGGTTAAACTGACCCACGACAACTCGTTTGCCCTGGTAACCGCCCCTATTGAGAGGCGCGCCGATTCTTTGGCAGACATGATTGCCAGAGAAATCATGGCATTTGCGATGCGAGTCACTATCTCTTCCTCTTTAGCACGAAAGGTTGGGATAACAATACCACATGACTCATTGACTATCACTCCGGGGCCTCCAAGATCCAAACAGACCGCAGGAAGGCCCTTTGAGAGTGCTTCAAGGACAACCATTCCGCCGGAGTCATGAAGGCTCGGAAAGACGAGCGCGGTATAGTTGCTGAGCGAATCCATTAACTGCTGCCTGGAAGGAACATGACCAGCAAACTCGACCGCATCCACCACACCAGCTTGATTCGCAATATTCCGTAACCACTGTTCATCTGGTCCACCGGTAAAAAGAGTGAGAGTCGCAGCCGGAACTTTTTTTCTGGCTTCGGCAAGTGCCCTGATCGCAAAATGCGCACCTTTCCAATGAATCAATCGTCCGACAAACACGAATCGGGGAGTATCGAATAACTCCCTTTCATAATGCGGGGAAGTTTCTCGGCAAATTCCAAAACTCAACTGCACACTCGTCTTTTTGTGCCACCTAGGCAAAACGAGCCGCATACTTTCAGGTGTTGTCACGTATATTCTTTCGGCTGCAGCGAACGCGGAAAGCGTCAGGGGGCTATAGCGCTGCAATAATATTCCGAAGTCTCGCAACAACTCCGAAAGCTGGCTGCGAATTGACATGCTGCGGCGCAGGCGGAATGGCGCTCGCTCGCCTCCACCGATCGGTCCTATAATAAACGGAATTCCAAGACGCCCCATAAATGAACCTGAAAGTATTCCTGCAAAGGTCGCATGGTAGACACAATCAAAGGGCTTTTCATGATGAAACTTGGCAGCCATGCGGTATGCTCCCCACTGCCAAAGAGCAAAGTAGAGGCGAGGAAACCAGAACTTCTTTTTGAGTCTTACTGCCCACCGAGGAAGATCATAATAGATAAAGTGTAGCTCCGCAGTTTGGCTCAATGGGTGCGATTCTATAACGAGCTTATTGTTGGCGCGCGTGATCACCCACACCTCATCGGCATGTGCCAGCATATGCAGAGCCCTCTGCCAACCGGTCTCCGACTCTGAGCCTCGATTTGGTTCGCACGCGTAAGCCGATAACAAGACTCTCATGCGTTCTCCGAGTACCTGCGAGCTCCATCGCTCGGTATCGAGACCTCGCAGTTTTGTGGTTGCCGGAATGTGGCGCTGGTGCGGGCTTCTGCGCTCGCGGGTCCAGAAGCAATTATGAAATCATACAGTCTGATCACTAGCGGCTGCAATCAAGTCTCCAAGCAACTTTGACTTACTTACTTACTTCCTTGCTAACTCGAAGTAAACGCCCTTGAAGCATTTCTCCGCCGTTCTTGCAGCGCGAACAGCCACCAGAAAACAATACCTAATTGCTGGGAATGCGACTCCAAACTTCTTCCAGATAGCATTCGCATCGCGCCTGACAATCAGTTCATGTTCGCGTAACTGCCCCCCCGCAGCGGTCAATGAGCCGATGTGGCGCCGGAAATCGCAGAATAAAATACTAACGTGCTGAAATTTATATCCTTTCGCGAATACTCTTCTCAAGAAATCGTAATCCATGGCAAAGCGCATCTTATCCTCGTACCATAGATCATCATCATGAATTCGCCGCCGCCAGAAAGCCGCAGGCGTGGGAATGGTATTTATGTGCAGCCAGCGGAAGACGGCCGGCGAAAAATGCGTCTCGCGAATGATGCGGAGCGACTTTCCTGTCTCGTCAGTTTCCCTATAATCGCCATACACGAGATCAATATCAGGATGCTTTTCGAAAAACTCATTGATCACTGTCAGCGTTCCGGGCAAGTATAAGTCATCTGCATTGCACCAGCCGATTATTTCCCCCGTCGCCATCCGGATACCTTTATTCAAGGCGTCTGACAACCCATGATCCGGTTCGGAAACCGAGCGAAGATGCGGATAGCGGCCAACAATCTCAAGCGTATTGTCAGTCGAAGCGCCGTCGACGATGATGTGCTCGAGATTCGGGTAGCATTGCTGCAGATTGCTCAGTATGCACGGTTCCAAGAAGTGCGCCATATTGCGAGTGGGGGTGATGATCGAAATGCGAGTGGGCATTCTGTTCTTCCTATGGGGCTATTCTCTTGAACACTCACAATGCTGCCAACACAAAAATGAGTGACTCGTCGATTGAAGAATTCAGTCTCGACATTAAGTTGACCAACGCATATGGGAGTCAGCCAGCTAGTTTACAAAGAGCGGACGCAAAATAGCATTCAACGCATCCAGTTACGAATATCATTCTTCAATCTCGCGGACTACCCCTTCCGCGCCACTTGCCCGCAGTTGGTATTGCTGTTCGATCCACGCGTATGTTTTTTCTAAACCATGCCGCAACGTGATGCTGGGCTGCCACCCAAGATACTTCTGAATCAGTGTATTATCGCTGTTTCTGCCATTCACGCCTTTGGGCGCATCCAGATTATACTTGCGCTCCAGCTTGATTCCAGCAATATCCTCGACAATATCGACCAACTGATTGATGCTGACGGCCTCACTCGATCCAAGATTAAGAGGCTCGATAATGTTGGAGTTCAGAATCAAGTCGATACCTTTCACACAGTCGTCAATAAACATGAATGAGCGGGTCTGGTGACCATTTCCCCATATCTCAATCTCGTGACAACCTGTCAACTTGGCCTCGATCACTTTTCTGCAAATAGCAGCCGGAGCTTTCTCGCGGCCGCCAAACCAAGTCCCCCAAGGGCCATACACATTGTGGAAACGCGCCACACGCGTATACAAACCGAAGTCCTCCGTGAAGTGTCGGCACATTCGCTCAGAGAACAACTTTTCCCAACCATAACCATCTTCGGCGAGGGCGGGATAGGCATCCGATTCCTTCAGCGCCGGTGGCACAAATCGGTCGCCATCATCCGAGGTATGCTGGATATCTCCGTTGTAGACGCAAGCCGAGGAGGAATAGAAGTATCGCTCGACGCCATATTTTCGCGCCGCCATTAACATATGCGTATTAATCAGCACTGAAAGCATGCACAAAGCTTTGTTGTTCTCAATGAATCCCATGCCGCCCATATTTGCGGCGAGATTGTAGATCCCCGCAGCGTCTCTTGCCGCAATCTCGCAGTTATCTTTCTCATTCAGATCGAGGGAGAGATTTTCAACATCTTCGAATTTTTGATACCAGTTCTCCAGCGGCTTCACATCGACAGCGCGGATTCTGGTATAACCCTTCTGGCGAAGCGACGCCACCAGATTCCCTCCGATGAATCCACCCGCGCCGGTTACTGCGATCAGTTTGTTTCTCATCCTATTCTCCCACCGCCGCTAGCTGCTTGGCTCGAACCGAGATTAAACTCAAACAGCATGGATTGTATATCATTGATGCGCGTTTGCAAACCTTGCATGACTTTTCGATTCCAATTCAAGTATGCGCATGAGGCGAACAATTACCAGCGCTTGTCGAAATAAAAGACCGACAATCCAGGTGAGAATCCATCGAATGCAGTTCACCTGTTCTGGCCTCTCATTTATATCAAGATGCAGGATAAGTGCCGTGTTTCCATGACACTCTTTCGCGAAAAGCATAGGTGGTCGATGATGTTGGCGTATCCGTCAAGAACCGGATTAAAGTCGTATTTTCCCTTCATTGAAGAAAGATAGAGAGTACAAAGATTCATCAGATAGGCCAGAGCTTGGGTTTGTCCTTCATAACAAGACTCCTCGCCAAGCCACTGACGACAGAGTTGTATTGTATTGCGCATACTTTGAACCATCTTGATTGTCGAGCTGTTTCTTAATGCCATTGGCATAAGCGCAAAATGAAGAGGGTCAAACAAGGGGAACTGTCCATGGTCTGCGTATTCCCAATCGAAAACTCTGGCGATGCCACTCTCTACTCGAATATTCCATACGGTAAAATCGTTGTGCGCCGCCACCAGAAGAATTGGTGGCCCTGAGAGCGTTTTCTCGATTTGTCTCATTCCTTTGTCGAGACGGTCTGACCATGCCGGTGAAAGCCGTCCATTTAAACCCTTTAATCGCGCACACAGATTGAGGTAAAGCCTGGACTCTTCAAGGCGCATGGTCTGGCGGGAAAAATCTTGAAGTTTTCGTAAAAACACTGAATGCAATTTTCCAAAGCTATCGTCGCGTCTACCCGGCAGTGGACATTCTGCTACGAATGATAAGTCAGCGGCCTGATGATAGCCAATCAGTCTGGGAACATGTTCACCCAGCGATGCTTGGGCCTGCAAGCTTTGTAACCAGTTAGCTTCGTTCCGAAGAAGCGAGCCCACCGCTTCTCCCGCGCCTCCCTTGACAATACAAAGGGGCGTGACCGTTCTATCATCCAGCAGGAGAATGGTGTCCTTTGACCATGGACCGGGAGCTCCGGTGCGACAACAGGAGAATCCAGCTTCATAACCGATCGTCTTTCTGATGGAAACTAGAGTTTCGGATTCCACGCAGTTGATTGCGCCGCAAAGACGCGGAAGAGACGCCATTGCGCGCAAGGGTAACTCTAGCCGCCCGGGTTGAAAAATCTTCCAACAGGCTTTCTGCGCCGCAGGCTCGCATGGGACGGCATAGCGCATCCGTCCATTCCAGCGCAGCGCAACATGGGTTCCGCGGAGTTGGTTCTGCGCATCGTAGAATCGGCTTACTTCATTCACGATTGCCTGCGATCATCATCCCGGTAATGGCATGACCGACATCCTCAACCACCTTGTTCAGCGATTGCGAAGCATCCACGATAACATGGCTTCTCTGTGCGCGAGCGAAAGCCGAGTATGCCTGGCGTTGCCGTGCGGACTCTTCAGCAGAAACTTCTTGCTTGCGAGACTGAAGAATTTCAGAAGGGGCATCCAATAATACCCATAGTTCAGGTTGCGGCATAAGGTTGCCAATGAGTCGGGCTATCCACATTGGCGCTCCGTATCGATAGCGCTGCGGGTCAACCAGCAGATCATGATAGTAGCGGTCGCAGATTAGCAACGTTTTCTTCGGCTCCTGAAATAAGAATGAGCACCACTCTTCCATGAGCCAAACAATTATCTTTGCGATTGAAGTCAATGCCGAACGAGGCGGTTTACCGTGAGGATTGGTGACGATCGTTACGGGTCCGACTTGCCGCGTCATGACAATCTTCGGCTTTAGATGGCGCATCTTCACGACGTGCCGCGCTCTATCCAACGTTTCTATCAACCCCTGAATGACGGAGCTTTTACCAGCGCCATCGGGACCTAGAATGGCTATTCTCAGTGTGAAATACTCCTGAAATCGAAAAGTGCACTATACCGCGCAGCGGTTAATATACGGCCAAATTACCAACTCAAAAAGACTAACTGACGAAGTCGAGGGCTTGCGCGGAGACACGTGAAAGGCAAGGCTTAAAATAGCTTCTTGAGTTGTCTATCTGTGCGCTGAGTGAGCATATCAATAATAGCGGCATAGGCTTCTTCAGTGACACTGACGGCCGGTTTGCTCGCGTCCAGGATGACAAATCTTTTTCTGGTCTTCACGAAGGAACGGTAGGCACCGATTTGCCGAGAAGTTCCCGTGGGCAATAACTTTGGCTTCCCCGCCTGCATCGTTTCGGATGTCGTGTCCAGTAATATCAAAAGATCTGGGGATGGAAGTAGCTTTCCAACAAGCTTCGCAAACCACACCGGTCCGCCATGACTGGACCCTTGGGGGTCAATCAATAGGCCATCGCTATAGTAATGACAAATACGAAGCGTGAGGCTCTTTTGCCTCATGAATTGGCTTAGCCATCCGTCTAGCATCCACGCCACAACTTTCGCCATGGAGACGAAGATGCCTTCAGGAGTTTGTGTTCGAAGATCAGCACCTGGAGTTATCTCCTGCGATCCACGCGCAAAAAACAAGCGCGGCTTAAAATGGCGCTTCTCCACCACGGCCGCCGAAGATTTGAGCAGAGGTAATAGGTTATCGACAATGGTTGGCTTACCAGGGTTACCCACGACCATGACGCATACGGTTTCCAAAGTCTTTGGCGAGTGGCGAATCGCGATTACATTCGCAGCGTAGCGGACAATTGCGAGAACGCTGCGCACCGGCCTATGCAACAAACTTTGCTGGCTCAATGCAAGACGCAGGTTTCTTATGCAGCCTAGTATCGTTTGCCGATCACCGCTGATCACGGCATCCACCAATTCTGTGGCAACTTTCGACTTGAATTGCGGTAAAAGGGCGGCAATCACCTCGGAACGAGCGTTTACGAATGTATGTTGCACCTGGGTAAAGTACTTTTCTTTCAGCCATCCACCGACCAACAAACTGGAAAACAAAGAACTGATAGCCTCATGAACCGGCGAAGGCACAAAAAATTCTAACTCGCGGGCCTGCCGCACAATCGCTGACTTTAATACAACATCCGTCTCCAGGAATGGCAAGCCTTTCCATGTGAGGTTCTTGATAAAATCGACCTGCAAAGTGCGAAGTCCCGGAGCTGGAGAGACGCCTTCCAAAAAGACCATGGCCACATGGTATCGCTCGGAATATCCGATGATCCGTATGCCCTGAATGGATTGAAGTGCCCGCATGGCAAGCGGTAACTCGGAGGAGCGAATCAGAAAATCAATATCGTTGCCTATATTCTTGTCGGGGAACTCCTGATAGTTCCGCAGAATGCAGGGACGTACTCCCTCGGAGGCAAGTGCTTGTAAAAGCAACGCGAAAAACTCGCCGAAGGATAGAGTCCGCGATTCCTTGAAGGAAGAAGCGGGTATAGATTCCTGCATACTCATTCGCATAATTCATTTCCAAAACTGGCTAAATGCCGATCCCGAAGACTGCCCGTCACGAACGACGCAACACCATCTTTGCTGCGATCTGTGGGATTGTATAGCCCGGTTGTAAAATGACTGCTGCAATAACTGTAGGTGCGACCAGATAATACCTGCGCTGGGCAAAGTGATAGGTTGCAGCCTTATAGAGTACCTTGGCCAAGTCCTTGCGCGTGGCATTGGCTCGCACTCGCCATGGCAGTGTCCGGCGAAAACGAAGATAGTCTTCCCAGGATAGCTCCGCCTGACCACTACGCCTGCGTAACATGCACTCCTTGATCCAACGCAGTTGCTGAAGAATAAGTCTCGCCTTCGCTATCGAGGCAGAACTACCGTGAATGCGATACTTGAGCAAGTACTCTGGCTGCACAAGAATCTTGTATCCGTGCTCCAACATTCGATTCCAAAGGTCGATGTCCTCGTTCACGCGCAACTGCCGACTATAGCCGCCGACAGCGAGTACGGCGCTTTTGCGCAGGATCGCCGCCGGATGACTAAACCCGACCAACTCATTAGCCACGAATAATTTCCTAACAGCTTCATGCGTTACCAACGGAGATTCACCCTTCCCGATAACTCTTCCCTCGCTGTCAATGTGCTTGATCCAACTGCTGGCCACGGCCAATTCGGGATGCGCCGTCACGAAAGCCAATTGACATTCAAGGCGGTTAGGCATCATCACGTCGTCCGCGTGCATCACGACGACCCACTCGCTTGCGGCCAGGGCCATCCCCTGATTCAGCGTTGCCGCAACTCCAATGTTCGCATGCGATTTCACGCGCACGCGCGAGTCCAGCTGGGCATATCTCAGCGCTATTTCCCGAGTGTGGTCCTCCGATCCATCGTCCAATATTATTAACTCAAAATCTATCCAAGTTTGCGCAAGCACACTTTTGATAGCTTCCGCGAGGAAGCGCTCAGCGTTGTATGCCGGCATTACAATCGAGATCAGCATCAATGCACTCCTATGATATGACAACACTCGCTGTGAGATAACATTGCAGATTTGGAGACTTATATAATCGACGCCTAGCGAGTTCATTCCTTGCGGCACAAGATCATTTTTTGTTATGGACCGCCTGAAGCATGGGAGTTCAGCGCATAAATACTTTATGTCGTAGTTGGACTCATGATAGTTGAGAACCAGGGCGGCAGGAGTTGCCAGCGCGAGTCGCAAAACATATTGAATCTCAGTTGCGCCAATTGCCTAAACCCATGCGGCGCCGCATAAATAACTCGCCTCGCGAAGAGCAATGTAGACTCACTTCTTCCAAGGTTTCTTCGTAAAATCCCAGGAGTATAGCCGCCCTGTCCCTGGCGCGTTTGTTAAGTTGCCATCCAGTGAACAACCCTATTTACGCCGCCGAGGGTCTCGGGATTCGCGTTGCCCTGCAAGCTGTGAACAATGCGCATCAACGTGCCCCAGCAGAATCCAGGCGCGGCATTCGCGCCACTCGTCGTGATTTCACCAGCAAGGAAACGGCGACGATGCTTTGGAACAAAACCTGCGCGCCAATCAGCCCCAACAGCGAACCACTGATCCCCAGCCACTTAGCCAAGGGAACCGCAAAGGAAAAGGCCAGGGCAGTCATTGCCAGGTAAGACCAGAAGACAGGTACCGTGAACTCCAAGGCTTGCAAGCCGGCACGCAGCGGGCCCCCCATAAAAACGATGACATACTGCAAGGCAAAAAGCCGCAGGATATATCCGTAGTGAACCATCTCCTGGCCATAGGCTAACTTCAACCAGAAACCTGGCGCGACCGCCATGACGATTGCGAATAACAGTGTCATGCCGCCCCACTTCACCAGGATGGATCGGGTATAGGCAAGCATGGAATGAACTCCGCCATCATGAAGGCGGCGGGCTGTCTCGGCGGGAACAACATTTTCGAGTCCTTGAAACCAGATATGGGTAACTCCCATCAGGTTCTGTGAAGCCTTGAGAGCGCCTGCGGCCGCCGCTCCGTAACAGAGCGGTGCCGAAATCAGGAAAAGATTGCTTGACGTCCATTGCAGCATGGCCGATGCGCCGAGCCAACGGGAGACTTTCCAGTGACGCTGCGAGATAGCCTTGATGCTCTCTCCGCTGAGTTTGAGCGGTTCCATCCAAAACCATCCGGGCACGAGCCCGATAAGCGAGGTTCCGGCCATGGCCCATAGGGCAGTCGCACTGTTTAGTTGTCCGGCATGGTGAAGCATCAACAGAATGGGCAGTTGAGTTAGGTAACTGAGAGCGTCATCTGCCAGCGCGCGGCGACTGTGGCGTGTGACAAAGAAATAACGCCGGAGAAAGTCTTGCATTTGATAAGCAAATGCAGAAACGGCGAGGGGCAGCGCGAGTTGCTGCAGGTTTTTGTGTGGGAAGACGCTATCGGAAAGTTTCAGTGCTACAAATACTAGAACAAAACAGAGGGAAACAAATACCAGCTCCTGGAAGACAACTGTACCGAAATAGGAAGGCCTGTCCTTTTCTTGTTGTTTGGGTCCAATGCTCATCATTGGTGCGACGATGAGCGCGGTTTGGAGGCTGTTTACAAACAGCACAGACATCCAAGCCAGGGTAAAGACTCCGAACTCGCGGAGACCCATGAAGCGGGCGAGCATGACGGCGGTCAGAAAGTTGGTTGCGCTAACAATAGACTGGTCTGTCAGCGCCCAAATTTCCCGCCCGGTCAAGAGCAGAAGCAAGCTACTCCGGAGTCGCTCCCAATGTGTTGCTTCCGCGCCCATCCCACCCCCGATCGCACACCGATTATGACTTATGCCGCCCTCGGTCTGGATTCCCGGTAACGGAAGCGCGCGCCTGGTTAGTGATAAATGATAGTGTCTGTTGTTACGGCTGATAGAATCCCCATCGTGGAGGTAAGGGTGGCTTTGATCTTGCTCATGGGCACATAAACAATGTCCTGCGCCTGCAATATGAGTGGCGTCTGCTTTCCTTTGGCGATGGCATCATAGGAAAGCGGAAAATCAAGAACTGTTCCGTCCGGATTGCGGCGAATCACTCGCAGACCGCCGGTATTGGCCTGCGGAACGGTTCCTCCGCTGAGCGCCAAAGCTTGGGCGACATTCAGTTTCCCATCCTCTTGCATCACGTAGCCGCCGGGCCTGGCGACCGCACCCAGAACATAAACGATGCCGGCGCGCGGAACGATGACCGTGTCGCCTGGCCGGACAACGATGGAGGCTGTTTCCCGAGTGCTCTGACTGCGCGAATAAGGAACCTCCACCTCTGGCACAGTGTCATCGGCCCCGTGGCGGATCTTAATGCGCGCGCCCGCAATTGCGGTTACGCCACCGGCTTCGGCAAGAATTTCACCGAGATTCGTAGGGGCGATAAGGGCCACTCTTCCAGGGCTTGCAACTTCACCTATCACGGTGACATACTGACCGGCATATTGGACCACATCGACATTCACTTGCGGCTGGACGAGTATCTGGCGGTCCTTGAGCGCCACCTCGAGGTGCGTTGCGGCCTCTTGCAGCGTTAACCCTTGAAGATTTACCTTGCCGCATAGAGGAATCGTAAGATCACCCGCCGGGTCAACGCGATAGGAATTAGATAACTCTGGAGTCTCATAGACGTTGATGCTAAGCAAGTCACCAGGTTGGATGCGGAGTTCGGAAAGGTCTTCGGGAACGATCACCGGCCCCAGACCGCTTTGCGCCCCCGCTCTGCCGCTGGAAGCCGCGCTTGTCGGAAGAGCCGGGGAGGTAGAACTTCCGGCTGCCGCCTGGGCATTTAGTGACTCAGTCATTATGGCTGGGAGCAAGGCAATAACCAGCAGAAGCAATAGACTGCGATGACGTGTGATTCTACTTTTGGCCATAATAACTCTGCACGTTGTAGCCATATACGCTCCGATATTCAGTTGCAGACATATCCACAGCTTCGATTACGATGCCGAGGATATGAATGCGGTTCCGTGCAAGGGACTGTACGAAGCGGCGCAACGCCTTTCGAGAAGTTCGCCCCGCGCGAAGTACGCCGATGGTTCCATCGCAGTAAGTCCCAACAATAATAGCGTCGGCGACCGGCAAAACAGGCGGGTTATCCACCAGCACCAGGTCGAAGCGCTCTCGAGCGGCTTCAAGAATCTTTTCGACATCACCGGCTCCCAGAAGCTCTGAGGCGAGCGGGGATTGACGGCCAGCGGACATCAGGGATAGATTCGGCTCGACGGGATGGGGCATCAGTACGTCACTGAAAGATTTCAGACCAGCCAGAACATCCGCCAATCCCTCTTCCCTCGCTGCGCGGAATAGAGCGTGCTGGCGAGGACGCCGAAGATCGGCATCGATGATGAGCACCTTCAGGCCTGTAGCGGCAAAGGCAAGTCCCAAGTTATATACGGTATAAGATTTGCCTTCTCCCGGCAGTGCACTGGTAATGGATAGAACCTTGAGTTTGCGCCCAACGCCGGAGAGCGTCAGCCCCGACCGCAGGCTGCGAAAGGACTCTGCCGTGGCGCTTTCTGGAGCTACCAGGAAGGCACTTGATTCCGCGACTAGATTGCCTTCACGCGCTTTGGCTTCCGCGCGTTGAAAAGGAATCATGCCCAGAACCGGCAAGTTCGATACTTTCTCTACCTGGAAACTATCGGCGAGGGTATCATCCTGGCTTTCCAGCAGGTAGGCCAGGCCGACGCCCAATAGAAGACCACCAAAAAGACCGGCAGCAATAAACAAAAACGGCTGGGGCATATAGTATCCGCCCGGAGGACGCGCGGGATCGGCGACGGTAACGTTGGTTGCGCTGTTTCCTGCATCGATATTGGCTTCCTGCAGCCTTGCGTAGAGAATGTCGTATAACTCACGGCTGGAGCGCGCCTGCGCCATGAGAACTCCCAACTGCACGACATCGTCGTTCATCTTGCTGGTCACAACCTTTTGCGCTTCAAAAGCAGAACGCATTGACTGCTCGTTCTGCTGTGCCAGAACCAGATCGTTCTTTGCCCGCTGCTTGATCTTGCCGATCTCGTTCTTGATCTGGTCTTGAATCGACTTCACCTGATTGGCGATGTCAGCCAGATGAGGATTCTTGGAGCCATACTTGGTCTCCGCGCTGGCATAGGCTACCCGTGCCGCCGCCTCCTGTTCTCGCAGTGAGTTGAGGATATCCAGGCCATTGCCCTGAGAGAGGACTGTAGAGCCGGAAATGCCGGGAAGAGAGCTGGAGCCGAGTGTGGAGATCAGTTCTGGATTCTCAGTTGCAGTAAGGCGATAGACTGCCTCCCGTCCCATGCGCACAGCTTCTGCCTGTGTCACCTCATCGTTCAGGGTAGTGAGACGCGCCAGTTCCGGTATTTGTACAGAACCGACACTGCTGCCGCCAGACGAGGAACCAGATATAGACGAGCCCGAAAGCGTAGCCAGGCCCAGCATTGCGGCGGAAAGATTGTGAGTGCGCTCGAAATCGGCCACGGCCTGCTGGGATTTGGTGACCTGGTTGGAAAGATCTCCCAGTTGAGCGGAGAGCCACTGCGACACTTCCTTGGATGAATTGAAGTTTGAGCTAAGGAGATAAGATTTATATTCGGCGACAACCTGGTTGGCCGTCTTTGCGGCATCTTCCGGGTTCCTGCTTTTGCAGGTTATGGCAATGAGACGCGAACTCCCTACTTCTTGTACTTGGAGATGTCCCTCGAATTCACCGATCAGGGCTTCTCTCTGATCTGCGGGCAGGTTATCCAGGGTCACCAGAGGCCCTGGCTCTTTGCTGAAGTGGTCAGGATTCTCAAGGCGGAGTTTTCCCATCTTGTTCAGCACGGCCAGGGCGATGGTGTCGTCCTTGATGACCGCGATTTCGGTCTCGACCTTGACTTTCAATTCATCCGGATCGCCAGACTCCATCGAGGCCATGCTGGAGAGAGCGCTGCCGCTGCCACTTTGTTCCTTGAGTTCAATGATGGCAGTCGCTCGATATTTGGGATGCACCATGATGCAAGCAAAGATTGCCGCTGCCACGCAAAAAGCTACACATCCAGCTACGACAGTCTTTCGTTTCCACGGAACTAGGGCTAGCTCCCGAAGAGATACCTGGTCCTCTGAATCGAAGAAGCGGCTGCCCTCAGCGGATCGGCCTTCGGGGCTGCCAGCCTGTGTTTCATTCTGTAGGGCCAAGTGGGTTCCTCTTCTCCGATCTTCGACTGACGCCAGAGGGAATCAGAGCAAATTCCGCTCGTGCGGGTACGGTGCATCCGGCAAAACCGAAGGAAATGTTGCAATAGATACCATAGCACTCGTCATTCGGGCAAAGCTTCGCTATCCTCACTTGGAAGAGGAGCTTTCCGAAGATCGTTTCCGTCCGAGTTGGCGTATTTCAAACGAGATCCACAGCAGGTTGAAAGAAACTGCTTTCGTCCCGCATATCATGACCTGCGTCATTATCAGAATCCAGGCTGCTAACGTGAGATTAGCAACGGCTGGCGCATCAGTCAACTTGCGGGCAGGACAGACTTGCGCAACTGTGAATGAACAGGAAAGCGACGAGGTTACGCTCCATCATAGGCCCTTCCACCGTACTTCGATAAGGGGATGGGCGCATCGCCGCATCAGGAAGCAATCCACCCGATTACGCTGGACCGGATTGGGACGGCAATTCCATCTCGGTAGCCAGGCAGGGCTGATCTTCTGAATGCCGCCTGTGCAAACACAAGCCGCTGTATGATGAACTCAATCATCGCGGAATACACTTCACCCAATTGAGGTCTGGCGCCTCCACTGGTTGCCAATGACTGCGTGGGCTTTTAGGCCTGCATGGTCATTGACTTGATGACCATGCAAGTCAACAGAGTTCGAAAAACCGTACGGAGTCAGCCAATGGTCGTCCTATCCGCTGAAGTTCTCAGCCAAAATCAAAAATACCCAGTGCATTATTCAGCCGCCGCGATCGAAGTCGCGCCTGACGGGCAAGCTGATCGCGATGGCAACTACCGTTTCCATGGTGCTTTTACGGCAAGACGCAAGCGAAGCGGGATGCTGGCCTGGCCGGCGTTGCTGCTGGCTAGCGTGGGCGCGTTTGCGCAGGGCGGTGTCTTTGTCGCGCCACAAAAGGTCGGTGTGGCCATCACTCAGAGCGTCACGGTCACTGCGCCTGCAGGGGGCGTCGTCGTCAACGTGGAAGTGCTGACGGTAGGGGCCCAGAACCTTGATTTTACAGGTGTGCCCGGTACGCCCACCTGTGTGGCAACTTTGACGGCGGGCGCAACCTGCGTTGAATCGGTGACATTTAAGCCCACTGCGCCCGGCATGCGCATGGGCGCGGTGGTTCTTCTGGATAGTCTCAATAATGTTCTGGGTATGACCTATCTGTCGGGGATTGGACAGGGAGGACTGGGCGTACTTGTGCCAGGCAATCTCATTCCCGTCGCTGGCGATGGCGATTACAAGGAAAAGGTAGAGAATAACGTTCCGGCTACGCAGTCGGATTTGTATCTGCCCTCTGGCGTCGTTCTGGACGGCTCGGGCAATTTATACATCGCGGATACGCTTCACAATATGATTCGCATGGTCGCCGCGCCCATTCCGCCGGCGACTATTGGCGTGATTACGACCATCGCAGGCACCGGCGCCCAAGGTGACGGCGGCGACAATAGTCTGGCGGTAAACGCAACTCTGGATGAACCGGATGGGTTGGCTGTGGATGGTGCGGGCAATATCTATATTGCGGACACGGCCAACAACGTTATTCGCAAGATCACGCTCTCAACCGGCGTAATTACCACGGTCGCCGGTAACGGCACGGCCGGCTACGCAGGAGATGGTTCTTCCGCCATATCGCCTTTGACCGAACTCAATGCGCCCGAAGGCGTCACGGTGGACGCCAGCGGAAATATTTATATTGCCGATACCGACAATAATGCGATCCGCATGGTCTCGGCGGCAACGGGCCTCATCTCGACCGTGGTTGGCAATGGCACGGGCTTACCGGGATACGGAGGGGATGGCCTTTCGGCAACATCGTCCCAGACTGAACTCAACCTTCCCGATGCGGTAGCCTTCGACATGCCGGGCAACATGTACATTGCCGATTCGCGGAACAATCGCATCCGCGAGGTCTCCGCGGGCAACATCAGCACTTTTGCGGGAGACGGTGCGCCGGGGTACCTGGGAGACGGCAATGCGGCAAATGCGGCGGAACTCAACGCACCCTCCGGCGTCGCCGTCGATGCTGCCGGAAACGTTTATATCTCGGACACCCAGAACAGCGCGATTCGCAAAGTCAGCTCGGCGTCAAAAAACATTTCCACCCTCGTCGCGAATGGCACTGGCGAGTACTTCTATCCTGAGTCCATAGCTCCGTTTGCAGAAGTCTTCGCTATGATAGACATCCGCTATCCATTCGGAATCGCATTGGACAGCAGCGCCGATGTTTACTTTGCCGACAGCTTTAATAACCGGACTCGAGAGATTCAAAGCAACTTTGCCGCTCTTGATTTCTCAAACTCTCTTGGTACCACAAAGACGATCATTCGGCAGGGGAGTAAGTCGGCGACCATACCTCAGACGGTTGAGAATGACGGCAACGCCCCGCTCGATCTGACACTCCCTGGCATCTCCGTAGACACGAATGACCCGACCGGCTTTGTGAATGCCGCTCTGGCTACGCCGCCGACCAGCTGCCCCACCGACACCAATCCTTTCTTTGCCGCACTGGATAAGAATTGTATCGTCGGTGTAGTCTTTGCGCCCTCCCTTTCATTGACATTTGGCGTGGGTGTTTCGTCGCAACAGTTGACTCCCACAATCGATATTGGGACATCCAGCGACACCGTGAATTCGCCGCTGGTGATTGAATTGGTCGGGATTGCCGCTCCGTTGAATTCGACCACGGTGACGTTATCCTCCTCTCTGAATCCCTCCACTTTCGGCCAGAACGTTACCATCACTGCGACGGTGACTACGGGCACGGGCAGCCCCACCGGCACGGTCACATTCTTCGATGGTGCCACACAACTCGGAACGCCTGTTACGTTGACCGGTGGCGTGGCCACCTACAAATCAACCACGTTCACGGTGGGATCGCACGCCATCACGGCAACGTATAACGGCGATAGCCTGCACTTTGGCAGCTCGGGCACGCTCGTCCCCGCGCAGGTGGTGAACGAAGCCACGACCACGACACTTATCTCTACCGGCAGCCCATCTGTTCTGGGCGCAAGCGTGACGTTCACCGCGACCGTGACTCCTGGTGGTGGCGGTGTGGCCTTGCCTCTGACCGACGCGGTGACCTTCAAGGATGGCACCACAACTCTCTGTTCACCCACGATCACTCTGGCTGCGGGAAAGTACACGGCGACCTGTTCCACGTCGACGCTGCCTCAAGGGGCGAATTCGATTATTGCGACCTATAGCGGGGACGCCCCCAGTTACATCAACGGCAGCAGTTCTGCCGCTTTGGCGCAGGATGTGCAGGCCACCTCGACCATTACGATTGGTTCAAGCGGCAGCCCGTCCTACTATGGAAATCCCGTCACCTTTACGGTAGCTGTTACGTCGGTAGGAACAACTCCGGCGACCGGAACGGTGAACTTCTACATGGCGGGGCAGACGCAGCCGCTCAATGCTACGCCGTTGACGCTAAGCAATGTCGGAGGCACCGGCGAAGTCGGGTTCACAACTTCTTCGCTGCCGGTAAGCACGATCACGGTTCCCGATGTCATTACGGCAATTTACTCGGGGGATTTGAATTACAGCGGCGGAAGCCCCCTCACCCCGTTTCCGCAGGTGGTGAATCAAGCGACGACCGCGACGACGGTAAGCGCGGCACCCAACCCGGCAATTGCCACCAAGCCGGTCGCCATCACGGCGGCCGTAACGGTGACGCAAGGTGTTTCCACGCCGACAGGCAACGTCACATTTACGGATTCGTTGAACGGCGGTGCGGCCGTTACTCTTGCCTGTGCGCCACAGCCCACCGTGGCATCGCCCACCTGCACCACATCGACGCTGGCAGCGGGTACGCACTCCATGATTGCGACTTATGCGGGCGATACCAACGACGCCGGAAGCGCGTCCGCTCCGTTTGCGCTGACCGTGGTGACGGAGACCGTCACGCTGAATTCGAACACCAACCCATCAATTTATGGAATGCCCGTTATCTTTACGGTCACGGTTCCGAGCATAGGAACTGTCGCTGCCACCGGGACCGTCAACATTCTCAAGGCAGGGCAGGCGAACCCCATCGGTACTGTGACCTTGGCGGGCAATCCGGGCACGGGAACTTTTACAACCTCGTCGCTACCCGCGAGCACAGTTGCGGCCCCGGATGTCATCACTGCGTCCTACCCAGGCGATTCAATTTACCTGCCGCTCGTCTCCGCGGCAGTCAACCAGATTGTGAATACGGCGTCGACCTCAACCGCTTTAGCTGCGGTTCCTGCCACCGGGATTGCCGGTGCGCCGGTGGCCATTACGGCGACCGTCAAAGTAACTCAGGGCGTGGCCACGCCGACTGGCACCGTTGCATTTACGGATTCATTGAACGGTGGAGCAGCCACTCCTCTTACCGGTAGTCCCGCCACACTCGCGGGTGGAGCGGCAACAATCAACCCGGTGCTGGCGCCCGGCTCCCACTCCATTGTTGCAACCTATTCAGGAGACGCGAACGACAA
>JBEKWJ010000061.1:0-24393 GCA_049513195.1 Occallatibacter sp.
TGATCGGCGATGGCGCGGGTGATGGCCTGGCGAATCCACCAGGTGGCGTAGGTGGAGAACTTGTAGCCGCGGCGGTATTCGAATTTGTCAACGGCCTTCATCAGGCCGATGTTGCCCTCCTGAATGAGGTCAAGGAACTGGAGGCCGCGGTTGGTGTACTTTTTGGCAATGGAGACGACCAGGCGCAGGTTGGCTTCGATCAGCTCGCGCTTGGCCTGCTCGGCGTCCATGTCGCCCTGAATCATCTCGCGCTGGGTGCGCTTGAGTTCGGCGATGAGCACGCCAGCCTCGCCCTCGATCTTTTCGAGATCGGTCTTGCAGTTTTTCTGCTGGCGGCGGTACTCCTTCTTCAACTCGTCGCTCTTGCTGGCCTCATGCTTCTGCTCGAGGGAGCGAATCTGTCGCTCGAGGGTGCGCATGGTGTCGACGGTCTTGTTGACCTTGTCGAGCAGGCGTTTGCGCTCCATGGGCGTGTACTTGAGTTCGCGCACAATGCGCGAGACAAGCACTTTTTCGCGGGCAATGAGCCAGCGGGTGTGGCGAGTGACGCTGGCTTTGGCTTTGGACGCCGGCGCGGCCTGCTTTTCTTCAAGCTGGGCAATTCTCTTCTGATGCTTTACCAGCGCGTCGATGCGGGCTACGGTCGCTTTGACACGCGCCTGCACCACCTCTTCGGTAAGTTCCTCGTCGTCGAAGATCACCACTTCTTTTACGTTGCGCACGCCGCGCTTGAGGTCTTCACCGAGCGCCGCGATCTCGCGAATCACGATGGAGGAACGGGAAATGGCCTTGAGCACGCGCATCTGGCCGCGCTCGATGCGCTTGGCAATTTCGACTTCGCCCTCGCGGGTGAGCAACGGCACCGTGCCCATTTCGCGCAGGTACATGCGCACCGGGTCATTGGTTTTTTCGAGTGTGCCCGGCGTGAGGTCGAGCTCGACGTCTTCGCCGTCTTCCAGATCAAAGTCTTTGTCGGCGCTGAATTTTGGGCTATCGAGCAGGTCGATGCCCTGGGTGCCGATGGTGGTGATCAGGTCGTCGAGGTCATCGGGCGAAGTTGCCATCTCATCCGGCAACATGTCGTTCACGTCGCCGTAGGTGAGATAGCCCTTTTCTTTACCAACTTCAATCAGGGTGTCAATGTCATGATCGTGATCATGTTCGTGATCATGTTCGAATTTGTCATCAGTGGCCAAGATATTCCTACTCTCTGTTTGAAATGAGATTCAGCGCTGTGTTACGCGCCGGTGCGCAAGACGGTCTCAGACGCGCAAATAATTCTGGGGAAGCCCAGAAAGATTGGCGCACGCAGAGACGGCTCTGCAGGCACCCGCACAAAAATGCGGTTTCAGGGGTTTGCTCGGAAGAGGATGACAAGCGCTTCAGGATTCACCTGGTTCGCCCGCGAGCCGAAGCTCATGGTTGGGGCAGAGGGGCGCGCATCCTCACAGAGACTCTCAGAATACCACCACTTAGCCCGATTTCAGCAACATAAAATCAGGACCAAGTCAAAAAGGTACAGCCAACCGCGGGCCGGACCGGGGTTGGCTTGTCTTCCACCGACCCCTGCTTCTATTTATTTGACGTGGAAAAGCTGGATTTGACGCAAGATATTGATATTTTAGCTTGGGTCTTCTGGTGGCCGTAAGCCGCTAGCGGTCCGGCGGTTTCTGGTTGTGCAACTGGCGGAGCGTGTTGCGCAGCGCTACCTGCTGCAGGGCAAGAGCGTCTGCTTGCGCGCGGTCCCCGGCGTTCTCAGCCGCTTCCATTTTCGCGCGCAACTGGCGTAGTTGGCTTTCGATGGCTCGCTCGTGAATTTCCTGGATGGCGCTTTGGACTTCACCTTCCTCGGGCGGCTTGGTTTCGGCTAGCAGCGTTTCAGCGAGCAAGGCCCGCTGCGCTTCGTCCTCGACCACGTTCATGGGGTCGTTGGCCTGACGCACGGCTAGCGCCTGCAGAGCCGCATAGGAGCCCAGATGTTCGAACCACGTGGGCTGTGCGCTGAGCGCCTCGGCCGCCAGTCGGCGCGCTCGCTCGTTTTCGGGATCGTCGATGGCTAGCGCACGCAGGAGCACCCGCTCGACTTCGGTCAGCGTGGTGGCTCGCGTTTCGATGTGGTCGCGGCGGCGGAGCGCGGCCTGGTGCAACTCTTCTCGCAAGACCGCCGAATCGATGCCCAGCTTTTGCGCGGCGTCAGCTGCGAACTGGTCGCGAGCGAGTTTTTCCGGCATGCGGCGAATGTGTGGCAGCAGGTAGTTCATGGCCTTTACCTTTTGCTCGGAGCTGGCGCCGGGGAACGACTGCCGGGCGCGCTCGATGAGGTAGTCGGCTTGACGGCGCGCGCCACGCAAGGCCGCGGTGTATGCCTCGACGCCCCGCTCGCGGATAAAACGGTCGGGATCGAGACCATCGTCGAGAGTGACGATTTTGATATTGAATCCCTCTTCGGTGAGCAGGGCGATGGACTTCTCCGAGGCGTTCGAGCCGGCGGCGTCGGGATCGAAGTTGACGACGACCTGCGAGGTGTGGCGGCGCAGAAGGGCGACTTGCTGCTCGGTGAAGGCAGTGCCGGAGGTCGCGATTACGTTCTGAATTCCGCGCAGAAAGACCGAAATGCAGTCCATCTGGCCTTCGACGAGCAGGGCGAATTCATGCTGACGGATCGAAGCGCGGGCTTTGTCAAGGTTGAAGAGGATTTGCCCCTTGGAGTAGAGGGGCGTCTCTGGCGAGTTGATGTATTTTGCGCCGGCCTTGTCGCCGGTTTCGAGTGTGCGGGCGGTGAAGGCGATGACGCGGCCGCTCTCATTGGCGATGGGAAACATGACGCGCTTGCGGAAGCGGTCGTAGATGGGGCCGAGGCTGCCATCGCCCTGCTCTTTGGAGGCGAAGAGGCCGCTGGCGCGCAGGGTCTCGTTGTCGGCCATTCCGCTGAGCCGGTCGCGCAGGGCGCTGAAGCTGTCGGGTGAATAGCCGATGCGAAAGGCTTTGATGCCCTCGGGGGTGAGTCCTCGGCCAGCCAGATATTCGCGCGCAACTGCGCCCTCTGGCCCGCGCAATTGCTCTTCAAACCAGGATGTTGTGGTCTCGTGCAGCTCCAGGAGCTTGGCGCGCAGACGCGCTCCGGCAGCTTCTTCGGGCGAAGAAAACTCGCGTTTGGGAAGCGGAATTCCGCACTTGCCTGCGACGATCCGCACGGCTTCAGGAAAGGTGACGTTTTCGATTTTGGCGACAAAGCTGAAGACGTCGCCCGAAGCCTGGCAGCCGAAGCAGTGGTAGAACTGGCGGACGGCATGGACCGAGAACGACGGCGACTTCTCTTTGTGGAAAGGGCAGAGGCCCTGATAGTTTTGCGCGCCGGCTTTGCGCAGGCGGATGTAGCCCTCGATCACTTTGACGATGTCGGCCTGCTGCTTGACGGTTTGGGCAATGTCGCTCATGGGGCTCTCTGTTGAGGATAAGCCCTGGCGGGCGCGGTCAACATCATCGATCTTCTACACTATTGATTATGGAAGTTCTTTATGGCCTGCATCCCGTGGAAGAGGCAATCAAGGCGGGCCGGCGGCGCTTTGATCATGTATTGGTGGCCCGCGAACGGCACGACGAACGATTGGAGCGGCTGGTTGCGCTGTGCCGCGAGGCCGGTATCCGCGTACAGCAGGAGGCGCGCGAGCAGTTAACAGAGCTCGCTCAAACCCCCGCGCACCAGGGCGTTGTGGCCATGGTCCGCCCGCAGGAGTTTCTGACCATCGAAGACCTTTACGATCCGTTGCAGCCTGCTGGAGACGGACATCGCGCGGCTCGCCTGCTGCTGGCATTGGATGGCGTTGAAGACCCGCAGAATCTGGGCGCTCTGTTGCGTGTGGCCGATGGAGCCGGGGTGGATGGCGTGTTGCTGACCGAGCGACGTTCAGCTCCGCTGAGCCCGGTGGCGGTGAAGGCCAGCGCCGGCGCTGCCGAACACTTGCGCATTGCTCGGGTGGTGAACCTGGTGCGCGCGCTGGAAGATCTGAAGCGCAAGAACATTTGGGTCATCGGACTCGACGAGCGCGGGGCGTGCGACTACGACCAGTTTGACCTCACCGGCGATTGCGTGCTGGTGCTGGGCCGCGAGGGCGCGGGGTTGCATGACCTGGTACGCCGCACATGCGATCACATGCTGCGCATTCCCATGGCCGGCGGCGTGAACTCGCTGAATGTTTCGACAGCCGGAGCGGTGGTGCTCTACGAGGCCTTCCGCCAGCGGCGTCTGGCTGCTCGCGGTACCGAAAGCGCGATTGGCGCGTCGAAACCAAAGAAACAGAAAGGCCTGGGTTCATGAAGTTTGTTCTTGCTCGGTCTGCCGCAATTGTCTCTGTCGCCGTTTGCCTGGCAGCTCTCGCCTGCGCCGCGCAAACTTCCCCGGCCGCTCCGCAACAGTCAACTCCGGCAGTGCAACCGCAGCACGGAAAAGTGATTTTCTCCCGCTCGACCGACGAGAATGGGCAAACCACCACACAATCTGCGCAGCCCGCGGTTCAGACGAGCGCCCGGCCCTTTGCCGAAGATGCTGAGCGCAGGGCCGTCACGTTTACCGATTTCGATCTGGATGTGCATCTCCGCGAGGCAGCCCAGCAGATCGCGGTGCGCGCTGTGGTCACGGTGCGCAACGACGGCAAGATCCCGCTCGCGCGCATCCCGCTGCAAATCTCTTCGTCGCTTCAGTGGGAGATCATCCGGATCAATTCCCCTGAAAGCCGCGGCAAGGACGCCGCCTTTCAGGTAGCCACAATCAACTCCGACGCCGACCACACGGGCCAGTTGCATGAGGCCGTTGTTCCTCTAGCTCAGCCACTCGCGCCGGGGCAGAGTCTCCAACTGGACGTGACTTATTCAGGCGTGATTTCCGGTTCGGCCCAGCGACTGCTAGCTATCGGCGCGCCTGGCGAAGTGGCTCTGCACTCAGATTGGGATCAGATCAGCGTGCCCTTCACCGGGCTGCGCGGCTTCGGCAATGTGGCGTGGTATCCGGTGGCGAGCGTGCCGGTTTTGCTGGGGGACGGCGCGCGCCTCTTCGACGAGATGGGCGAACACAAACTGCGGCTTACCGGCGCGCGCTTCCGGATGCACCTCATTGTCGAGTTTCCGCATGGACACGCTCCCTCCGTTGCGCTCATTAACGGTCAATCTATTCCGCTGGCGATCACTGAGTCAGGCCTGCTTGACCAGAGTCAGGAGGTGGCTTCTATTGCGAGCGGAGACCTGACCCGCTCGACGTTGGGCTTTGAAGCTCCTAGCCTTTTTGTTGCGATCCGCAAGTCTCATGCGGGCGCGAACGTCACTGCCTGGACCCTTCCTGATGACGAAGTATGGGTGCAGGCCTGGACGGTGGCAGCCGCGGGGGTAACTCCGTTTTTGCGAGGCTGGCTGGGCAAAGAGGCGCGATCTAAGCTCACTTTGCTGGATCTGCCCGACCCCGAAGACGCGCCCTTCGAGAGCGGTTCGCTGCTGGCTGCGGCTCTCCGCGAACCCGGACCGAAGGCGAATCCAGACCAGTTGGATGGCGTTCTGGTCCACGCTCTTACCCATGCATGGATTTTGCGGCCCGATGCGACCCAGCCACCTGCCTGGTTGAATGAGGGATTGGCGACATTCATGGGAACGCTGTGGGTGGAAAAGCAGCATGGGCGCGATCAGGCTCTGCGCAGCCTGGAAGCGGAGCGCGCCGCCCTGGCCCTGGCCGAGCCTGAAAGCCCCGGCCAAGGCATTGGACAACCGCTGGCTCAGGCTATCTCGCCCGTCTACTACCGCACCAAGGCTGCTTACGTTTTGTGGATGCTTCGCGATTTGGCCGGCGATGCGGCGCTCTCGGCTGCGCTTCGCGCTTACACTCCGATTGGTGACCCTTCAGCGAACGCGCGCTCCGCACAAGAGGCAGGCAAGGATTCTGGCACGCCTGTTGTTCGCGGCGCTTTTGAAAAGCTGCTGGAAGAATCGGCAAGCCATCCTGACCTTGGCTGGTTTTTCGCTGATTGGGTGGATGCGGACAAAGGTCTGCCCGACTTGAGCATCGAAGGTGTCTACCTCACATCCGCCTCAGCGGGCAACTGGCTGGCCGCCGTGCATCTTGCCAATGCGGGCTACGCAGCCGTTGAAATTCCCGTGACTGTGCGAACAGGGCCCGATGTCGCGTCTGGCGCCGACTCACGCTCCGTGACTGAGCGCGTACGCATTCCCGCGCGCGGCAAGGTCGTGCAGCGCATTCTCATTCAGGGCAAGCCGATCGAGGTGCAGGCGAACGATGGGACCGTGCCGGAGATACAGGCTAGCGTGCATGTGACCAAGCTGGATGATGCGGCGGGGGCGAGTCAGTCCGATTCGCAATTGCCGTAAACCTGACAAACGTTAAATTGGCGTCAGCAAATCTTGAATCTGTCTCAGGTTTTCCGATTTGCTCATGTGCCTCATGCGTTGTACCAACTTGTGCACGGTTGTTGATGGGTTTTCTCCCGAACAACCTCGTTCATCTTGCCACTTGTCCAGCTGTTCAGCCCGCACAATGGCTACCTCTAAGCGTTCACGAACTTCTCTAAACTTGATGCACTTCTCAAAGTCTTTCAGATGCGCGCGACAGGCGCTCTGAGCATCATGGCGGTTGATCCACGAACTATGATAAGTGAAATGCAGTAGCAGCCAGAGTTCAAAACAGGGGTTTGAAACGGCAAGCGATATGTGGTGCGCTTTGGCTTGCTGCCTCGCGTCCATGAGCTTTGGGTGTTCATCAATATCAAAAACGCACCAAATTTCGTCATATTTGAGATTCTGGTCCCTTGCCCCCTTAGCCTGCCTATTTGCGGCCTTCATTCTGGAAACCGCCCTCTCTACTAGCGTTTTTGGCGTTCCACCTTCGTCGTCGATAATCACCTCAATCAAGCGAATTTGTTCTTCTTGGATTAATCCTCGCAAATAGCTTGGTTCGGTAACCTTCCCCTCACAAATGATGAGCAGGCGCGGTCGCGGCTCCAGTTGTGCTTTTCGACGGCGCAATGGGCGCCCGTGCTTTGACATTACAGGTCCTCTCTGGACACCTTTAGATTAGCGACGGGCGTTGCTCCATAGCGTCCCTGTATATATCCGCGCTGAAGATTCTCATCCTTGCGCGGTTTGAAGTCACTCAGGGGATACAGCCGTGTCGCTCCTGTGTTGTCCTTCTCCGTAAACCAAATCTCATCGCGCCGCAAAACTGATCTACCCAGGAGGTCTGTCGTGTGTGTGTTGAAGATTAGCTGCGCAGCCATCGGGTTGCGATCGTCTTGGTTGAATATTTTGACTATCTCTTCGAGAAGAAGTGGGTGTAAGCTGGCATCCAATTCGTCTACGCAGAGTACACCGCCGGTCGCAAGAACTTCAACAATTGGCCCAAGTATAGCAAGATATGCAAGCGTTCCAGTGGATTCATCGTGCAATGGAATAGAAACCGCCCGATCACCATCGCAACTGTGGTGAAGAGATATAGCCCGATGTTTACGTGTGCGATTCATTGAGAATTTTGGCTCGATTTCCTTGATCAACGCTTCGAGTTTTTGGGTGAATGCATTTGCTTCAGGAGGAAGCTCCTGCTCTTCCTCTCTTAAATCCATACCGACGATGCCCAGATCTGCAGCGCCAAGAAGGCGCAATACAAGTTTCTTTGTCTCCTCGTTCTTCAGGCAAAGATCAATTGTTCGATCATGCGAGCGGTCACTAAGCCCGGACCTGAACTCCAGTTTGCTTGTGAACCAGTTGTACAGGGGTTTTAGCTTCTCATGATTGTTTTGGGCAGCCGCAGACAAAAAGAGACTATCCGGGCGAGTGAGGCTTTCAATAACGCGA
Source organism: Occallatibacter sp. (assembly GCA_049513195.1). Taxonomy (GTDB): domain Bacteria; phylum Acidobacteriota; class Terriglobia; order Terriglobales; family Acidobacteriaceae; genus Telmatobacter. The sequence goes on from JBEKWJ010000061.1 coordinate 7,849, forward strand.
TTCTCCCCGGGCAGGTTCTTGCCGAAATAGATTTGATCCCATTCACGCCGTCTTTCAAACCAGCGTTGCATCCTATTGGCTGGATAGGCGAAGACATATTCATGCAAAATCTGGGTGTCGTCCATGGAAAAACCATATTCGTAGCGGACGCCCTGCACCAGAAAATCAATAGAAAACTCGGACGGCTTTTCTTTGGAGCTGTCGAGCGCAAACGGATGGCGGGGAATCTTCGCACCCGGCTGCCACTTGCTATGGGAATTCTGTACCGCATTTTTGATGAACTTAAGGCCCAAAATCACTGCGCTCTTGCCGGAAGCATTCGGCCCATAAATGGCAGCAGCCCTCAAAAGTTGGATTGGCAGGCCATCAACTTGAATCACGGCTCCCGCATCGTCGGAAAGGGTACTCGCAACCAACGAGAGCTCTTGGGTCTCGCGGACCGACATGAAATTGGTTAGACCGAATCGCAGCAACATAGATATCGCCCCCACTACAAGTACCTATATTATCCGTTTCACGTGGATTATTGTGAATAATCTGCGCAAAAAGCCTCAAAAGGGTATCTCGTTAGGAATCCAAACCCATTGCGGGAGAAAACTGCGATTGCGCCGTTCATGGACGAGCGAACGTTTTGGCGGCTAGGCCGCTGCCAGCCGCCTAGCCGCACCTGCCTGCCCTTACGCTTCCCTCTTCTCCGCATTGCGGGCGCGCACTTTAAACCAGATGGGCGTGCCTTTGAAGCCGAAGGCTTCGCGGATTTGATTTTCTAAAAAGCGCTCGAAGCTGAAATGCAGCTTGATGTCGCGGTCGGTGAAGAGCACAAAGGTTGGCGGCGCGACGGCGGCTTGCGTCATGTAGAAGATGCGGATGCGCTTGGCCATTGGCACCGGGGCGCGCTGAAAATCGATCTTCTCGAGAAAGCGATTCATCTGCCCGGTGGAGACACGCTTGCGCCGTTCGGCGGCGACGGCGACGACCTCGTGGAGTACACGAAGCATTTTTTTGCCATCGGGTCCTCCGCCTTCTAATGCGGAGAGAAAGATGACCGGCGCATAACTCAGATACTTCAGGACCGTGCGTAACTGTTGCTCGAATATCTCGCGATCGGCCGGCGGCTTGCCATCGGTGCGGCTGGTGGTGATTGCGTCCCACTTATTCACTACGATGATGACGCTGCGCCCGCTCTCGTGGGCATAGCCGCCGATGGTGGCGTCGGCTGCGGTGACTCCGTCGGTCGCGTCGAGCACCAGCAGAGCAACGTCAGCAGCCTCCAGGTGACGGCGGGCCATGACCACGCTCATCTTCTCAGCCATGAGGTGCGTTTTGCCCTTGCGCCGAATGCCGGCCGTATCGACAAACCGCAACTGGCTGCCCTCAAACTCGACAACCTCGTCGACCGCATCACGCGTGGTTCCGGCGATGGGCGAAACAATGGCGCGGCTGGTTCCAGTCAGAGCATTGAGCAAGGTCGACTTGCCGACATTGGGCCGCCCGATAATCGCAACTGAAGTCTCGTGCTGCTCAAACTCGCCGTGGGTGCGGTGAAGCTGATGAGGCTCATCGCCGTCTGCGAACTCCGCGGCGACTTCTTCGCTTTCTATAGCTTCATCTGCCTCTGTCTGTAAGGCAACTTCAGCCGCTTCAATAGCGCGTGTCTCTTCCTCTGTCGGCACAGCCTCTGGGGGCGCGGGAAGCGCATCCGCAATGGCTTCGAGCAAATCGCCGATGCCCAGGCCATGCTCGGAGCTGATGGGAAAGAGGTTGCGAATGCCTAACTGACGAAAGTTTTCCGCCGCCAACGACATGGCTTCGCCCTCGACCTTGTTGACTGCGAGAAACAAAGGCTTGCCACCGCGAATCAGCATCCGCACCAGGTCGTAGTCTGGGCTTGCCAACTCAGTACGCGCATCCACAACCAGTACCATCGCGTCGGCCTCATCAAGGGCCACCATAGCTTGCGCGAAGATCTCAGATGGAATCAGATCCGCGTCGTCGGGCACCATGCCTCCGGTGTCGACCAGACGAAACTGACGGTCCATCCACTCATACTCGCCATAGATGCGGTCGCGGGTGATGCCCGGCTCGTCCCCGACGATGGAGCGGCGACTCTTGGTGAGCCGATTGAAAAGTGTGGACTTACCCACGTTGGGACGACCTACAATGGCAATCAGCGGAAGCAAGCCTGCGCGCGACCTGGTAGGAACCACCGACTTATGATACTTTGACAAAACTTATCTCCAATCGCTGTTCTAGCTGGCGAAAACTCAATAGTTCAATCTCAGATTCGCTGCATCCCATAGAGGTCGAAAAGGTGTTCGCTGCTCACATTCGATATCTTCACATGCAGCGCCTACGAGGTCAGTAGCCGGTCGAATGGATCGCGATGATGCAGCAAAAGTCCAGCTCAAAATACTTGAGAGATATCGATCTGCAACACCTGCAGATTTGGCTTTAGTTGCCCAACCTCTATATTACGCCATACGACGTGGCCAAAGCATGCTTAGTCGATCTGGGAAAGTCAACTGTCAACTCAGCAGACATAGACACTCTGGATGTTGCTCTAACTTCCAACTTACTCGCGAAATATTGTTATTGAAAACATGAGAGCCAGTTTGCACGGAAAAACAGCCGAATTCCTGAAAAGTATAACTTTGCAGAAAATCGAAAAGGCAATAATCGATCGCGCTCTGATGATTGCCGGAAACCGTTGTATGGTACGATCTCTTATTAAACGTCCATGCGAGTGATTCGACTTCCTATCCGATTTTCAAACCTGGGAAGTTGACATCACAGTTCAGAGGACCGGTCAATGCAGCCACCGTAATTCGTTTGGGGCTGCCTGCGGTCGCGCTCGTTCGTAGTGGAACCGGCGCACTGCGTCAGGGCGCTAGAAAGATGAAATCAGGGGAAGAAGATAGGTCAGATGCATGAAGCAAACTACTCAATGGAACGACCACGAAGAGCGGGATTTGCCAGGAGCGCAGCCACCTAGAAGGCTCACGTTTCTAAAGTTCTTCATGCGGTATCCTATTTTCATTCTTGGATTCGGGCCGCCACTCTTCAGGTCTGCGGGGGTTGATGCCACAAAGGGTAACTTGGATGCCTGGAGTTTCCTGCAGGTCGGCATGCTTTTAGCCGTTGTGGCCCACGCGCTTTTGCGTCTGGCTTACGCAGAGTCGATTTTTATGCCAAAGCAAATTCGGCTTATTCTGAATTTGACGCTCGTTCTCAATTTTTTATTCTTGGCATCTGCGGCGTACTCTCCCAGCCAATTTGTCTCGGCATTTTACGCAATTGTTGATATTCTCATTTTAGTATGTGTCGCCCAATTTATTGCCGATGTTTATAAAGATCCACCTGACTGGATGCAATGTCTATTTCAGCTTCGGTCAATGGCATTCTTGCAACTTGGTTTGGTTCTCATTACCCTTGCCTTTAAACCTAGTAGTGTTGTTGTAATTGAGCCTGGGGTAGGAGTCCGGCTTTATGGGGGCGGTGTGGCTCCTGTGGCACTAATTTGCCCGCTTATTGCCATTATCTCGGCATACACCTTCCTATACTCCTTAGAATCCAGAAGTAAGTCCTCTCTCTTCTTCATGGTTGGTCTGGCAGGCACGCTGATTACGCAGTCAAGAGGTGGTGAGATTGCGTTGATCATATCTCTCGCACTTGTCATAGCTGGATGGGCAAAGATGAACAGGCGCACCGCTTATATCTTTATATCTGGGATAATGGCTTTTACTTTGCTTTTCGGGACTGTCGTTGCAACTATAGGGATAGAACGCATTTGGCAAATAGTTAATCGAGGCGAAAGCGCCGAGGGAATTGCCAGCGCTAGCGGGCGAACAGATATCTGGAAGTTTGTCATCCACTATTGCATGGGCCATCCGCTTGGAATGGGCTATATTGCAGGCTTTCGGATTTTGTTCAGGAGTTACTTTTCCCTGGGATCGTCACTCAAGACTAGCCATATTGGGAACACGCACAATGCGTTCATGGAGGTACTGGCAGGCGCCGGTTGGCCTGCCCTAGCTCTCTATCTGCTCATCATGGCGATGATAGTGTTCCGGGGAATGCGCTCTGTGATCAAGCCCGCGTTTTCGAGTATTACATTCGATAGTGCAGCCTATCATGCGAATCGGTGCACGCTCGCCTTGCTAGTTTGCTGTTTCGCGGGCGGGATGAGTGACGCAGACTTCGCTGTTCCAATGAGGGTTGCTTTCTACCTACAAAACATCATTATCGCCATTATTCTCGGCATATCCGGAAGGATGATCGCGGTATATCGCAGCCGTCGTTCTGATGATCTCAGAAAAGTTTCGTATGGTATGATCCCTTAGTGAGTGACTTAACCGCAGATCCGATCATTAAATCGAAGTGGTGGACGCCGGGGCTCGCTGGGCCGATTGTTGCGGCGGCACTAATTCGCCTGTCGCTTTTAATTGCTTCTCTAGTCAGAACCGGGACTAACGGAATCGTCCAACCGGACACTGCCAGTTATCTTATTCCAGGGCGCAACCTGGTACTGCATGGTTGTTATTTTGCCGACGGCGTGCCGAACTTGTTTCGTCCGCCGGGATATTCGCTTTTTCTCAGCATCTTCAGCCTTGCGGGTTTGCCCGCAGCGGCAATTGCGAACGTGGTTCTCTCGGTGATTACCGTCGTTCTTGTTTGGAGACTGGGACGGATGGTTTTCGGCGATGACCGAATTGCGCTAGTCGCAGCATGGCTTTTCGCATTCGAGCCGATGTCGGTTGTGCTATCCATCGACTTGTTATCGGAGACTTTATTTCTCGCGCTGTTTTTGCTGAGTGTGGAACGAGTCGCTGCATTTTTGCGTGGAAATGGGCTGCGATCGCTTGCGGGGGCCGGACTATCCCTTGCCGCAGCCACTTATACTCGTCCGACCACTTATTACCTGCCGATTGCCCTGGCGCTCGGATTGATACTCGTATTCATGCGGGTCCCCGGTCTACGCTGGAAGGCGCCTGCCGTGTTGCTGATCAGCGCGTTGTCGTTGCAGGCTGCGTGGCAGGTCCGCAATTGGGTTGAGACCGGCTATGGCGGGTTTTCAAGCATGAGGGAAGTCAATCTGTACATCGAGAATGCTGCTGAAGTTACTTCCATTGTGGAGCACCGGGACTATTTTGAAGTTCGCAAAGAGCTTGGCTTTCTCAAGTTTACTGATACCAGCGGTCAAATTTATCTCTCGCCCACTTATGTTGAACGGCATCCTGAGCAGGCTGGATGGAATTCGGCGCAGCGCATAGCCTTCATGCGCTCCGCGGCAGAGAGTGTTCTCCGGGCGCATCGCGGAGTTTACCTTCGCACCTGGGTGCGTCCGGTGTTCGCAGTGATTTTCGATCCTGGCGCAGGGTATTTTGATCACGTTTTGAATTTGGAGAACGCTCGACTTACCTCTCGCATGGTGAATGAGGGGGCATTGCGCTGGGGGCTATTTCTTGCCAAAACGTATCCTTGGATTGTTGCGGAGAAAGCTGCTTTTGGAATCGTGCTGCTGGGGCTTTACTTTCTTGCGGCGCGGGGAGTCTTGCGCTGTGGAGCGCGCGATCCGGTTCTCTGGTTGATGCTGGGAACCACGCTTTACTTCATTGCGGTCTTCGCGGTGGCTGGCAGTTATGGTGCTGACGCGCGTTTCCGGTTGCCGATCATGCCCGTGGTTTGCATTTTTGCGGCTGCGGGAGTCTGGCGCCCAAAGACAACTTCACAATGAAAGATAGAATTGCAATCGCGCTGAATTAAAAAGACCATCTAGTATTATTGCCATCATGAGTATCGTTTTAAGTGTCTCGGCCGTTAACTCTAATTTCAAAACCGAGTGGTGGACACCGCGGCTCGGGGGACCCATGGCCGCAGCGACACTGATTCGTCTGGCGCTGCTGGCAGTACCGCTAACTCGGACCGGAACCAACGGCATCATTTCAGCCGACACGAGCAGTTATCTAATTCCGGGGCGCAACCTACTGCTTCATGGCTGTTTTTTTGCGGACGGCGTGCCTGATCTAGTTCGCACGCCGGGTTATCCACTTTTTTTTGCAATAACGAGTCAGTGGGGGATGGCTGGGACGGCAGTGGCAGGCGCGATCGTTTCGGTTCTCTCGGTGCTTCTTGTTTGGAAGCTGGCGCGAACTGCCTTCATGGATGACCGCATCGCATTGGTCGCAGCATGGATTTTTGCATTTGAGCCATTGTCGGTTTTGAACTCAATATATCTACTTTCAGACACTTTGTATGTGGCACTTTTTCTACTTAGTTTGGAGCGGCTGGCTGAGTTTTTGCACCGGCGCCGTTTGCGAGTGCTGGTGGTGGCTGGACTTTGGCTTGCCGCGGCAACCTTTGTACGTCCGGTGAGTTATTACCTTCCGGTGGCATGGGCACTTGGATTGTTTCTGGTGTTAGTGCGCAAGAAGGGGCTTCGCTGGAAGGCACCTGCTGTTCTGTTGATTGGTGTACTGCCGTGGCTGGCCGCCTGGCAGGTGCGCAATTGGGTTGAGACCGGCTACAGCGGATTCGCTAGTATCACGGAAGTGAATCTTTATTTCTTCACTGCTGCAGAAGTAATCGCCAACGTGGAACACCGCAGTTTCCACGACACATCCACGGAACTTGGTTACGTTCCGTTTGTCGATCAGAGCGGGCAGTCCTATCTTTCTGCGTTTTATATTTCGCGGCATCCCGAGCAGGCTGGATGGAGCCAGGGTCCGCGACTTGCCTACATGCATACGGAGGCTGTGCGCGTGATTCGGGCTCATATCATGGTCTACTTGCGCGCGGGTGTGATCTCCGCAGTGAAGATGGTCTTTAACCCCGGCGCAGGATTTTTCGATCATCTTCTGATCCCGCAAAGTTCCTTGGTTTCTTCCGGCTTGATCGACGCAAGTCCGGTGAGCCGGGAAATACTACTTCTGAAGACACATTTTTGGGTAGCGGCTGAGAAAGCTTTTTTTCAAGTCATACTCCTGACTCTTTATTTTTTGGCGGCCAGAAATGTTTTTTACGGGGGGAAGCTGAACTCGTGCCGATGGCTGCTGCTGGGAGTGGCGCTCTACTTTGTGGTTGTTACGGGTGTGGGAGGCGGAGTAGGCGCCGATGCGCGTCTCCGGCTGCCTGTCATGCCGATTGTCTGCATGTTTGCGGCGGCGGGAGTGATCGGGAAAAAGAGAAATGGTGTGGCAATTGAATGATATTTTCCTAATTTATCCGCAATGATTCAGGAACAGTAATTGCCTTCTGGTGCCACAGGAGGGCACGATGCACATCCACGGAAACTCGATGGCCGTCAATTCGGCCAACCTATACTCTGCGGCGCAGGGGGAGCGCGCTGCCGCCACGCAGCGAGCCGCCGATGTTCGCAAGAAACTGCTGAAGGGCGCAGCGGAGATTGAAGGCGCGGCAAGTCCCGAAGAAACGCTGATGATCGGTCAATGGCTTGATTCGCGTCACAGCCAAGTGCAGAGCGAGGACGAATATCACGCAAGCGTTGCCGGCAAGGATCCCGACTTTGGCTGAGGAGCGGCCGCCTTTCAAGTCAGGCTAGCAGGGAACAATCATGCGGAGCGCGCCGCATCACTATGATGGGGATAGCGACCGCTTCTGATGCCCGACCTCGATCACCCAACCCGCGCTCTTCCCACGCTGCACGAGTTCTTCGCGCCGGGCGGCATTTTGGCGCGCTCGTCGCTGCCCTATGAATATCGTCCCGGCCAATTGGAGATGGCGAAAGCGGTGGAGCGGGCGCTTGCGGAACGTCGTCACCTGATTGTTGAGGCTGGCACCGGCACCGGCAAGACGCTGGCCTATTTGTTGCCCGCCCTGCGCACCGGTCAACGCGTCATTATTTCTACTGGCACCAAGGCATTGCAGGATCAGCTTTACTTTCGCGACGTTCCATTTCTGGAAACATTGGTGGGCGAACTGCGGGTCTGTTACATGAAGGGCCGCGCTAACTATTTATGCCGTCACAAACTGACGGCGCTGCGCAGCCAGCCGATTCTTTCGGGTTTGGAAGAAATTGACCAATACCGCCAAATATCTGAGTGGGAACAGACGACCGAAACGGGCGACCGCTCGGAGCTTTCTGGGATGCCAGAGTTTAGCGCGCTGTGGCAGAAGCTGGATGCGCGGACCGAGGCTTGCCTGGGGTCGACTTGCCCGGATTATCACCGCTGCTTCATCACCGAGATGCGACGGGCGGCGCTTGAGTCCGACATCATCATTGTCAATCACCATTTGTTTTTTGCGGACCAGGCAGTGAAACGGGAGGCTGGCGGCGCGCCTGATGCCGGCATACTGCCAGAGGCCGCGGCGGTGGTCTTCGACGAAGCGCACGAGTTAGAAGATGTAGCTTCGAGTTATTTCGGACTTTCGGTTAGTAACATCCGCTTTGAAGAGCTGGCGCGCGATACGGACGCCTTGTTGCGCGGAAAGGAGGGCGCGGAGAGCATGCCCGCGATCACTCAGCAACTGCGCGAGCGGGCGCGAATGTTCTTTGCCGGTTTGCCTATGAGTGGTGACGGCCGTCAGCCATTTACCGGGCGCGAGGAGTTTCTGGAGACGCAAGGCGACTTATACATGGCCGTGCGTGCGACGCTCCAGCGGATGGAATCGGAAATGGACGGGATGAAGGCTGTGGATGAAGCGCCGGGATTGAAGAAGCGCGTCGCACGCCTGCGGTCGGAGTTGGAGTTTCTGCTCGAATCGAGCGCCAGTAACATGGTCTATTGGATGGAGCGGCGCATTTCTGGAGTTACCGATAGGTCTTCGGGACGGCCGAGCACATTTCGCGCGCAGTCGCGTACGACATTCCTGCAAGCCACGCCAATCGATGTTTCGGAGCTGCTGTTCGAGTTAGTGTTCGATCAGATACCTACAGTGGTTCTAACTTCGGCCACGCTCACGGTGCAGGGCGGCTTTGAGCATATCCGCAAACGGCTCGGCCTGAGCGAGGCGCGCGAGTTAGTAGTGCCATCTCATTTTCGCTATGGCGAGCAAGCACTTCTTTATCTCCCTCCGGGGATGCCTGATCCGCGCGACCCGGAGTTTCCTGAGGCGGCGGCGCGTTGCATTCAGCGCGTATTGGAAATTACCAAAGGCCGCGCATTCTGTCTCTTTACGAGTTATGCGCAGATGCGCGACTTATACGAGCGACTTATGCCGGTACTTGACTTTCCTATTCTGCTGCACGGCACGGCTCCACGCAAAGCACTTTTGGAACAGTTTCGCGAGACGCCGAATGCAGTACTCTTTGGTACTTCGAGTTTCTGGCAGGGAGTGGACGTGCAAGGTGAAGCGCTCAGTTGCGTCATTATCGATCGGCTGCCCTTTGCCGTGCCCAGTGATCCCGTGGTCGCGGCGCGGATGAAAGCCATTGAAGAGGCTGGCGGAAAACCGTTCTTCGACTACCAGGTTCCTTCGGCCGTGTTGACGTTGAAGCAGGGGTTTGGGCGGCTGATTCGCTCGCTCGAAGATCGCGGCGTGTTAGTGCTGCTCGATCCTCGCATTCGGAAGCAAAGATACGGGCAGACATTTCTGGCTAGTTTGCCGCCTTATCGGATGACGGCTTCGATTACGGATGTGGAGGAGTTTTTTGGGAGCAAAGAGAAATCATGATATTGTGTTTTTAGGACACCTAATAAGGTGCTCTAAGTGGAGACGCATATGCTCAATATCGCGAAGGATATTCAATCCTTGACGACCTTCCGCCGTTCATCTGGCGACTTCATGAAGCAACTCAAGAAGAGCAAGCGCCCCATGGTGCTCACCGTGAACGGGAAGGCAGCGGCCGTCGTACAGGACGCCGAAGCATATCAACGCCTTCTCGATATTGCCGCGCGAGCCGATGCCGAGGAAGGCATTCGTCAGGGTCTGGAGGACGCAAGAAAAGGGAAGCTCCGACCAGTCAGGGAATTCTTCGCTGAGTTTGAAGCCAAACATGGCATATCTTATTGAAATTACGCCACGCGCCGAGCGCGACTTAGAGTATCTGTTCGTGGCGATTCGCGCCGAGGATTCCGAAACGGCGCTAAGGTGGCACAGCGGACTCAAAGGGGCTATTCTCACTCTGGAACAGTTGCCCAATCGCTGCCCGGTAACGCCAGAGAAGGCCAATCTCCGACATCTGCTCTACGGCCATAAGCCGCATATTTATCGCGTGATCTACCGCGTGCTGGATGGCGAGAGGAGGGTTGAAGTGCTACACATTCGTCATGGCGCGAGACGCAGGTTTAAAACTTCTGACCTTCGATAAGTGAGCCGGTACCAGCTTGCCTGACAGAGAGACTGATGGAGCAGACACAGGCTGTGGGTCAGATTGGCATCCGATGACGATTACGGATGTGGAGGAGTCTTTTCACAAGCTGGCGCGAACCGTTGTTGGCGACGAGTAATGGCTGCTTATCCGGTTTGATACCAGCGCCGTCTGCGACCTATTTGCAAGCCGGAGTCGATGAGGATGGCGAGCAGGCCGAAAAGCATACAAAAGTCCGTGCGCGCCTGGTGGAAGAAGCTGAGCCAGCCGTAGGCCTGGAGCTTTTCGAGAGTGAATGGGCCGACGGGCCTGCCCAGCAAGATGGGAAACTTGGTGGTGACGAGCGCGGTGCCAATGATCACCAGTAGCGCGAGCGCGGCATCGCCAGCGTAAAAGTTCAGGAGGATCATGATGCCGCCGCCGATCTCGATGCCACCCACCAGCGGCGCCAACTGATGCGGGAAGGGCAGGCCGATGGCGGCGAAGCGCCCTGCTCCCAAGGTTTCGGGGCGGACAAACTTGAGGATGCCTTCAAGCAGGAACACCAGGCCCACCATCGCGCGAATCAGGATCATGGGAAGTCTTTGGCGCACCGCTGCCTCCATTCACGAGTTGCCTTCGGCGAGGTCTTGTCGAATTACGGCAGATTGCAGCAAAGGCCGAATTGCGACTCGGATATGGAGAAGGATACCGCAGGGGACAAACACCAAGAGGGAAAAGAGGAAGATTTACGAAGATATTTCCAAAGTGACCAATGAATCAGGAAAGGTGCAGATTGAGGAATGACTTCATTTGCTGTCGAGCAGTCCTTCGACGGCGACGGCCAGAGCCTTGGGCTCGGTCGCGGGGGAGTAGCGGCCAACGACGCTGCCTTGGCGGTCGATCAGAAATTTGGTGAAATTCCACTTGATGCGGCCAATGCCAAAAATTCCGGGCTTGGCCTGTTTGAGAAACTGGAAGAGGGGATGGGCGTGGGGACCATTGACGTCGATTTTGGCGAAGAGGGGGAAGGTGACGCCAAAATTCTTTTGGCAGAATGCACCGATCTCTGCCTCGGAGCCGGGTTCCTGGGCGCCAAACTGGTTGGAAGGGAAGCCCAGCACGGTGAATCCGCGCTCCCGATAGGCGCGATAGAGTTGCTCCAAGCCCGCATACTGAGGGGTAAAGCCGCATTTGCTAGCGGTATTGACGATGAGCAGAACTTGACCATTGAACTCGTCGAGGCCTACCGGATGCCCGTCCAGCAAGGGCGCTGAAAACTCATAAACCGTTTCTAGCGCCTTGTTCATCGTTAAAAACCTCCGCAGAGATAGGATGTCCTATGCGCTGCGTCTGCGTCTAAAAATTGCTCCTGCGCTGCTGAGAGAGACAGAAAGGCGACCCAACCCGCCTGAGTCCGATAGACTGTGGGTTGGGTCCCAATTTGCAAACCCTGCAACCGGGGTCCCCAGCGAGCGGGTCTTTGCTTGCTGGGGTGGTGGAACCGGGGTCCCCAGGAAGCGGTTTTTGTTTGCTGGGGTGGAAGCGACAGCCTTGGTCGCAGGAATAGCAGATGGGTCCGACCCGAGTCCGAAGGCGGCACGCGCGGCAGGGAAATAAGGGAAAGAGACGGTTTCGCACCGAGCACCATTCCGGCAATTGGGGCGGGGTGGCATTGGTCCGAACGACCAGAGTTCTCTGCGGCGGGTTTCTGTCGCTGGGATGGTAAAATCAGTCTTTCCTACATGTAGAAACAGATTTTAGCTGTGAGGGTGCCGATATTCATCCCGTGAAGCCGAACTTTGGACCGCACCAGTATTTATGCTCGCCGCATGGCTCCAGCCCGGTGAAGAGAAGGCGCAATTGCATCTGCCGGATTGCGCATACCACGAGCCTTCTGGCGCGGATGATGGTGTTGGTCGCGCTGACGCTGAGCGCCGGCACAGCCTTGGCCCAGCAGTCGCAGATCATCGATTCGATTCGAGTCATCGGCAACCGGCGTATCCCGAAGGAGACCGTGCTGGCTCGGCTCTTTACGCATCCCGGCGATACCTATGACCCAATTTCGATCGAGCGCGACTTCAACTCGCTGTGGAACACCTCGTACTTTGACGACCTGCGGATTGAGCGTGAGGACTCGGAAAAGGGCATCATCCTGAATATTTTTGTCAGGGAGAGGCCGACGATCCGCGAGATCAACTACAAGGGTCTGAACGCGGTTTCGCAGTCGGACGTGCTGGATCGCTTCAAGAAGGAAAAGGTCGGCCTGTCGGTTGAGAGTCAATACGATCCCAGCAAGATCATGCGGGCCGTGACCGTGCTCAAGGATATTCTTTCAGAGCATGGGCACCAGTTCGCGACCATCAAGCCGGATATCAAGACGATTCCTCCGGCGTCGGTGCAGGTGAACTTCAACATCAAGGAAGGCCCCACGGTGAAGGTGGGCCAGATTAAATTCACCGGCAACCCGCACATCAACTCACTCACGTTGCGCCGCTCGATGAAGAACCTGAAGCCCATCGGCATTCCGTATTCGATTGTCTTTGAGAATTTGTTTGCGCAGACTTTCGACGCCTCGAAGTTGGAAGAGGATACGGAGCGGGTGCGCCAAGCCTACCGCGATAAAGGCTATTACAACACCGCAATTGAAGAGCCCAAGACGCAGATACGCGATGAGGGCGGGCTGAACTGGTTTACCTTCCGGCCCAACAAGGGCAAGCGCATCGACATCCTGATGCCGATTGAAGAGGGAGACCGCTATCGGCTGGGCACGATCACCTTTACCGGCAACAAGGCGGTGAACAATGTGAAGGCGTTGCGCAGCACCTTCGGTGTTCGGGACGGTGACTGGTTCAACGCAACGGTGATCGGCAAGGGGCTGGAAAACCTCAAGAAGGCCTATGGCCAGTTGGGCTATATCAACTTCGGCGCGATCCCCAAGCCTGTCTTCGACGAACAGAAAAAGACCGTTTCGCTCACCATCGACATTGACGAGGGCAAACCCTTTTATGTCTCGCGCATCGAGTTTCAAGGCAACAACATTACTCGCGACAAGGTGATTCGCCGGGAACTGATGCTGGAGGAAGGCCAAGTCTACAATTCGCAATTGTGGGATTACAGCCTGTTGCGCTTGAACCAGCTCGAATACTTTGAACCCCTCAAGGTGGATCAGGATTCAGAAGCTCACCAGGACGCCGAGGCGGGCACGGTAGAGCTACTGCTGAAGGTCAAGGAGAAGGGCAAGAACTCAATTGGCTTGAATGGCGGCCTGAGCGGCCAGTCGGGCGCATTTCTGGGCGTGAACTACCAGACCAACAACTTTCTCGGCTTGGGTGAAACGCTGAGCTTGCAAGGCAACCTGGGCAGCATCAGCCGTCAGTTCACGTTTGGCTTCTCGCAGCCTTACGTCCGTAATCGCCCGCTCAATGTTGGGTTCCAGATCTACAACAGCAAGCAAGACTTCAATGCAGCGAAGAACTATCAGGCCACCACGGGCCAGTCAGTGAACCTGACCGCATCGCAGTCGTCGCTGACGCAGAACTACAACCAGGCCTCGGACGGATTGACCTTCTCGGTCAGCTATCCGCTCAAGCGGCACGCCTTCCAGCGTTTGGGATTTACATATTCGCTGAGCAAGTCGACAATTACCGCGTTCTCGACTGCCTCGCAGACTTACTTCCAGACGATCAGCTTCCGGTCGGGCATTCAGAACTCAAATCCGCTGGCGGGCATTATCAACAGCCTTGTCTCCTTGAGCTACACGTACAACACCATCAACAACCCGATGCGTCCACGGAGCGGCAAGGAATACTCGGCGGTTCTGCAGACCTCTGGCATCTGGGGCAATGTGCGCTATATTGCGCCGATGGTGGCCTACAAGGAATTCAAGTCGATGCACTACCTGCTGCCGTCGCCGACCGGGCGCAATGTGCTGGGCATACGCGCGCAGCTTGGCTATATTCAAGGATATGGAGGCGCCGTGGCGCCGCCCAACAACCGCTTTTACTCGGGCGGCGAGGGCGAGTTGCGCGGCTTCGATACTCGCGCCGCAACGCCATATGGCTACGTTCCCACTCGCACCAACGTGCAGTACACAAACCCGGATGGAAGCTGCGTTCCGCAGATTCCGAGCCAGGTGCAAACCAACCAGTGCGAACAGATTCCGCTGCCTCTTTATGGCATCGTATCGATCGGCGGCGATACTAACCTGATCACCAATGTTGAGTATCGGATTCCGATTGCCGGCCCGGTGACCTTCTCGTTCTTCAACGACTTCGGCATCGACTCGGCCTTCAACAAAGGCCAGCTGAAGCAGAGTCCGCAGGCGTTTGATGCGCTGATCTCCAAACCCTTTGGCTGCACGGGATTTGACGCCACGGGAGCTTGCGAATTTGCGGTGGGCTCGAAGGGCTCGGATGTTGGATTTCAGCCGAACATTCATCCGATTTCCGGCACCAACTTCGTTCCACGCATGTCAACCGGCGCCGAACTTTCAGTTATCATGCCGGTCATCAACGCGCCCTTCCGCTTCTACTACGCATACAACCCCCTGCGGTTGAATGAGACGCCCAACTGCGACCTTGGATTGGGAAACAACAAGAGCAGTTGCACAGCAGAACTGATCACTCGCAGCATGTTCCCAACGGGTGGCGCGGGCGACTACACTTTCAACGAGGTGATGGCAGGCTACGGGTCGCGGAACCAGTTCCGCGAGCCGCGCAAGACCTTCCGGTTCACGATCTCCACCACCTTCTAACCACGGGCACAGTCTGGCGGTAAATTGCAGACAGATCCCATAGGAATCCCTAAGGAGTTTCGAACCGAATGAGAAGCCGGCTTGCACTTTGTCTTACGCTGGCCTCGGGCTTTGCCCTGAGCGCCGTTGCCCAAACGCCGTCCGTCCCCGCCCCGGCGGGACCGGCCAAGATTGCCGTCATCGCCTTCCAGGCGGCGGTTGGCCAAACCAATGAGTTCCAACGCAACCTTGCAGACATGCAGAAGAAGTTTGATCCGAAGCGCCAGCATCTGAAAGAAGCCAACGACGAAATTGAGAAGCTGCAAAAGGAGCTTCAGGCGCAGGGCGACAAGTTGAGTGATGCCGAACGCTCGAGTCGCGCTCGGGTCATCGACGAGAAGCAGAAACAGGCGAAGCGCGCTATGGATGACGCGAAAAACGACTATCAGCAGGAGATGCAGGACACCTTCAGCGCGGTGGCGACGAAGGTTGCCGACGTGATGGTCACCTATGCCCAGCAGGAGGGATACACGCTGGTGCTGGACGCCAGCCAGCGTCAGCAGTCCGCCCCGGTGGTGCTTTACGCCAGCGAGTCCGCCAACATTACGAAGGCGGTGATCGACGCCTATAACGTGAAGTCGGGCGTACCCGCTCCGCCTCCTCCGCCAACAGGGTCAACAGCGGCACCCAAGCCTCCAGTGGCGCACTGAGGCTGGCTATCGAGTCAAATTACCGTTGGACCAAAGGCCTCGCTCAGCGGGGCCTTTGGATTTCAGGGGTAGTTCGGAGAAATTGAAAGCTGCGGCCCCGGCGCATATTCATCGTCTTGTGGTTTGACGCTCCCACCCCGCCCTCCTATAATCCATCTAGTTCCTGCTGACGTTTCCGTTCGCGTCTTTTTTGGTCTCTGCTTTATTTTTGTGCGGAATACCTTCAAAGGCCGTGAGGTTTCTCAGAAGGCACAAGCTTGTTTTCGCGTCCAGGCGCGGAGAGATCCACAGGAATTCCGAAGGAGCATTACACTCGCATGAAGCGCTCTCTTGCACTTATCGCTACGCTGGCCTCGGGCCTTGTCCTGAGCGCAGCCGCCCAAACTTTGCCTGTTCCCGCCGCCTCCGCGACGCCTGCCGGCCCTGCCAAGATTGCCGTCATTGCCTTCCAGGTGGCCGTGGCCCAAACCAACGAGGGCCAGCGCAACTTCGCCGACCTGCAGAAGAAGTACGCCCCTAAGGAAGCCCAGCTCAAGACTCTGGGAGAAGAGATCGATACCCTGACCAAGCAGTTGCAGGCACAGGGCGACAAGCTGAGCGACGCCGAGAAGGCCAGCCGTGCCAAGGTCATTGACGACAAGACGAAGCAGGCGAAGCGCGACCTGGAAGATGCTCAGAACGACATGAACTCGGAGATGCAGGAGATGTACAACGGCCTGGCATCCAAGGTCTATGACGTTCTGGCCAGCTACGCTCAGCAGCAGGGATTCACGTTGGTCCTGGACGTTGCCCAGCAGCAGAATCCGGTGCTGTACGCCAGCGAGTCCTCGAACATCACCAAGCAGGTTATCGAT
>JBEKWJ010000062.1:0-24353 GCA_049513195.1 Occallatibacter sp.
GGGTTGTGCTTCTGCAACACCTTGGTGATGGCCGCCGTCAATGTCGTCTTGCCGTGATCAATGTGACCGATCGTCCCCACGTTCACATGCGGCTTGCTGCGATCAAACTTTTCCTTGCCCATAAAAGTCCCAGATCCCTTTCATAGCTTGTACTGCCCGTTTCAACCTGGGGCGCCGGCTATCCGGCTCCAGCCCCAAAACTTGTCTTACTTACCCTGCGCCCGGCCGATAATCTCGTCGGCAATCATGCGCGGAGCTTCTTCATATCTCGCGAACTGCATTGAATACGAGGCCCGTCCTTGTGTCGATGAGCGAATCTCGTTCACGTAACCGAACATCTCTTTCAGCGGCACAATCGCTTTGATCACCTGCGAACCGGCATGATGCTCCATGCCCTCGATCCGTCCGCGGCGCGAGTTGATGTCGCCGATAATGACTCCCATGAATTCCTCGGGGACGGTGACTTCGACGGCCATCACCGGCTCGAGCAGCACAGGGCTAGCCTTGCGCGCGGCTTCCTTGAATGCGATGGAACCGGCAAACTTGAAGGCCATTTCATTCGAGTCGACTTCGTGGTAACTGCCGTCGTAAAGCGTGACCTTCACGTCCACGATCGGGAAGCCCGCCAGGATGCCCAACTCGAGCGCTCCTTGCACGCCCTGATCGATGGGCTTGATGTATTCCTTGGGCACCGAACCTGCCTTGATCGCGTTAATGAATTCGTAACCCTTTCCCGGTTCGTTCGGTTCGACGCGCAGTTTGCAATGCCCGTAATTGCCCGAGCCACCGGTCTGCTTGATGTACTTGCCTTCGGCCTCGGCCTTCTTGCGAATGGTCTCGCGGAAGGCAACCTTGGGCTCGCCCACATTGGCCTCAACCTTGTGCTCGCGTCTCATGCGGTCGACCAGAATTTCCAAGTGCAATTCGCCCATGCCGCTGATAATTGTCTGACCGGAGTCTTCATCGGTCCGCACCTTGAAAGTGGGATCTTCGTCGGCCAGCCGCGCCAGAGCAACGCCCATCTTCTCCTGATCAGCCTTGGTCTTAGGCTCGATGGCGACCGAAATCACGGTCTCCGGGAAGGTGATTGCACCCAGCGCAATCGGATGATGCGGTGCGCAGAGCGTATCCCCCGTCTTCAAATCCTTCATGCCTACACATGCGCAGATATCACCGGCCAGAACCTCGCTGACATCTTCGCGCTTGTTGGCGTGCATCTTCACCAAACGGCCAATGCGCTCCGTCTTGCCGGTCCGGGGATTGAGCACCGTGTCGCCTGTCTTGAGCGAGCCCGAATAAACGCGGACGAAGCCCAGCTTGCCGAACGGGTCATTGATGATCTTGAATGCCAGGGCCGCAAGTGGCTCGCTGTCCTCTGCCTTGCGGAGAACAATCTTTCCAGCATGACTGGGATCGATACCTTCAACCGGCGGCTTGTCCAACGGGCTGGGCAGGTAATCGATGACCGCGTCCAGTAGCGTCTGAACGCCTTTGTTCTTGAAGGCGCTTCCGCACAGCACCGGGAAGATCTTCAGATCGATGGTGGCCTGGCGGATACCAGCCTTGATCTCGGCAATCGATGGCGTCTCGCCCTCGAGAAACTTCTCGAGCAACACATCGTCAGTTTCCGCGATCACTTCGATCAATTGCAGGCGGAAAGCCTCGGCCTTCTTTAGCAACTCGGCGGGAATCGGCTCGATCGAGAACTCGGCGCCCATGGTCTCGTCGTGCCAGAGGATCGCATTCATCTCGATCAAATCGATGACGCCTTTGAAATTAGCCTCTGCGCCGATGGGAATCTGCAATGCCACGGGGCGCGCGCCCAAGCGCTTGCGAATCGTGTCCAGAACGTGCTCAAAGTCGGCGCCGTTCTTGTCCATTTTGTTCACAAAGCAAATGCGCGGCACCTTGTACTTGTCGCCCTGCCGCCACACCGTCTCCGATTGCGGCTGCACGCCGCTGACGGAATCAAATAACGCCACCGCGCTATCCAGAACTCTCAGCGAGCGCTCCACCTCGGCCGTAAAATCCACGTGGCCAGGAGTGTCGATGATATTGATGCGATAGTCTTTCCACATGCAGGTGGTGGCGGCTGAAGTAATCGTGATGCCGCGCTCCTGCTCCTGCTCCATGTAATCCATGGTCGCAGTGCCTTCATGCACTTCACCGATACGGTGCGTGATGCCGGTATAAAACAGAATGCGCTCTGTCGCTGTCGTCTTTCCGGCGTCGATATGCGCCATGATTCCGATGTTCCGGCAACGATTCAGAGCTACGGTGCGAGCCACGGCATTATCCCTTGCGAGCGCTTCCGGCCCGCTGTTATCTTGCATTGCAACAACTAAACTCAAGGTGCCCCATCCTCGCCGCGTCTTTGCTTTTTGCGGCTAGGTGGGAAACGGCATCTACCAGCGGTAGTGAGCGAAGGCCTTGTTTGCCTCGGCCATGCGGTGAACGTCTTCCTTCTTCTTCATCGCCGCGCCACGGCCGTTGGCCGCATCGAGCAACTCATTGCCCAGCTTTTCGGTCATGCCTTTTTCGCCGCGACTGCGGCCATATGTGATCAGCCAGCGAATAGCCAGCGAGGTGCGCCGATCGGGAAGAACTTCAATCGGTACCTGATAGTTGGCGCCGCCCACGCGCCGGGTCTTCACCTCAAGCAGCGGCTTGCAATTCTCCACCGCCTTCTTGAAGAGCTTCAAGGCATCGTCGCCGCCGCCCTTCTCTTCGAGGTTCTTCATCGCGTCGTAAAAGATGCCCTGGGCCGTTGACTTCTTGCCGCCCCACATCATCGAGTTGACAAACTTGGTGACCAGCGTCGAACCATACACCGGGTCCGCCGCCACTTCCCGCTTCGCAATGTGCCCTTTTCTCGGCATAATCCCTCAAAAACAGCCTTCAGCTTTTAGCTGTTAGCCCTTAGTTCATTTCCGCCAACGCATGCAGCATCAGCTCAATCCGTCACAGCCGAAGCTAAAAGCTAACGGCTAACAGCTTCCTTGCTACTTTTTCTTGGCTGGAGCAGCGCCGCCCTTGCCGCGCTTGGCCCCATACTTCGACCGGCTCTGCTTGCGGTCGGCCACGCCCACTGAATCGAGCGTGCCCCTCACCACGTGATAGCGGACGCCCGGCAAGTCCTTCACGCGGCCGCCGCGGATCAGCACGATCGAGTGCTCCTGCAAGTTGTGGCCGATGCCGGGAATGTAGGTCGTGACTTCAATCCCGTTCGTCAGCCGCACGCGCGCAACCTTGCGCAGCGCCGAGTTCGGCTTCTTGGGCGTCTGCGTGTAAACGCGGGTGCAAACACCCCGCCGCTGGGGCGAGGCCTGCAAAGCCGGTGACGCCGTCTTGTACCGCGGGGCCGTGCGCCCCTTGCGAACCAACTGATTAAATGTAGGCAACCTGAAACTCCTTACGCCAAAAACCTGATCCATCAACTTCAACAGCCGCGCACAGTCCCATGGGGTTCCCGTGGCGAAATCGCGCTACCAGTCTCTGGAGCGCACACGCACGGAAGCCCTATTTTGCTGCTTCGCGTCTGCCTTCGTTCCAATTTCAGACGAGAACCAGGACGGTGGTCGCGCGTTTCCCCGCACCTTACGGGTAAAGCCAACTCCGTTTCGCTGGTTCCGGCCCGCATAGCCCTCCAAGGTGGAGAACGCGCGGACGCCGATGCTATGTGTCCCTGCCCTTCGCAAGAAAAGAGCGATTCCGGGAGCCTGTCTGGCCGGGAAACTACTTCTGGCCGTGGGATGAACGCCGACAATGCTTCCTGGCCGGGCCATCCATACGCTTCCGTCGTTAAGACACACGGACGGAGGTGTTCTTGCGGAACCTTCTAACAATAACAAGAAACCGGGGCGAGGTCAACGGTTTACGCCCTTACCCCGGCATTTTTCCATTTTTTTAATTGATCCCCTGCAACTTCCACGCGCCGCCATCCACAGCAAACGTGGCCACGTGCTTGGTGCTCAACTTGTTCCCGACACCATTGGCCATAATCTGCAAGTCGCTCGGCACGCCGTCCAGGCTCACGGTTTCCACAAAAGATGCGGTCTTGGTTCCACCTGCATCATCCTGCGGATCGTTCACATCGTGCGCCTTCAGGTGGTTGGTCGCCGCCGTCACCACCACAAATGTATAGTTCTTGTCGGTGGCGTTCTCCGGATGCCATTCAATCAGGTCGCCCCCCTTTTGCAGGCTCAGCACCTTCTTGCCCTCAGGCGTCAGCTTGAAGTCCGCCCAATAATTGTTGGGATAGACCTTGACCCGCTCCCAATATTTGGACGTCCCGCCCCGCGCCAAACCCTGCAAGTCCACCGCGATGTTTGCGCCCACGGCAGGCGTCTGATCGAACTTGGCCTGAATCAAGGCCAGTGCGTTGGCTTGCGTCAAATCTGGCGCTGACTTGCATCCGTTCAGCAGCAATCCCGCGCCCAGAAAACCCAGCATCACAAATCCCAGCATTCTTGCGTTTTTCACTTTCCCTCCGTACAGCGTACAAGTCAGTTCAAAATTGCCTCGCTCCGCCATTTTTCTCCTGCGCTACCCTCAGTGTCAATGGGCGACAATTCGGCCCCGCTCACAACCTGTTCAAACGGCATCCCCGGCCGCCAGAGGATCTGGGCTCAGGCTAAGAAGCCCACGCAACCCATCCGGTGAAAATCGGCATCTTTCGCTTCGTTCATCCCAAGCAACCCGAACATAACAAAGAGACTCGAACAACTTCAGAGGCTGCGGAAAAACGCGGGCGGGCGGTAGGCCGGGGATTTATCCCCGGCATAAAGCCAATAAAATCAGGGGGGCTTTAGCCACTGAGGTATGCACGTCGGGCTTTTCGCCCAAAATACAGCCTTTTTCCGCAGCCTGTTAAGTTCGCTCTTCGTTGCCCCAGCAGCGAAGAATCGAGCCATCACCGTTTCCTGCCCAGTTTTGCGCACAAAAACTTCTACGTTCGCGGAGAACTTTTCCGCGCGATTACCAAAGACACTCCCTTGCCGCAAAAACCGCTCCCCGGCACGGTAAAATAAGGCCAACTAGATGACCCTATTTTCTCCAGCGGCTGCCAGCCAGACATCCTGCATCGAGCGGGATCAGGAATTGCGCGCCGGCGTCGGCCTCGCAGAGGCAACACCCCCCATCATTCAGCTCCAGAACCTCGAGAAGACATACCACACCGCCCGTGGTTCGCTCACCCTCTTTCAAGGTCTCAATCTTGAAATACAACCCGGCGAAATGGTGGCCATTGTCGGTCAATCCGGCGCGGGCAAAAGCACGCTTCTGCACATTCTGGGCGCGCTTGACGCTCCCACTGCCGGAACGGTCCTCTGCGCTTCAGTCAACGTGGCCCAGCTCTCGCAGCGCGAGGCGGCAATCTTTCGCAATCGCGAAATCGGCTACGTCTGGCAATTTCATTACCTGCTGCCGG
Source organism: Occallatibacter sp. (assembly GCA_049513195.1). Lineage (GTDB taxonomy): Bacteria > Acidobacteriota > Terriglobia > Terriglobales > Acidobacteriaceae > Telmatobacter. Next base: position 5,429 of record JBEKWJ010000062.1, read on the forward strand.
AGTTCACCGCGCTCGAAAATGTCGCCATGCCATTGCTTGCTCGTGGCGTGCGCAAATCCGAGGCGCTTGCGGCGGCCACAAAGTGGCTTGGCGAGGTCGGCCTTGATGAACGCGGCGATCATCGCCCTGGCGAACTCAGTGGCGGCGAGCAGCAGCGCGTGGCGCTGGCCCGTGCGCTGGTCAACAATCCTCGGCTGCTGTTGGCCGACGAACCCACCGGCGACCTGGACGAGAGTACCGCAGGCCGCGTCTTCGACCTGATCGAGCGCTTGCACCAAACCCATGGCCTCACCTCGATCCTGGTCACGCACAACCCGATTCTGGCAGCACGCTGCACCAGAACCTTGCACCTCGAGAGTGGCAGGCTGGCCGCGTATACTCCTTGAACGGAAAAGATTTGACCAAAAAAAAACGCCGTTGCGGGCATTTACTGAGTCTAATCAAGTAAGCAGCCTGGAGACCGATAAGGTTTTTATCCGTGTCCAGCAGGAAACGAGGAGGATGGAGCTCTCTCTGGCAGCGCGAACACCAGAGAAAAGTGAGCAAAAGACGCTCAGAACCATCCCATAGGCTGTTCGGGGCCGAATGTACGTTCCCAGGGGTCCCGTCAGCGACATAGAAAAGGGCGCGCGCGGATCAGGCTGAAGCCGATAAGCGAGGCCCCACCGACAGGTCTTCGTCGCTGGGCGCCAAGTAAAGCGGACGGTCAACACCGCCGATAGCCAGCACAAGGGGGCATCATGTTCGAACGCTATACGGAGAAGGCACGGCGCGTCATCTTTTTTGCGCGGTACGAGGCCAGCCAGTTTGGCTCGCCTTACATTGAGACCGAGCACCTTCTGCTTGGCCTTTTGCGCGAGGACAAGGCGTTGACCAACCGTTTTCTGCGCTCGCACGCTTCGGTTGAGTCGATTCGCAAGCAAATTGAAACACACACCACCATCCGCGAAAAGGTCTCTACTTCGGTGGACCTGCCGCTTTCGAACGAGTGCAAGCGGGTTCTTGCCTATGCGGCGGAAGAGGCTGAAAAGCTAGGTCACAAGCACATCGGCACAGAGCACTTGCTCCTGGGCCTGCTGCGAGAAGAGAAGTGCTTCGCCTCGGAGATTCTGCAGGAGCGCGGCCTCAAGCTCGCGCAAATTCGCGAAGAACTGGGCCGCGTCACCCAGGAAAAAGTTCAGCCGCAACAGCGCGCTCAGCGCGAGTCCAGTCTGCTGGCCGAGTTCAGCCGCGACCTCACCCAGGCCGCCATGGACGGGCAACTTGATCCGCTCGTCGGCCGCGACAGCGAACTCGAGCGCGTGGTGCAAATCCTCTGCCGCCGCACCAAGAATAATCCCGTGCTCATCGGCGAGCCGGGCGTTGGCAAAACCGCCATCGTCGAGGGCTTGGCCCAGCGCATCGCCGACGGCGAAGTGCCCAGCTTCCTCGCTGAAAAACGCATTCTTGGTCTCGACCTCTCGCTCATCGTCGCTGGCACAAAATACCGCGGCCAATTCGAAGAGCGCCTCAAAACCATCATGAAAGAGCTGATGGAAAATCAGAACTCCATCATCTTCATCGACGAGTTGCACACCCTGGTCGGCGCGGGCTCCGCCGAGGGCTCGCTTGACGCGGCCAACATCCTCAAGCCTGCGCTCTCGCGCGGAGAGATTCAGTGCATTGGCGCCACCACTCCCGGTGAGTTCCGCAAATCCATTGAGAAGGATCGCTCCCTCGAACGCCGCTTCCAGGCCGTCAAAGTGCCGCCGCCCAATGAGGCCGACGCCATCAAGATCATCCATGGCATCAAGGACCGCTACGAAAAGTTCCATGCCGTCAGCTACACCGACGCGGCGGTCGAGTTTGCCGTCTCTCACTCCAATCGCTACATCCCCGACCGCTTCCTGCCCGATAAGGCGATCGATCTGATCGACGAGGCCGGCGCGCGCGTCAAGCTCCGCCAAACCTCGCTGCCCGAAGAGATCACCGAAGTGCAGAAGCGCATCAAGTTCATCGTGCATCGCATGGACTCCGCCATTGCCAACCACGAATTCGAGAAGGCCCGCTTCTACTCCGACGAGGAGCGCAAAGAGCGCGAAAGCCTGCGAGGTTTGAGAGATAAATACCATTTGGACGACTCAGCCGCCGGCATCGTTGGCCGCGAAGACATCGAAGACGTAGTCAGCCGCTGGACCGGTGTGCCCGTCACCAGTATCAAGGAAGAAGAGACGCAGAAGCTGCTACGCGTGGAAGAAGAGTTGCACAAGCGCGTCATCAGCCAGGAGAAGGCCATTAGCGCCCTCGCCCGCGCCATTCGCCGCTCTAGAGCAGGCCTCAAGTCACCCGCGCGGCCGATTGGTAGTTTCCTGTTCCTTGGCCCCACAGGTGTCGGCAAAACCGAGATGGCCCGCACCTTGGCCCACTTCCTCTTCGGCTCCGACAAGGCCCTCATTCGCTTTGATATGTCGGAGTTCATGGAGAAACATTCCGTCTCCAAGCTCATCGGTTCGCCTCCGGGATATGTGGGCTACGAAGAAGGCGGCCAACTCACCGAGCGCGTCAAACGGTCTCCGTATTCGGTAGTCCTGCTCGACGAAATCGAGAAGGCTCACCCCGATGTCTTCAACATCCTGCTTCAGGTATTTGAGGACGGTCAGTTGACCGACGGCCTCGGCAACACGGTGGATTTCAAGAACGTCATCCTCATCATGACGTCCAACATCGGCGCTCGCCACCTGCAAAAGAAGCAGGGCCTCGGCTTTGCCAGCGACCGCGAAGATCTGGTCAGCGACAAGGTAGAAGAACTCGTTAAGCAGGAGGTCAAGAAGACCTTCAATCCCGAGTTCCTCAACCGCCTCGATGAAGTCATCCTCTTCCAGTCGCTCTCCGACAGCGACCTCATCCAGATCGTTGAGTTGCTGGTCCAGCAATTGAACGCCAATCTGGCCCAGAAGTCCATCACGATTTCCGTCACCGAGGATGCCAAAAAGTGGATTCTCGACAAGACTCTAGGGGATCGAAGCTACGGTGCGCGCCCGTTGCGCCGCGCGCTGCAACGCTATGTCGAAGACCCATTGAGCGAGGCCTTGATCGCCGGACAAATCACCGCGCGCCCAGCCTTCCTCGAGGTCTACCTCGAAGCCGACCGGCTCTTCTATCGTCCCATCACGGACGACGAGACAGCGCCCGAAGAAAAGCCCGCAGGCATCCTGCTCTTTAGTGCCTGAGTTCGCTTAACCGCTCCATGAGCTGTGTATCCCAGGTTCTGTTTTGGAATCTGGGATACACCAAAAAAGAAGAGTCCCTTGGGATTTTTCGACCGATTTTTCCCTGCGTCGCCCCATTCCTCACGATTCCCTTATGTCTCGTCTGCTAAGCCTATAAGACAGGGCCAAAGATCCCGGACTTACTCGAGCTGTCTGCCCCCTGAATCCGCAGTAAGGAAAGCGGCAAACCGTCATGAGCGCTGGCACTCCTTTGGAATTGGAGACACTCTTCGGAGAGTATCCGCTCGATCAGGCATTCGACGAGATGCGTCTGCCGCAGGGTGAAGTTCGCGCGCATTACCGGGCCCTCGCCGAAACGCTTGCCGGACTCCCTCCTGAAGAACTGCAACGCCGCAAGCAGTCCGCCGACCTTTCGTTTCTGACCCAGGGCATTACCTTCACCGTCTACGGTCGCGATGAGGGCACAGAACGCATCTTCCCTTACGACCTGCTGCCGCGGCTGATTACAGCCCAGGAATGGGAGCGCATCGAGCGCGGATTGACGCAACGTATCACGGCTCTGAATCTCTTTCTGCGTGATGTCTACTCCGACGCAAAGATACTCAATGATCACGTGGTGCCGCGCGATCTGGTCTACAGTTGTAAGCACTATCGGCGCCAAATGCGCGACTTGCAAGTTCCGCGCAACGTCTACGTAGCGGTAGTCGGCTCTGACCTGCTGCGGCTCAATACCGGCGAGTTTGTTGTTCTCGAAGATAATCTCCGTGTGCCCTCGGGGGTGAGCTATATGCTCACCAACCGGCGCGTGATGAAGCGAACCTTTCCCCAGCTCTTTTCGAGTTATGGGGTGCGGCCTATCGAGCATTATCCGCAATTGCTGTTGGCCACCTTGCGTTCGCTCGCTCCTGAGGGCCGACCCGAGCCAAATATCGTGCTGCTGACGCCGGGAGTTTTTAACTCAGCTTACTTCGAACACACTTATCTCGCGCGCCAGATGGGTATTGAATTAGTCGAAGGCCGCGACCTTGTCACTCATGACAACATTGTCTACATGCGCACCACCGACGGCCTCAAGCGCGTCGACGTGATTTATCGCCGTGTGGACGACGACTTCAGCGATCCGCTCGTCTTTCGCGCCGACTCGTCACTCGGCTGTGCCGGACTCTTCAATGCTTATCGTGCGGGCAATGTGACGGTGACGAATGCATTCGGCACTGGACTAGCTGACGACAAGGCAGTTTATGCCTACGTGCCGCAGATGATTCGTTACTATCTCGATGAAGATCCAATTCTGCCTAATGTCGAAACTTATCTGCTTGGCGATGATAAGCAGCGCCAGCACGTGCTGGCCAATCTGGACAAGTTAGTTGTCAAGGCGGTCGGCGAAAGCGGCGGCTACGGAATGTTGATAGGCCCGCACTCGACGGCTCCGCAGCGCGAGGAGTTCGCCCGCCAGATCAAGGCCAATCCGCGCAACTATATCGCCCAGCCCACGCTGGATTTTTCGCGTGCTCCCTGCCTTATTGGTAATCATTTGGAACCACGCCATGTCGACCTCAGACCCTACATCCTCTTTGGCGACAAAGTGAACATTGTGGCCGGCGGACTTACCCGGGTAGCCCTGGAAAAAGGTTCCTTGGTGGTTAATTCCTCCCAGGGCGGCGGCAGCAAAGATACCTGGGTACTGGAATAGCAATTAATCATCGAGTGATAGGAGACTACGATGTTATCGCGCGTTGCCGACAGTCTCTATTGGATGAGCCGTTACCTCGAGCGAGCGGAAAATACCGTGCGCCAACTCGACGTGACTATGGGTTTGATGCTCGACACCGGAGCTGCCAGCGAAGAGACTCGGTGGCAGCGTCTAGTGGATGCTCTCGGACAGCCCGATGGCCTTGAATGGAATGGCAACCTCGAGTCGATGGCCCACATGCTGGTCTTCGACAACCTGAGTCACGCGGCAGTTACCTTCTGCATCAACGGAGCGCGCGAAAACGCCCGCCAGGTGCGCGAGGAGATATCGACCGAGCAGTGGCAGCGCCTCAATCGGCTCTTCCATCAGATTCACTCGCCGCAGGCACAAACTCAGTTCAGCTCCAATGTCAACGATTCGCTGGCCTCGGTCATCGATGGCATTCATCTATTCAAAGGTGTGAGTGATACGACCATGATCCACGGGCAGGGCTGGCAATTCATCCGCCTCGGTCGCTATCTCGAGCGCGCCTATGCCACAGCCACGCTCCTCGAGGTCTATCAGACGGACCTCCTTTACCCCCATGAGCGAGAGCGTTCCGGTCATCAGTATCTTGAGTTAGTCGGGCTGCTGCGTTGCTGCACTTCCTTTGAAGCCTATTGCCAGGTCTATACAGCCGATGTAACTCCCGATCGTATTCTGGAGTTCTTGATGCTCAATCACGATTTTCCCCATGCGATTCGCTATTGCATCGACAGCATCCGTGAAGCCATCGAATCGATTCAGCGAACCGGCGGCCGCCGCCCTCCCGGCGAGTTAGTCTCGGGTATCGGAAAGCTCCACGCCATGCTCGACTTCACAACCATCTCAGAGATCATCCAAGGCGACACCGCAACCTTTTTGCACACCATCCGCGAGCAGTGCCTGCGCATTCACGAACTCATTTACCGCTACTATGTACATTACTCGATTCAATCGGCGCTGGCCAGTTAGGGGAGAGCGAGCATGAATTTCTATTCTATTCGGCATCTGACGCGTTTTCGCTACTCGCGTTCCATCAGCGAGAGCATTATGGAAACGCGTATGCATCCGCGCTCCGACTCCAATCAGCACTGCCTCAACTTTTCACTTTCGGTCAGCCCTCGCTGCCGCGTTTTCAGTTATCGCGATCACCAGGGAAATACCGTTCAACACTTTGATATTCCTGGCGAACATAATCAGCTGGTTATCGTGGCCGAGTCTGTCATCGAACAACAGGTTCTCCCTGACGTGCCTCAGTTCTTGTCGCCCGATGCTTGGAGCGCACTCGACGAACTGGTCGAGGCCGGAGACTACTCGGAGATGCTACTGCCCTCTACTTTTGCCGTCGAGACTCCAGCCCTTGCGCTGCTCGCCAAGCAGATGGAAGTGAGTCGCCGCGACGATCCGCTGATGTTAGTTCGCGAGCTGAATCAGCGACTCTTTGATTACTTTGATTACGAGCCTCGATCCACCCGCGTCGACTCGCCCATTGATGAAGCCATCGTGAGCGGAAAAGGCGTCTGTCAGGACTTTGCTCACACCATGATCGCCCTGCTGCGCCACGTAAAAATTCCCGCCCGCTATGTATCCGGCTATCTTTACCGCGCCACCGAAGATCACGACCGCTCTACTCCAGACGCGACCCATGCCTGGGTTGACGCGTTCTTGCCGCAACTGGGCTGGATTGGCTTCGATCCTACTAACAATCTCATCGCTCACCATCGACATATTCGCACCGCGGTAGGCCGCGACTACGCCGACGTGCCGCCCACCCATGGCATCTTCCGCGGCAAAACTGACAGCGAGTTATATGTTGCCGTACATGTCGAAGCCAGCGCTGAGCCTCTGGCTCTCGATCGCTCTCTGCCCATCCCCGATGACTGGAGTGTGTTAGTCGAGCGCGCCCAGCAACCTCCCGAACCTATTATCCCCTTCGTCGATTTGCAGCAGATGCAGCAGCAACAGCAGTAACTGGGAATAAGAAAAACTCGGCAAGCAATTGTTACTGCCTCGACTGTATTGGATTCCAGTGATCGCTACCCCGCAAAAAGACCGAAGGTTCATACTGACCAGCCTGCTCTGAAGTAAGAAAGTGCGTATGTGGGTCGCGCTGATCTTGCCTTGCTCCCGGGCCGGTCGAGTTATATTCGGCGTAATAAGCTGTATCGAGAGAATGGGTTTCGCCTGGGTGCCATTCTCTCCACCCTGCCGGGCTGATGTGGCTGCCCATCTCTGTGTTGAGATAAACCACGGTCGCGAACGGCCGCCACGGCCGGCCTAGGTACACATCGCCTGTCAAGCCAGAATCGGCGATGAGTTTGCATCGATTGAAAACAAATCCGGAATCTTCTTCGGCATAATGCTTTGATTGTGCGGTAATATATCCGCCTCCATGGGCAGTGCTGTGAATCTCACAGCGATCGAAGACCGCCTTGCTATCGCCAAAGATAAAATCGACGTTCCCTGCAATATAACAGTCCGCGAAATACTGGCGAGTAGGGATGCAGTTACCTCCATCGGGAGAGCAGCGGCGGCTGCCTGCATAGACGGTGTCCTGGTTACCGAGCAAGCGCACATTGTGAAAGACGGCCCGATCTCCAGTTACCAGCAGTGCCAAAGCCTGAGAGCCAGCCGGGAGCTGCGGATGAGTTTGGTTGAAGTTATTCTCGAAGGTAATGTTTTCCGCAAAGAAATTATCGGCAGTTATATTTACGGTGGAGGAGTGCATTGTGCCGCCATTGGCGCCCGCGCTGCGATCATTGACCACCACAGTCTTGCCGGCATCGGTATTGGCGCTGCGCAACTGAATATTCGGCTTATCGATCGTCAAGACTTCGTGATAGGTCCCTGGCGCCACAAGCACTAAGGCGCCATCTTCGGGAGCTGTATCAATCGCACGCTGAATGGAGTAGTAGTCGCCTGTGCCGTCGGCGGCAACATACAAAGTCTTGTCGTCGGCAGGAACTACGCCGGCCATCTCTGGAGCCGCCGGCTGCGCGGGAAATGCCACAAAGCGCGCGTTGCATTCCAATGGCCTGCCGGACTCCGAGCCCGGCGTTTGCTCATCGGTTGTATCCTCTCCAGCAGGCTCCAGGTTGCCGCGCTTATTCCCTATAACGATCTCTGCATCCTTGACCTGCCACGTGGAGTGTTCCTGGTCTTCGGCAAATACATTTTCCAGTTTGAGACCCAGTTTGTGCTGCGCGTCTAATCCTGAAAATGTATAACTCCCCGCTGAAAGTATGTGAACGTTTTCCAGCGTAATATCTCGATAAACGGGAATTTGATCTCCGCTGAACGTAGTATAAAGCGGCGTGAAAACGAGCGGATTCTTGGTATCGCGAATACAAACATCACGGTAGACAAGGTCGTGCACCAAACCTCCGCGGCTGCGATCGGATTTGATGCGGATGCCATTATCTGCGCCGTCGATGGTCAGATCGTCCACCAGCATATGATCTACACCGCCGCTGGTTCCGCTGCCAATCGACATGCCGTGACCGGTATAAAAGTGGTTATGCAGAATGGAGATATTCGAGGACGGCCCAGCTTTGCTGGACTTCACAGCGACATCGTCATCTCCAGTATGAATCGAGCAATGAGCGATTGTTACATTGCGCGAAGAAATGGGATCGATGCCGTCTGTGTTCCGAGCTGTCTTGGGCGTCATGATCTTCACTCCCCATGCGGTAAAACCATCCGTTTCGCTAACTCCGACATGGAAATTGGGAGAGTTGCGCAACGTAATCTTGTATATCGTAAAGCGATTTGCATGATGCAGACTGATGAGCACGGGAACGTTCTGCTGACGGTCGGTGATCTTTGCCTGGTGCGCCAAATCCCACCAGGAGTTATCCTGACCCAGCAGCTTAGCACCCCCGCGGCCATCGATGGAGCCCTCGCCCATGATGCCGCTATCCTCTGCCCCATCCTCGGTGATGAGCGCTTTGCATCCGTGGCCTCGCTCGCTCAAAATTCCGCAACTTCCTGGAGTCATGTCGTACATGCGCGGATCGCGTGAAGCCACCAATGCCGTGTTAGCTTCCACTACAAGAGTTACACCAGAACGGAGCGTGATGGGCCCGGTCAGAAATACATTCTTCGGTCCGCGAGTGCGCAAAACAACGGCCTCGCCTGCAACGCAGTGGTCCATCGCATTCTGAATGCGCGCCGTATCCAGAGTCAGCTCATCCTTATCTGCAATCACTCCATTCCGGGCAATGATATTGGCGTCCAATACAATACAGGCGGAAGGAATATGTGGCTCCGTCACCTTGCGCGTATCCTGGGCTAACAAAGTTGATGCAGACATAAACAGAACGAAGACGATAAGCGAAAAGAAATGGAGAGGACGCATGTTAACTCCGATCGGAACGGTGAAAAGCCGTGCCAGTTAGATACTGTTTTCAACCTGGGAGGACTGACCACTAGCTATTCTAGACCATCGGTAAACAAGCGTCCATCGTGAAAACATTCATGCAAGCGTTCTTCACTTTGAGCATTGTTCACGGTCGTTTTCCAAAACTTGCGGAACTTCTGACATGTGATTAGCGCTGACTCTGTTCTCAAGAGCGCGCGGTGCCCGCGAATTGGAGACTATTGCTGGTCAGACCTCTAAAAGAGTAAAATCGCCAATGCATCCAATTGTTTGAAGCAGGTTGTACACAAAAAGGATCACGCCATGAAACAAGTTTTGCTTGCATCTCTTTGGATCATTGTCACCGCCTGCTGCATCGGCAACGCTCAGCCTTCGACTCAGGTTCCGCCGCACTCTACTGCAAAGATCAGGATTGCCCTGATCGGAGACTCGACGCAAACTACAGTTGCCGGTTATGGACTGGGCTTCTGCGCGAACCTGACCGAAGACGTTGTGTGTATCAATGATGCCAAGGGCGGCGCGAGTACCAAGACTTACTACCAGGATGGCTATTGGGAGAAGGCACTGACAGATAAGCCGGACTATATGCTGATTCAATTTGGTCACAATGATCAGGAATCAAAAGAACATCTGGCGCGCCAAACCAATCTTTTGACCGAGTACCCTGTCAATCTGAAGCGGTATGTGGAAGAAGCGCGCGGGCATGGAATTACGCCGATTCTTGTAACTCCCCTGAGCCGCCGCAATTACGAAGCCGATGGAAGGATTCACTCCGATTTACTAGCCCACTCCGATGCGATGAAGAAGGTAGCGACGGAAGAACACACGCCGCTGATCGATCTGCAATCCGATAGCATTGCATATCTCGACAAGATAACTGAAGCGCAGGCTCAGGCTCTTGGCCTTACCAAGAAGGATGAGCAAGGCATTACTGTTCCCGATAAGACTCATCTCAATCCCGCCGGTTCTTATATCTTCGGACGAATCGTTGCGGAGGATATGGCCAAGGCAGTGCCCGCTCTCGCGCCCTATGTAAAAAAATCTCCCGCGGCGCTACCTGCGGAGGGAGCACGCAGCGTCGCGATCCTGCATGGCGCGCCGGTACGCATCGTGTTGTCGGGTGACTCCACGGTGAACAACGGCGGGGGATGGGGACCGGCCTTCTGCGCTCTGCTGACGCCTAATGTGGAGTGTGTCAACCTGGCTCGCAATGGTCGCAGTTCCAAGAGTTACTACGACGAGGGTCTTTGGCAAAATGCGTTGGCACAGCACGCGGACTATATCCTGATCCAGTTCGGCCACAATGATATGCCGGGCAAAGGCCCCTTGCGCGAAACCGATCCGGAGACGACTTATGCCGCGAATATGCGCCGCTATATTGTGCAGGCGCGCGCGGCCGGGGCAAGGTCGGTCATTGTGACTTCCCTCTCACGGCGCACTTACAAAGATGGCAAGCTGGTACTCGATCTGTCTGCATACGCCAATGCAGCGAAGCGCGTCGCCATTGAAGAAGACGTTCCGTTGATCGACTTAAATGCATCCAGCGTGAAGCTGCTGGAGACGATGACTCAGGAGCAGGCCGACCAATTTGACGCCGCTGCTCACCCAGATGCCGCTGGAAATATCGGCCCGGATCGCACGCACCTGAACACGGCGGGCGCGGCGGTCTTCGGACGCATGGTTGCCGACGGCCTGTCAAAGGTCTGTGTGGAACTTGCACCTGATATCAAGGGCGAGCCTCAATCAAAATGATTGTTGAAAGCCGGGTCTGCCATTCGCATATGCGACTTTTCGAATACTCAGTTCAACCCATTTTATTTCTCCTTGATATCTAGTTTTGCTCGACATGGCATCGGACAAAATGAATCTCTCATCGGATCGCATTCCGTGATCGTGTAGACTAGTTACAAGATTCGAACCATAGGAATTCATTTTGGATTCTCTTCCGCAACAAGAATCCTCATCACTGCTGAGCGGCGATGAGGCGGTGGCCATGGCTGCCATTGACGCCGGGGTAAAACTTGGCACCGGCTATCCGGGCACTCCGTCGACGGAGATACTGGAAACCTTCGAGGCTTTCGGTGGGCACGCCCAGTGGTCGCCCAACGAGAAGGTGGCTCTGGAAGTTGGAATCGGCGTGGCCTTTGCCGGCGCCCGCGCGATTGTCACCATGAAGCACGTTGGGCTGAATGTCGCTGCCGACCCACTATTCACCGTGGCGCAGATCCGCCTTGACGGAGCATTGATCGTGGTCTCGGCTGACGATCCGGGAATGGCCTCAAGCCAAAACGAGCAGGACAATCGGCGCTATGCGCTGGCCGCTGGCGTGCCCATGTTGGAGCCTTCAGATTCACAAGAGGCATATGAGTTCACGCTGCGCGCCATCGAAATTTCCGAGCGCTGGCAAGTGCCGGTTCTGTTACGCATGACTACGCGTGTCTGCCATTCCAAAACCATCGTACGGCGCGGGACGGTCACGATTTCTCCTCCGCACACACCGCATTTCGAACACGATTTTCCCTCCCGCGTTATGATTCCCGCCTACGCCAAGCCGGCCCATCGGCGCCTGCGCAAAACACTTGCGCAGATTGCTGCATGGAATGACGAAGAGGGGCTCAACCAACTGCTCCCCGGCTCATCTTCTCTCGGAATCATCACGTCCGGAATCGCCTTCCAATATGTGCGTGAAGCCGCGCCGGAGGCCAGTGTCTTGAAGCTGGGCGTTACCTATCCGCTGCCCATCGAGCGGATGCGTGCCTTCGCCGCGAGTGTTGATCTCTGCGTTGTCATTGAAGAAGGCGATCCGTATCTTATCGAGGCGGCCCGCACCGCCGGCATCGCAGTCGAGGGCAAGCCGGAGAGCTTCCGCTTCGGCGAATTGAATACTGCCCGCGTCCGGCGAATTCTTGAGAACGACAGTTCGCCCGAGCCGAAGCCCGTTCCCGGCAAGCCCCCCGCGCTATGTCCCGGCTGCCCGCATCGCAGCGTGTACACGGCTTTAAAGAACCTGAACTGCCTCGTCCCCGGCGACATCGGCTGTTATTCCCTCGGCGTTCTGCCGCCCTTCGAGGCAATGGATACGCTGGTCTGCATGGGTGCGGCCATCGGCGTAGGCCTGGGGATGCGCCACTCGCTGCCGCCTGAAGAAGCCCGGCGCGTGGTCAGTGTCATTGGCGACAGTACCTTCGTTCACAGCGGTATTACTGGTCTGGTCGAGATGGTCTACAATCCGCCCGCGAGCGGCCATGTGCTGGTAATCCTCGACAACGGAACCACAGCCATGACCGGCATGCAAGAGCATCCTGGAACCGGGCGTACTCTCGCTCATGCCAGCACCGGCAAGGTCGTTTTCGAAGATCTCGCGCGCTCTCTCGGAATTCGCAATGTCCATGTGATCGACCCCACGACCGACCCCGCAAAATTTCAATCGCTCATTCAAGATTGTTTGCTGAAGCCTGAGCTTTCCGTCGTCATTGCCCGCCGCAATTGCCTGCTGGCAGCCAGTTCGATTCGCGAACATGAAATCCGCGAACATGCGAGGTGCGATGATCAGCAAACCAACTAATGTTGTGATCGCAGGACTAGGCGGGCAAGGCGTCATCAAGGCCTCCGACATTCTGGCCGACGTTGCCTTCAGCGCCGGACTCGACGTAAAGAAGAGCGAGTTACATGGGATGAGCCAGCGCGGCGGTTCGGTTTCGAGCGATGTGCGTTTTGGCGAGCGCGTTTTCAGCCCCATGGTGCCCGATGGTGAGGCGGATTTCCTCGTCGTTATCGCTCCCGATCAAGTTACGGTGAATGCGGCAGTGCTGTCTCAGGGCGGCCTTCTCATTGAGCCATCGCAAATCGACGAGTCAGCACTGTCCAATAAGAAGAGCATCAACGTGGCTCTCTTGGGCATCTTGAGCCGTCACTTGCAATTTCCCGTCGAAGCGTGGACCGCTGCCCTTGAGCGCAACCTGCCGCAAAAGTTGCATGAAGCCAATCTCAAATCGTTTTTCATTGGACGAGAAAAATGAATTCACTTCTGGAATCCGGAGTGACCGACTGCCATCCTGCCAGCGCGCCGGATTACATGCCGGTTGATGAGCTGCGCCAGTTACAGCTGCGGCGTTTGCAGGCGGTGGTTGAGCGGGCATCGGAGCACGTTCAGCACTTCCAATCGCGTATGGACGAGCGCGGCCTCATACCCGCAGATATTCGCTCGCTCGAAGACATTTCGCGGCTGCCCTTCACCGTGAAGAGCGATCTGCGTGACACCTACCCCTTCGGACTTTTCGCCAGCCCCATGAAAGACGTTGTCCGCCTCCACGCTTCCAGCGGAACCACCGGCAAGCCCATCGTCGTCGCTTACACGCAGGACGATATCGACGTGTGGACATCCGTATTGGTGCGTTGCTTTGCGGGCTGTGGGCTGCATCGCGGAGACATCATTCAGGTCGCCTACGGTTACGGCCTCTTCACCGGCGGTCTGGGCGCACACTACGGAGCAGAAGGGCTGGGTGCGACCGTCGTTCCCACCTCCGGCGGCAATGCCGACCGGCAGATCATGCTGATGAAAGATTTCGGCGTCACCGCGATGTGCTGCACGCCTACGTACTTTCTTCACCTGATCGACCGCGCCGCTGAACTTGGCATCGACATGAAAGATTTGCCGCTGCGCGCTGGAGTCTTCGGCGCCGAGCCGTGGACTGAATCCATGCGCCGTCACATTGAAAACAGGAGCAGCGTCGAGGCTTTCGATATCTACGGACTCTCGGAAATCATCGGTCCCGGCGTGGCTTGCGAATGCCGCCGACATCAAGGCCTGCACATCTTCGAGGATCATTTCTATCCGGAGATTATCGATCCGGAGACCGGCGAGCCGTTGCCCGACGGCATTGAAGGCGAGCTCGTGCTGACCACCTTGAGCAAGCAGGCCATGCCCATGATCCGCTATCGCACCCGCGACATCACCATGCTGCTTCCCGGGCGCTGCGAGTGCGGACGCACCATCCGGCGCATGGGCCGCATCGGCCGCCGCAGCGACGATATGCTCATCATTCGCGGCGTCAATGTCTTTCCATCTCAGGTGGAGGCGGCGCTGCTCGAAATCGAAGGCACTCTGCCGAATTATCAGATTCTGCTCACCCGCGAACACGGGCTCGACCAGATGGAAGTTCAGGTCGAAGTCACTCCGCAAATGTTCAACGATAAGATCGAAGCATTGCAGGGGCTGCACGCCAAGCTTCAGGGCGCGCTTGATCACGTGCTGGGAATCCGAATCAAGGTCGCGCTTGTCGAAGCTCACTCGCTCGCGCGCAGTGAAGGCAAAGCTAAACGCGTCATCGACAGGCGGACCTCATGAAGATTCAACAGTTATCGCTCTTCGTCGAAAACAAGCCGGGGCACATTACCGCCCCCGCGCGCCTGCTAGCACGGGAGGGCATCGATATCCGCTCCTTGTATCTTGCGGATACGCAGCAATACGGCATCGTCCGAATGATTGTTTCCAACTGGCAAAAGGCAGCCGGCATTCTTGAAGCCCACGGATATGTCGCGAAAATGACAGAGGTTCTCGCCGTTCAGGTGCCCGACCGTCCCGGCGGCCTCGCTGACGTTCTGGGCGCGCTGGACGGAAGCGATATCAACATCGAATACATGTATGCCTTTCCCTATCTTCGCGGAAACCAGGCAGTCCTGATCTTTCGCTTCAATGATCCAGATGCTGCGATTGCGCAATTGCAGACTGCAGGCATCAACCTGGTTGCCAGCAACGAACTCCTGAAATAAAAGCAGGCCCAAAACTATGCCCGTTTCAAAAACCATCACCAAACAACTTGAGAACGCCTCTTGGATTCGACGCATGTTCGAGGAGGGCGTGCGATTGAAGCATGAGCGCGGGGCCGACGCCATCTGCGATTTCTCTCTCGGCAATCCCGATGTCGAACCGCCGCCCGCGGTGCTCAATGCGTTGCGGCGAATTGCTGCCGGCAACCGTCCCGGCTCGCATGGCTATATGCCCAATCCCGGCTACCCGCAAGTCCGCGAGGCCGTCGCCAAAAAGCTGCGCAGAGAAACTGGCCTGCAGTTTACCGCAGAGGATGTCTTCATGACGGTTGGCTCGGCGGGCGCCTGCAACGTAATCCTCAAGTCGATCCTCGACCCAGGCGACCAAGTCATCGTACTAATGCCCTGCTTTTCCGAATACCCGTTCTATATCGCCAACCACAGCGGCTGCATGGTCCCGGTAGAAGCCGATGCCTCCTTCCTGCCCGACATAGAGAGCATTCAGGCGGCCATCACCCCGCGCACGCGCGCCATCATTCTTAACACGCCCAATAACCCCACCGGCCGCGTCTATCCGGAAAGCGTGCTGCGCGATTTGCAAACGATTCTCGCGCGCGCAGACCATCCCATAACCGTCATCAGCGACGAGCCTTACAAGTCCTTCGTCTATGACGGAAAGCGCCAGCCCGAGGTGGCTTCGCTCATTGCACAAACGGCGATATGCAACTCGTGGTCAAAGTCGTTGGGACTGCCCGGCGAGCGCATCGGTTATCTGGCCCTCTCGCCGCAACTCGAAGATGCCGAAAATCTGCGCCGCGCCTGCGCTTTCAGCAATCGCATTCTCGGTTTTATCAACGCGCCCGCCATCTGGCAGTGGGTCATGCTTGAAGCAGCCGATGAAACGGTCGACGTGGCTCCCTACGAACACAAGCGGAATGTGCTTTGCGATGCGCTTGCGGCCATTGGATACGAAGTGAGGCGTCCGGAAGGCGCTTTCTACATCTTCCTCAAGACGCCCATCCCCGACGACATTGCATTCACCAAGCGGCTAGCCGAAGAAGGCGTGCTTGCCGTTCCAGGCACCGGTTTTGGACGCTCCGGTTACATCCGTCTGTCATTGACAGTACCGTTGGAGCGAATTCAGAGGTCGATTAACGGGTTCCAACGCGCATTTTCCTGCTTACCTCAGGTGTCATAACCAGCATCAGAAACCCCATCCAGACATTCTCTATATCACGGTAAATCATTGAAATCATTCATGTACTTCGTCAGTTACTTCGGTAGAAAATCCAGACAATCAACCCGAGGCCAATCGGCGTATTACTATGATTACTATAGTGCACACTATTGGTAACTTGACTTTCTATTGCTCAAACGTTTTAGCTACATGCTGTTGTTCTACGAACGCAAGCTTCGAGGAAGTGAATTCTTAGATGCGCGTAGTAGATTGCCGGGGCTTTTGCCGCCGGATTTGATTACTGTTTGATAGATTCCTTGCCTGCAAGCATCTGTCTTTGACATAGCATTCCGATTGAGAATGCGCATTTGTTTCAAAGCCCGCGCTTTTTCTTATTTTTTCGCGGGACTTGCTCGACTGTTTCTTTCTCCTTTCTGCATTTTCTGTACCACTGACAATTCGTATGATTCAATGCCTCGGGTCAGTTGATTACCGCCCCGGCTCGCGGACTTGCGTTTTGATACCGGCATCATGTTGCGAAAGGCACTCAGCAATGAGTGATGCAAAGGAGAAATCATGTTCCAGGAGTTCAATCCCACTTGTGCGCGGACAATTGCTCGCCACCTGAGCGGGTACTTAGCGGTACTCGCGGTATCACTACTCACACTTGTAGTACCGAGCGCCTTCGCGCAAACCCACGTTGCCAATCCGTATGTCGGCGCAACGGTATACGTCAGCCCCGATTACGCTGCTGAAGTTGCCACTGCACAAGCAGCCGAGCCTTCGCTCGCGGGCCAGATGGCTACAGTCGCAAAGCAGCCGACATTCGTTTGGTTGGACCGCATCGCGGCCATCGCGGGTGGTTCGGTGAACAGCAACCGCCTGGGCCTCCAGGGACATATCAACGCCGCGGTTGCCCAAGCCAACGGCGCCGAGATCGTCGTCCAGCTCGTTATTTACGATCTTCCCGATCGCGATTGCGCGGCATTGGCCTCCAACGGCGAACTCAGCATCGCCGGCGGCGACATCCCCAAGGGCTACACCACTGCGCTCACGGGCACAGGCATTCAGGAGTACGAGAACGATTACATTACTCCGATCTACAACATTCTGGCCGCGGCTCCCTCGAATGTTCGCTTCGTGTTGGTGATCGAGGACGACTCGCTGCCAAACCTGCTTACTAACACCGGCGTCAGCTTCTCCGATGCCAACTGCGTCGCTGCCAACGGCGGCGTAAGCAACGCAGGCCTGGCGGCAAACTGGACCCAATTGGCTACCCCCGTCGAGAATATTCCGTCGACCGGCGTTTACTATCAGGGCATTACCTACGCGGCCAACACCTTCCACAAATTGCCGAACGTATACAACTATCTGGACATTGGCCACCACGGCTGGCTCGGCTGGACTTCCAACACAGCCTATGCCGTAGCATTCTTCAGCAGTTTCGTACAGCAGATGTCGGCTGGATATGCCACCATTGACGGATTCATCACCAACACCGCCAACTATGGCCCTCTCACAGAACCCTACATAGTTTGGGATGAGGTTGCGGGCGGACCGGAAACCAACACCAACCTTACCAGCGGCATCTTTACCGGCGACTTCTATCAATGGGATCCGGCGATTGATGAGCTCTCCTACAAAACCTTCTTCTTGCAGGCCCTGACCGCCTCGGCCACGGCTGGCTACACCGACCCGCGTGGCCAGGCGCATACACCCGGCGGCGGCTTCCCATCGACAATTGGCTTCCTGATCGACACCTCGCGCAACGGCTGGGGCAACACCTCTGCCGCTAACGGCGGCGGCAGCAGCGCCTACACAACGCGGCCCACCGCTGCGGGCTCGAGCACCGTCATAGACACCTTTGTAAACGAAAGCAAGATCGATCTGCGCAATTCCTCTGGACAGTGGTGCAACCAGGAGAATGCCGGCATCGGCGAACTGCCGACAGCGAATCCCACCACCGGCGTAAGCGCTTACGTCTGGGTCAAGCCTCCGGGAGAAGCTGACGGCAACTATCCAGGCAGCGTATACAACGGAGTAACTGCAACTGATGGCGATCCGAACTGCAACCCGGTCACTGCGAACCCGCAAGCCGGCGCCGACACTATTGCGAACTCGATTCCGAATCCCCCGTCCGCCGGCACATTCTGGCTGACTGAGTTCGTGCAGTTGGTTCAAGACGCCTATCCAGTTCTTGCAAGCTCAACCTCACTTGGAAGCTTCTCGATCAAGCCCTCGGCAACCACTCTATCCGTAACTCAAGGCAGCACTGCGACCGACACCATTACAGTCACGGATGTTAGCCCATTCGCCGGCTCAGTAACGCTGGTCACAACCGGCCTGCCTAGCGGCGTATCCGTCACCTATAGCACCAACCCCACCACCGCGACCAGCGTGATTACTTTCACAGCTACCGCCGCGGCCACTGTTGGAACCTCTACCGTCACAGTCACCGGAACATCCGGCTCACTGAGTTCGTCAACCACCATCGCGCTTACCGTCGTGTCATCGACCGGAAGCTTCTCCATCAAGCCCTCGGCGACAACATTGTCCGTAACTCAGGGCAAGACCGCCACCGACACCATCACGGTTACAGACGTCAGCCCGTTCGCCGGCTCAGTAACGCTGGTCACAACCGGCCTGCCTAGCGGTGTAACCGTCGCATACAGCACCAA
>JBEKWJ010000063.1:0-23641 GCA_049513195.1 Occallatibacter sp.
CGATCACATGGGCGGCTTACCGGCCGTCTTGCGCAACTTTCATCCCACCGAACTTTGGGTGGGAAACAATCCCCGCCACGGCGCCTACAATGCTCTGCTCGACGAGGCTGCAAGCCTCCATGTGCGCGTCCGCACACTCTGCGCCGGAGACGCATTTTCGTTCGGCTCAACGCAAGTAACCGTTCTGGCGCCCTTCCGCGGCTACCAGCCCGGGCCGGAGCCTACCAACAATGATTCGATGGTGATGCGCGTAGCCTATGGCGCAACTTCGGTCATGCTCGAGGGCGACGCCGAAGCGCCCATTGAAGATGCCATGCTAGCCGAACCGGGCCTGGCCAGCACCCTGCTCAAAGTGGGACATCACGGCAGCATCACCTCGACGCGGCCTGAATTTCTGGCTCGCGTGCATCCGGAGTGGGCCGTCATCTCCTGCGGCCTGCGCAACCGCTATAAGCATCCTCGCAACGAGGTGCTCCAGAGGCTCGAAGCGGCCAAGGTTCACACCTTCATCACCGACATCAATGGCGCTTCCTGCTTCCGCCTCGACGGTAAAACCACCATGCCCGATTACGCCTGCGGCTGGCGGCATGAGCATTGATACCGGCTGGCTCACGCTGCATGAACCCGATCCGTCAATTCGTTGCAGCGTGTTGCTGGCCATTTGGCCTATAATCCATCCGTGAAAACATTTGGCTGCAAGAAGCCTGTGACCAGCATCTTGCAACTTTGGAGGCTGCCATGTTGAAGCGTCTACTCTTAGTTTCCGTCGTCGTATTGTTTGGAGTTACCACCTGGTCCGCTCCCGGGCCCAAGCCGCAGGAATCCACCCCGGCCGCTGCCCCTGACCAGAAGAATCCAGTCAAGCCTACTGAAAAGGGCTTGGCGCGCGCCAAGGAGATTTATGGGATGGATTGCGCGATCTGTCACGGGGAGAATGGGAATGGCAAGACCGATCTGTCCAAGGATATGCAACTGACGCTCGATGATTGGACCGACCCGAAGACGCTGGCCGCAAAGTCCGACGGAGATCTGTTCAGCGTCATCCGCAACGGCAAGGGCAAAATGCCTCCCGAGGCGCAAGGCCGCACCAAAGATCACGAGGTATGGAGTCTCGTTCTCTACATTCGCGCCATGGCCAAGGAGCAGCCCGCAGCCGCGCCCGTCACCAGCAATTAGAGCGGCGCTTGTGCTTGCTTCTTGCTGGCTTCGTTAAGTTCTTCAATGAGTTCTGAAAGTTCTGCCCGCTTGCGGTAGCTCATTTCGAGAAACCGGATGTCAACGGTTCCCCTGTCCTGCACGTCCTCGATGACGCCGGCCAGCAGAAAGGGCAAACCGCGCATCTGAAAATCGATTTCGACGCGAGCATGAATTCCCGAAGTGAACAGTTCAGCGGTTCGGAATGTACATCCTTCCAGGTTCAAGCCAACAATCGCACCGTTCTGGCGAGAATTATTCTTGAGGAGTCGAAGCAGCGCTGGCCATTCGCCCTCCGCCTGGGTCTGTTTCTCGTCTTCACCGCTCTGGACGGGTTTTTCACGAGGCTTCGCAGGGGCCGGGAGTTCCGACTGCTTTTCGGCCTCCCTGCGCACGGGTTTCGGTATATGCAGCCAGGCTTCCGGAATCTCCACGTCCAGAGCCGTCGTTCCAGACCGCGCGGCCGCCACCACCGCTGCTTTCACTTCTTCGGTAGCGCTCTCATCCACCAAGCCGGTAAGCAGCCCCGCAAGTTGATTCTTTGACCGGGCGCTGGCGTGCAAGAAGCGAATGCCGACCAGGTTCTGGCGGGTCAACCATTGGGTGGTTCCCACCATGCGCAATACCATCCCAAGAATGGGCAGAACCACCTCGACATTTGCCAGATTCCCCGGTAGGAATTTGCTTTCCGTGCGAACACAACAGCCGCTCAGGCTGACATCAACAATCAGGCAGGGGAATTTGGAACCCTGATAATTAATGCAACCTCCGGCAGCGTTGATCTCAAAGCGTTCGTAGGCGCGGCGGTCCCGATAGCGCTCATCCCTGGTCCGCGCTTGTTCGCCTTCGCTCGTGCCTGTGAACGCCATCTTCGCTCTCGCCCTCCCAACCTCTCTGCACAAACCGCGGCGCAGCAGAGGTCGCACAATCCTCCTGTCTCCGTTCATCGGCTTATCGGGGTGCATCTTGAATTGGGCTGGCCGTGACAGGAGAAGTTTGCATGAATGGAATTCCGACGACTTAATGGCGCTCAACAACTGCCGCGTTCTGGCCTGTCCCAGGAGGATTCCGAGGACCGTCACCTAAAACTTCATCCGCAACCCAAACTGGAACTGCCGTTCGCGATAAAAGTTGGTCGCGTTGATGTTCAGCGGCTGCCCGAAGGCCGTGGTGTTGGCCTTTAACCCGGTAAGAAAGTTCAGCGTCGGTAGCGTGCTCGAGGTGCTGCCGGATTCGATGTAATAGCCTGTGGTTTCGAGTTCAGTCACATTCTGATGATTGAGAAGATTGAAGCTCTCGGCCAGCAGTTCCAACTCGCGCATATGCCCCAGGTCGAAACGCTTGCCCAGCCGCAGGTCGGCCTTCCATGTGGCCGGATAGCGGTAGGTGTTGCGGCCTACGCCATAGACCCGGTTGTCGCCGCCCGAGCCGTTCATGCCCGGTCCCAAGCCCACAATGGCGGTGCCGCCGGTCGTGAACTCTTTCGCCAGCGAGCCCGATGTGCGCATGGTATAGGGCAATCCGCCGTGGAATTGCCCAACACCCGAGAGCATCCAGCGGTTGCCAAACTTCCCGGCCAGGTGACGCAGCTTCCATGGCGTCTCATAAACCGCCATGACGCCAGCCGAGTGGCGCATATCCAGATTGCTGGTTCCGTACTCCAGCGCAAAGTCTGACGGCTCCAGAACATTGCTGCCGGCTACCTGCGCGCTTTCGTTGGGGTTCCAGTCCATGGCGTGCGAGTAGGTGTAATGAGCGTGCAGACTCAGCCCCCGGCTGCCAAAGCGAACGACTTTCAGCATCGCCGCCTCATAGGTCGAGTTGGCCATGCTTGTGATCTGGTCGATCTGCTGATAATCAGTGTTGAGCCACCCGGCAATGCCTGCGCTTGCCGAGGAAGCGTAGAAGGGAACCGTGATCTGCTTGGTTTTGATGGGGCCCAAGCCGAGAAAGCCACAAGCGTTGTTATTGGGGCCCGAGGGAGTTTGGTCGCACACGTTATAGGTAATGGTGCCGGTCGTGGCCGCGGGTCCGACGTTGGTGTCGATGGAGATAGGCAACCGCCGGCCCAGGCTCGCCATCGCGCTCGCCGTCACTTCAATGTGGCCGGGCAGTGTCTCTTCCACGGCGGCAATCCCCTGATGCACCTCGGAGTTGTGGAAGTTTGACGCAAACTCTACGGCTCCCGGCCTCACCGCGCTGCCCGGCGTTCCGGCCAGCACATAGGGAAACGGCGGAGCGCCACCACCGTAGTTGGGAAGGTCGTCCGTCGGCCGCATGAAGAAGCTCAGATCGCCCTTGAGCGAGCCGGTCTGAGTCAGAGCCGTCTCTACAGTCAGATTCTCGGTGCGACCATAGTACATTCCATAGGCCATTCGCAGCACAGGCCCGTGTTTTTTCCCCGATCCATAAGCCAGACCAAGCCTCGGACCCCAGTTGTTGCCCAGGCTCGGCAGCTTTTCAGTGAGAGAAAGCTCGGGATTATCCAGCGCGGCCATTGGCGGCGGCAACTGTTCCCGCTCCCAGCGCAGCCCTGCGGAGACCACCAACTGCTTGCCCACCTCCCACTGCGCGGTGGCAAACCCGGCCCAGTCGTTCGTACTTAAATGCCAATCTGTGGGGCCCATAGTCTGCGAGTAATGGGAGTAGCAGGGCAGGTTGCCCAGGCCGCGCAGGCCGCCTCCCGAGTCGCGCCACACCTTGCCCGTCTCGTCGCAGTTGTGCTGGTTATAGGGGTCGAGCGCGTCGGTCGACCCAAACTTCGCAAAGACCAGCGCGTCGGTGGCGAAGTTTTCCACGTTGGCGTAGGTATACGTTCCGGTCTGATTGCGCAGCAGGCTGGTTGCATCGGCGTTGTGGCTCATCTCGAAGCCCGCCTTCACCAGCAGGTTGCCGCGAATCCAGTCCAGCGACTCCTGCCCATGGTAGAGGCTCTCGTCCGGATAGCTGCCCGTTCCAAAGCGTGAAGGGTTGCCGATCGTGAAGCCATAGCGGTTGTCCACTACAATTTGCGGCAATTGATCCCACACAGTCCCAGCGAGGAATGTCTTTTCAAAGGCAGAAGGTGCTTCCGGCCGTGCCTGCTGGATGACGCGCCCCCATGAAGCCTGGGTGACGGCCAGCAGGTTGGGAGTCAGGAAGGCCTCCCAACGGCCCAGCAGCCACTCCTCGTTGGCTTTGGTCGAGCCGAAGCTGTGGTTTCCAAAGGTTTCAGCCACGCGGGTCAGCCCTCCGCCCGGAGAGTTCCAATCAGCGCCGATGCCCTCCAGTGTGAACCGCTGGCGCTCGGTCGCCTTCCAGTCAAGCCGCACAAAGCTGGTCCATTGCGTGGCCGTGCGTGGAGAAGGACCGAGCAGACCGTCCAGTGTCTCCAGCATCGACGAATAAGCTGCCAGCCCCTCGACGACCGGATTCACGCTGCTCAATCCCAACTGCGCGCTCAACAACTGCATCTGGTCGTTCGAGGGCTGCACAAACAACAAATCGGGATGCTTCACCGAGGCGAGTCCCGGATCGTTGCGTTGATAGCCGTCAATCGCAGCAAACCAGAAAAGCTTGTCGCGGAGAATGCGGTTGCCCAGGCCCGCGCCCCAGGTCATTTCGTGATCTGAAGGGGTGTAGGACTCCGGCGTGAAAACCGGGACGGTGGTGTCGGTAGCTGGTGCGGTCTCCTTCACCCATTGGGTATATGGATTCTGCGCGCCCCAAATGTTCTGGCGGTCGAAGATGAATCCCTGCCCATGAAACTCATTGGAACCGCGCTGGGTCTCCACATTCATACGCCCGCCTGCCGCTCTATCCGCCGCGGCCTCCACGTTGCCGGCCGCCGTTTGCACTTCGCGGATCGCCGCCTCGCTCAAGGCAAGTCCATGTCCCCCAACACCTAATTGCGCCATTCCCGCCGGGTCGCCACCCTGCCCCAGCGGCCCTTGTCCTGAAGACCGCTGTCCATTGGTCGAGCCAAAGGCCAGGTCCTTGCCGACTCCATCCACCGTGATCTGCGCTTGCTGCTGACCCGCGCCGCGCAACGAGATTTGCGCCTGGCCTCCCGCCGGGGTCGCGGAGGTGGGCGCATTGTCCAGCACAAAATCCTCCCAGTGCCGACCGCTCACTGGCACGGCCTGCAACTCGGCGGCGCTCAGTGTGGTGGTCGTTGCCGGGGATGCTGGCGCTTTCTGTTGTGAGGCCGCCTCAACCGGCATAGGCGGAGGCGGAACCACTACCGGTTCAATGCCAGGATCAAACGCCATCGCCGCTTGCACCCAAGCCTCGTGGCCGGCATCCACAACAATGTCCTCCAGATGGCCGTGTCCCAGTTGCGCGCTTTCAGCCTCCAGCGAGTACACGCCCGGCGCTAGCCCGCTAAACGAATATGTCCCGTTCTTTTGCGTGATTGTGCGCGTCTCCGCGCCAGTGGCCTGGTTGCGCAGCACAAGTGTGACGTGCCCCACAGGCTTCGAGTACAGGTCGGTCAGCCAGCCTGCAAGCGAGCCGGACGGAAGGCTTTGGGCGCTTGAATCGCTTTGGGCCGATTGAGCAAAATCCACCCTCCATGCTCCCATGAGAAGCACGGTAACCACCAGCGCATTCGTCCAGTTGCGCCCGAACCCTGCCATCGAGTCCCTTGCTCGCGGCAGACACTGGGAAAACCGACAATCTGTATTCCGGCCCGTTCTAGCGGCAGGTCCGGATCGCGCATAACCCTGTGGCGATTTCGAGCGAGAATTCTCTCGCTGCGGCCTTTTAATCCTGACAAAAGTAGCGTTGTAAGCGATTCTAAGCCCTTCACGGTAGACTGGAAAGGCGGCATCTTGAATTCAGGGTTGATGGCGTGCCTGGGTCAACACTGACCTCTGACAACTAACCACTGACAAATTGGTTCTCGATGTTCATTGATCAAGCAAAAATTCGCGTCAAAGCCGGCGACGGCGGCAACGGCTGCATGGCATTCAGGCGTGAGAAGTTTGTTCCCCGCGGCGGTCCCTCAGGCGGCGACGGCGGCCGTGGTGGCGACGTCATCATGGTCAGCTCGCAGCGCCACAACACGCTCATTCACTTCCGCTACAATCCCGAGCACAAAGGGCAGCGCGGCGAACACGGCCTGGGCTCCAATTGCTCCGGCCTCGACGGTAAATCCGTCACCCTGCAAGTGCCTGTCGGGACATCCCTTTACGATCAGGATACCGGCGAGCTGATTCATGATTTCAGCGAGCCCGACGAAGAGGTCGTCATTGCCAAAGGCGGGCGTGGCGGACGCGGCAACCAGCACTTTGCCACCAGCACCCACCAGGCTCCGCGCGAGCACGAGCTGGGGCGCGCGGGCGAAGAGCGCAACTATCGTCTTGAGTTGAAGTTGCTGGCCGACGTCGGCCTTGTCGGCTATCCCAACGCTGGCAAATCCACTTTGATCTCCCGCATCTCCGCCGCGCGGCCCAAGATCGCCGACTATCCCTTTACCACTCTCGAACCTAATCTCGGCGTTGTCACCGTGGGCGAGGAGCCAGACCAGGAGTCCTTCGTCGTTGCCGACATGCCCGGCCTCATTGAAGGTGCGCACCTCGGCTCAGGTCTCGGCACCCAGTTCCTCCGCCACATCGAGCGCACCCGCCTGCTCGTTCATTTAGTCGATGTCTCCGACGCCAGCGGCCGTCCCGACCCGGTAGAAGACTTCAAGGTCATCAACAAAGAGCTGGCCAGCTTCACCAGCAGCACCGTCAACAAAGAGTACGACGCCTTTGCCGACGCGCCCGACGAGCCATTCAAGCCCGAACACCCTTTGGCCAACAAGACCATGATCGTCTGCGCCACCAAGATCGACTCCGCCAACCCCGACAAGCTCAAAAAGCTGGCAGCTCACGTCAAGCGCCGCAAGCTGGAGTTCCATGCCATCTCCGCCGTAACCGGCGAGGGCATCGACGAGTTGAAGTGGTCGCTGGCCCGCCATTTGCGGCCTGCCGGATCGAAAGATTGAGGGCACCTCGTGCATCGATCTGGCCCTGCAAATGAAGGGAGTGATATGATGGCGTCCGTTACACCACAATCAATAAGGCTGCTTGACTTTGCTGTATGGCTTGCAGATCAAAGGCATGATCCAGAACTTGACCGCTGTACAATTTGCGCGATTCATGACAAGCGGGAGAACATCTCCCGCACTTTGCGTCTGCGAAGATGAATCCGGCGCGACGGTCGGCGAGTACGTTGTAAAACTACGCAGCACCGTTCAGCCAAGAGGTCTGTTGAATGAGCTGGTAGGGATTAGGCTTGGATCTCATTTTGGGCTTTCTACGCCCATTCCGGCATTGATTTTGTTGGAGCCACACCTGATTGAACTGATTGCAAACATTGAGCCAACCAAGGCAGATATGGTAAGAGGAAGCGTCGGGCAGAATTTTGGAACTCAGAAGTTGATTGGATTCAGCACTTGGCCCGTCGATAAACCGGTTTTGGAGGTGATGCGAGGTGTGGCCGTCGACATCTTTGCATTCGATGCATTGGTGCAGAATCCAGATCGTATTCACAGCAATCCGAATCTATTAACTAAGGGCGATACGATAATGGCTTTTGATCACGAAGTCGCATTTTCATTCGTAAGAGACATATTTCCCTCGCCCGAACCGTGGAAGTTGGATCGTCAGGGGTACTTGGTTAACCATGTTTTCTACCAGCAGTTGAAGGCACAAGAACTTGATCTCTCAAGGTTTTTCGCAAATTTATGTCGCCTCTCAATCGGTACACTTGAAGAGATTTTTGCAGACGTATCCACAGAGTGGAACCATGGGGATCAACTGAAAATCAGTCAGCATCTCTTGGCGGTACGCGAACATGTCGAGGAGTTTGTCGACGAGATTAGGAGGTTTCTTGCATGAGAGTTGGATACAGTTTTTGCGTGCTGCGTTATGTCCATGATCCGACAACGCAGGAATTTGTGAACATCGGTGTAGCCGTTTACTCTCCAGAGGCGGGATACCTGCGTGCAATCTGTACCACGAATTACAGGCGCATTACACAGGTATTCCAAAAGATCGACGGCAATCGCTTTCGACAAATATCAAAATACATCCAAGAGCAAATTAACACTGCTGGACAGTTGAGCGAATCCGCGCTGCCTTTTGAATCCGGTCAGAGTATCGAACAAATGTTGGCCAAGGTACTACCTCCAGACGACAGCGCAATTCAGTTTTCAAGATCAGGAGTTGGATTGAGCGCTAACCTAAATCACACCCTGGAAGAGTTGTATTGCCGGTATGTGGAGCAATACACCTCCCGCAATGATTTGCCGCGACGGACCGACGAAGATGTGTGGCGAGTGTTTCGGGAGCCATTGGACCGAGTCCAAGTGACACCTAGGCTTAGTCCAAAGCGTATTGTCGGATCGAACTGGGATTATGAATTTGAAAGATCATGGAAAAATGAAATCTGGCACGTATTGGAGCCGGTTTCCTTCGATATGGTCGAAGCGGGATCAATGCTGGACAAAGCCAATCGATGGGTCGGGCGAGCAACTAGTCTGGTGGATAGCTCTGAGACCTTTAGTATCCATATGCTATTAGGAGAGCCCGCCGATGATCGCTTGAAGGAGACATTCATCAAAGCCCAGAATATCTTGAACAAAATGCCAGGGAGGAAAGAATTCGTCCACGAATCTGAAGCTGATGCCTTCGCAGAGGAGTTGGCTCGAGATGTTGCCAAGCACCAAGTATAGCTAGCTAATACTTGACAATACATATCCCTGCTTCCGCTGTTTTTCTGAGAAAACGTGTGGGAACAGTAATCTCAGCTGCTAGTACTTCTGGTCGGCCCTGTTAATCGGAAAGGCGTCTACCAGATCGTCTGGACGGGGTATTTTTTCATGGTTTCGTCCGCGGTGACGGCGCAAATCACTCTTTTCTCGCCTCCGCCTCGGCCAGCCATCCACGGCGCAATTTCTCCGCCGGAATGCTTGACAAGTAAGGCTTGATATCGAGAATCGGCGTTCCATCCAGCATGTCGATGCCACGCACCGTGAGCATTCCGCCCTCGCGGCGCAGCAGCTCGACGATTGTAAGGCCAATCGGATTGGGACGGCGCGGCGATCGGGTCGAAAATACGCCGTGCGGGCGGTTGTCGGTGGGCGGCGTAACCAGTAACTCAAATCCGTCGGAACGGTCAAAGGTCCAGATCACCATCAGATGAGAGTAGCCCTCGATGTCGGTGAGTCCGAGGTCGAATTCCGGCAGAATCTTCAGCACGCCTTCCGCTTCGTGCTTGGCTCCCAGGCCTTTGGGAATGCCGGCTGTATCGTTGAAGGGACTGCTCACAAATCCAATCGGTTGCGGCGTAAACATGGGCGCAATCTCCTCCATAGCCGTTCTGGGTGCCCAGGTTCTTCAAAAGCAGAACCCGCGCACCCAGAGTCAATTGCAGCAGAGTGAGTCGCAATTACGCTACTGCACGGTCAAGCTGCAGAAGTAAATCCCAACGCCGTTGCCTTGCACCCGGATCATCGACAGGCCCGCCGGGAAGTTGACAGTAAGCGTGGGCGTAGCCGCTTCAACCGCGGATTGGCCCTTGGCAAATGTAACCGTGCCCTGATGAACGCCGTTGATCCACACATCCACCGGCGCTGCCGCAGTGCTGCCGCCGGTTCCATAAAGCGTGAGCGTCTTGTTGGCCAGGGCTGTCGCTGTGTTCACAGGATACGCGTTATATGCTGTCGAAGCATTGATCGCCGTGCATTCCGTCGAGCCCACCACGCCATCGAAGCCGTAGTCGGTACGAATATTGGGAGCATCCACCTTGGTCGATTGATTGACGGCGTTCATCGTTCCTGGAATCGTCGTGCCCAGCGTGATGGCGGCTGGGGCAGTGGACATATTATCGGCCAGCGCGGCAAACTTGGGCGTATTCGTGCCCGCATCGGTGCCGTCGGGGTAGATATCCGGGGTGAACTCCCATGCCGGAGAGCCGGTCAGATCGTAGTAAATCAGAAGGTCGCCGCCCATCTGATCCCAGGCCGTTTTGTAGGCATCAACCATCGTCTCCATACGCGGATCGGCGTTGATGATCCGGTTGGCTCCATCCGAAAATCCGCCGTTGATTCCCGGCCCACCTTCGTAGGAAACGTGTCTCAGGCCGTAATTGGTGAGCCACATCGAATCGACGGCCCAGTTGTTCACGACATTGGGATCAGGATAGTTGCCACTGGCGAAGATGCTGTTGGGAGCAGCGCTGCCGCTATTGATCACACCGTAGTATGCCGAGCCGCCGCCGCCATAGATCAGCCCGGAGACGGTCGTGCCCAGCGTCTTCGAGTAAGGATCGAGAAACTGCAGGGCCAGGTCGAGAGTGTCGTTGGCATCGCCCTGCTGCGTCTCAAGCAACGGACGCACCCGGGTCATCATTTGGCTCGAGCCAAAGATGCCAGAGAAAATTTGGCTGATGGTGGCCATGCGCCATGCCGGATAGCGATAGATTTGCTGATAAATCCCGATGTTCGAGCCGCCATTATTGTTCACGGTGTCCACCGTGAGCAATGGATTGGTTGGGTCGGTGGCCGATAGATAATCGCAAATATCCTGGACCGCCGGATAGACGCCGCTGCTGTAGTTCCAGACTTCGTTGGCGTACTCCAGATAAACGCGCAGTTGCGGGTTCAGGGGCGGATAGACTGGGCTGGTTTGAGTTGACGTGTAGGGGTTCGTCCCATCCGAGCCGTAGGCGATCGTCTCGGCCATTTTGGTCACGAAATCGTCGTTGGCCACCACCGGAATGTTGATATAGCAATCGGCCATGATCGCGTTGCACAGCATGATCTGGTATTCCAGAGCTACGCCGCCGGTGCCGGTGAAAACGTTGCCATCTGGCCCCGTCCAACTGTTCGGGAGTCCCTGCTGCGTGGCGGTGTTGGGGGTAGTGCGATCGGCCCAGTTCACCACATAATTGTTGTTGGTGTTCGTCCAGTCCATCATGCGGATCGTCGTGACCTTTCCCATCGCGTTCAGGAAGGGCGTGGTGAAGACCGCGCTGCCGTCCGTCGCGTAACCGGGCCGGTAGAGACGAGCGTTGGTGAAGCCAGTCGGAGTGGGGCAGGCCGTCGAGGGCGAAGCCGGGCCGGTGCGGCAGGTTTTGGTGAAGATCAGGTTGATGTAGCCTAACCCAATGCCCGTGACAGTCACGTCTGCAGTACTGGTGTTGGTCGCGGCGTTGTAGACCTGGTTGGTCACCGATCCATCGAACCACTGAAAGCCAACCACCGCGTTGCCGGTATAGACCAGCTTATAGGTGCCCTCGAAATCAAGCATTGGAATGTGGTTGGTCGTAAAGGTCAGCAACACCGTGGAAGCATCTTCGGTGGGCCAGCCCTCGGCATCGACCGTTGCCGCACCGGTATTCCAATTCGGCAACTGCCACGTGCGGGATTGCTTGAAAACATCGACGAAGGCTTCGCTGCTGTCCCAATCGCCCATGAACCAGGTGCCGAGCCCGACACTCGGAGTATTGATCATCGTCGTGCTGGTAACGGCTTCCGGCGTAGCCGAAACACAGGCGGATGGTGGGGTGGCGCCGGTGGAATTCACTCCCGTCACTTCAAAGGAGTAGGCGTCGTCATCCGTAAGCCCAGTGTCAATATACCGTGTGTTGGTGGTCGTAACCACCGTGGGAGTTCCCGCGCATATGCTTCCCATGAAGAGATCGACGGTGTAGGAGGTGGCTCCGGCGCTGATGTTCCAGATTACCGATATCTGATGGTCGCTGGGAATCGCGGCCAAACCGGAGATCACGGCGATTGGGATCGCCTCTGCCTGATTCGAAGCGGCGCTCGTGGCGACCGCATTCACCGAATAGACCACGTAGTAATAGGCCGTGCCGTCGGTCAGGTCGGTATCCGTAATGGTGGTGTTGGTCGTCGTGCCCACCGTCGAGTACGGACCGCCGGAGACCGTTGCGCGCCCAACCTGGTAACTGGTCGCGCCTGCGCCCGCTGTCCAGTTGAGCACGGCCTCCCCGTCGCCCGGAGTCGCCGTCAACAGCGTTGCGACCGCCGGCGGCATCACCGGCATTGCGAAAGCCTGGTTGGAGTAGCCGCTCGTCCCCGCCGCGTCCACCGACTGAACAACGTAGTAGTACGTGGTATTGTTCACCACAACATCATCTTCAAACACTGTGCCCGTGGTGCTGCCGATCATCGCGTAAGGCCCGCCGTTGGTTGTCGAGCGCGAGACGATGTAACTGGTGGCGGCCGCAACGCTGGTCCAATTCAGCGTGACTAACTGGTTGCCGGGTGTGGCCGTGAGCGTGGTGGGCGCTGTGGGTGCGCCCGATGTGGTCACGCTGACGGTGGCTGCCTGCGTGACGGCCGTGCCGGTCGGTGGAGTGACCGTGAGCGTGTAGGTCGTCGTCGTCGTGGGCGATACGTTAGCCGCTGATCCGCTGGTAACAGCGATATTTCCTGGCGTAATCACGCCCGTGCCGCCTGAAAACACTCCGATAAGATTGCTCGATCCTCCCGATGTGATCGAATTGGGATTCGCCGTGAAACTGGCAATGCCGGGGCCACCAGGAGTCACCGTTACGATGGCTGTTTGCATGGCGGTCGCCCCTGCGGCGTTGGTCACGGTCAGCGTATAGGTTGTCGTATCCGTGGGCAATACGTTGACTGCCTTGCCGCTGGTGACAGAGATATTCCCTGGCGTGATAACGCCCGTTCCCCCCGAAAAGACTCCGGTAAGATTCGAATTCCCGCCCGTGATGATCGATGCGGGGCTCGCCACGAAGCTGGTAATCGAAGGCGTTGCGATTGCCAACGTAACCGTCGCTGTTTGCCTGGCAGTATCCCCTGCGGCGTTGGTCACGGTCAGCGTATAGGTGGTGGTATCGGTAGGTGAAACAGTGATCACGGTGCCGCTGGTGGCGGCGATGTTTCCCGGCGTGATGACCCCGGTGCCATTGGTAAAGATTGGCGTCAGCTTCGATGATCCACCCGCCGCAATTGACGTCGGACTGGCCGTAAAGCTCGTGATCGAGGGTGCGATGAGCGTGACTGTGACCGTGGCCGACGAAGCGGCCGTCGATCCGTCGGTGCTGGTTACGACCAGAACATAGGTCGTCGTAACTGAGGGCGATACGCTCACTGCGGTTCCACTGGTGACGGCAAGATTTCCCGGTGTGATGACGCCTGTGCCATGCGCAAAGACAGCGGTGAGACTCGCACTGCCACCTGCCATCACTGCCGTGGGATTAGCGGTGAAACTGGTAATGGTAGGGATGAGGGGGGATAAGCCAGGTGTCGTGTTGGAGCAGCCAACCAGGCCTGCCAAACCTGCACTAAGTGCGAGTGCCCAAACTGCACGAACAATTCCCTTATGCATAGAACCTCCGGGGACAAAAAATTGTTGATATGATTACTTTCTCGTTCATCATACAAAAGATAAATGCAGAATTAGTTACCAATCTTGTTACAGGCAGAATGCGCAAGATATTAGCCAGATATTCAAGAGGCCTATGAGACATGCGGTTGTCACTCACTTAGATCTGTTCGATTGATAGAAGCTCGAAGCGCCGCGGCAATTGGCATTGCAGCATCGGATCGCTGATCATCGGAATGAAGGTGCTTTTACATTCTTGTAATAACTAAGACCACTTGTTAAATTCAACAGCAAGCATCGACCGGTAAATAGCGAAGAGTGATAAGTCGGCCAGCACCGCAAGGTCGGTGCAGATCATTCGCCTTCGTTGCGGCATAATAAAGATATCGAGGTTGAGCGGGGGACTTTCACGGAAATGAACCACCCCCTACCCCCCTATACGATATTTATTTTGACCCCCAATTCCTTGCAGATAATTAAAGCAATCTATGCATATCGCATCCGATTCATGCCCGGGATAATGCGCAAAGCAGATGCTTTATCAATAACATATGTGATTTTTCCCTCGCGGCGAAATTCGCTTTGCATAATCTCCGCGTTTTAACATGTGAGATTCAGCCTCCTGCTGTTCAAAACCCTTTGCAGATTATTTCGTCGCCCTTCAATTCAATGATCGCTAATGAAAATCGTGGGACCGCACGTCGGCGGTTGTGATCTCAAGCGGCTCAATGCGCTGGGCCTTGACGTGAACGACGCCTTCCTGATTCTGCAGTAAACCTTCGATAAACAGAAATCGGCAACGTGTAACCACCATTCGATCGCGCTCAAAGATATCTGGAGTCAAGATGACATTGGCAATGCCGGTTTCGTCTTCGAGCGAGAGAAAAACGAAGCCTTTGGCTGTGCCTGGGCGCTGCCGCGCGATGACGCAGCCGGCGATGCGGACCGGCCGATGATTCACGCAGCGCAACAGTTCGTCCGCTGAGAGTATGCCTTCATTGCGCAGTGCCGCGCGGTGATACGCCAAAGGATGTGGTCCTGTAGTAAGGCCGGTTCCGGCGAAGTCCGCCGTCAGCCGCTCGTCCGTACTCATCTTCCGCAGCGGCATCGTAACGCGTGGCTGTCCAGGCGTGGCCTGTGCGCCGCGCAGCAGAGGGCCAACCGGACGCCCTGCCTCTTCGACCTGCCAAAGTGCATCGCGGCGATGCTCCACTCGGTCCAGCGCGTTGAGTGCGCCAATGCGTGCGAGCGTGACAAGCTCCTTACGGTTAAGCGCTCCGGCGCGCGTGGCGAGATCATCAATAGAAATGAAAGCGCCATCCGTTTTCCGTGTTGCCAGCAGAGCCTGCGCCGAAGATTCCCGCAAGCCCTTCGCATAGTTCAGGCCAATGCGTAGCGAGAGCGAGCCATCGGGTTCCGTCTCCAGCGTGCAAGGCCATTCGGATCGCTGCACGTCGATCGGGCGCACGCGCAGGCCGTGACGCTGCGCATCCTTGATCAATACGGCGGGCGAATAGAAGCCCATCGGTTGATTGTTAAGCAGACCGCAGGTGAAGGCAGCAAGAAAGTACACCTTGAGATACGCTGAAGCATACGCAATAAGAGCGAAGCTGGCTGCATGTGACTCCGGAAAGCCATACATGGCGAACGATGAGATGCCTTGTACGATATTGTCCTGCGCCTCGGCACCGATGCCGTTGCGAGTCATGCCGGCGCGAAGCCGGCCTTCGAGATCCTTCATCCGCTGCATCGAGCGGCGCATACCGACAGCGCGGCGCAACTCCTCAGCCTCCGCTCCCGTGAAACTGGCTACCGTCATGGCCATGCGCAACAACTGCTCCTGAAAGAGCGGCACACCCAGCGTGCGCTTGAGCACGGGTTCGAGCAGTGGGTGCGGATAAGTCACCTCTTCCTTACCTTGGCGACGCCGCATGTACGGATGCATCATCTTACCGACGATAGGACCGGGCCGGATGATAGCCACCTGCACCACAAGGTCGTAGAAGCGCGTAGGCGCGTTGTGCGGAATCGAGGCCATCTGAGCGCGGCTCTCCACCTGGAACATGCCCACCGTATCGGCCTTGCACAGCGTTTCGTAAACCATCTGGTCCTCGGGCAGAGTGGCCAGATCAACCTGCTTTCCATAGTGGCGCGGGATAAGTTCGATTGCATCCTTGAGCACGGCCATCATCCCCAGGCCCAGCAGGTCCACCTTGATCAGACCCATGTCGGCGCAATCTTCTTTATCCCACTGGATGACAGTGCGGCCAGGCATCGAGGCGCGTTCGATCGGCACAACGTGGTTGAGCAAGCCAGCGCAGATCACCATGCCGCCCGAGTGCTGCCCAAGATGCCGCGGCAGGTCCTTGAGGCGCAAGCACAGATCAAGATAGCGAGCAATGCGTGGATGGCGGATGTCAAAGCCCGCCTGCGCAAAGTGACTCGCCAGAGTGTCGTTCGGGCCGCGCCACTCCCAATGGCCCACCAGGCTTGAGACCCGTGCAATCTGCTCGTCGTCAAAGCCCAGCGCCTTGCCTGCCTCGCGCGCCGCTGAGCGCCCTCGATAAGTAATCACGTTGGCGGTCATCGCCGCACCCAGTGCGCCGTAGCGCTCGTAGATATGCTGAATGACCTGCTCGCGCTGATCGCCTGAGGGCAGATCGAGATCGATATCCGGCCACTCGCCGCGATTCTCGCTCAGAAATCTCTCAAAAAGCAGTTCCATGCCAACCGGATCGACAGCGGTAATTTCGAGAGCGTAGCAGACGGCAGAGTTAGCCGCCGAGCCGCGCCCTTGCACAAGAAATCCCTGCCGTTGGCAATAGCGGATGATGTCCCAGACGATGAGAAAGTAACCGGCAAAGCCGAGCTTCGAAATCAATGAGAGTTCGTGCTTCACCTGTGCCCGCGCCTTGTCGATTAAATATTGCTTCGCTTGCGAGCCATAGCGCTTGCAAACACCTTCTTCAACGCGCTTTGCCAGAAAGCTGTCCATGGTCTCGTCTTCGGGAACGGGATAATGCGGAAATTCATAGCCAAGATTGTTGAGGGCAAATTCGAGACGGTCGCTCACAATACGAGTGTTGGCAATGGCTTCGGGAATGTCGCGGAAAAGGGATTCCATCTGCCGCGCCGTGCGCAGATGACGCATCGAATTGATCGCGAGCAGGCGCCCTGCCTGGTCAAGAGTGGTGTGGTGGCGGATCGCCGTGAATAGGTCCAGCAGTTCGCAATCCTTCTCCACTGCATAACGCACGCCATTGGTTGCGATAACAGGCAGGTTGAGGCTGGATGCAAGGCCAAGCAATGATTGATTGCGGCATTCTTCTTCACGTTCCTGGTGGCGCTGCAGTTCGACATACAGATTGCCGCGACCGTAGATTGACACCAGCCGGTCGAGCATCTTGCCCGTGGCATGCTCTCCACCATTGGCTAATTCAGCGGAGAGCGGTCCTTCATCGCCGCCGGTCAGGCAGATCAGCCCAGCGGAAAACTCTTCCAAATCGTCGAGTGTAGCGGATCCCTCGGTCTTGGTACTCTCGCGCATCTTGAACCGCGTGATGAGTTGGCTGAGATTCTGGTAGCCAGTTTGCGAGGCGCAAAGCAGCGTGATACGCGCGGGCTCTGCCGGGCATTGATGCGGCAGCCATGCACGCGGCGTGAGCCGGTTGCCAAAAGAAGACACTGCGATCTCCGCGCCGACGTGGGCTTTGATCCCGCATCTTTTCGCAGCAGTGTGAAAGCGTGCGGCGCCATAGAGTCCGTTCCGGTCTGCCAACGCCATCGCCGACATGCCAAGCTCCGCAGCGCGTTCGATCAATGCATCAGGTTGCGAGGCTCCGCCCAGAAAGCTGAAGGCGCTTGTCGCATGAAGCTCAACATATTCGCTATCCTGCTTCATCGAAACACGAGTCGGCTCTTGCGGTGCTCGCGGCTCATAAGTATCGGCCGGGTGACAGACCGGCGTTCCCGGCGAGCGCTCATTGGGCACTGCGTAGCCGCGGTCAGTCATACACAGCCTCCAGCCGCCACACCGTGCGCGCCCGGTCGCAGGTCAGCACGCAAGCTACCGATGTACCGTCACTCTTCATCGCCAGCACGTCCCACTCTTCGCCATCCCACATGCCAACAGACCACCAGAAGCCGGCGGTTCGCCACGGGCCGTACACGTCTGTGACCTCAAAGCGGTGCTCCCGATCGCGAAAGGCTACGGGCTTCATCGCGTGCAACTCAACGCTCACTGGCGTCGGTGGCCGCACGCGGCGCAATGCGATTCGCGCAGTCTGTGTTGCATGCGCGGGCATCTTGCCATCCACGGTAAATCTCTTCATGCGAAAGCTATCTGCGCGATGCGTGTCTTCCAGCACCGGCGAGCCTACGCGATCGTCGCCGACGATGGCTTTAAGTCGCGCCAGCGTCACATCCAGTCGCGATGGCTCTGGCATCTGTGGCGCAAAAAGTCCAAGCTGTACCTGGCTCGACTGCCCCGCCTCCGCTGCCAGCGTAAGCGCAATCACTGCGGCCGGCGGCGGATGCGCGGCAATCTCCAGTTGCAAAAGCTTGAGCAGAAATTTGCGATCCGTTGTGGGCAACGCGGGGCGAATAACCCGCTCATGCTCCCCACCGCCTTCCAGCTTCATGCGCACCTTAAGCGATGCCAACGAGAGCGCCCGGGCCGCGGCGCGTGTAGCCAGGCAATCGATCATGCGCGCGCCAAGAAACAGCAATGCATCCGACTGTTCCACCGGCGCCTCAAGCTCGCAGAATTCTTCCAGTGAAAGCGCTGGCTCAATCGGCCGAAAAATGTGATCCGCCGCGCCGCGAGCCAGCGCGCTCCAGGCGCGGGCGTTCGCCCCCAGCCGCACCACAAGTTCGGCTTCCGGCAGCGCAGCCAGTTCACCCAGGGTGCGTATACCCCAGAACGCAAAAGTTTCCGCCTGCTCCGGTTCTATACCGAGAGCGCCCACCGGCAGGCCTCCCAGCGCGTTTGCTTCCGTGCCCTCGGCGATGATCGTGATTCCACGGCTGTGAGCTGCTTTCATCCGCGCCGCGTGATAGTTCGTGCTCACAGCAATCGACGCACGAAAACCCGTCGCATTCAGTGCAGCGCGCAGCCTCTGGGCCAATCGTTCCGGTGGCCCAAACAGTCGCTCCGTGCCTGCGATATCAAGCACAAATGCACATGCAATTCCCCCGCTCTCCTCTTCAATGCGTGGAGAAAACTGCGCTACACTCTCCAGAAAAACCTTCCGGGCCGCAGCCTCGCCTTCCATCGATCGCGCCAGAAGCTTCAACCGCGCAATCCCCTCAGCTTCAAGCCGTGTCATCCGCGCCACTGCGCCGCATAGCCTCGCCTTCTGGTTCAGCGCGCAAATCGTCTCCTGCGGCGCGCGCCCTTCCAGCACCGCCACCGGCTCGGATGCAAGATCAGGACGCAAACGCAGCAACGCCTGCGCGGGAAACTCCGCGGCATACGCGCAGGCATAGAGTTCGCGTCTCATGCGCGCATCTCCGCTTCCCACACAGCCCGCGCAGCCCGAATCGAAACAGGCGGCTTGCGTGTGCCAATCTCAATCGGCGCGCCCCGCTCCCGTTTGCGCTGCACCGTGTATTCAAATCCCCGCAGCACCGTCCCACCCGCAGTTCGCGTCTGCTGGCGCGCGCACTCCAGCACCAGGGCGGCACTCGACTGTGCATAAGCGGCCTTGCCCAGCACCACCAGGCTGCATCGCGCCCGTTCTGCCGCCTGACGAAAACGGAACCACGTGGCCGCTTGAATGCGGTTGCCATGCTCGCGCGCCATCGTTCCCAGATCCAGCACAATCGCGGCAAAGCCACCTGCCTGCAGCAGCAGATCCGTAGCGCGCAACGCCTGATCGAGTCGCGTCCATGGCTTGGCCTGCGCCTTCCACTTCGCGCTCGCCTCTCTATCCCGGCACCGCACCCATAACAACTGGCGCAAAGTCACCCCATTAGCTGCCGCGGACTCAGGATCGAAAGCATCCCCCGCATCCACCCATGCGCCCACCCGGCCCTCCGCCGTCCGCCGCGCAAGAAAGGCCAGCGCCAGGCTCGTCCGTCCCGACGACTCCGGCCCAATCAGCTCGCTGATCGCCCCCACCGGCAACCCTCCCTCCAGCAACTCGTCCACAGCAGCTATCCCGGTCTCCGCAACTTCCCTGATCGTTCGCGGAGCAGGCGTCAACGCAGCCGGAAAGCGGTCGGCCAGAGCGCGTTCAATTTCCAAGCGGAGCAGAGCAGCGGAGGGCATGGCAGGGATTTCTCCAGTTTCGCTTTTTATTCACTTTTAGATTCGCTCTAATCCCAACTCTTGTCAAAGTCTTGGATGTGAATCTTGCTAGGCGGTTGGCTATTCTCTGGAAACCATGTACGGCCCATATGACAGCAAAATCAACGAATGACATTCTCCGAGAAGGGTTTGAGTATCGAAAGAAATGCTGCTGTGCCCCGCACAATTCCTCCCTTGTGCCAGACATATGACAAACTGAGTGCTCCCATAGACACACGTTTGCCCGCCAAATGGCCCAATGCTTTTTGAGAACAGTGGGTCTAGAAGGCCACTCCGCCCGCCAGTTCAGCACGAGGCCTCTTTACCGGGCGTCGCTCGATTGTAGAATCAGAACTTCGCCTCAAACACCCGGAAGCGCCGCTCGAGCTCCCATTGCGCAGCGGCCTTTTCGTTGCCAGCAAGGTAGGCCTTGCACTCCGCAGTGGGCCTGTCGTCGCCGAGAGGCTGAGCCTTGCACGCTGCGGTGGCAGTTGTGAAGGCGTCCGCCGCGGCCCACAGACTATTGCCCGGCAAAAAACTATGTTCCAGGCTGGTACGGGCCAATTGCTTTAGATCCTGATAGGTGAGGTGGTAGTCCCGTGCCGCGCGAACATACTCATGTGTAATGTCAATGCGGCTAACTCCCTCGTCATCGGTCGACAGCGCAATCGGCACATGAGACGCGCGGTAGAGCTGGAAGGGGTGTTTGGAGCCATTCACGCCCAGAATCCCTTCGTTCGAGGTAAGGTTGATTTCGACCATGACGTGCTTCTCAGCCATTTCCTTGAGCAGGCCGGAAGCGTCATTCTCATTAGCCACATCCACGCCGTGGCCGATCCGCTCGGCATGGCCCAACTCGACAGCCTGACGGATATGGAAGCGCAGACCTTCCGGCGGCACCAGCCCCATCGTCAGCTCCCCGGCGTGCAGGCTGATGTGAACCTTGGGGTAAACCGAGTGCAGATAATCCAGCATCTTCATCTGCAACGTATAGTCCCGCATAGAGATAACGCCGTCCTCCGGCTGTACGAAATTGATGCCCACATAGCTTGGTTCATGCGCATCCATGCTAGCCTGGATGGTTTCGAATCCGAGCAGCGCTTGCGCAAAAACCTGCTCCGGTGGTGCACCGCGCAGCACTTGGTAGATGTACCGAACTACCACCCGGCAGGCGGGCTCAGCCTGGGGGGTGCCGCAATGTTCAAGGTCGCGGCGAAGCGCCTCAGCAGCACGCACATCCTCGCGATCCACAAAAATCTCGTCGCGCAAGCCGAGCGCAAGAAGTGTTTGGCGATACTGCGCAAAATCTAAATTCAGCGGGTTTTCATGGGCCATTTGGGCGGCATGCGAAAAGATCGGCGTCTCCATCAGTTCGACATACTGCTGATTCTGCGCAGCGGCGCGGCTGGCCACCTCATCCACCCATTCGCCAATGTGCCGCTTGCTCAACCCGCCAAAGCGATTAAATGTGGAGAAAAACTGGTCGTGGCCGCTGAAGCCGGAAGTGGGCACAAAGCTGCGCATTGAGAAGGCGTTGATCAGCCGGTCGTAAAGTTCCTGGTTAGCCGGAAGTTGGGCAGTCTGCATCAGTGGCGGCGTACAAGGCGGCTTAACAAAGCTGAGTGCAGCCGGATCCACACACATTCCATCCTCACCGGCATCGCGGATGAGTGTTTCGGCATACACCGCCCCGGAAAGATGGACGTGCAGGTCCGCGCCCTTCGGGAACTGCTCGAGAAAAGAGCGAAGGGTCGACAGACCCCCCTGCACGGCAACCTGATAAGCGTGAGCGGTACGGGCTTCGGTCGCAGGCGCCTGAGCGTGGGAAACGGTGGAGAGAACAACGAGGGCGAGAGAGGCGATCAGGCAAGCAGAACGGTTCATAATGCCTTCCAGTGTAGAGCAGGGACAAGCATTGTGGAGAAGGATTTGTGGCGGGGCAATCGGAGAAAAGCCCGTCAGAATGCCTGAGCGCATGTGGGCTGGGTTTGGTGCTGGAACCAGGAGTTGATATACTGTCACAGGTTGTTGCAGAGCACTGTTCGTGGACTCACTCACTCTCTCCGGCGATCCGGAATCCGCGCAGGAAATTGCAACCTGAAGTTTGCACTGAGGCCAGATAGCTCAGTGGTAGAGCGCGGCCCTGAAAAGGCCGGCGTCGGCGGTTCAATCCCGTCTCTGGCCACCACTACTTAGTTTGGACCCGTCCTGTACCGTCCTCAAATTCAGTTAAATCCTTTATTTTGTTATTACTTTGGTTCGGTGCCGTTCGCCATCGTCCGTTGACAGCCGCGACAAGAATGGGGCAACATCAGGGGCAACTCGCTAAAGAGTGAGGAGATCCCCCGGCTCTGCCGGGGTGGCAGTAGCAGTTTGACATTTACGGGAGTCCATCCAAGAAACTCCAAACGTGAGCCGACCAAAGCACACGCAAAGGAGAAACTGGATGGACCAATTGGAGAGTCTAAGCCACACGGTATGGGAGTGCAAATACCACGTGGCCTTTATCCCGAAGTGCCGCCGCAAGGTGCTGTATGAAAGCCTTCGGCGGCATTTGGGCGAGGTGTTCAAACGTTTGGCCGAGCAGAAGGAAAGCCGTGTGCTGGAAGGCCACCTGATGCCGGACCACGTGCATATGCTGCTTTCGATTCCGCCCAAGTATGCGGTATCGGAGGTCGTGGGATTCATCAAGGGCAAGAGCGCGATTCACCTGGCACGGACCTACGGCGAGCACAAGCAGAACTTCGCAGGACAACATTTCTGGGCGCGCGGCTACTTTGTGTCGACGGTGGGGCGCGACGAGGCGGCGATTCGCGAATACATCCGAAACCAAGAGGTAGAGGACCAGCGACTGGACCAGCTCAAGATGTGGAAGTAGCCACCGAAAAGTGGCTCCAATAACGTCGGGGCCGCGTTAGCGACCCCGCTCAAGCCGCTTTGAGCGGCTCACACAATCAAGCCCCCGGCTCTGCCGGGGGTATTGACATCGGGTTCGGCGATACAGCGGAGTAGAGGAGAGTAGGGTTTCCGCGATCATCTCGGACCTTACCCACGGTGCGCGTGCTCAGATCAATCCAGATCCAACACTTCAGCCGTTGATTCAGATGAACTCGGTTCGGTCGCCTATACATACGATGCCGACGAACGCCGGCAAACGATGACTGCCTCCGGGCAATTGCCTGTGAGCTACACCTTTGACAACGCGAGCCGGCTGATCTCCATCATCCAGGGAGCCTCGACCGTTTCCTTTACATCTGACAGCGCAGGACGGCGAACTTCGATGACGCTGCCCAATGGGATCACCAAAACCTACAGCAACGACGCCGACTCACAGCTTACTGGAATCAACTATCAGGGCGGGACCCTGGCTCCGAGCAATCTAACTTACATCTGCGATCTCGCCGGAAGGCGGATTGGCGTGAGCGGGAGCCTAGCGAGTACACAGTTGCCTACGGCGGTACCGCATTCACCCCGAGGTCTTTCGCACTGACCAGACGTGTCTCGCGTTTACCACGGAGATGGCGATCTGTCGCTGAGAAGCGGCGGATCGCGGAGTTGACGTTCGAGCCTGGCGCGAGCCCACGGCGTGAACGCCAACCAGGTGTTCAAGTGGCGCCGTGAACTGAAGAGGGTTGGACCGGTCGATCCCGGTACGGCAACGACGGCGCTTCTCCCTGTTATGTTCTCTTCTGGTAAGCGTTTGAAGTTCCCATCTTGACCGGGTGGCAGTGTCTAAGGCGTAAGTGTCCACTACTTTTAGGTGGACACTTGATGAGTGTGTCTAAGCGGCTTGGGAAGAGTCGGCCTGGATCTG
>JBEKWJ010000064.1:0-23227 GCA_049513195.1 Occallatibacter sp.
ACACGGGCTTGGTGGATGAGATTATCCAGGTGACGAACGATGAATCGATCGACGCGGCGCGCGAACTGCCTTTGAAGGAAGGCTTGTTTGTGGGCATCTCGTCGGGCGCGGCCGTGGCGGCGGCGCTGAAGGTTGCTGCGCGGCCAGAGAATGCGGGCAAGCTGATCGTGGCTGTGTTGCCGGACTTCGGCGAGCGCTATCTGTCGAGCATTCTGTTCGAATCGCTGCGTCAAAAAGCGCTGGCGTTGGCGACCGAGCAGATTGCGGTCGCGGTGTAACCACCTGCAGTGCGGCTAGCGGCTCGCTGGTCGCTCGCGGGAGGTTCGTGGATTTCCAGGCCGGCGAAACGGGGTTCGTTCCGCCGACATCAGCTCAGCGCGCTCTGCTAACGTAGTTGCAAGACCACCTCATGCCCTTGTTTGACCGCATCAGCGAAGACATTGACTCCGTACTGGAGCGCGACCCGGCTGCGCGCTCGCGGCTAGAGGTTTTACTTTGCTATCCGGGGCTTTGGGCGGTGTGGCTCCATCGCGTGTCGCATTGGCTTTGGGGCAAGCGGCTGCGGCTGCTGGCGCGGATGCTCTCGCAAGTGGGGCGCTTCTACACGGGCGTCGACATTCATCCGGGTGCGCTGCTGGGGCGGAGGCTGTTCATCGACCATGCGGCGGGCGTGGTGATCGGCGAGACCTCAATTGTAGGCAGCGACGTGACGATGTACCAGGGCGTCACGCTCGGCGGCACCGGCAAGGGCCACGGCAAGCGGCATCCTACGGTCTGCGACGGGGTTTTTGTCGGCAACAATGCCAATCTGCTGGGGAATATCACGATTGGCGAGAACTCGCGCGTGGGCGCTGGGTCGGTGGTTCTCTCCGATGTGCCGCCGAATTCGACGGTGGTGGGCGTTCCGGCGCACATTGTCTATCGCAACGGCGAACGGGTGCTGATTACCGATCCTCACGATATCAAGGACCCGCTCTCGGATTCGCTGATTGCGCTGTCGGCCCGCGTGGACGAGCTGGAAGAGCGCCTGGGCGGCGCGCGCAGGCCCGCCGAGCAGTTCACGGCCGAAGAGGCTGAACGCGAAG
The DNA here is from genome assembly GCA_049513195.1 of Occallatibacter sp. Classification (GTDB taxonomy): domain Bacteria; phylum Acidobacteriota; class Terriglobia; order Terriglobales; family Acidobacteriaceae; genus Telmatobacter. Next base: position 1,086 of record JBEKWJ010000064.1, read on the forward strand.
CGTACCGCGTGGAGCTGGAGCGGCGGCAGTATGTTTCCATGGGCGAAGGAATTTGAAGGGCTTGATGAACGACATCCGCTGTCAACTCGTTTAACCCGCGAGTCGTAGCGCTTTCCTCATCGGTATCGATTCAGGCGAATACCTCGATCTTTTGCCGGCTCCGTTGGCTCGCGAATCCTGGCGGGTGTATATTCTGCTCATACCTATTGACCATCCAGTCAATCCGATTTGCAGGTGTTGTCGCCGCTCTGGCAGGGGAGTGTCTTGAATGTCGCGTGTTGAATCGTCTGTTCACGTTGTTTTGATTGGTTTGGGTGCTATCGGCAAGGGCGTTGTGCGCCATCTGTATGCATGCAAAGAGGAAGCTGCCTCGCCTTTTCCCAAGGGCATGAAGGTCACGCTGAGCGCGGTGATCGACTATGTGAAGAAAGACGAGGAACAGGAAGATCGAAGGAAGTTTCTGGCTGGGCATTTTGCCGAGGCCGCGCTCTCGTTTGACGGCGTGAACGCGGCATCGCTCAAGAAGCTCGAAAAGGATTTTGCCGAAGCCAAGGCCAAGGGCGTGACCACTGTTGTCATTGAATGCACGGGTAGTTCGGAGCTGGTGGGGCTGTTCGATTGCTGCCTGGCCAACAAGGTTCCGGTGATCACGCCGAACAAGGCATTTCTCGCGAAGAATCAGCATTATCTGGATACGTTCCGGGAGGCGGAGGTTCCGCTCCTGTTTGAGGCCGCGGTGGGCGGAGGAATGTCGACGATCAAGATGCTGCGCGATCTGTTTGGCAGCGACCGGATCAGTTTAATGGCGGGGATTCTGAACGGGACGACGAATTACATTATCTCGACGATGGAAAAAGGCGCGGGATTTGCGGATGCACGGCGGAAGGCTTGCGCGCGGCATCTGGCGGAGCCTAGTTCGGGCAGGTGGGAGCCGAAGAAGGATCTGGACTTGAATGGTTCGGATACTTACTCCAAAATCTCCTTGCTGGCGAAGCTGGCCTGGGGATGCACGGCCACGGTCAACGCGGGGGAGATTGAAAGCCGCGGACTGCCCGCATGTTTTATTCGCCGCGCCGATCTTCGTTATGCGAAAGAGAAACTGAAATCGGCGATTCGGTTTGTGGGTGTGGCGCGGCAGGTGGTCAACTCAGCCGGGGAACAAAGCACCGATATTTTCTACTGCCCGGTGATGCTGCCTGCCGGGCATGAATTGTGCCAGATTGATGGAGAGAACAACGCGCTGCTGGTGGCTTCGGACTTCACGGGAACTTCTCTTGCTGTGGGGCCTGGAGCGGGGCCTTCGCCGACGGCCAACGCCATTGTTTCCGATTTGCTTTATGTGCTTCGGGAGCGGGCGGCGCATCCCGAGTCGACGACGCTTGCGGCCGGCGCCGCGCAACGCGCGTCCGACTCAACCCTGAAGCTGAGGAATTTTGAGGATGTGTGGTTTGGCGGCTATTATCTGCGCTTTGTGGTGAAGGATCAGCCGGGCCTGGTGGGCGGAATTGCGGAATTGTTTGGCAAGTCGGAGATCGACGTGCGCGAGATTCTGCAGCTGGAGCACTCGCAGGGAGAGATTCGCGAACTGCTGGAATGTGCAGCCGCCGATTCTGTGACTGTGCCGGCCGGAGACGAGTGGAAGTATCTGCCCTTCGCGATTACGGTGGAACGCGCCTCGATCAAGAATCTTTTGCAGACCGTCAATACCGTTCGCGCATATCTTGAGGGGGAAGGGGCGTTGGGCGTGGAGCCGGTCATTATTCCGATGATGGAGATTCCGCGCGTGAATGGCTGGCATAAGCGGGGGGGCCTGGAGGAGTTGGAGGCCTGGTCGAAAGACGCCGCGGAACAATTTCAGGGAGACAAGCTCAGTGTTGAGCTATTTCCCGAACGTTATCTCGATCCGAAGAACTCGCGCGCACCGGAGATTCTGAATGCGGAAGAGAAGCAGATCAAGGCAGGGAAGGTCAGCGTGAAGAGGATCTTCCTTTGCGATCCAAACTCGATCAGCGAAATGCTACGGACCGTGATTGGGATCCATCAGGGAAAAGGGGTTGAAGTTCGCCTGCTCGACATTAAAAGCGCGGATAAATACCTGCGCCGGATTGAGGATGGCCTGTATGTCGACTTCTCGGTCTACGACACGCAGGAGATCGGCATTGTTGAACTGGCCGTCAAAGAAAGCGATGGCCGGATGCGCACCGGAGACCGCGGGTATCAGGTATATGGGAGCGCGGAGCTGGAAGGTTATATCAGGATTTTTTCGGCGTTATGGGCATTTGCGGAAAGGCCTCGGCTCGGGTAGATTTCTGACCACATGAATTGGTAGTCAGTCATGGACAAGCGCGGGCATGGACATCCGCGCTAGAGCCGGTCTGGAGACCGGCGCCACATTAGTGCGGTTGCCAAATCATGCGGTCACGGTACTAGCTGCCGAACGCGAACCTATCGCTGGGAACTGGAACGGCTGCGGCAGTGCTTTTCGATGAGCGAAGGCACCCGACGCTGGTTCACCTGTTGGGCGGCCTTCTTAGAGATTCCTCCGGAAAATCTCGATTTTTGTCTTGACAAGAATTATTTATAGCACTATACATAGCTATGCGAGGTATCTTGCTATGGCACAACAGAGGGCTCAACCCGTGGACGGCGGCCAGCCGGACCGCTGGGAGGCCCAACTGCGGAAAGGCGCGCTGGAGATGGCGGCCCTGGCCAGTTTATGGCACGGACGTTTGTATGGGCTTGAAATCATTCGACTTCTCGAGAGCCAATCCCAACTGGCTGTGGCGGAGGGGACTGTTTATCCCATCCTTAACCGGCTCAAGATCGAAGGGCTGCTCACCTCCGAGTGGGTTGAAGCCGAGGCTGGTCATCCCCGCAAGTACTACTCCCTCACAGAGGCAGGCCGCCTGCGCCTTCACCAGATGACCGTGGCCTGGATCAGCTTCGCGAGCGGTCTGAGCCGCTTGCTCGCACCCGTTTTGGAAAATGTTTTGGAAGATCAGGAGAGACTCTGATGACCACAGAAACTCAGATTGAAAGCTACTTGAAGGCTCTTCGCACACATCTTGGCCCGCTGACCATTGCTGAGCGGGAAGAGATTGTCCGCGAAATTGGCGCCCACATACGCGACTCGGCAGAAGAACCCGACGTTTCTGTCGACTCTGTTCTTGCCCGGCTCGGACCGGCCGAGAAGTTGGCCGCGCAGTATCGCGATGGGTTGCTCATTAGCCGGGCCAGTCGCAGTTTTTCGCCTTTGGTTCTGCTCCGTGCTACGCTCCGACTGGCTACTCAAGGCGTCTTCGGCATTCTCGTCCTTTTTCTCGGATTCTTTGGATACGTGACCGGAGGCAGCCTGGTGCTAACCGGATTTGCGAAGTGCCTTTTTCCCGCGCACACCGGAACCTGGGTGAGTGGGGGAGATATTGTTGCCTCCGGAACGCAACTTTACATACCGCAACCACCTGCGCACGAAATCTTCGGCATGTCGTATATACCGATTGCGCTCACATTGGGCAGCGTGACCCTGCTGATTACGACTTTTGCTATTCGCAAGTCGCTAAATCTCTCTCAGCGGCTGCGAGCGAAGCTGTGACCCGATATCCTCCCGCTTTTACGGAAATGGAAATCGAAAGTGCCGCGGGAATTGCGGCTCATTGGGCTGGCGGGTTTGTTGCAGCTTATGGTCTGACCGCGGCGCTCCGGTGCTAGAGTGGTTTCATCTTCACTTTTTTGCTGGAGTCTGTCTTCTTGCTGGCTCTTCGTTTTTTGCCGTTGGTTTTTCTCGCGCTCCCGGTTGGTGTTCAGGCCGCATCGCGCGTTCAATCTGCGCCGGTACCGGTGGAGATGCGCTCGACCGCTTTCACCGTTCAAGTGAATGGCCAGACGGTGGACGTGGCTCATGCAGCGGCGAGTTATGAGTTTGCCAGCTTCGACATGACCGGGCCGGTGACGGTATCCATTACCGCGGCCGCGCCCGGCTTCTGGGCCAAAGGCGTGGATATACAGCCCTGGCGGCTGGGTTTGCGGCCTGCGCGCGACGGACAAACGATTCGCTTTCGGCTGACGGGGCCGGCCAAGCTCTCGATTTCACGGCCCGGCGATTTTTTGAACCACGCAGCCATGCTGTTTCTCTTTGCCACCGCGCCGCCGCCGCCCTTGCCGCGCGATCCAAAGATTCACGCCTACGAGCCGGGGGTTTACCACGAAAGCCTGAATCCAAAGAGCGGCGAGACATTTTATCTCGCGCCTGGCTCGTATTTTTTCGGCAGTCTGAACCTTTGGAAGGTGCATGACGTAAAGGTTCTGGGCCGCGGAACGATTGTGTACGACGGGCCGCAGGACCCCACAAACGATGAAGGCTGGATGCAGAAGCCGGACTGGCATTGCATTGGCGCGATGGAAGCGAGCCATGTGGAGATCGACGGGCTGACCTGCATTGTGCGGTCGCGGACGTGGTCGATCCAGATGAAGGATTCGACTGGATTTTTGTATGACGACCTGCGCGTGATCGGCGGGAACCCAGGCAACGCCAATCAGGACGGAATGGATTGGCTGGGCGGGGGCGACGCGATTGTGCGCGACGCTTTCATCCGCGCGTCAGACGATGTGTTTGCGATGCAGGGGAATTGGGACGGCTACAAAGATGCAGACCTCCTGCGTCCCGGCCACGATGTGGAGAATATTCTGATCGAGCACAGTGTGCTCTCCACGAGCATTTCAAACATTGTGCGCTCCGGGTGGCCGCGCAAGACGTATAACTCGCGCAACTTTACGCTGCGCGACTCGGACATTCTTCATGGCGGGATTGGCGCTTGTGGGCAGACTTTTGGGGTGTTCGCCTTCTGGGGCGCCCAAAACGCCAACGGAACTCATTCCAACTACACGTTTGAGAATCTTTTTCTCGATAATTGGTATTCGCTGGCACAGATGGAGCAGGAACACCCTGGGTTGCAGGGCTTCACCTTCCGCAATATCTGGGCGCTTGATCAGCCGGCGCTGGCGGATTCCACGATGACTGGCAACGTGGCGGGCGTGACTTTCGACAATGTGAAGCTGGGACAGGTGCGGGCGGCCAACAATGCGGAGTTGTCGCTGGTGACGGGCGGCGGCGCAGAGCCCGCGAAGTTTGAGGCGGCGCATGGGCCGGTGGCGGCGTTTACCGTGAGCCCGACGACTTTTGCTCCGGGAACTAAGGTGACTTTTACCGCTGCAACCTCGCCGGGTGCGCGCTACACATGGCTTTTTGGCGATGGGACGCAGGGCAGCGGACGGCGCGTAACTCATCGCTTCCGGGACGGCGAGGGGACGCAATTGGACGGTTCGGGACGCTTCAGGGTTTTGCTGCACGTGGAAGAGATGCCAGCCCGAGAGGATTCGGTTGAGCAGGATTGGGCCGCACAAGGCGTGGTGGCCGTGGCGCGCTGGCACGAGGCTCTGGCGGATGCCGGGCCGACCGTGCCCGGACTCGACTGGAGGATTTTTCCCGGCGAGTGGACCGAGCTTCCGGATCTGACTTCCGCACAGGCGGTCTTCAGCGGTGAAGGACCTAGCCTGAATGCGGACTCAAAGGGCTTTACGCGCTACGCTGCGGTCTGGGATGGACTGATCGACATTCCTGCAGATGGCGGCTACACCTTCCACCTGCTGGCTCGCGACGGAGCGCGGCTGGTGATTGATGGTGTGCAAGTGGCCAAGACGGGCCCGCCGTTTGCGCAGGTTTGCGGCTCGCCAGGAAATGCGATGCGCTACGATCGCGGCTCGCTGGGACTGCGCGCGGGGAAACACACGCTGCATCTGGAGGGGTTGCATTCGGCCAGCCAAGGCTCGCCTCGGCTGCTTTGGGAGGGTCCGGCGCTGCCGCTGACCGAGGTGCCTCCCGTGGCGTTCAGTCATTTGCGGCAGGATGTCTTGAAGCAGGGAATAGGGAACAGGGAATAGGGAACAAGAAGCCAGAACAATCTGTCGAGCCGGCTTGTCTCATCCAATAAGGAAACGCACAGCTGCTTAGTCCAGTTTCGAATCCCGGAATCGGAAGCGCGTATACATGAATAGTATCCAAATGCATGACCCAAGAGACGAGAGGTTCGGCCCCGATATCGGCCCCCGGTAATGAGTGGGATAATGCAGCCAGCCATCCACGTTCATCCAGACACACGATGCCCACATAACACCAACCACGATCAGGATCACAAAGAGAAAGGCTCCGGATTCCTCGGTGAACGGCTGCTTTTTGCCCACCGGCGCGGGCTGAATTCCCCGCCGCTGAGCGAAGTGCCCTCTCACGTAAGTCAAGATCAAGCCCACGCAGAACAACCCATATGTCGCAGCCAGCAAAATATCCGTTGTCGCAAGGGGCACCTTTGACTGGACCTGTTCCGGCATGTCCAAATACGCCGCCATGGCACAGCTGAGTGGCGCCAACACAAAACTTGAATCGAATATCTTGAATCGCAGCGGCATCGACTGAAAGGTCCGCAGATACCGAACACACTGAGCGTCTGACCAGAAATTCTTCACTTCTCTTTCCTCGACGAGGAGTCTACTCCTCAGGGCGCGAGTATGACAAGAAATGGCTCGAGAACCTTACCGCAGTCCTCGCAGGGGTTAAAAACCCGATGTGTAGGAACTCTTTTCGGCACGACTGAAGTCGTGCCCTGACGCTATGCAGCATCCTGAAAAACGCTTCTAAGTCGCCGCTCACTGCCCTGCTGTCTCACTTCGGCAACCGCGAAGCATCCCAGCCGCCGCCGAGGGCGCGGACCAGGCTTACGTTTGCTACGAACTGGCGAGTTTGAAGGTCGATGGCGGTGCGCTGATTTTGTAATAGCGCGGCTTCTGCTGTCAGCACTTCCAAATAGCTCGTGACGCCGCCTTTGTAGCGCTGATTGGAAATGTCGTAGGAGTGCTGGGCTGCGTCGACGGCTCGTCCTTCTACTACCGACTCGTTTTCTAGAATTCTCAAGCCCGAGAGTTGGTCTTCTACATCATTGAAAGCAGCGAGGACGGCCGCCTTGTAACCGGCTGCCTGGGCTTCGTAGGTATGGCGGGCGGCGTCGCTGAGGGCGTGGCGCTGGCCAGCGTCGAAGAGGAGTTCCGTTGCTTGGGCGCCTAAACTCCACAGCGCGCTAGGGCCCTGAATCCAGGTTCCGCCGTGCTCGCTTTCGAAGCCGCCGGTGCCATTGAGGGTGATGGTGGGATAGTAGGCGCTGACGGCGATGCCAATTTGAGCGTTGGCGGCAGCGGCGCGGCGCTCGGCGGCGGCGATGTCAGGACGGCGCTCGAGCAGTTGCGAAGGCACGCCGACGGGCACCTTGGGCAGAGTTAGAGCCTGAGACTCGAGAAGCGGCGTGGGCGGAATGCTGAAGTCAGTCAACTTCAAATTGGCGATGGTGCCGATGGCGTGCTCGAACTGGGCGCGGGCCACGCCTACATCGATTAGTTGAGCACGGACGGTTTCAAGCTGTGTGCGCGCCTGGGCGACGTCGGCCTCGGTGCCGATGCCACCGTTGAGACGACGCTGTGTGAGGTCGAGCTGATCCTGAAGGTCGACGATGGTGGCGACGAGCAGCCTGGTTTGGGCGTCGAGGCCGCGCAGTTGGAAGTAATCGGTGGCTAGCTCGGCATGGAGGCTGAGGTCCACGCTGGCTTGGTCGGCGGCGCTGGCCTGGGCATTTTCGCGGGCGGCTTCGACGGTGCGGCGGATGCGGCCCCAGAAATCTGGCTCCCAACTGGCTTGGCCGCTGAGTACAAGATCGTTGTAGGTGGCGGGTTTGGTGGGGGAGTAATCAGGTCCGTTTGCGGAGACTTGGCTGCGGGCGATGGAGGGGCCGGCGGAGAGTTTGGGAAAAAGCGCTGAGCGGGCCGAAGTGACCTGGTCGCGGGCGGCGAGGTAGGTTTCGAGAGCCTGGCGCAGGTTTGGGTTGTTGGCGGCGATGCGCTCTTCGAGCTGATTGAGCTGAAGGTCCTGGTAAGTCTCCCACCACTTGCCGCGAATCATGCCGTCGGAGGGATTTGCGGGCCGCCATGCTCCTCCGGCTGGATTGGGCGGCGGGATGGTGACTGCGGATGCGCCGGTTTCTTTGTAGGCGGAGGGAGCATCGTAGCCGGGGCGGTGGTAGTTGGGGCCTACTGGCTTGCAGCCGGTGAGAGTCGTAAGCGCGAGGAAACCCGTAAAGATCGCGATTAATGAGAGTTGTCGTATCCCACCCCCGCGATAAAAACAGGGACATCGCAAGGATGGGGCACCCAACTCTTCTGCAGTCTGAAGTGCGGGCATGTTATTTGCCTCCCGCGTTGGCTTGGCTTCCGGGGCTAACTACCCGGACTTTTTCGCCTTCGATAATGGAGTCGGGCGGGTCCTGAATGACTTGATCGCCCGCGCCGAGGCCGGTGACGATCTGGACGTTTGCGCCATCATCTTCGCCGATGACTATGGGAGCCATGTGGGCAGTGTTGCCGTTGACCACTACGCCTACGCGCAAACCCTCTTTGCGGAAGACGAGCGCGGCGGCGGGGATGATGAAAGTGGGACCGGCGGACGGCGTTTTGAAATGAACCTGGGCGAGCGAGCCGGGCAGCAGTTCGCCGGCGCTGTTGTTTACATCCACTTCGACAAGTAAAGTGCGGCTGACCGGGTCGATGGCGTCGGCGGTGCGGACGAGCGTGCCCTGGTAGAGCTTGCCGGCGTGCTCGGCGAAGGTCAGATCTATTTTGGAGCCGCGCTTGACGTTTCCTGAATAAACTTGCGGCAGGTTGGCGTAGACGCGCAGGGTCTGAATGGCTTGGAGGCGAAAGAGTTCCCGGCCCGTGCCGGGATCGATCAACTGGCCAATGTCGATATTGCGCGCGGTAATGACGCCGTCGAAGGGTGCATAGACCTTCTCAAAAGATTGCAATTCGCGGAGGCGGGCGACATTGGCCTGGGCGGATTTGACGCCCGACGCGGTGCCTGCGGCCTGGTTGACGAAGGTGTCAGTATCCTGGCGGGAGACGGCATTGGACTGAACGAGATCGGTGTAGCGGTTGGCCTGGATACGGGCGTTGTTGGCGGTGGCCTGGGCGGTGACAAGGTCGGCCTGGGCCTGGGCAAGCTGCTGATCGACTTCGGGGGAGGCGATTTCGGCCAATAGATCGCCCTTCTTCACTCGGGCGCCGATGTCGTAGGTCCAGCGGGTCAAATATCCCGAAGTGCGGGCGTAGATAGGCGAATCCGTATAGGCGGTCACGTTGCCGGGGAGCACAAAACTATCGACCGGCGCGCCCAGCTTGGGTTCGGCGACGATGACGGTGGGGGCGGCAAGCTCGTTGGTGGTATTCGCCAGCACCTTGTCGGCCTGGTGACGGCGCAGAATGCCGTAGCCGGCCAGAGCGACAGTGACAACTACGACAATGGCCATGCCTACGATTGCATTCTGTGACGAGATGGCCACTTGATCGGGCGCGCTTTCGTGGTCGTGACTCGGCTGCTGGTTCGGATTGGGTTGATCGCTCATGAAAAACTACTCCGATACTTCGTCAAACTCGTCAGAGATTCCTAGCGGTTGGATGTTGTGGACCGACTTGCGGCGGCCTTCGAGCCAGCCATGCACGACGGAGAAAAAAGCTGGGACAAAGAAGAGAGTGGCCACGGTGGCGAGCAGCAGGCCTCCGATGACGGCTCGTCCCAGCGGGGCGTTCTGTTCGCCGCCGTCCCCCAGTCCGAGAGCCATGGGCCCCATGCCGAGGATCATGGCGAGAGCGGTCATCAGCACGGGACGGAGGCGGACAAAGCCGGCGTTGAGGGCGGCCTGGCGGGCGTTGCCAACCAGAATCTCGAGCTGCTCGCGAGCAAAAGTGACGACCAGGATGGAGTTGGAGGTGGCCACACCCATGCACATGATGGCTCCGGTGAGCGCGGGAACGCTGAGGCGCGTGTTGGTGAGGAAGAGGAACCAGACAATGCCGGCCAAGGCCGCGGGCAGCGCCGCGATGATGACAAAAGGATCGAGCCAGGATTGGAAGTTGACCACAATGAGCAGATAGACGAGCAGAATGGAAAAAGCGAGGCCACCGAGCAGGCCGATATAGGAGGCTTTCATGGTCTCACTCTGGCCGCGCAGAATGAAGTGCGAGCCGCGCGGCAAATCCGCCTGGTGTGCATCGATGATTTTTTCCATTTTGCCGGTGACGGTGCCGAGGTCGGTCCCATCCACGTTGGCATAGATGTCGATGACCGGCTGCACGTCGTAGTGGCTGACGGTGCCGAGTTCGGTTCCTGGTGTGATGGAGGCGAGGTTTCCGAGGACCTGGGTTTGCAGAGGCGCGCCGGGCGCGCCGGTGGCGGCGGCAGCGGACATTTGCTGAGACAAGATGGGGCCGGTGACAGGCAGGCTTTTGAGTTGGGCCAGTGAGTCGAGCTGATACTGCGGGGCTTGAACTGCCACGTTGTAGGTGACGCCGGTTTTGGGGTCGAGATAGAAGCTGGGGGTGGTTTGGAAGCTGCCGCTGAGGGCCACGAGCAGACTGGTCGCCACGTCTTTCTGGGTGAGGCCGATGGTCTGAGCGCGGGTGCGATCCACGTCCACGGTCATTTTGGGATAGTCGAAAGGCTGCTGGATGCGAGCGTCGGCCGCACCGGGGACGTAGCGAACCTCATTGATCATCTTTTCGGCAAGGGCGCGGTTGCCGTAGAGGTTGGGGCCGACGATCTGAATATCGATAGGGGCGGAGAGGCCGAAGTTGAGAATCTGGGTGACGATGTCTACCGGCAGCACATAGAAGGTGACGCCGGGATATTCGCGGGCGAGCACGCTGCGCAATTGTCTGACGTAAGCCGGGGTGGAGTGGTGATCCTTGCTCAACTGAACCTGGATGTCGGCGTCGGCGGGGCCGATGGGTGCCGAGGTCGAGTAGGAGAGATTGAGTCCTGAGTTGGGCAGGCCGATATTGTCAACAATCGACACGACTTCATTGGCTGGAATGTGCTGGCGGATGGTTGAATCGATGTGGTCACAAAGGGCAGCCGTTTCCTCAATGCGTGTGCCGGTGCGGGCGCGGACGTGGATCTTGAACTGGCCGGCGTCTACCGAGGGGAAGAAATCCTGACCGAGCTGAGGTGCCAGAAGGGCTACGGAGCCGAGCGCAAAAACCGTGAAAAGGATCAAGAAGAGCGCGGCATGATCCACACACAATGTAAGGAAGCGAAGATAACCATGGCGAAAACTATCGAAGCCCGATTCGAAGGCTAATTGAAAGCGAATGAATGGATTGCGGCTGGATAGCTTTTTAGCGTCCTCGGCGTCGTCCTTCTCTTTGAGCAGGTATTTGGCCATGGTGGGTACGACAGTGCGGGAGAGCAGATAGCTGGCCAGCATGGCAAAACAGACGGCCTCGGCCATGGGTACAAAGAGGTAACGCGCCACGCCGCTCAAAAAGAACATGGGCACGAAAACGATGCAGATGGAAAGGGTGGAGACCAGGGCTGGAGTGGCGATTTGCGCGGCGCCGTCGAGGATGGCCTGCTCGATCTCTTTGCCTGATTCGATATTGCGATTGATGTTTTCGATCTCGACGGTGGCGTCGTCTACCAAAATACCAACGGCAAGCGCCAACCCCCCCAGGGTCATGATGTTGATGGTCTCGTGGAGCATATAGAGGACGCTCAGCGAGCAGAGAATGGAGAGCGGAATGGAGACCGCGATGATGACGGTGGAGCGCCAACTGCCCAGAAAGACCAGGATCATGATGGCGGTGAGGCAGGCGGCGACCATGGCCTCGACAAACACTCCGTTAATGGCGCCGCGCACAAAGACCGACTGATCGGCAAGGGCGTCAATTCTCAATTGCGGGGGGAGCTGGCCTTTGATGCTTTCGAGCTTGGCGCGAATGCCGGCAATGATGTCGAGCGTGGAGGCAGAGCCGGTCTTCATGATGGCCATCATGATGGCGCGGCTGCCATTTACGCGCACAATGTTGGTTTGCGGCGGGTTGCCATCGCGGACATGAGCCACGTCGCGGACGTAGATCACCGAGCCGTTGACCGCTTTGATGGGAAGGTTGTTCAGATCATCGATCACCTGCGGGGCGGAATTGGTTTCGACGGCGTACTCGAAGCGGTCGATCTTCATGGTGCCTGACGGCGCGATGAGATTCTGCACGGAGATGGCGTTGACGACATCGACAGGGGAGAGACCTTTGGCTTGGAGGGCGTGCGGATCGAGATCGACCTGAATCTGGCGCACCTTTCCGCCATAAGGATATGGTGTTTGCGCGCCTTCGATGGTGGCCAACTGGGTGCGGATATTGTTCGTGGCCACGTCGTTCAACTGCTGCTCGTTCATGCCCTGGCCCGAGACGCCGAGCATCAGAATGGGCACGCTAGAGGCGTTGTATTGGATGATGAAGGGCGGCACGGAGCCGGGCGGCAGGGAGCGAAGTTGCACCTGGCTGATGGAGGTAACTTGAGCGACGGCCGCTCCGATATCCACATGCGGCTGGAAGAAGATCTTGATGATTCCAATGCCGTTCAGTGATTGTGATTCGATATGCTCAATATCATTGACCGTGGTGGTCATGCCCCGCTCGCTGTTGTAGATGATGCGGGTAGACATCTCTTGAGCGGAAAGGCCGTTATAGTTCCATACCACGGTGACGACGGGAATATTGATATTGGGGAAAATGTCCGTGGGCATCGACAGGATGCTGAAGACGCCGAGAATCAAGATCAAGAACGCAAAGACGGCAAAGGTGTAAGGCCGCCGCAGCGCAAGCCGGACAATCCACATCATAAGGCAGCTACTCGCTTCTGAGCCGGGTTGCCGGTGGCATGGCTGGTTGAGAAAAGCTGTGCCAACAGCCTGATCTCTTTATGACCGGCTCATCGGATTCCGGGACCGGACGGCGCTCGCCATCCATGTCCGATGCAACAAGTTGTTGAAGTTATATGGTAGACGAAGACTCTCGCAAAAGGCGCACATTTGAAAATGTGTCGCTCGCGCTGTCTTTAAGACGGACGAGCGAATGCGAAAGATGCATTTTGGAACGGATGAGCATCCGTCGGAATGATGCTCCCAAAATGGTTTCGACTTTGGCGAGCGTGAGCGGCATGTGTCCAGAAAGTACCCGATTCGCTTACACTTACAGTGGCCTCATCCGGCATAGTTGGCAATGCGCTTCTCACTCAAACAATGCTGGCGGCCTTACAGTGACCGCGCTCGTGCGGACGAAACCTTTGAGGAAATTCAAGCGTCGTAGAAACAGGCCGGGCATTTTGTTCTCTGCCCGGAAGGCTTACATCGATGCCCTTTCGGGCATTCACTCACTAGAAAACGACGGGATCGACAGATATGTCCTTTGATGGCACTCCAGAGTCCCACTTGGCCGCAGACGGCTTTGAGCAACAATCCCACACACCCAAGGGTTCCTGGGTGCGCATTGTCATCTATGCGGTGCTGGTGGCCGCCTTGGGACTGATTGTGTGGAAGATCTACCAGAACCAGAAATTGAACGCGGCCAATAGCGCGAGCCAGGCGGCGGCATTGCAGAGCCGGCCAGTTCCGGTGCAGGTGGCGGCCGCGGCACAGATGCCGATGCCGATCTTTTTGACGGCGCTGGGCACGGTGACACCTTATATGAGCGTTACCGTGAAGGCGCGAGTGAATGGGGAGCTCGAGCCGGTGAAGTTTACCGAAGGCCAGCTGGTGAAGCAGGGCGAGACGATCATGGTGATCGACCCCCGGCCTTATAAAGCCGCGCTGGATCAAGCCAAGGGCACACTGGCGCACGATCAGGCGCTGCTGACAAACGCCCAGGCAGAGTTCAAGCGCTACAAGGCGCTTTACGCGGCAGGCGTTGTCTCGAAGGAGACGCTGGACGCCGATGAAGCCACTCAAGGCCAGTACCAAGGCGCAATTGAGGCGGACAAGGCGGCTATCGCGACCGCGCAATTGCAACTCGATTGGTGCAGCATCCAGGCGCCTATCAGCGGCAAGATTGGCCTGCGGTTGGTGGACCCCGGCAACATCATCGCCGCCGGAACCACCAACCTCGTTATTATCAATCAGTTTCAGCCGATTGCCGTCTACTTTACGCTGCCCGAGGACAAGCTTCCCCAGGTGCTGGGCAAGCTGAGGGCGGATAAGCGCCTGCCTGTCGACGCCTACGACCAGGGGGATATGCATAAGCTGGCCAGCGGCTACCTGCTCACCGCGGACAACCAGATCGACACGACCACGGGAACCGACAAGCTGAAGGCGGTCTTCGATAACAAGGATCAGGCGCTATTTCCAAATCAGTTTGTGAACATTCACCTGGTGCTGGAGAACCGGCCCAAGGCGCTGGTGGTTCCTTCAGCGGCGATTCAGTCCGGCAATCAAGGCTCGTTTGTCTGGGTCGTCGATACGGACGCCACGGGAAAAACTTCGACGGCCAAAATAGAGCCGGTGAAAATCGCCCTGGCCGAGGGACAGGTAACGATTCTCGATAGCGGCTTGCAACCCGGCCAGAACGTAGTAATGGATGGGGCGGACCGGCTGCGCAACGGACAGATGGTGATTGCCAGTGTTGCTCGGCAGCGCGGCGGGCAGGTGGCTGGACAGAGCGTGGGGCAAGCTGGGAGTAACGGCAACAAAGACAAGAAGGAGCAGCAGTGAGCCTGAGTCCTTCTCGGCCATTCATTCTGCGCCCAGTGGCGACTTCGCTGCTGATGGCGGCGATTCTGCTTGCAGGCTTTGTCGGCTACGAGCAGTTGCCGGTTTCTGCCTTGCCCGAGGTGGATTACCCGATCATTCAGGTGCTGACCTTTTACCCTGGCGGCGGGCCGGAGGTGATGGCCTCATCGGTGACTGCGCCTCTTGAGCGGCAGTTCGGGCAGATGCCGGGCCTGAAGCAGATGACTTCGGTCAGTTCGGGCGGCGGGTCGGTGATCACGCTCGAATTCAATCTGGACGAGAACATCGACGTGGCCGAGCAGGAGGTGCAGGCAGCCATCAACGCGGCTAATAGCTTCTTGCCTGCCGACCTGCCCAATCCGCCGATTTATAGCAAAGTCAACCCCGCCGATGCGCCCATCATGACGCTGGCGCTTACCTCCGACTCGCTGCCTTTGGACAAGATTGAGGACGCAGCCGACACCAATCTGGCGCAGAAAGTCTCGCAGGTCACCGGCGTGGGCCTGGTTTCGATTGCCGGTGGACAAAAGCCTTCGGTGCGCATTCAGGCGAACCCGACGCAACTGGCCGCCTACAATCTGAGCCTGGAAGATTTGCGCACGGCGCTGGCTGCGGCGAATGTGGACCAGGCCAAGGGCACGCTGAACGGCAATCGGCAGTCGTATACCATTGGCGCCAACGACCAACTGCTGACCAGCGGCGATTACAAGCCGGTGATTGTCGCCTATCGCAACGGGGCCGCGGTGCGCACCTCCGATGTGGCCACCATTGTGGATGCCGCGGAGAATAATCAGCAGGCCGCTTGGATGGATCGCCAGCCGGCGGTCATTGTGAACATTCAACGCCAGCCGGGCGCCAACATTATCGCCGTGGTCGACCGAATCAAGAAGCTGCTGCCGCAGTTGCAAACCAGTCTGCCGGCAACCGTACAGGTAAAGGTGCTGACCGACCGGACGACGACGATTCGCGCCTCGGTTCTTGACGTGGAATTTGAGCTGATGCTGACGATTGCCTTGGTCGTCATGGTGATTTTCCTCTTTCTGCGCAATCTGGCAGCAACAATCATTCCATCGGTCGCGGTGCCGCTCTCGATTGTGGGCACCTTTGGCGTGATGTACTCGCTCGGCTATTCGCTGAATAACCTCACGCTGATGGCGCTCACCATTTCGACGGGTTTCGTGGTCGACGACGCCATCGTGATGATCGAGAATATTTCGCGCTTCATTGAAGAAGGCGATAGCCCGATGAAGGCGGCGCTCAAGGGCAGCGAACAGATCGGCTTTACCATCATGTCGCTGACGGTTTCGTTGATCGCGGTGCTGATTCCGCTGTTGTTCATGAGCGACGTGGTGGGGCGGCTCTTCCGCGAGTTTGCCATCACGCTGGCGATTACGATTCTGGTCTCCGCGTTCGTTTCTCTGACGCTGACGCCGATGATGTGCTCGCGCATTCTCAAGGACAAGTCGGTCGCCAGGCAGACGCGGTTTTACTATTGGTCGGAAAAGGTATTCAACTCGGTCATTGCCTGGTACGGGCGGACACTGACTGTGGTTCTCCGCTATCGCTTCATCACTTTGCTGGTCACAATCGGCACGCTGGTGGGAACGCTGCTGCTGTTTGTGGTGGTGCCCAAGGGCTTTTTTCCGGTGCAGGATACGGGCGTGATTCTGGGCATCAGCGAAGCGCCGCAGACGGTCAGCTTCACTTCGATGGCCGAGCGCCAGCAGCAACTGGTGGACATTCTGTTGCAAGACCCGGCGGTCGATAACATTTCATCATTTATAGGCGTGGATGGAACCAATACCACGCTGAATTCGGGCCGCATCCAGATCAACCTGAAACCGCTCGACCAGCGCAAGATCTCCGCGACCGAAGTGATTCAGCGTTTACAACCGAAGCTTCAAGGCATTGAGGGAATCCAGCTCTTTCTGCAACCGCTGCAAGATTTGACGGTGGAAGATCGCGTGAGCCGGACGGAGTTTCAGTACTCACTGGAAGACCCGAACCAGACGGAGCTAGCCACCTACACGCGCAAGATGGTGGAGGCGCTGAGCAAGGAAAAATCCGTAGTCACCGATGTTGCCAGCGACCTGCAGGATCAAGGTCTGGGCGCGCAACTGGTGATTGATCGCGACACGGCGGCGCGGATGGGCATTGCCATGGCGGACGTGGACAACACACTCTACGACGCCTTCGGGCAGCGCCAGGTGTCGACCATCTTCACGCAACTGAATCAGTATCACGTGGTGATGGAGGTGGGTCCTAACTTCCAGACCGATCCGTCGACGCTGAACAATCTCTTCGTCAAATCGGGCAACGGCACGCAGGTTCCGCTCAGCCAGATCGCCCACTGGGAGCAGACGCGCGCGCAGCTTTCAATTGGCCACCAGGGGCAGTTCCCTTCCACCGTGGTCAGCTTCAATCTGGCTCCGGGCAAGGCGCTGGGCGATGCGGTGACGGCAGTGAAGCGGGTGGAGCAGGAGATCCAGATGCCGGTCAGCATCAACGCCAGCTTCCAGGGCACGGCCGCAGCCTTTCAGACTTCGCTCGCGAACGAGCCGCTGCTGATTCTGGCTGCGCTGGTCACGGTCTACATTGTGCTGGGCGTGCTTTATGAGAGCTACATTCACCCCATCACGATCATCTCTTCGCTGCCTTCGGCGGGCGTGGGCGCGCTGCTGGCGTTGCTGATTACGCGCACGGAATTCAGTGTGATTGCGCTGATCGGCATCATCTTGCTGATTGGCATTGTGCAGAAAAACGCCATCATGATGATCGATTTTGCATTGCAGGCCGAGCGGCATGAGGGCAAGACGGCGGAAGCTGCGATCTTCCAGGCCTGCCAACTGCGATTCAGGCCGATCTTGATGACGACCATGGCGGCCATGCTGGGCGGATTGCCACTGGCGCTGGGCGGCGGCGTGGGGGCCGAATTGCGCAGACCGCTGGGCATCACCATCGTCGGCGGACTGCTGATGTCGCAGGCGCTCACGCTCTACACTGTGCCGGTCATCTATCTCTACTTTGACAAGCTGGCCGAGCGGATGAAGCCGAAGAGCAGGGAACAGGAAACAGGGATCAGGGAACAGGAGACGGCCGTTAGCCGTTAGCTATTAGCTAAGAGCTAAGAGCTAAGAGCTAAAAGCTAAAAAACAGGGACCACGAGAAATGCATCTTTCCGCACCATTTATTCAGCGGCCTGTCGCTACTTCGCTGCTCTCGCTGGCTCTTTTGCTAGCTGGCTCGGTGGCGTACTCGCTGCTGCCCGTGGCTTCGCTTCCCAATGTAGACTTCCCGGTGATCGGCGTGGGCGCGGGACTGCCGGGAGCCAGTCCGGAGACGATGGCGTCGTCTGTCGCAACGCCACTGGAGCGGCAGTTTGGACGCATTGCCGGCGTCAACCAGATGACCTCGTCGAGCTCGCTGGGTGCTGCGTCGGTCGCGCTCCAGTTTGACATCAATCGCGACATCGACGCCGCCGCCCGCGACGTGCAAGCCTCGATCAATGCGGCGCGGAGCCAGTTGCCGTCGTATTTGCCGCAGAACCCCAGCTATCGCAAGGCAAATCCGGCAGAAGCACCGATTCTGATTCTCACCCTGACCTCCGACGTGGTTCCCAAGGCGCAGATCTACGACATGGCCAACTCCATCCTGTCGCAGAAGATCTCTCAAATCCAGGGTGTGGGACAGGTTTTCGTGGGCGGCAGCTCCAGCCCGGCAGTGCGCGTGGAACTGAACCCCATGGAGTTGGGCGCGAACGGGGTTGGCCTGGAGGCGGTGCGCACGGCGTTGTCAGGCGCGAACGCCAACCGGCCCAAGGGCGCCTTTCAAGACTCCGACCATCGCTGGCAGATCAGCGACAACGACCAGATATTCAAAGCTCGCGACTACGCGCCGATTATCGCCGGCTACAACGCCAAGACCGGCGCGCCCGTGCGCATCACAGACATCGGCAAAGTCACGGACAGCATAGCCGACATTCACACGGCCGGCGTCTCCGGGATCAACCCGGACAAAGGCCCACACGGCCAACTGAAAGACGCGATCCTGATCGTTATTTTCAAGATCCCCGGCGCGAATGTGATCTCCACGGTCGATGCGGTGATGACCGAGATGCCTCGCTTGCAGGCCGCCATTCCGCCGACCATCAAGATCGACGTGGCACTGGACCGCACTACGACCATTCGCTCCAGCGTGAAAGATGTCGAGATTTCGCTGATGATCAGCGTGGTGCTGGTGGTGCTGGTGGTCTTTCTGTTTTTGCGCGAGGTGTGGGCCACCATCATTCCGTCGATTGCCGTACCGCTTTCGCTGGTGGGCACCTTCGGCGTGATGTACCTGCTGGGCTATACCATTGACAACCTGTCGCTGATGGCGCTGACCATTGCTACGGGCTTTGTGGTGGACGACGCCATTGTGGTGATCGAGAACATTACACGCTATTTGGAAATGGGCGACACGCCGTACGATGCGGCGATGAAAGGCTCGCGCGAGATCGGCTTCACGGTGCTCTCGATGAGTTTATCTTTGATCGCCGTTTTCATTCCGATTCTGCTGATGGGCGGCATTGTGGGCAAGCTTTTCCGCGAGTTTGCCGTAACTCTGTCGGTCGCCATTGCGGTCTCACTGCTGGTTTCGCTGACCACGACGCCGATGCTTTGCGCGAAGTTTTTGAAGTCGCGGGACGAGAGCCGGCATGGACCCGTCTATCGCGCCAGCGAACGGGCCTTCGATTGGCTGCACAACGAATATGCCAGGGGCCTGCGCACGGTGCTGCGCCATCAGTGGCTGGTGCTGTTTGTGGTGATCTGCACCATGGCGCTCAACGTCTTCCTCTTCAAGATTGTGCCCAAGGACTTCTTTCCGCAACAAGACACGGGACGCATCACCGGCCGCACGATGGCCGCGCAGGACATCAGCTTCCCCGCCATGCGCGACAAACAGCGCGAACTGGCGGGGATGGTTTTGGAAGACCCGGCCGTCAAATCCGCGACGGCCTTTGCGGGTGGCGCGGGTCCGGGCGGCGGCAGCAACAATGTGGGCTTCATGTTCATCGCGCTGAAGCCCCTGGACCAGCGGCCAGGGCGCGTCACATCCGACGCGGTAGTCAATCGGCTGCGCGCAAAGCTGACCAGCGTTCCCGGCGCGATTCTCTATCTCCAGAGCCAGCAGGATATTGTGATCGGTGGGCGCGGAGGCGCCGCGCAATACCAATACACGCTCTCGGACGAGAACCTGAACGAGCTGAACACATGGGCGCCGCAACTGCTGGCACGGATGCGAAAGATGCCGGAACTGCGTGATGTTTCGACCGACCAACAGGACCAGGGTCTGGCCGCGAATCTGGTGATCGACCGCGATGCCGCCTCGCGGCTGGGAATCACGGCGGCCGCCATCGACAGCGTGCTTTATGACGCGTTTGGCCAGCGCGAAGTCTCGACCATGTATACCGCGCTCAATCAGTACTTCGTGGTGATGGAGGTTGATCCGATCTACCAGCAGAGCCCGGACGCGCTGAATGGCATCTTTATCAAATCCTCGACTGGCGCGATGGTCCCGCTTTCGACCATCGCGCACTTTGAACAGAAGCGGACACCGCTCCAGGTCAACCACCAAGGCCAGTATCCCGCCGTAACGCTCAGCTTCAACCTGGCGCCCAACAAAGCCCTGGGCGACGCCGTTACGGCGCTTGAAAAGGTCCAGGTCGAGATGAATATGCCGCCGTCGATTCTCCCGTCCTTCCAGGGGACCACGCAGGCTTTCAAAGATTCGCTCTCCAACGAAATCTGGCTGCTCGTGGCCGCGCTGGTCGCCGTTTACATCGTGCTTGGCATTCTTTACGAGAGCCTGATCCATCCGTTCACGATTCTCTCCACGCTGCCACCGGCGGGAGTGGGCGCATTTCTGGCCCTGATGCTGACGGGCACGAGCCTGACCATCATCGCGACGATCGGGATTATTTTGTTGATTGGGATTGTGAAGAAGAACGCCATCATGATGATCGATTTTGCGCTGCAGGCCGAGCGCGACCAGGGATTGCCGCCAGTGGAAGCGATTTACCAGGCCTGCCTGTTGCGCTTCCGTCCGATCATGATGACGACAATGGCCGCGCTGTTTGGCGGGCTGCCGCTGGCTATCGGCATGGGAGCGGGTTCGGAGTTGCGCAAGCCGCTGGGCATCGCCATCGTCGGCGGCTTGATCGTGTCACAGATGCTTACGCTGTTTACTACGCCGGTTGTTTATCTCTTCTTCGATCGCTTGCAATGGCGGGTGATGAAGCTGCGCCGGATCGGCGCGGAGCTGGAAGAAGCGCCGGGGGACTGAGAAGAATTTGTCAGTTTTCAGTGATCAGTGCTCAGTCTTTGCCGCAATGATCTGGCAATCGATTTTTCTGAATGAAGTTCCTGTCTCCCTCCCATAGCCGCAAAAACAAGAACGAGGCGAAGATGGGCGCACGGCGCGCCCAACTCTGCTCCTGATGAAAGCTATTTGTGATTGGAATGCCTTAGCGGGCCTTGACCTGAGCGTACTCCGAGGGGTCGAGCGAGAAGACTGGGCTGAAGCCTAACTTGCGCCAAAAGTGGTCCAGCAGGGCGATGGTCTCAGGAGCAGTGCGAGTCGTGGTGCGGAGAAGAATTTCCTCGCCGGTGCTCGCGTTCAGGCCGGCGATTTGCGCGGCAGGGCTTCCCGCCAGGGTACTGGCCTCAGCGGCAATGGCAATGCACTTGTCTGGGCGATAGGTGCAGTCGGCGAGGTCGGCGATGGACAGACGCGTCGTGGGCGTGGCCAATACCGCTCGGGGCGGAGTCATGCGGTCCAGCAGCCACAGAATCTCCAGCTTGGATTCGAGCTCATCCGGCACGCAGTCGATGACCAGATCGGCGTCGCGGACCGCGTCCTCGATGGTGGAGACGAAAGAAATAGTTGGGAGGGCGGCAGGGCCGAGCTTCTGGCGGAGCAACTCCTGGGCGTGATGCAAGTTCCTGGGCATCACGTCTTCCAGCAGCACGCGAAAGCCAACGCGAGTAGCCGAGAGGGCCAGCCAACGACCCAGCGGACCAGCTCCGATTATGGCGACGGTTTCCGAGCGATTCTCCTGTTTTCAGACGATCGGGAGGGGTTTGGCGGCCAGTGCCTGGGCGACATCGTCGGCACTGGGGCTGGCCTGGACCAGGTGCTCGGCGACGCGCGCGCGCTCCTCAGTCGAGAGCGTGGGAACGGTGGCCAGTATCCGGCGCAGGGTTACGGCAACATCATCGATGTAATTCATCAGGCGAATGGCTTCTCCGGAGAGCGGCATGGTTTTCCTCGAAAATAAAGTTCCGTCTTCATTGTAGGGGTTGGGAAGGGGAAAGGCGAGGCGGGCTTGCGGGAGCGGCAGGGCAAACGCATCTTCTTCGATGCTTGCAGAAGATTACCTTCCCCAGGCGCACAATCAAAGCATGAACCAGAACCAAAGGCGCGGGCCGTTCCTGTTCCCTGATCCCTGATCCCTGT
>JBEKWJ010000065.1:0-23211 GCA_049513195.1 Occallatibacter sp.
TGGCAAACTTCTCCAAAGCCGCCGTAACCAGCAATAGTGGAGGCACAATCATGCGGGTGAGACTGAAGCCAACTACCGCGCACAACAACACCGCTATCGCCATCAGGATATAAATCGCAGTCAGCAGCTTGCTTCCCAGTTGGGTTGTGCGCGCTCCCTCCTCGGTCCCTAACTTGTTGTTCAGCGCAACATCGGCTTCTACCGCGTCAGCCACAGCGTTATAAACCTTGACCGCGTCTCCGGCAAGCAGCAGCTTTGAAGCATCTTCTGACTTGTTTGCGTTGGCCAACTCTCTGCTTTGATCGCTCAATGCAATGTATGCTGCGGCGTTCTGACGGATGGTTTCGTAAAGTTCCCGTTCTCCCGGATGAAAGTCTACGAGCGCATACTGTGCGATCGTCTTGTTATATGAGGCAATATAACTTTGGCGCTTGACCGTCAGGCGTTTCGTACATGCTTCTGAGTCGCATAACAGAAGCAGTGCGTCTGTGCGGCGAATGGTAGCCACAGAGTAGCGAATATCTCCCAGCACTCGCATTGAGGACATCGAGTTGTTCACCACGCTGTTGATTGCCGTGTTGACCTTTAACAGGCCAATCACCGAGGCGGTTCCCAGCAGCGCGCACACCAGGCAAACCGCGCCAAATGCATAAGTGAATTTGCGGGAGATGCGAAGATCGCGAATAATCGACATAAAACCGATTCCTTCCTCTGCGGAGGTTGTGAGCAAAGATGTAAGTAAAGCAAAAGCTCCCAATCTGTGTATCGTCGTAATTCGGCAGGGCAATCAGGAATATTTGCGCGCAGAAGAATACGCCGATGTGAAGTTACACATCTTGG
Organism: Occallatibacter sp.; assembly: GCA_049513195.1. Lineage (GTDB taxonomy): Bacteria > Acidobacteriota > Terriglobia > Terriglobales > Acidobacteriaceae > Telmatobacter. The sequence continues at coordinate 841 of JBEKWJ010000065.1, forward strand.
AATGGCAAAAGACCTGTGCCCATATATGTACGGGGAGCTTAGGGAAACTCTGATCAAGGTATTTGGCGAAGCCATCGATTCCTCAGGGGCTAAAGCCCCGGTCATTTCAAAGCTCTTACGGCACGACTAAAGTCGTGCCCTGACGCTTCTTGCGTTCCTCTTTGAATTTTGGATGTGGCTCATGGAGCAGAAGCCCCGCTCACTTCTGAGCATTTACGGCACGACTAAACAGGCTGCGGAAAGAGGCTGTATTTTGGGCGAAAAGCCCGAAGAGCATACCTCAGGGGCTAAAGCCCTCGGCTGATTTTATTGGCTTTATGCCGGGGATAAATCCCCGGCCTACCACCCGTCCGCGTTTTTCCGCAGCCTCTGAAGTCATGCCCTGACACAAGACACGACTTGATCAGAGGTTCCTTAGATATTTCTAACCGCCGCGCCGCTAAAACTCAATTCTTGTTACCATGGAGGCAAGATGCAAAGCCAGCGACCAAGTCGACCCATCACCCCACAGGCAAAGAATCGTTCCTGGGGCTCAATGCGCCTTACGGCCGTTTGGCGGGCAGTAATCGAAGTTGCGTTTATCGTCTTTCTCTTTTATTCAAACTTATTGATGGGCGAGTTTACCGCGTCCAACAGTCACGGCAAGACGCTGGCGACGGCTCTGATCGACATCTTCACCGTCACCAACTTCGGAATTGCTCTGGTCTCAGCGCTCATCGGCTATCTGGTCTTTGAATATTTGCGCGAAAAACTCTAGCGTTCTTGCGATTCCATCTCAATCGCGCGGGGAAAGAGAATATTATTCTCCAAATGGATGTGCTGGTGAAGGTCTTTCTCGAACTCTCTTAAGCCGTCATAGAATGCGTGATAGGTTGGGCAGGCATCTTCGGGCGTTGTAAAGTTCTGGCTCAAACGACGCATCTCAGCCAGCAGCACTCCAGCCGCATCGTGCTCCTGAGTCATCATTGCAATGGGACTGGCAACGGTGTCAAAGCAAGCGTCTGGCAGCGCGCTTCCTTCTGTGCAGGCGCGTTCCATCCGCACAATATAAGGAAACAGAACGCCTTCTTCCTTGGCCAGATGCTGGGTCAGCTCCGCATCCAGCGTTGACAGCGCCGTTTGAATTGCCGGCAACTCGGCCCTCTTTGCGCCGTGGCGATTCACAACTTTCTGCGCAAGCATAGCCAGTCGCGGCAACTCCCGTTTCACGTAGGCATGATGCGTCGCAACAATGTGCGCCACCAGCTCTTCCATTGGCCGTTGCTGCCAATCATCGGCGACGGGCGCAAGAGTCGTAGCCGCTGCTTCCAGCGCGGCAATTACAGCATCCACTTCAACGCCGCTGGCAACGCAGGCTTCGGCAAGAGGCTTGCGCCCCCCGCAGCAATAGTCGATGCCAAAGCCCTCGAAGACGCGCATCGAGGAAGGCTGCTCAAGAGCAATTTCACGGACGGTTTTTGCGGCTGCAGTCATTTCTGTTCTCCTTCTCTTGCAGCATGGAAGAATATCCTCCCAATCGTCAGCGACTTTAGTCTCTTTCGGAAAGAGAAAATATTGTCAATCCAATTTCGCCGGCCTGTGACTTTAGTCGCTGATGCCGACCTCAATACCGCTTATGCTCAGCTTGCAGGTAAAGACCAGACAGGAAGGTTCATCATGTTCTGTTATCAATGCGAGCAGACCTCGAAGGGCGAAGGCTGCCAGACTCTTGGCGTTTGCGGAAAAGACGAAACCACGGCGGCTTTGCAGGATTTGCTGCTTCATGCGGTCAAAGGCATTTCGATCTATGCGCACCGGGCGCGGACTTTAGGCGCGGCTGACGCGGAGATTGACGCCTTCACGATTCAAGCCATCTTTGCCACGTTGACCAACGTCAACTTCGATCCTGAGCGCTTGGTGGAACTTATTCATCAGGCCATTACGATGCGCAACGCGGCGCAAAAGCTTTATGAAAGCGCCAGTGTCGCAGCCGGCATTGTACCGGCGGAGCTAGGTGGCGCGGCGGCATGGAAGCCTGCGCTGACGCTCGAGGGCCTGCTCGTCCAGGGCAAGCAAGCGCTTTTGCCGGCGCGCTTTTTGACCGAGACCAAAGAGATTGCCAACCTGCAAGAGCTGGTGCTTTACGGCATCAAAGGTGTCGCTGCTTATGCCGCGCACGCTCTGGCGCTGGGCGCGGGCGATCCAGTATCGTTCGCGAAGATTCATGAGATTCTCGACTTCCTCACTCATCCGGCGCCCACGGCTGATGAGCTTCTCGGCATGGCTCTGGCGGTGGGTGAACTGAACTATCGCGTCATGGAAATTCTGGATCATGCCCATACGGAAACCTTCGGCCACCCGCAACCCGCGAAGGTGCGGCTCGGTGCGCGCAAAGGCAAAGCGATTCTGGTTTCTGGTCACGACCTGCATGATCTGTATGCTCTGCTGGAGCAGACCAAAGGCCTCGGCATTCAGGTTTACACGCATGGCGAAATGCTGCCCGCGCACGGCTATCCCAAGCTCAAAGCATACGAACATCTGGCCGGAAATTATGGCGGCGCATGGACCGACCAGGCTGCCGAGTTCAACGAATTTCCCGGCGCGATTCTCATGACGTCAAATTGCATTCAAGAACCAAAGCTCGCTTATAAGCAGCGCATTTTTACAGCGGGAATGGTGGCATGGCCCGGAGTGCTGCACATTGCCGACCAGGACTTCAGCCCGGTGATTGCCGCTGCACTCGCTGCTCCCGGCTACTCTGAAGATGGCAGCGACGAAGAGATTACTGTCGGCTTCGGACACAATGCAGTGCTGAGCGTGGCGGGCACAGTGATCGATGCGGTGAAGGCTGGCGCCATTCGCCACTTCTTCCTGATCGGTGGTTGCGACGGCGCGCGCAGTGGCCGCAGCTATTACACCGAACTGGCCGAATCGATTCCCAACGACTGCCTGATCATGACGCTGGCTTGCGGAAAGTTTCGCTTCAACAAGCTCGACTTTGGCGAAATCGGCGGCCTGCCGCGGCTGCTCGACATCGGTCAATGCAACGACACGTACTCCGCGTTGCAGATTGCATTGGCACTGGCCAAAGCATTCGAGTGCGGCGTCAACGATCTGCCTCTTTCGCTGGTGCTGTCGTGGTATGAGCAAAAGGCAGTCGCGGTGCTGCTGACGCTGCTTCACCTCGGCGTGCGCAACATTCGCATCGGCCCAACGCTGCCGGCATTTCTTTCGCCCGGAGTCATTGCGCTGCTCCACGAGAAATTCAACCTGATGGCAATCACGACAGCAGAAGACGATCTAGCCGCGATGCTAGCTTGATCGTTCTCTAACTCACTGGGTGCCCCACCCTCGCCGCGGTTTTGTTTTTGCGGTTAGGGTGGGACGCGCGCACTGATAAAATCCCCGCATGAGCACTCCCCGTTTCGATATAGTTACTGTTTTGCAAGGCACGGCTTTATTCACCAGCCTGTCGCCAGAGGAGCTGCAAACCCTGGCGGCTCGCACCACGCGCAAGGTGCTCAAGTCGGGCGACCTGCTCTTCTCCGAGGGCGAGCGTTGCCATGGCTTGCATATCATCGCCTGCGGCAAAGTGCGCATCTTCAAGACTTCAGTCAATGGCCGCGAGCAGGTGCTGGCCGTCAATCAACCAGGCGAGTCCGTGGCGGAGCTGCCGGTCTTTGATGGAGGAGAGTATCCCGCCTCGGCAATCGCCATCGAAGAAACGCAAATCGCATTCATCTCGCAGCGCGATTTTCACAGCTATTGCCTCGAACATCCCCAAGTCGCGCTCAAAGTACTTTCGGTTGTCGGCGCACGGCTCAGGCGCCTCGTGGGCATCATTGAGGAGTTATCGTTCACCACTATTCGTCAGCGCCTGGTAGCAACGCTGCTCAAGCTCGCGCAAAGTGAGGGCACGCAGACATCGAGCGGCATTGAGTTTCAGCTACCTTCGACCCATCAAGAGTTAGCCAACCAGTTAGGAACCGTGCGCGAACTCATCTCGCGCAACCTGATGCGCCTGCAAGCCGAAGGGCTGTTGGAAGTAGATGCGCGAAGAATTGTCGTGAAGGACATCAAGGGCTTGAGCGCGTTGCTGGAGAACGCCTCTTAAGACTGACAATCTCGCGTCCGATCTCTTCTCTTCGGCATCAGATGATTGATGTTCGAAGAAGATCCGCCCACAACCTATCTCGACACAAACCGGTTGACGCTTCGCCGCTGGCGGAAGGCTGACCGTATACCGTTTGCGCAACTCAATCGCGACCGGGCGGTGATGGAGTTCATGCCCGATCTGCTCTCGGCTGAAGAGAGTGATCGGCTGGAAACGGGTAGTCGTTGCAGTGTCTCTGCCATCTTGACCGTCTGCCGCGCATCGCCGTATTCTTCGATGGATCCCGTGTGATGGATGGCGACTAAGTCCCTTCCAAACAGGAGAACTCGCATGAGCACGACTTCCCCGTCCGCTACTGTGGTTGCCGGCATCAAGGCCGCACCGCTTCTCATTCGCCGCGCCGCCGTGCTGGGCGCAGGAACCATGGGCTCGCGCATCGCCGCGCACCTGGCCAATTCCGGAATCCCCACCATCCTGCTCGATCTGGTTCCGGCTGGTGAAGGCGACCGCAACCGACTGGCCAAGGGCGCGCTCGATGCTTTGGCCAAGTCCAAGCCTGCGGCATTCTATGAATCATCGCTCGCCGCTCTGATCACTCCCGGCAACTTTGACGACGACCTGCCCAAATTAGCTGCCTGCGATTGGGTGATCGAGGCCGTAGCAGAAAACCTGGCCATCAAAACGGCGCTGCTCAACCGCATCCTGCCTCACTTGTCCCCCGACGCCCTGCTCACCACCAACACCTCCGGCCTGCCGGTGAAGCAAATCGCCGCCGGACTCACCACGCATCGCAGTCGCTTTTTCGGAACGCATTTTTTTAATCCGCCGCGCTACATGCGCCTGCTTGAAGTCATTCCCGCCGCTGAAACCGATCCGGCTATCGTGGCCGCATTTGTCGCGTTCGCCGACCGCAACCTCGGCAAGCAGGTGGTCTTCGCGCACGACACTCCCAACTTTATTGCCAACCGCATCGGCATCGCCACCTTCTTTAATGCGGCCGCGCTAATGCTCGCACAGGGGCTCACCATCGAAGAGGTGGACGCGCTCACCGGACAGGCCATTGGCTGGCCCCGCACTGGAACCTTCCGCCTCGCCGACCTGGTGGGCATCGACATCTTCGCCCACGTAGCCGCCAACTTCCCCCAGGGCGTGACGCAAAGCAGTTTCTCGCAGATTCTCGACGAAATGCTCAAGCGCAACTGGCTTGGCGACAAAGCAGGCCAGGGTTTTTACAAAAAAATCCGCGGTGATGACGGAAAAGATATTCGCATGGTCCTCGATCTCGCCACCTACGAATATCGCCCCGTCGCAAAGCCTGCGTTGCCCGCCCTGGAGATGGCCAAGAACGCAGCCACATTGCCCGAGCGCCTCCGCCTGCTGCTCGGCAACGACCCCGCCAAAGACAAAGCCGCCGCCTTCCTATGGCCGTTTCTCGCCGCGCTCTGGAACTATGCCGCCGACCGCATCGGAGAAGTTGCCGACGACGCGGCCTCGATCGACAGTGCCCTGCGCGCCGGATTCAATTGGGAGCTGGGGCCTTTTGAAATGTGGGACGCGGCCGGCGTCGCTTCGACCGTCAGCCGCATGAAGACTCTCGGCTTGCCGGTGAGCCCGCGCGCCGAAGCTCTGCTCGCCGCCAGCCACTCCTCCTGGTACACGCGCCAAGGCCCCAGTGGCGTCCAGCTCTCTTTTCAGCCGGAGAAGAATCAGCTCGAGCCCATCGCCACCTTCTCCGGCCACGCCCGCATTGCAGACTTCCGCCGCGCCAATGGCATCGTCCGTACGAACCCCGGAGCGTCGCTCGTCGATCTAGGGGACGGCATCGGCTGCATCGAACTGCATTCGCTCAAGAACACTCTAGGGGGCGACGTGCTGGCGCTGGTCTCTTCGGCGCTCCACCCCGCCTCCGATGCGGTTCGCGACTTTGCCGCCTTCGTGATTGCGAGCGACCGCGAAAACTTCTCTGTCGGCGCTAACCTGATGCAACTGCTGCTGGCGGCGCAAGAGGGCGAATGGGAGGAGCTAGCCGCTGTCATCCACAACTTCCAGCAGATGACCGCGGCCATCAAGTACTGTCCCCGCCCGGTGGTCGTAGCGCCCTTCGGCATGACCTTCGGCGGAGGCGCGGAGATTTGCCTTCACGCAGCTCGCCGTCAGGCTCACGCGGAAACCTACATCGGCCTGGTCGAGGCCGGCGTCGGCCTCATCCCCGCCGGAGGAGGCACCAAAGAAATGTTGTTGCGCGCGATTGACTCTGCCGCTGCTTTCGCGCCGCCTGATCCACGTGACCCGCCTCCCCGCTTTGCTCAATCGGCCGAGCTATCCGCCGCGCTTCGCCGCTCATTTGAAACCATCGCCCTGGCCAAGGTCTCCACCTCAGCCGCCGAAGCCCGCACGCTTGGTCTGCTCACACCATGCGACCGCATCACGCTCAACCGCGAGCGCCTGCTGCTCGACGCCAAAGCCCAGGCCGCCACGCTGGCTGATGCTGGTTATTTGCCCCCGCAGCCGCGCACCCAAATTCCCGCGCCCGGCACAGCGGCTCTTGCCACGCTCGAATCTGGCGTCTTTCTCATGAGCGAAGCCGGCTACGCCTCTGAACATGATCAGAAAGTCGCCCGATGGGCCGCCTACATTCTGGCCGGTGGCCGTGTGACAGCGGGAACCCTGGTCAGCGAACAGTACCTGCTCGACCTTGAACGCGAGGCATTTCTTTCTCTCTGCGGCGAGCGCAAGACCCAGGAGCGAATTGCCTTCACGCTAAAAACCGGCAAGCCCCTCCGCAACTGATTTTGCAGTCCGACGGTTATGAACGATGATGAACAGAGGAAGAGCTCCCATGGTTCGCGTAAGAGTGAGAAAAATCGGATCGCTATTGAGCGCACTGCTCTGCGCCTGCTCACTACTATCTGCTCAAAAGCCCGAGCCAACCCCCGTGCAGCTCAATGAATCTGGCCAGATCGTCGTCGCTGGCCACTCCACTCCGTACCTCATCCGCCATCTGCCGGTAAACTCGTTTCCCAGCCTGCCAGCAGAGTTTGCCGCCCAACTCAATCGCCGCGGCTGCCTCATTCCGCAGACCTACGAGGCCCATCACCCGGAGAACGTCATCCACGCCAGTCTCGAGCGCCCCGGCTCCTCCGATTGGGCGGTTCTCTGTTCAGAACGGGGAACAGTCTCGCTGCTGGTCTACTTTTCGAGCGCCCCGACAACCCTGCTGGTGCTTGCCGCCGCGCCGGAGACGGAGCGTCTGCAAGCCCACGATCCAAGCGGCATTCTCGGTTTTGATTGGGGCATCGATCCGGCCTCGCCCCAGCAGATTCGCACGGCCCAGATCGGTTTGCTGCATCGTCCCGCGCTGGTAGATCACGACGCGCTCGCAGATTCGCTTGTCGATCGACGCACCATCTATCACTTCTATTTGAAAAATGCCTGGATCGTACTGGAAATGCCGGAATGATTATTTGCCCGGCGAGTGGCGAGTAATTGCAAACTCAATCTTCTATTTGCGATCATGCCTCTTTGGGGAGGAATAATGAAGAAAGTAATCGTTGCAATGATGATCTTATTGCCCGCTCTCTCTTGGGCGGGAAAAGAGAAGCCAAAGCCGAACCCAGCCGACTACACCGTCGCAGTGCATGTGCAGTCATCGAACTTGATCAGCATCTGCCAAGACTCCTGGGGATGGGGGAATCCTGGAGGAGCCGGGAATGCCGCCCATTGCGTACTGATGCAACACCTCAATGCACTTGTCAACGGGAAGAAATACGAGTTAATTGGCTCAGAAGGTCAAGAGTCAGCGCTCCGGATCGGCGACTACAAAGCGAAGGGCGACGATATGCCGTACAACGGATATGAATATCACATCACGTTCGAGTTCCTCTTGCCAGATGGAACTACGCGGATATATCGAGTTATAGGCGAGTCGGAATAAAGAGGCAGACAAGGGCGAGAGACGTCTCTATCAGAATCGCAAAGGAGGCAACCCATGCCGGAAGCCGTAATCGTCAGCGCCGTTCGCACCCCGGTAGGCCGCGCCCCCAAAGGCGCTCTCTCCACCACCCGCCCCGACGACCTCGCCGCAACCGCGATGAACGGCGCATTGCAGCGGCTCCCGGCCCTCGACCGCACCGAAATCGACGACGTCATCCTCGGCTGCGCCCAGCCGGAGGGCGAGCAGGGCTGGAACATCGCCCGCATGGCCGCTCTGCGCGCAGGCTTGCCCGTCGAGATTCCCGGCGTCACCGTCAACCGGCTCTGCGCCTCTGGCCTTGAAGCCATCGTCCAAGCCGATCTGCGCATCCGCACTGGCAGCGCTCGCGTCGTCGTAGCGGGCGGCGCAGAGTCCATGAGCCTGCTTCCCTTCGGCGGCCTCAAGCCCAGTCCCAACCCGTGGCTCGCCGAGCACTATCCCGCCGCGCTGCTCACCATGGGCCTCACCGCCGAGCGTGTCGCCCGCCACTACAAAGTTTCCCGCGAAGATCAAGACGCCTTCGCTCTCACCAGTCATCAGAAGGCATTGGCCGCGCAGGCTGCCGGCCGCTTTGCCGAAGAGTTGGTCCCAGTCGCCGTCACCTCGGCCGTCCCCGGTCCAAAAGTCGGCAAATCTATTGTGACGGAAACGCTCTTTGCCGCAGATGAAGGCCCACGTGCCGACACCTCGCTTGCAGCACTCGCCAAGCTCAAGCCCGCCTTCAGCGCGCAAGGGACGGTCACCGCCGGCAGTTCTTCGCAGACTTCTGACGGGGCCGCGGCCACTGTTCTGATGGAAGCCGGACGCGCTCGCGAGTTAGGCGTTCAACCTCTCGGCCGCCTGGTAGCCTACGCCGTCACCGGCTGTCTGCCAGAGGAGATGGGCATCGGCCCCATCACAGCCATTCCCAAAGCTCTCAGCCACGCCGGCCTCACGCTCGCCGAGATCGATCTTATCGAACTCAACGAAGCGTTTGCCTCTCAGGTCCTGGCCATCATTCGCGCGCTCGACCTCGATCCCGACCGCATCAACGTCAACGGAGGCGCCATCGCCCTCGGTCATCCGCTAGGATGCACGGGCGCCAAGCTCACCGCCACGCTGCTCGCCGAAATGCGCCGCCGCCAGCTCCACTACGGCATGGTCACCATGTGCGTCGGTGGAGGCATGGGTGCGGCAGCCATCTTCGAGTTATTGACGTAAATGTGGAAACCTCTGGTTATCAGGCTGCGGAATAAGGCTGTATTTTGGGCGAAATGCCCGAAGTGCATACCTCAGGGGCTAAAAGCCCCCGCTGATTTTGTTGGCTCTATGCCGGGGATAAATCCCCGGCCTACCGCCCGAACGGGTTTTTCCGCAGCCTGTTAAGTTGACATCTTGAAAGAGCACGGCTATATGTAGGACGGAAAGCGATCATCCGCCAGAATTCTGATGATCAAAAAGCCCCTTGCATTTGTCTGAATGCACAAGGGAGCAACGACCACAAGCTTGCGCAAAATGATTTTGATCGCTCGAACGAAGCGCCGACGCGAGCAACGAGCCGGGACCTATGAATGATCCTCGATAAACGCCCCGACTGTGCGCGCCACCTCTTCTAGAAAGACTCGGTCAACTTCTGTGAAGGCGGCTGGGGTGTGGCTGTCAATGTCGATTTCGCCTACGACATTTCCATGCACATGAATGGGAACAACGATTTCGGATTTCGTTTTGAGGGAGCAGGAAAGATAGCGCGGGTCGGCATTCACGTCCTCCACGATGACCGTTTCGCCGGAAGCAACCGCCGCGCCGCAAATGCCTTGCGTGACGGAAATGCGCACGTGCGGGGTTGGCTCGCCGACGAAGGGACCGAGGAGCAGAGTTTCCGCATCGTCTGGGTCGAGCATGTAAAAGCCGGTCCAGTTGTAGTGGGGAAGCTCGACGGCGATGACCTCGACAATGTCTTTTTGCAGCGAGTTGAGAGACGGCGCGTGCGAGGCCAGTTCTCGAATGCGAGCTTGCAGCAGAGCGATCATCTCCGCAGTGAATTTCTGGATGGGATTCTTCATCTCGATTTCCTGACGCCAAAACTTTTTAGGATTTTGTGGATCTGGATTTCATTCGCACCCCATCCATTTCACAAAGAACGTGAAATGGATGCACGGAGGTTCATTCTGATCCGAGAAAAATCAATACGGCTGCGAGAACTCCGGCTCCACGGGATTCTCAAAGAGCGAGGCGTCGCGGGTGACAATGGTCAGGCCTGAGGGCGTGACGAAATATCGACGCTTGTCTTCGACCGGATCGTAGCCGATGATGGTGCCCTCGGGAATGTGCACATGGCGATCGATGATGGCGCGGCGGATGCGGCAGTGGCGGCCGATGTTCACGTGCGAAAAAACGATGCTGGCGTCGACGGTGGAGTAGGAATTGACACGCACATCCTGCGAGACTACGCAGTTTGCCACCGACGCGCCGGAGATAATAACGCCGGCCGTGATCACCGAATTGACCGCCATGCCGGAGCGGCCCGGTTCGCCAAAAACAAACTTGGCCGGCGGATACTGGCGGACGCGGGTGCGCATGGGCCAGTTCTTGTCGTAGAGATTGAAGACTGGCGACACCGAGCAGAGGTCCATGTTGGCGTCGTAGTAGGCGTCGAGTGTGCCGACATCGCGCCAGTAGAGCGCCTGCTGTTTGTTCTCGTCGACAAAGCTATAGGCCATCATCTTCCGCTTGCCCAGCATGTTGGGTAGAATGTCGTGGCCAAAGTCGTGCTTTGAGGTTGGATCTTCGGCGTCGGCGATGAGCGCCTTCAACAACACCTCGGTATTGAAGATGTAAATGCCCATCGAGACATCGACCGCATTGGGATTGAACGGCGACCGAAAGGTGGTGGTGGGTACCTTCTCTTGAAAGCCCTGAATCTCGCCCGTTTTGCCTACCTCGACCACACCGAAGTGCTTCACTTCGTCGGGCGAAATGGGCAGCGTGGCAAGCGTGACTTCGGCCCTGGTCTCCTTGTGGTACTTCAGCATTCGGCTGTAGTCCATTTTGTAGATGTGGTCGCCGGAGAGGATGATCATGTACTTGGGCTGCTCGCTGCCTATCGAATAAATATTCTGATAGACAGCATCGGCGGTTCCCATGTACCAGTTTGCGCCGGTACGCTGCATGGGCGGCAGCAACTCAAAGAACTCGCCGAGTTCCTGGGCCACAATTCCTGTCCAGCCTTCGCGAATGTGCCGGTTGAGCGAGAGCGCCTTGTATTGCGTGAGAATGAAAACCTTGCGCAGGCCGGAGTTGATGCAGTTGGAGAGGGTAATGTCGATAATGCGATAGTGCCCGCCAAAGGGCACGGCCGGTTTGGCGCGATCTCGTGTGAGGGGGAAGAGCCGTTCTCCCGCTCCGCCCGCAAGCAAGACTCCAAGTGTGTCTCTCATGGCTGTTGAACCCTGTCTTCGCGCTGATTCCTGCCTGGAAATTCTTCGCCACCGGCAGGAAGCGCCACTCTCTCATACAGCATAACCTTCCGGCTGCATTTTACACACGGATGACCGGAGGGTCGATACGGATGACTTCGGCTTCGCCTCTTACTTTATCGAAGAAGCTTGCCTTAATGACAAAACCGGAGGCCACAGCAGATATGTTCTCATCGCTGGAACTCCGGTTTCCCGTCCGAGCATCCAAAACCTATCGCCAGATGCCGAATTGGAACGACTGCCCTTTGGATGCGCCAATTTGATGCGCTGTTTGTCCGCTATCGCTTCTTGCTGAACTTGTATTCGACGCCCACCGAGATGGCGAAGTTGACATCGAACTGGGAATACTTTGGGGTGGTGGAGATGGCGTCCATGCTGTAGTGAGTCATCACGGCATCAGGCGTAACACGGAAGACCCAGCGCGCCGAGCGGTTCAGATCGATGTGGCCGCCAATGATCGCCGCCGGGGCAATCTGGTTGGAATAGAAATTCTCGCTCGCGGCCGGGTAGGTACCCAGATGCGCATCAAAATAGGCTCCGCCCGCCATTACGTGAGCGCTGATCGCGCCATGCTTGTTGTGCGGTCCCAGCCATTCAGGTCCGGCGACAAACAAGTACTGGCTTACGAAGGGCCCGCGGACACTGCCGGCGCTGGTGGTGCCGTCGCCGCTGGTGCCGAGATAGGCGCGGCCCGAACCTTCCACGGCCCAATGCTTTTTGAACCAATAAGAGGCGGAAAGATCGAGTCCGCCCAGATCAGCTCCTTGATAGACTGTGGCTCCAGCCTTCATGTGGTCAGAGGCAGCGCCCAGGGAGATATCGAAGCGGTTATCGTAGCGCACGCTGGCCAAGGGATCGATGGCAATGTAGGTGCCATTGCCGGTGGTTGGAGCGGCGGTGCTTTGCGCTGAGGCGCGGGTTCCAAAAGACAAAGCCAGAGCGGCTACGGCGACAAGAGCGGCGGATAATCTTACGGAAAGATGCATCGTCTTCAAGCTTACAGGACGATACCGACGAGAGACAACGCAAACCGGGCCACAAATTCGTTTATGGCTCGCAGCTCTCCATCCAGCGCGCCCATATCAGATAGCGCACAGTCTTCAGCTCTTCAACGGAGATCTCGGCCCCGCGGTAAACTGCCGACTTGGGCTCGAGAGGCGGCGCGGCATGTGTGCGCCACAGCAGAGGCAAGCCGCTGAAGATGATGCCGGCGCGGGGCAGATGACTGGCGCTCGAAACCACCTCGGCCGAACGCCAGCCATGCGCCTTCATGATCCGTTCGGAGTAGCAGGCGTTCTCGATCGTGTCCTGGGCCTTGGACTCAAGAAAGAGAGACGATTGGGGAATGCCTTGCGCATGAGCTGCCTGCGCCATCACCCGCGCTTCCACAAAGTGATTATGCGCTGCTCCTCCGGTCAGAATCAGCCTGGGTGCGACGCCCCGCTCATACTCATGCACCGCTTCAGTGACACGCGCCAACTGCTCTGGCGTGGGATTGCCGTCACTATCCGCCGGATTGCCCAGCACGATGATGGCGTCAAAGCGTGTGAGCGAAGTGTTGGAGGTGGGCGCAACCAGCCGCGCAATCACGCCCCACGCCAGAAGGCAGAGAACCAGCAAGACAGCGAGGGCAATCAGCCGGCCCCGCCAGCCTAAACGTCGCCGCGAGGTTGTTTGCCGATGGCTGAGCCGGCGGCCGGGCGAATTGCGGATTGGGCGCGTGCTGGTCACTGCGACCCCCAACCTCAAATGTAGCGCGTCGGAGGGGTTAACCCAAGTCGGCAGGCGTACCCCAAGCCGATAAGACGAACTCGTTCAGGGGCTTGCGCGAGCGTGGTGCGATTTCCTGCTCAAAGTGAGCACCGTCAAGAACGGAGGGTTCGCCCTGGTAGCCCAGAGCAATTGCCGCGCCGAGCAGGTAGTCGTCTGGAATTCCGAAGGCCTTTCGGGCCGCGTCTTGATCGAAACCGGCCATCTGGTGGCTGGTGAGGCCGAGCGCGGCGGCTTGCAGGGTAAGATACGAGGCTGCCGCCCCCAGGTCATAGAGAGCAACACGGTTAGGGGAGTCGCTATGACTGAATTTGGTTTTTGTGACGCCCAGGATCAGCACCGGGGCCTTGCCCGCCCAAATCTTATTCGGCTCGATGAGAGACTCGAATATCTTTTTATAAGTCAGCGAATTACGGGTTCCGACCAGAAAGCGCCAGGGCTGCTCGTTGTAGGAAGAGGCGGTCCAGCGGGCGGCCTCGAAGACCTTCTTGAGTATGGCGGGGCTGACTTCGCGATCGGTAAAGGAGCGCGCGCTCCAGCGAGCGAGGATCACGGGCAACACGCCATCGACGGCGGGCGCTTGCTTCAACTGATTGACTTCAATGGCAGATAACGTCATGGGGTGAACTCCGTAAACAGAGATGAAATGCACTTCTTTGATTAGGGAGTCGGGCGAAAGATTCCGGCTCGGCGGAAAGGCTGTTGGAATGGTTATTTTCTCGTAGATTTGGTTGCCCGCTTTAGGGGAGCATGGCGGAGAGAGAAATGCCGGGGTTCATCAGCAAGATAGCGTTATCGGATCAGTAAGCTAGAGGGACCCAATTACCAACGTCTTGAGGTCTCGGCACTTCGAGACATTCTTGAACAAATTTGCTGGATAGGCAGTCTGAAAATGTAACAACACATTGCTTATTGTTGCGGCAAGAGAGTCAGTGACGAGGCGTTCGACGACAGCCGACTTTTGATTTTCATCAGAGAATTCGGTTGGCCCATTAGTTCTTAGACGATGAAACACGATATGTAGCACGAAGCGGTTGCCGTGAATCGCGATAAGCTGCTCCTTCCCACTCTTCTCTTGCTGCTCAATTTTTAACCGAGCTTCACAGAGTCGAAGAATCGTCACCGCTCTCCATAAGGCGACTGCAGTCGTAGACGGGTTGAAGATAGAGGTGTATGGCGGCTTCGCAATGTCCTCATAGAGCATACCCACCTCGCGTTTCGCCTGGACAGCAAGCGATACGTCTTGCACCGAGCACGCCAGTGCAACGGCAGCATCATCAAGCGTGCATCCCGCTTCCTGTTGTGGAGCTTGTTCGCCTGTTTGGTAGGCGTATTCCTTTTGGTGCTCCAAGAAAAGCTCTGTTCTCAGCCGCTTTTGATTGGGGTCGAGTGTTGCAAAATCGCGCTTTTCTATGCGATTCTGCGTGTTCGCTGCACGAGTCAGTTCGTCGCCAAAACCAGGCGGGCATTCCTCTAGCGACACGAGCCTTACGAGAACTCTTCCGCCGCTCATTGCGAGACTGTTGGACTTGGCCACGTCGCCAATTGTTCCGACAGTTTGGGCACCATTGACGACGCTGGCGCCATGACATTCGAATGTCCCTGTCTCATTATTCGGGCCGCCTAGGGGCTTTTTGCGCAAGCTTTCGCAAAGAATGGTTATTCCATTGTTGAAGTACCAGAACCGCTCGGAATTAGAGATTAATGTTTTCGCAATCGACTCATTGACCTCTGTTAGTCCCTTGAACTGTCTCAGGTTCTTGGCTGTCAGGCGGGTGCCGAATTGCGACCAAGAGGCGATATCCGTCACCGCCACTTGGCCATAATATGCAAGGTATGGGGCTTGCAGCATTCCCCACTGGTGGAGCATGACCTCAAGGTCCACCGCCTCCCCAGCGGCGCCGGCTGCCACAATGCCATGCAATTCACGTTGGTTCAAAGCTCGCAGAATCATGACTTCGGAGGGACTGTTCATCTCGCTCAGAAGTTCGTTTAGCGGAACCATAGCTTCGTCCGAGAGAGGTTGCTCGCCCGTATATGCAAGTATGATCGTAAACCTCGCCGCAGCGTCGGAAAGGGCTGTGAAGACCTTGTCCTTGTGGCGAAGCATCTTCTCGTTGAAGCGATCGAATCTTGCCTCAAGGAGATCTCGTACACCTTGAACGAATTTGTGAACATCTCCAACTTCAAAGCTGCCGTTGCCGCTGGATACCCACTTGGATTGAACAAGCAAACAATTCCGTTCGGCCGCGTCATAGTACACAGAATTTATGCCGTTATCCCCAGTCCCGTCAGTAACGCATTGGACTGCAGTCTGGTCGTCGACATTTCCTAACTCTGCAATCGAGAATGCAGCGAGTGAGCGTGTGAGTCGAACCTTTTCCTTTTGATCTTCTGGGGCGGCTACCGCATCGCTCAGATCGACGTAACCGCCGAAGCGCGAGAGCAGCGTGCTCTTGATGTGGCCGACGTGAATGACGCTCATAGTATCGCTAAGGATACAACTTTCGGAAGAGCCTTGCCTTCCGATCAATGATCTTGCACGGTGCCGCGCACTTACAACGGCCGCCTGTGCGATCCGATATAAGGTATTGTGCGGGGCCTTCTAGTCGACCAAGTCACACAAACCGCTTGTGAAACTCATCTGAATTCGCGACGCAAGGCCCAGCTAGGGGGTATCGTGGTCGGAGGCGTTCTCTTCCTCGCCTACTACGGCTATGCGCAGGGAGCGGAGGAAGCTGAGATCGTTTTGGGTGAAGGGCTGATCGGCGTTGGTGTGGTCGGCGTCGGCGTCAGCTTCACTCTCCTGAGCCTCTTTGGCGGCGACATCGTTGAGGCCTATGGTGGCCTCGAGCATCAGCAGCACGTCAAAGCCGTGCTGACGGATGTCCTGCACCACGCCGGCAATCTGCTCGCTCTCGATGACCGACTCATGGATGGCCTCGCCCAGTTGCTGAATGAGTTCGCGCAGACGGGATGTCATAGGTACCTCCAGAGGCTGCGGCCGACGCGAGGGAGAGGCGCGGGGCGGCTAGGTTTCATCTACCTTACTTCCATCGCGGTTCGGGGAGCAAGGGCAATCGGCGGAATCCGCAAAAAGCGGCTCGCTGACCGCCGCTGATACCATCATAACGAAATGAAGCCTCAAAGTATCGGGCGCGCCCTGGGAATCGGATTGCGAGTTGCGGGACGGATCGCCGGCCAGCGGATGGCCGCAGGCGAGCAGACGGCGACTTCTGCGCCTGCTGGACGAGTGGTTGGCGCTGAGGCAGGCGGCGCACAAGGGCGTGGGCAGGCGGCGAGCCGGAGCGGCGGACGCGTGGCGGGAAGCGTGGCGCGCGGGGTAGGCGGATTTCTGCGTCCCTTTCGGCGGCTGGGCGGCATTGTGTGGCTTGAGGTGACGGGCGTCTTCTTTCTGCTGCCTGTGGCTGTCTTTGCTCCCAGGCTATGGAGCGCGAGGGCGAGCTGGGCGCACGGGCCCGATCACCGGATGTTCTTGATTACGGGTGCGGTGATGGCGGTCTTTATTTACCTGAGCGTAAGTTCGTTCTGGCGGGCTTGGAGGCGGTGACGGCGGCGGAAGGGTGGGTTTGACCCTGTTGCCGCCAGTCCCTATCGTGAAGAGAGTACCGCTTGGCACCCGAAAGGATTTTCCGTGACCCTCGCAAGCCAGCCCGACTCCGCTACGCCGATTGCCTCAGCGCCCAAAAAGACCGCACTCAATGCTGTACACCGCGCGCTGAAGGCCAAGATGGTGGATTTTGGCGGTTGGGATATGCCGGTCGAGTACCCCGGCGCGGGCGGCGGGCTGATGGCCGAACACCTGGCCGTGCGAACGCGCGTGGGTCTGTTCGACGTGAGCCACATGGGCGAGATTCGCTTTCGCGGGCCAGGTGCGCTGGCCGCCATTCAGTACATCACCATGAATGACGCCTCGCGCCTGAAGGACGGCCAGGCGCACTACTCGGCGCTGCTCACTCCCCAAGGAACTTTTGTGGACGACATTCTGGTTCAACGGATTGGCGAGCGCGACTACCTGATGGTGGTGAATGCCGGCACCAGGGAAAAAGACTACGCGTGGATTCGCTGGCAGATGGACAGATGGCCGGCGAAGCCCCTGGTGCAGATTAGCGACGACTCTGGCGATTATTCGCAATTGGCTGTGCAAGGGCCGCGTGCACAGGAAACGCTGCAAAAGCTGACCAAGGTCAATTTGGCGGCGATCAGGAATTATTGGTTTACCTTTGGCGAAGTTTGCGGCGTGGCGCAAGTGCTCATCGCTCGCACCGGCTATTCGGGCGAGGATGGTTTTGAGCTTTATCTGCCCTCGGACATCGCAACCACAGAGAAAGTTTGGAATGAGTTACTCGCGGCGGGCGCGGAGTTTGATATTCGTCCCTGCGGGCTGGGTGCGCGCAATACCTTGCGGCTCGAGGCTGGAATGCCGCTCTATGGTCACGAAATTTCCGATTCGATTAACGTCTTCGAGGGTGGTCATGGGCGCTGGCTCAAGCTGGACAAGGGCGATTTCATTGGGCGGGACGCTCTGCTGGCGATTCAGGCTGACGGTGGAGCGAAGCGCAAAATTGTGGGGCTGGAGATGGTGGAGCGCGGCATTGCCCGCGATGGGTACGCAGTGCTGGACTTGGACGGCAACGAGATTGGAGTGGTGACCTCCGGCTCCCCCGCGCCGTTTTTGAAATCTAACATCGCTTTTGCGCTGGTGCCTGCAGATGTGGCTGAGAGCGGCGCGGATGTGCTGGTTCAGGTGAGAACAAATCGCGTGCGGGCCAAACAGGTGCCTGTACCTTTTTATAAGCGAGTCAAGAAGTGAGTTTCGATCACTCCAATCCGAATTTGAACCACTTTTAGACTTTAGGGCACTCACTCAGGTCATTTTCCCGATGGATCCCGCGATTAATGCAGATCGAGGGCTTGGCCGATGAATTGAGCATGAATCCGCTACGTTCCATCGTCCGCATTGTGCTCTTCGTCGCATTGAGCTTTGCCGCTTCAGCCGCATGGGCTGCATCGCCGAATCCCGCCAATCCAGCCGTGCCGTCGCAGGTCGCGGCGCGGGTTCAAGGTTCCATCGATACCGCCGTGCGTGTGGTTCTCGCGGGCAATGCACATCCGATGGCCCAATCTGGAGCAGACCAGGGAGCGGTAGAAGATTCCATGCCCGCCGGACGAATGCTGCTCCTGCTTCAGCGCTCCCCGGCACAGGAGGCGTCCCTTCGGGATTTTGTCCAGTCCGCGCACACGCCGGGTAATCCTTCCTTTCACAAGTGGCTCACGCCCAAAGAGTTTGGCGCCCTGTACGGGCCGGCAGATTCGGATGTGGCCGCGGTGACCGCCTGGTTAGAATCGCACGGCCTCACTGTGAACCACGTACATGCCGGGCGCGTGGCGATAGAGTTCTCGGGAACCGCCGGCCAGGTCGGCGAAGCCTTTCAATCCCAAATTCACCGCTATTATGTCAATGGCCAAACGCATCTGGCCAACGCAATCGATCCCTCCGTTCCCGCGGCGCTCGCCCCGGTCATCGCCGGCCTTGCGCCAGTGAGCGACTTCCATCCGCAGCCCCTGCTGACCGTGCTCGGACAAGCCACGTTCAACTCCAAAACCCACCAGGCCACTCCGCAATGGTCTTACCCGTCGGGTGGCGGAGTCTTCTATGTGCTGGCGCCGGGCGATTTTGCCACCCAGTATGACATCAATTCGGTTTATTCGTCCGGCATCACCGGCAAAGGGCAGTCGATTGCCATCCTCAGCGAATCGAACGTTGACCTGAGCCTGGTTCAGGCCTATCAGAGCCTCTTCAACCTGACATCCAGCCTGCCCGTGGTGGTCGTGGACGGCGCCGACCCCGGCGAGAATGGCGCGGCTACCGAGGCGTATCTCGACATCGAACTCGCGGGCGCGGTCGCTCCCGGCGCTACCGTCATCCTCTACACTTCAGGCGGCACCACCTTGACTTCCGGCTTATCCCTGGCCGCGATGCGCGCCGTGGAAGACGACCAGGCCGGCATCATCAGCTTGAGTTACGGCGAATGCGAAATGGAACTCGGCCTGAACGGTAACGCCTTCTGGAATGCACTTTGGCAGCAGGCGGCCGCTCAAGGACAAACGGTCTTCGTCTCGTCGGGCGACGGCGGATCGGCTGGCTGCGACAACTTCGATTCGCAAACGGTCGCTTACAGCGGACTTCAGGTCAACGGCCTCGGCTCCACGCCCTACAACGTCTCGGTCGGCGGCACGGATTTTTATTTTAGCCAGTATGCCGGCACTTCCTCGGCCATCAACACCCAGTTGAACACCTACTGGTCCACCAGTTCTACCACCGCGCCCGCAGTCTCTCTCAAGCAGACCATCCCCGAGCAGGTCTGGAACGACTACTTCGGCCTTAATCTCTATGACGGTGGCAATCCGAGCTATGTGTCCAGCAACATCATGGCCGGCGGCGGCGGAGCCAGTAACCGAGCGCTCCTCAATCCTGTAACCGGGAGCGTGCAGGGCTATGCCAAGCCCGCCTGGCAAACAGGAACTGGCGTTCCAGCCGACAATGAGCGCGATCTTCCTGACGTTTCCCTCTTTGCCGCCAATGGCTATAACTACAGCTTTTATCCCATCTGCGCCAGCCCCGGTGATTGCTCCGCCGCCAACCTCACCAGCAGCGGATCGGTCGTCATCACCGGCGTTGGAGGCACCTCCGCCAGTTCCCCGGCCATGGCCGGCATCCAGGCGCTGGTCAACCAGAGCACGTCCAGTTGGGCCGGGCAAGCCGACTTCATCTACTATCCGCTTGCCGCAAAACAGCCTTCGGCGTTTCATGATGTGACCGTGGGCGGAAACCAGGTGGTCTGCTCTCCCGGTTCGCTCAACTGCAATACCAACACCAGCGGCTACTACTTCGAGAGTGGCTACGCCGCCGCCGCCGGCTACGACCTGGCCACCGGCCTGGGCTCGGTGGATGTGGCGAACCTGATCAAATATTGGGGTTCAGTTGTATTCAAGCCCACCACCAGCACGCTCAGTGTCAATCCGTCCAGCTTTGTCCATGGCAATACAACCGCTGTTTCCGGCACAGTCGCGCCTACCAGCGGATCGGGCACACCCACCGGTTCTGTCAGCCTGCTCGGCAACGACGGCATTACCCACTATGCAAGCATCGACGACCCCGCCCTGACGGCCGGTAGTTTCTACGCTCTGATCGACAACCTGCCCGGTGGCACCTATCAACTCACCGCTGCCTACGGGGGCGACGGCACTTTCGCTGCCAGCAAATCCGCGCCTGTCACGGTCACCATCACGCCGGAATCCAATACGCTGGCCGCCACCGGCTCGGCATGGAATCCCTTCGATCTTCTTCTTTATCCGCTCTCCGCCGGCATCACATTGCCCTATGGAGCCCAGATCTTCCTGGACGCGCAGCCAGTAAGCGGCAACGCCACCATCTCCAACCAGCCCGCCCCGGCTACCGGAACCGTCACATTTTCTGACAAACTGGGAACAACCACCGTCACTTCCACGCTGCCGCTCAATGCATCCGGCATCGCAGAGTGGTCAACCGGAGTCTTTGCGCCGGGCAGCCATACCGTCAGCGAGTCCTACTCCGGCGACCCCAGCTACAATCCCTCTACCGCCGCCAGCGCTGCCTCATTCGTTGTGATTCAGGGCAGCACCACCCTCACCGTCGCGCCAATGGTCTCGACCGTCGCTGCCGGGGCGAGCGTTACCGTAGATGTAATTTTGAATACCGGCTACCTCTCCCTCTATGGAGCACTGCCCAGCGGCAATGTGACCGTGACTCTGGGCGGACGATCGGCAACCGCCGCCTGGCAGCCTTTCGGTCCCACCGGCGACGCCAGCCTCGAAGCGCTCGTCACCTTCACGAACGTCGCTGCGGGAATTCTGCCCGTCAATGCCTCTTACGCCGGTGACAGCAACTGGCTTGGCAGTGCCGCCAATGGAGGAACAGTCATC
This sequence comes from Occallatibacter sp., assembly GCA_049513195.1. Taxonomy (GTDB): domain Bacteria; phylum Acidobacteriota; class Terriglobia; order Terriglobales; family Acidobacteriaceae; genus Telmatobacter. Next base: position 22,118 of record JBEKWJ010000065.1, read on the forward strand.
GCTCTTGCCAGCAAATTCACTCCGACCGTGACACTCACTTCGAGTTCCGTCAACCCGACGCCCGGCCTGACCTTTACCCTCACGGCCACCGTCACTGGAACCTCTGGCAAGCCAGCCCCCACCGGATTCGTAGCCTTTGTCTCCGACGGACAAAGCTTCAGCTCGTTCACAGCTTTGAGCAATGGCACGGCCACCCTCGTCGTTCCCGGCTATGCAGTCGCCAATGGAACCAACATCTTTACCGCCCTCTACCAAGGGGACTCCAACTACGATGCCGCCGCTTCCAATGCCGTCAATGTCGTCAGCGCCCAATCGGATTTCTCGTTCACCACCCAGGCCGCCGAACTGCCCATCTCGCCCTCCGGCTCAGAAACCAGCGCCTTGGCGCTCTCGCCGATCAATGGCTTTACCGGAACCGTTACGCTCACCGTCAGCGCGCCCGCCGGCATCACGGCGACTCCAGCCACGGCCACCCCGAACGTCAGCGCGCCCATCACCGACCTGCTCACCATCAAAGTGGCCTCTTCCATGGTTGCCGGAATCTATCCGCTGACCATCACCGCTTCGGGCGGCGGACACGTGCATACCATGCAGATTCTGGTCCAGGTGCTGGTCGTCGCCGCGCCTGTCTTCTCACCAGTGGCCGGAACCTACGCCGCGGGTCAGCAGGTGACCATTTCCGAAGCCACCACCAGCGCATCCGTCTACTACACCACCAACGGCACAGCACCCACCGCCTCATCGACAAAATACACCGCGGCAATCACCGTCAATTCAACCGAAACCATCGAAGCCATCGCCATAGCCGCCGGCAACGTACAAAGCTCCATTAATTCAGCAATTTACACGATCTCTCAGCCTTCCACCGGCTGCACCTCCGGCAGCGGCAGTTGCTCTGACAGCTTTACCGGAGCTTCCGGAACCTCGCTCTCCACCTATAACCCGATGTGGGTGCTTGAAGGCGGAACGACTACCATCTTCACCACCGGCTCTAACAGCGCCGAGATCGCCGGCACTGGCCTCGCCGAATACTACTATTCGGCTTCCACCTCGGATACTTCGCAAATCACCCTTGCGCCCTCCAACACCTCAAT
>JBEKWJ010000066.1:0-23103 GCA_049513195.1 Occallatibacter sp.
GCCGCTCAAATGGGCCAGCAGACGCAGCTCGATCTGCGAGTAATCGGCGGAGAGCAGTTGCGTTCCGGGCGCGGCGGTGAAGGCTGCGCGAATTTCGCGGCCCAGTTCAGTGCGCGTGGGGATGTTCTGGAGATTTGGATTGATAGAGGAGAGCCTTCCCGTGGCCACAGCCGCGGCTTGGAAGGTGGTATGCACACGCGAATCGGCGTCGGCCAAGAGAGGCAGCGCGTCAATGTAAGTGGATTTCAACTTCGATAAGTGGCGAAATTCGAGGACGAGCTTGGGTACGTCGTGCTTTTCCGCGAGATATTCAAGCACATCTTGCGCGGTAGAAACTGCTCTGCCTTTGCCGCGGCTGGCGGGCGCGGGCAGGCCGAGATCGGTAAAGAGAACTTCTCCAAGCTGCTTGGGCGAATTGACGTTGAATCGGCGGCCAGCCAACTCGAAGATGCGCTCGCCGACGCGGTCAAGCTCGATGGCAAATCGCTTGGAGAGTCCGTCGAGGACGCTGAGATCGATGCGCACACCGGCCTGCTCCATGCGGAAGAGGACCGGCGCAAGCGCCAGATCCATTTCGTAAACCCGCTCCAGGCCCGACAGTTCGACGACGGATTTCAACGCAGGAACCAGTGCGCGAATGGAGGCTGCGCCCGCGGCCAAAGAGGATGGAGCGGGCTGACCATGACGGGCAGCCACATCAGCCAGCGCTTGCGTGGAGTGCGTGGGATTGAGCGCGTAGGAAAGCAGCATGGTGTCTTCGACCGCACCGCGCAGCGTGACACCCTGCTTGGTGAGCAGATGAAGGTCCGATTTCCAATCATGAGTTTTCTTGGGAACTGCGGCGTCTTCAAGCAGGTTGCGAAGCTGCGCGGTCAGAGGGAGTTGCAAAGCTACGGTTGGCTCGGCGCAGAGGCCGACGCTGAAACTGGATTGCTTTTCGGCGGCTTCGGCCATGTCGAGAAGCGACATCGATTGCTGCGGATCGTCTTCTGACTCCGGTTTGGGCTGGACCATATCGAGCGCAAAGGCAAACCCACCTGTTCGCGCGGCTGCATAAAATGCGGCGGACTGTTCGGCGGTCGGATTCTCAAAGATCTCAATCGTGGGACCGTCATCCGCGGGCTCAAGATCGCGCAGCATGGAAGTGAATTCAAGCTCAGTGAAAAGCGCGCGGCAGGCTTCGAGATCGTACGGCTGCGTCTCCATAGCCTTGAGGTCGAGTGGAAGCGGCACGTGGCAGTCAATGGTGACAAGTTCTTTTGATAACAAGACGGAGTCGCGATTCTGCTCAAGCGACTCGCGATAGGTTTTGCGCTTGACCTCCGCGGCGTGATCGAGCACAGCCTCGACCGAGCCGAATTCAATAATCAAATCGACGCTGCCTTTGTCGCCAATGCCGGGCGCGCCGGGAACGTTATCGACCGCATCGCCGCGCAGGGCCATTACATCGACAACCTTCTCTGGCGGCACACCGAGCACTTCGAGAACCTTGGCTGGGTCGAGAATCAGATTGTCTTTTTGCGGATTGAGAATCTTTACGGTGGGCGTGACCAACTGCATCATGTCTTTATCGCCACTGACGATGAAGACCTCATGCTGCTGCTCGGCGGCCTCGCGGGCGAGGGTTCCAATGACGTCGTCGGCCTCAAAGCCCTGGGCCTCAAGAATGGGAATGCGCAGGGCTTCAAGGGCGCGGCGAATGTAGGGAATCTGGCGGCGCAGGTCTTCAGGCATGGTGGCGCGATTGGCCTTATAGCCCTCGTAACTCACTTCGTCGAAGCTCTGCGTCTTGCCATTCCACTTGCGCAAAGGGCCCATGGTGCGAGCGCGCTCGTCGCGGAAGACTTCGCCGCTCATGTCGAAAACGGCAGCAAAGTATTGCGGCGCGAAATCCTGGCGCAGCTTCTTGATCATGTTCACAAAAACATAGATGGCGGCGGTGGGCAGCCCATCGCGGGTGCTCATGGGACGGCTGCGCTGCATCGCGTGGTATGCGCGAAAGATGAACGACATGGTGTCGAGCAGAAAGACGGGCGGCTTGGCTTGGTCTGTCACGCTACCGAGTTTATCAGGGAAGAGAGACTCGGGATCGGACGGGTTATCTTTATGGTCTCTGTTGTGCGGCCTTCGAGGCATCCCACCCATTCCGCAGAAAAGCGCGGAATGGATGGGGCACAGAAATCTACTGTAAATCCGAATATGCTCTAAGACTTGTCGCTGGGGACCTTGGTAAGCCGCTCGAGCTGGTTGCGCCAATCCAGAGATTCGACAAAGCTCTTCGATTCGCGCCATCCGGGCTCGACAATGACATGCAATTCCAAGTAAACGCGGGTGCCGATCAGCGACTCGATCTGGCGGCGGGCAGCGGTGCCGATTTCCTTGAGCTTGGAGCCGCCTTTGCCGATCAGGATCGCCTTCTGGCCGTCGCGCTCGCAATAGATTGCCGCCGCGATGCGGGTGAGCGGCAGACGCGCGGGGGGCTGACCTTTCTTGCGGGGCGGCGCCGGCGGCTCGGCCTCTTCATAGCGCTCAATCACCACAGCGGATGCGTAGGGAACCTCTTCGCCAGTCTCGACAAGAATGCTCTCGCGAATCAACTCGGCGACCATGAAGCGCTGCGGCTGATCGGTGTACTGATCCTTGGGGTAATAGCGCTCGCCCACTGGCAGCGCCTCGACGATTTTGCGAACGAGCAGATCGAGTCCATCGCGCTTGCGGGCGCTGACCGGAATGACCTGCGCAAAGCCGAAGTGCCGGGTGAGCGTATCGATGAGCGGCAGCAGTTGGTCTTTGGCGACGAGATCGATTTTGGTGAGCAGCAGAAAGACCGGGCAGTCGAGCTTGCGGATCAGGCCGAAGAGAAATTCGTCCTCGCTGGCCCAGTTGGTGCGCTCGTGCTTGGGGGTTGGTGCGTCGGTCTTTGAATCCCCTATCCCAGAATCGGGACCTGGGGCACCCAATTGTTCGGCTGGCTCGGCGGCGGCTTCCAGCTGCACGCGGCGCGTGGCGTCCATCAGCACCAGGACGACGTCGCGAGTTTCGAGAGCTTCGTAGACCTCTTGCAGCATACGGCGATCGAGGTGCGAGCCGGGCTTGTGAACGCCGGGAGTATCGACAAAGACGATCTGCGCCGCCGGATGCTGGCCTTTGCGCGCGGGGACTTCGACCACCCCGGCAATGCGGTTGCGTGTGGTCTGCGGCTTGGCCGAAACAATGGCTACCTTTTCGCCGGTGAGAGCGTTCAGCAGCGTGCTTTTGCCGGCGTTGGGCCGACCGAGAATTGCAACAAATCCAGATTTCAAAGGGTATTTATGCTCCTGATTGATCTTACGGCATTTTGGAATCGACGGAGTTTGTAGCTTCTCACATTGACGTATGTGAAGCGCTTGACTTCAATTCGTTTATAAACGATAATACTTTTGTGTATGAGATTCGCCACTACCTGACGCGAAGCGAACAAGACGTCTTTATGGAATGGCGTCGCCAACTTCGTGACACAAAGGCGAAAATCGCGGTTGACCGCAGAATCAACCGGATGGAGTTGGGTAACTTCGGCGATCACAAGTTCTGTCGCGATGGGGTTTGGGAGTTGCGTATCGACACGGGCCCGGGATACAGAGTCTATTACGCCCTCGCCGGAACACTGGTTGTGCTGCTGCTGACGGGCGGCGACAAACGAACTCAGGATACTGACATTGATCGCGCTTGTGCATACTGGCTAGATTGGCAAGGAAGGACGGAGCGATGAGAGATAGAACCCATGACGAAGCAATGGCGGAGCTGCTCAGAGACGACCCTGCCTACGCGCTGGAGCTGCTGAACGGCATTCTTGAAGACGGCGAACAGGGTGAACTGCTGATTGCTCTGCGCCAGATGACGAAGGCATTTGGCGGTGTGCAGACGGTAGCGGAAAAAGCCAATCTCAATCCAACTCAGCTCTACCGCACACTATCTGAAGCGGGTAATCCGGAGCTGCGCAGCCTCTCCGCGATTCTCAAAGCGATGGGGCTGCGCCTCGCTGTCGAACGCGTGCGCGCGGCGTGAGGTGTAAGTCACAAGTTCGAGATCTGGAGTACTACCGGTCTTCACTCGAGTCGATTTCGTCGCAAGTAAAAGTAACATCGATGCGAAGAGTGCTTTTCTCATAAATTCCTCTGACCACAAAACCAAGAATGGGCAGAATTTTTAAGTCGGCGTAACTTCCCCAACGGCGGGCGGGAAGACGCGCAGGCGCTCAACGCGGCGGTCTGTGGATGCGACAACTTCGATGCGGAGGCCGACGGATTCGAGCATAACCACCTCACCGGGAAGCGGAATGCGGCCGTCGATTTCGCTGACCAGGCCGCCGAGCGTAGTGGCTTCGTAGGCTTCATCCAAATCGCCCAGGCCGGCATGTTCGCCGAAAAGATCGGGCAGTTGATCGACGGGAAAGTTGCCAGGAACCAGCCAGACGCCGTTTGGCTCGCGCTGCGGCTCGGCGTTGACTGAGTCGGGGGGCGCGTCTTCTTCGTGTTCGTCCTTGATGTTGCCGACGATCTGTTCGAGCAAATCTTCGATGGTCACCAGCCCGGAAACGCCGCCGTACTCATCGATGACGATGCGCATGTGCTGCTTTTCGCGCTGCATCTCGCGCAGCAGTTCGTAGCCGCGCTTGGTTTCGGGAACAAAAGCAACCGGGCGCTCGATGCTGGCAACGGTGCGGGCGCCAGCATCCGAGTCGGAGATTTGCAACAGGTCGTGAGCAAAAGCGATGCCGGTAATGTTGTCGATGGAGCTTGCATAAACCGGCACGCGAGAGAAGTTGTGCTCGCGCAGCAGCGCCAGGAATTCTTCGAGAGTGAGGCGCCCGGGCACGGCGAAGACTTCAGGCCGCGGGGTCATCACTTCGCGCACCAGCTTGTCGCCGAACTCTACGGCTGAGCGGACCAGGTCGCGGTCGCTCTCTTCCAGGATGCCCTCTTCTTCTCCCGCTTCGAGCAGGGCCTCAACATCTGCTTCGGCCTCCTCCTCGGAGTTGAGCGGCTGCTCCGCCAGCGAGGCTACGGAGAAAAAGAAACGAACGAAGACGGTGACGGGTGTCATCAACCAGAGCAGCAGACGGATGGGCCAGACAAGGCGAGCCGCCCAGCGGCCACGGGTGCGATCAAAGAGCAGCGTAGGCAGGAGCTGGTTGCAGAAGACAACTACCAGCACCACGGCGAGAATCGCCTGCGCAATTTCGGCGGGCGTGGGCCGCGCCAGATGCGGGGCGCGATCGAAGAGGAAAGCTCCGAACTCCAACGCAATCACGCCCAGGGCAAGCTGCTGCAAGACCGCCGCGCAGATGGCGGCGTGCGGGCGGCTGAGACCCAGTGCCGGCTCGACCAGTTCTTCCCAGGCATCAAGATTCTCTTCGATTTCGCGGGTGAGAATTTTGCCGAACTCCGAGTAGACACGGCTGATGTACGAGGCCAATGTCTCGACTGCGGCGAGGAAGACGATGAGGAGAATGAAAAGCGGGGTCATGGGCGCGGACCTCGCCTGCGGATATCGGTTTGTAGTTTTCGAGTGATAACCGAAAAATCTTTCGCAGGGGCCAAAGCCCGGCTCGATTTGGCTGGAATCATGTACGGGCTAAAGGCCGCACCCTTCAAACTTTGCTTTCGCTTGGTGACCGAATTCGCTTCGGCGCGTTCGATCAACCCTTGCGGCAGGCCCAGATTGGCGCGCAGCAGTCGCTCACGGCGGGCCATTTGGCCGTTGTCAGCCTCATGATCGTGCCCGGCAAGATGCAACAGGCCATGGAGAATCAGCACCTTGATTTCGGTCGAAAGCGAGTGTCCTTGTTCGATGGACTGTTTGCGCGCAGTGGGAACGCTGATGGCCAGGTCGCCGGCGATCTCGTCGGCTCCGATGCCTTCGGCGGGAAAGGAGAGTACATCGGTAGCTTTGTTTTTGCCTCGGAACTGGCGGTTGAGCTTGCGAATAGCCGCGCCGGTTGTGAGCAGGACGGTGACTTCGCCCTTGAGGCGAACCGCGGTTTGCGCCTGAGCAAGAAAGCGGGCCAGGGTGCGGGCTGAGGGAATGCGTTGATTCTTGTCTGGAGTGGACACACCTGGAATCTTCGCCAATATTGTCGTCGGCGCGGGGTCAGGGTCCATATCTGGGTCGAGAAGGATCATCTTGCCCGGGACCGCGGTGTACTCGGGACCGGTAGCTTTCATTCTACTCGGGTTCGATCATTGCCGCGATAATTCATACGGGCAGGGTTAGACCCATTGACTTTGGAAGCTGGATGAATCGGTGCGCTGCGTGGAACTTTGCCGCTCGACTGCGATGGTTTCACGTGACTCGCTGCGTCGCAGGTATAGCTCAGTGCACGTTGCGCGAAAATCCAGACATGTGACGCTCAGGGTGATGAAAAGGAACCTTCGTTACTTGCGCGCTGTTATCTAAATAATTAACAGCCATGTTTTGAGAATGTACAGGGAGGCACCATTTTTTTGCCGATATGCGAAGGCCCGCTCATCGCGAACAATAAGGCCGCGATGAACGGGCTACAGCTTTTTAAGTCAAATGGTCATTGTTCGAGCTGATGTTAGGGCCACCCGCCGATTCACCATCTCGAGCACTTCTATTGCTTGACCAGCGAAACCGATTCGACATCGGTCCAGTTACCGGCCTTGGCATTGATGTTGAATCCGAAGTAGACCTGACCGTCAGTCACCGAGATTCCAGAGATCGTGACAGTCGTCCAACTGCTTGCCGTGGGCAGATTGACTGAGGTCTCGCTGCCGTTGGTTGGATAAGCAAACATTGTTGCCGACGTCTGTCCGCCGCCGTTCTCGATCACCGCAGTTAGCGTGTAGGTACCATTGGGCAATGCAGTTGCGGTCTGCCAGACGCTGGTGTTGTAAGCACTCGCGCTGTAGAACGACAGTTCTTTTCCGGTTCCACCGGACTGCGTGTAGGTGGCGCTATAGGCCGCAGTCGTAGTGGGTGTGATCTGCCAGCCATTCAGGCCACTCGCAAAATTCGGATTGATGACCTGATTGCTGGCGCCAAGGGTGAAGAGAAACTGATCGATCGCGCTGGTGAACTTCAGTTCGTCACCTGTGACAACTGTTGCCGCGCCCATCGAATAATTGCTGGTTGCGGAATTGTCTGGAGCTTCAGGCTCCCAATAGATCACGCCCATGCCACGCCCGTTGGGAACAGCATAGACAGCTTGCAGGGCTGACTTTACATCATCATTACTTCCATCCCAATCGCTCGACGCATGACCCATTTCGCAGATCATGATGGGCTTGCTGTAGCGCGCGGCCAGCGTGGTCAGGTTAGTGGTGATGGTGCTGAGTGTTCCCGGACCGTCGTAGTAAGAGGCTCCGATAACATCGAATTTTCCGCCGTCGGCTTTGAGGTTGTCAAAGAACCATTCAAAGTCGCTGAGATTGCTGAGATTCGCGAGGTGAATGATGACTTGCGTAGAACTGCTGACGGCTTTTACGGCGTTATAGCCGTTGTTGATCAAGCCTGCCATTTGCGCGAAATTGGTGTATTCACCGGTGGGCCAAAGCAATCCTGAATTGATTTCGTTGCCGACCTGTACCCACTGAGGATAAATTCCGTCGGCGGCCAGAGCCTTCATGAAGTCATACGTGTAGTTATAAACGCTGGTTTCGAGTTGGGCATAGGTTTGGCCGGCCCAGGCGGATGGAATGGTTTGGTGACCCGGATCTGCCCAGGTGTCGCTGTAGTGAAAATCGATGATGATTTGAAAGCCCATCGAATTGGCGAGTTGAGCCAGCGCGATGCTTCCGGCCTGATTGTTATCGCCCACTCCGAGGCTGCCGGTGGTGATCGTGGGGTTGACAAAGGTTCTGATGCGTATGGTGTTCACGCCGTGATTCTTGAGAATCTGCAATGCGCTGATTTTCGTATTGGTTTCGTCGACGTAGGTATACCCGAGGCCCTCGAGTTGGGTTAACCAGCCAACGTCGGCGCCTTTTGCAAAGACCGGCGTGGCACTGTTGGCGCGAGGACTCAGGCATCCGGCTACAAGAAACGCAGCGAGAGCGAGAATGCAGTGAACTTGATGGGAGGAGGATTTCTTCACGGTAACCCTTTCATTTAATTGGTTTTTAGCACGTTGATCGATTGGTCGCGCCAGCCCCGGATGATTGGGGAGTTCGCGCGAGCACGAAATGAGTGTTTCCGGAGGGTGGCCTTTGTGTTTTGCAACATCTATCCATAAATCAGAGCGAATTTTAGGCCGCAAATGTGAGAGGGCACATCGGACTAAAGTTGGATTGGATTGAATATATCTTCGAGTCTGCTGGGCTGCGATGAACGGGTGATCTGCCCCGGTTTAGCGGACTGTGATTCAATAAGAGTGATGGCGATTCCCCGGCGAATGACGGTGCGTGGGCGATGGTTGGCGGCCGCGCGAAAAGTTCGCGAGTTGCGGATGGTGGCGAGCGCGTTGGCCCATACGGGGCATCCGGTCCTTGCGCAGATCATCCCGGCGCGCTTCTGCAACCTCTCTTGCGGTTATTGCAATGAATACGACAAGGTCTCGGAGCCAGTGCCGCTCGAAGAGATGCTGCGGCGAATTGACCACCTGGGACGCCTGGGTACGGCCATGATCGGCCTCTCGGGCGGCGAGCCGCTCACGCACCCTGACCTGGACGAGATTATCCGGCGAATGCGGAGAACCGGAGCGATCGCTGGAATGATCACCAACGGCTACCTGTTGAATGTTGAGCGCATTGAACGGCTCAACCGCGCCGGTCTGGACCACATGCAAATCTCAATCGACAATCTGGAACCGGACTATGTGTCCAAAAAAAGCCTCAAAGTACTGGACAAAAAGCTGGAAATGCTTTCGCAGTACGCCGAGTTCCACGTGAATATTAATTCAGTAGTAGGGGGCGGATTCAAAAATCCAAACGACGCATTGGTGATCGGCCGGCGGGCGCTCGCACTAGGCTTTGAATCGACGATTGGGATTATCCACGACGGCAGCGGGCAACTGAAGCCGCTACTGCCGGACGAGGCCAAAGTCTATTTTGAGATGACCCACAGACGGAAGACCAACTACTCGCGCTTCGACAAGTTTCAGGAGGCGATTGCGCAGGGGCGGCCAAACGACTGGCGCTGCCGTGCTGGGTCGCGTTATCTATACATCTGCGAGGACGGACTGGTTCATTACTGTTCGCAACAGCGCGGCTACCCAGGCGTGCCGCTTGCCGATTACAAAACAGTCGACGTAAAGCGAGAGTTTTTGACCGCAAAGAGCTGCGCACCAAATTGCACGATTGGATGCGTCCACCGGATCAGCTACATCGACCACTGGAGAGCGCCGCAGACCACGACAACTTCGCCGGGCGGAGATGCGGCAGCGACACCGGTGCTGGTGCAGATTGAGAGCGGGAAATAACACGCCGTCATGCTGCGGGATCGTAATTGAGGTTAGGCCCGAGCCACCGCTCGACCTCGGTCACGCTCATACCCTTGCGCCCGGCATAGTCGGCAACCTGATCGCGATCGATCTTGCCGAGCGAGAAGTAGCGCGATTCCGGATGGGCGAAGTAAAGCCCACTCACGCTCGATCCGGGCCACATCGCGAATGACTCCGTGATGAGCATTCCGGTTTTCGCCTGTACATCAAGCAAACGCCAGAGCGTGCCTTTCTCGGTGTGATCGGGGCAAGCTGGGTAGCCCGCTGCTGGGCGGATTCCGCGATACTTCTCATGGATGAGGTCGTCGATGCCCAGGCTTTCTTCACGTCCGTAGCCCCATTCGTCGCGTACGCGTTTGTGCAGACATTCGGCTAAAGCTTCAGCCAGACGATCGGCAATGGCTTCTGCCATGATGGCGTTGTAGTCATCCTGCTGGGCGCGAAATTGGTCGCACAGCCCCTTGAGGCCGATTCCACTGGTGACGGCGAAAGCACCGATGTGATCGGGTAGCCCGGATTCCTTGGGCGCAACAAAGTCCGAGAGCGATCGGCAGGGTTCGCTGCCCTCCTTGCTAATTTGCTGGCGGAGGAAGTGGAATCGCTCGAGCACCGTCTCGCGGGTTTCGTCGGTATAGAGTTCGACATCGTCGCCCAAGGCGTTAGCGGGAAAGATGCCGTAGACGCCACGCGCCGTAATCAGATTTTCGGCGATGATGCGATCCAGCAGAGCATTGGCTTCACCGAAAATCTGGCGCGCCTGCGCACCTTGTTTTTCATCGTCGAGAATGCGGGGATAGACGCCCTTCAATTCCCATGCGTGGAAGAACGGCGACCAATCAATGAATTCGCGCAGCGTGGCCAGCGGGAAATTGTCCAGCACGCGCACGCCGGTAAACGCAGGCGTGGGCAAGTCTTGGGCGCGCCACTTGATTGGCGTGCGCCGGGCGCGAGCGGTTGCAAGCGATACAAGCTTGGGGGGCGGCGAAGCATGAGCCTTGCGAAGCGCCTCATAGTCGGCACGATGTTTTGCTACGAAATCCGCTTTGCCGTCTTCACTCAGAAGGCTGGTCGTCACCGGCACGGCACGGCTGGCATCGAGCACGTGGACGACAGGCTGGCTGTAGTGCGGAGCAATCTTGACGGCGGTGTGCGCCCGGCTGGTGGTTGCGCCGCCGATCAGCAGCGGAAGCTTGAAACCTTGTCGCTCCATCTCGCGAGCCACATGGACCATTTCGTCGAGAGAGGGCGTGATGAGGCCGCTCAAGCCAATCATGTCCGCCTTTTCCGCCTTGGCGCGTTCCAGAATCTTTTCGCAGGAGACCATGACTCCGAGGTCGATGACGTCGTAGTTGTTGCAGGCCAGCACGACGCCAACAATATTCTTACCAATGTCGTGAACGTCGCCTTTGACTGTTGCCAGCAGGATTTTCCCTTGTGCCTTAACTACCTCGCCCGCCGCAACCATCGCAGCCTTTTCGATCTCCATGTAAGGCGTCAAATGAGCGACGGCCTTCTTCATCACGCGCGCAGACTTGACCACCTGGGGCAAGAACATCTTGCCTGCTCCAAAAAGATCACCAACCACGCTCATGCCGGCCATTAGCGGGCCTTCAATCACCAACAGCGGACGGCCCAGCTTGACTCTGGCTTCCTCGGCATCGATCTCGATGTACGTGTCGATCCCTTTGACGAGCGCATGAGAGAGACGCTCCTCGACCGTGCCGTTGCGCCATTCCTCGGCCTTCTTTTCATTGACGGTCGCACTGCCTGCGCCTTTCAGCTTTTCGCCGTGTTCGACCAAACGCTCGGTCGCATCCGGACGGCGATTGAGCAGCACATCCTCGACCAGCACCTTTAGTTCAGGCTCAATCTCTTCATAAACCTCGAGCATCCCTGCATTCACGATGCCCATATCCATGCCAGCCGCGATGGCGTGATAAAGAAAGGCGGAGTGCATGGCTTCACGCACTTTATTGTTGCCGCGGAAGCTGAATGAAATATTGGACACGCCTCCAGAAACCTTGGCGTGCGGCAGATTGGCTTTGATCCAGCGCGTGGCATTGATGAAGTCAATTGCGTAGTTGTTATGCTCCTCCATCCCAGTGGCAACGGTGAGCACGTTGGGGTCGAAAATAATATCTTCGGGCGAAAAGCCGATCTCGACGAGAATCTTGTAAGCACGCTCGCAGATACGGATTTTTTCCTCGTAGGTCGCGGCTTGTCCTTTTTCATCGAAGGCCATCACCACGACGGCCGCGCCGTATTTGAGAACGCTGGCAGCATTCTTGCGAAACTTCTCTTCGCCTTCTTTCAGCGAGATCGAATTCACGATGCCTTTGCCCTGGATGCACTTCAGCCCCGCCTCGATGACCTCCCACTTGGAGGAATCGACCATGAAGGGAACCTTGGCAATCTCGGGCTCGCTGGCCAGCAACAGCAAGAAGCGCGTCATGGCCGCAATGCCGTCGATCATGCCCTCGTCCATACAGATGTCAATAACATTGGCCCCGTTATCGACTTGCTGACGGGCCACGCTCACGGCCTCTTCGTATTTGCCGTCCTTGATCAGCTTGGCGAATTTGGGCGATCCGGCCACGTTGGTCCGCTCACCGATCATGATGTAGACGCCAGGCTGCTGGGTGAAGGGCTGCGATCCGGAGAGACGCAAAGGCTTGGGAGCCTCGACAGCAGGCGCGCTTTGGCTAGAGTCGAATCCGACAGCAACAGTCCTAGTCAGACGGCGCGGAGGCTGGCCACTGAGTGCCTGGGCAATGGCGGCGATGTGTTCGGGTGTGTTGCCGCAGCAGCCGCCTGCGATATTCATCAACCCTCTACGCGCAAACTCGCCCAGATAACGGGCCATGTCTTGCGGCCCCAGATCGAAGCCGGTCGCTGAAAGGGGATTCGGCAACCCTGCATTCGGATAACAGGAGATCGCCGTGTTTGACTTCTCCGCGAGTTCAGCCAGAAACGGAACCATCAGGTCGGGACCGAGAGAGCAGTTGAGTCCCACCGAGATCGGTTTCACGTGCTTCACCGCATTCCAGAAGGCCTCGATCGTCTGCGCAGAGATCATGGTCTCGCCGCCACGGCCCACCGCCGCTGAGATCATGACCGGCAGTTCACGGTTGCTAGCAGTCAGGCCATCCGCATCGAAGACCTCACGGATGGCGACCAAAGCAGCCTTGGCGTTGAGCGAATCGAAGATTGTCTCGACCAGAAGAAGGTCAGCGCCTCCGGCGATCAATGCGCGCGCCTGCTGGGCATAGGCGGTTTTAACCTGATCGAAGGTGACGACTCGAAAACCCGCATCGTCGGCATCGGGCGAGTTCGAAAGTGAGACGGTCAGAGGGCCAAGTGCTCCCGCCACGAAGCGTTGACGGCCCGTCTCGTTCGCTACGCGATCTGCCCATTCACGGCACTGCCGCGCGGACTGCTCATTGATCTCCCAGGCCAAACTATTGAGAAATGGATCGTCGATGATCTTTTGATAAAATGCCGGATCTTTGCGACCGCCGTGCTCGCGCGGATCGTCCACGAAGAATTCGCTTTGGGTGATGCTAGTCGCCCCAAAAGTGTTGGTCTCGATGATGTCGGCTCCGGCCTCCAGAAACCGGCGATGGATATCGCAGATCATCTTGGGCTGGGTCAAGGAGAAGAGGTCACCGTTGTTCAGCAGGTCCTTGGTCGAGTTCTTGAAGCGCTCCCCACGGATCTCGGCTTCCGTCATGCCGTAGGTACGGATGGTGGTACCCATCGCCCCATCGATGATGGCGATTCGACTCTCGAAGATCTTTTGAAGTGGATGTTGACGGGTTGTCGTCATGTCTCCCTGGTGGCCCTGAGCGCGGCCTTGTCTGCAATCACCCCGCGCCGCCGAAAACGCCGGGCCGGAATTGACTCTCTGAGTCCATCTGCATCTCTGTTCCATTATATGATTTCTCTGATAAACACAACATAGCGAATGACATATGGGCCAATCTGAAGCTTTTTTGGGCTTGCGGGACGGTTTTGGATTCGGTATGTGAACTTGGTGACCGCTGTCACTGCCCTCGAATTCATCCCCACTTACACTCGGTATATGGTTATCGATATGAATTTATCGAATGTGTTGCCGGTCAAACGGCCTGAAGCGCCGTCGATTCCGCAACCAAGCCTGAGGCGGCTGCCCCAGTACCATCACTATCTGATGACCCTGGAAGCCAAGGGAATCACCCGAGTCTCCTGCAGCGTGATCGGCCGGGACCTGGATTGCGTCCCAGTGCAAGTCCGTAAAGATCTGCAGTATACGGGGATTATCGGCAAGCCGAAGACTGGTTATTCAGTGAGTGAACTCATTCAGGCCATCGAGACATTTTTGGGTTGGAATAACGTCAACGAGGCGTTTCTAGTCGGTGTGGGAAACCTGGGCACAGCGCTGCTGGGGCACGAACGATTCACCCAGTTCGGCCTGCGGATCGTGGCGGCATTCGATACAGACCCAGCCAAGATTGGCCAATGGATCCACGAGAAGGCGGTCTTGTCTCTGGATCAACTCAGCGATCTGGCCCCACGAATGAGTATTCACTTAGGAATTATTACGACCCCTTCTAGTGTGGCGCAGGTAGTTGCCGATGAAATGGTGAAGGGGGGCATTCAGGCGATTTGGAACTTTGCTCCCGTTAAGCTCAAAGTGCCCGAGCACATCATGGTGCATAACGAAGATCTATACAATTCGCTCGCTTCGCTTTCCTGGAAGCTGGCAAGGCGATTCCATGTGGCGATTGAAGAGAAGGAGGCAGTTTAGATGGCGTCGATGCCTATGGTTGTTGATCGTGCGGAGAAGTTCGAGAAGGTGGTCAGTATTCTCGATCATCACGCGCGCCGCGCTTCAGGATTGATTCCGATTCTGCAGGCGATTCAACATGAATACAAATATCTGCCGGAAGAGGTGCTGACGTATGTGGCTACCTCACTGGATGTTCCACCGGCGCGCGTTTTTGGCGTGGCAACGTTCTACGCGCACTTTGCGCTGGAGCCGAAGGGCAAGCATGTGATCCGCATCTGCGACGGGACCGCGTGCCATGTCAAGCAGTCTCTTCCCGTGCTGAACGCGCTGCACCAGAAGTTGGGTACCAGTGAGAAGTGCAAGACCACCCCAGACATGCTCTTCACCGTCGAGACGGTTGCCTGCCTGGGTGCTTGCGGACTGGCGCCGGTCGTAGTCATCGACGAGCAAGTGTATGGACAGATCACACCCGAGCGCGCGGTGGCTCTGGTAGATGCGATCAAAGCCGAGGAGGCATCGAATGAAACCGCCTCGACTGCTGAGCAACTCTCAGCCGAGGAGTGCCATGAGTAACACGGAAGCTCTCACAGTCACTCCCGGAAATGGGAACGGAATTTCTACGCATGCCCAGGTGCGCCGAGTCATTATCTGCGCCGGAACTGGCTGTATGGCCAACGGAGCCATGAAGGTTTACGAGCAGTTCAAGCGCGAAATCGCAAACTCCGGACTGCGCGTGATTCTTGAACTTCGTGCTGAAGCCGCGGGCGATGAGATTCGGCTCTCCAAGAGCGGCTGCCAGGGCTTCTGCCAGATGGGGCCGCTGGTTTCGATCGTGCCGGACGGCATTTTGTACACCAAGGTGCGCGGCGAAGATGTAATTGAGATTGTGCAGCAAACCTTGACCAATGGCCAGATCGTGGAGCGGCTTCTCTACAAAGATCCATCCACGCGCAGCAGTTGCCGGGGCATTGAGGACAATCCTTTCTACGCGCGCCAGAATCGCCTGGTGTTGAGTGAATGCGGATTTCTTGATCCGGAAGACATTCACGAGTACATGCTGCACGGTGGATATCGTGCGGCGAAAAAAGCCTTTCTCGAGATGTCGCCTGAAGAGATTTGCAAGACGATTCTGGACTCCGGCTTGCGCGGTCGCGGCGGCGGCGGATTTCCAACCGGACGGAAGTGGGAAGCGGCGAGGATTCAGAATTCCACCAAGAAGTACGTCATCTGCAACGGTGACGAAGGCGACCCTGGCGCGTTTATGAACCGCTCCGTGATGGAGGGCAACCCGCACAGCGTGATTGAAGGCTTGATGATTGCGGCGCGGGCAATTGGCGCCAATGAGACTTTGGTCTACGTTCGCGCCGAGTATCCGCTGGCTGTCGAGCGCATGCGGAACGCCGTGGCAGCCGCGGAGCGCGAAGGCATTCTAGGAAAAAATGTCTTCGGCACGGGCCTGTCAATGAAGTGTGACGTGATGGAAGGGGCTGGCGCGTTTGTCTGCGGTGAAGAGACAGCCATGATCGCATCCATCGAAGGCCAGCGCGGAATGCCGCGCCCCAAACCGCCTTTCCCCGCGCAGAGTGGATTGTGGGGCAAGCCGACGATCATCAATAACGTCGAGACGCTGGCGCACGTCTCTCGCATTCTCAACGTAGGCCCCAAAGTCTTCCGCGGCATTGGAACGCCAGAATCACCCGGCACCAAGACCTTTGCTCTTACCGGGCACGTAGCCAACACTGGACTGGTTGAAGTTCCTTTCGGCACGACGCTGCGCGAGATCGTCTACAACATCGGCGGCGGAGTCACCGACGACGCGGGAAAGATTTGGAAGACAGGTTTCAAGGCTGTGCAGATTGGCGGTCCTTCCGGCGGATGTCTGACCGAAGACCACCTTGATCTGCCGCTCGCCTATGAGTCGCTGCGAGCAGTGGGCGCAATGGTCGGCTCTGGTGGCCTCGTCGCGATGAACCAAGGCACCTGCATGGTGAGCATTGCGCGCTTCTTCATGGAATTCACGCAGCGCGAATCTTGCGGCAAATGCGTGCTGTGCCGGGAAGGAACGAGGCAATTGCTTGCATTGTTGGACGATGTGATTGAAGGGCGCGCGGATCAAAACACGCTCGACCTACTGGAGAAACTGGGACACGCTGTGCAGATTGGCTCATTATGCGGCCTGGGAAAAACCGCGCCGAACCCGGTGCTCTCGACGATGCGCTACTTCCGCAAGGAGTACGAAGAGCACGTCTTCGAGAAGCGTTGCCGCACAGGCCGGTGCAAGGCGCTGCTGAGTCCTGAGATCAATCAGGTGAAATGCAAAGGCTGCGGCCTGTGTATCAAGGCTTGCCCAACGGGAGCCATCACGGGAGAAAAGAAACAGCCGCACCACATCAATGCGGAACTTTGCATCAAGTGCGGAGCCTGCGCCACAGCTTGCAAAATACATGCCGTTGAGGGGATATAGCCAGATGAACAAGGTCACGCAACCCACATTGACGATCGATGGATTAACGGTAGCGATTGAAGGAGAGCGCAACCTGCTCGAGCTTGTTCGCAAGGCCAACATCGATTTGCCCACCTTCTGCTATCACTCCGAACTCAGTGTGTATGGCGCGTGCCGCCTATGCCTGGTGCAGGTTGAGGGCCGCGGAATCATGGGCGCATGTTCGACGCCCGCGGAGCCGGGACTCAAGGTGCTGACCACAACACCTGAGATTCGCGAAATTCGCAAAATCGCAGTGGAACTGCTGCTGGCAAATCACGATCAGAGCTGCCCGACGTGTTCTCGCAGCGCCAATTGCCAACTGCAAAATCTGGCGCGCCGACTGGGAATCAAGCAGGTGCGCTTCAAGTCGGTGCACACGCCGGTTGCGCTGGACGAGTCTTCGCCGTCTCTGGTTCGCGACCCCAACAAGTGCGTGCTCTGCGGCGATTGCGTGCGCATGTGCTGGGAGATTCAGGGCATCGGCGCGATTGATTTTGCGCATCGCGGACACGAGGTCAGCGTGCAGCCGGCCTTCGGCAAACTGCTCGGCGATGTTGAATGTGTCAACTGCGGACAATGCGCCAGCGTATGCCCTACCGGCGCTCTGACGGTAAAGTCAGAGGTCGATAAGGTTTGGGATTTGCTTGCAGATCAAAAGAAAACGGTCATTGTGCAAATTGCGCCGGCAGTGCGCGTGGGGCTGGGCGAGTGCTTCGGTTTGAAGCCGGGAGAGATCACCACCGGACGCATCGTGGCCGCCCTCAAGAAACTCGGCTTCGATCAGATTTACGATACATCGTTCGCGGCCGATCTAACAGTGATTGAAGAAGGCACGGAATTTTTGGAGCGCAAGACACAAGGCGGAACTCTGCCGATGTTCACCTCCTGCTGCCCCGGTTGGGTGAAGTACGCAGAGCAGTACTTCCCTGAATTGCTGCCGAATCTTTCCACTTGTCGTTCACCGCAGGCGATGTTCGGCTCGCTGGTGAAGGCCATGCTTCCCGATCAAATGAACGTCGAGCGCAAGGATTTGAAGGTCGTCGCCATCATGCCGTGCACGGCCAAAAAGTTCGAGGCCCAGCGCCCGGAGATGGGCGTCAACGGCGATCCGGATGTGGATCATGTTCTGACAACGCAGGAATTGGCGCAGATGATTCAGTCTGCCGGCATCATCTTCGACGCGTTGCAGCCCGAATCCTTCGACATGCCGTTTGGCTTCTATACAGGCGCCGGTGTGATCTTTGGAAATTCCGGTGGTGTGATGGAAGCGGTTCTCCGCTACGCCGCGGAGAAGGTCACGGGCAAAAAGCTGGACCAGGTTGAATTCCAGCAAGTGCGCGGCGATTCAGGTCTGCGCGAGGCCACCATCACGCTCAACGGCTCTGAACTCAAGCTGGCTGTCGTCCACGGATTAAGGAATGCTCGCGTCGTTGCTGAGCAGGTGCGGGCGGGCAAAAGTCATTACGATCTGATCGAGATCATGGCGTGCCCGGGCGGGTGCGTGGGCGGCGCTGGTCAACCGGTGTCAACCGCGCGTGACTCACGGGCGCTCCGAACAAAAGGTCTGTACAACGCGGACAAAATGCTTCAACTGCATAAGTCGCAGGACAATGTATTCATCACTGAGTGCTATGCAAAGTTTCTGGGAGATATCGGGGGAGAGAAGGCGCATCATCTGCTGCATACCGGCTACCAGAGCCGTCGCCGGATCACTGAGGAATCTCTGCCACTGATGCAAACACAGGGCGAGGACAAACTCAGAGTCAGCGTATGCCTGGGAACGAACTGCTTTCTGAAAGGCTCGCAAGAGGTTCTGAATGGGGTACTGCGCCATGCGGAACAGAATGGACTGGAAGGCCGCCTCGATGTGCGCGCAGGTTTCTGTTTCGAGAAATGCGAATGTGGTCCAACGGTAATGATTGACGGCGAACACGTACCTAACTGCACGGCCGCAAAAGCAGTTGAAGTGATTCATAGCAAGATCGAGAACGACAACCCGGAGCAGGCGGTCGGCGCGGATAGAGAACGCATCGGCACGGACTGATTGGTCAGAACTGGAGGGAGTCTTGATTACGCAAGAGCATGCGGATTTTATCAACCCAGAGGAGATCGAAAGCATACTGACGCACGCGGTGCGCCCAACTACGGCACGCGTTCACGAACTGCTGGCCAAGGCGCGCGAACGGCAAGGACTCTCCATGGACGAGGTCGCTTGCCTTTCGTTGGTCGAAAGTCCGGAGTTGCTGAGTGAGATATTTTCGGCGGCGAAACAGATCAAGGAAGAGATCTACGGAACGCGGCTGGTGCTCTTCGCGCCGCTTTACATTTCCAACCGCTGCTCGAATGAATGCACCTACTGCGCCTTCCGCGCAACCAATACGTCGCTCAAGCGCCGCACACTGACGCAGGAAGAGATTGCGGAAGAGACACGGATTCTGATTCGCCAGGGACACAAGCGTGTACTGATGGTTGCCGGCGAAGCATTGCCGCCCCAAGGCTTTGATTATCTACTCGAATCTATCGCAACCATTTACGGCACGCGAATTGGGCCCGGCGAAATCCGGCGCGTCAATGTGAATCTGGCGCCGCAAACGACAGAACATTTTCGGCAGCTTAAAGCAGCGGAGATAGGAACCTTTCAACTCTTTCAGGAGACCTATCATCGTCCCACTTACGCCGAGGTCCATTTGAAAGGCCGCAAGCGCGACTATGATTGGCGCGCGACGGTTTTTGACAGAGCGATGGAAGCGGGCATTGACGATGTGGGCATTGGCGTCTTGTTCGGACTTTACGATTGGCGCTTCGAGATCATGGCGATGATGCAGCACATTCGCCATCTGGAGGAGACCTTCGGCGTTGGCCCGCACACCATCAGCTTTCCACGCATGGAGCCGGCGGTAGGTTCCGATATTGCTTCCAGGCCGCCACATGCGGTAAGCGACGGCGACTTCCTGAAGATGATTGCGATCATGCGCCTCGCGGTTCCTTACACCGGGATGATCATGTCCACACGCGAAACCGCGGAAGTGCGCCGCTCGACATTGGAACTCGGCATCTCTCAAATATCAGCCGGCAGCCGCACCGATCCAGGCGGCTATAAGGATGGCGAAGGCGATCCCAACGGCAGCCAGTTTCAACTGGGCGATCATCGCTCCGTCGAAGAGGTTGTCAGCGACGTTGTCTCGCTGGGATTTCTGCCCTCTTTCTGTACCGCTTGTTATCGCACCGGACGAACCGGTCAGGACTTCATGGACCTGGCTAAGCCGGGAGAGATCAAGTATCACTGCCATCCGAACGCGCTTTCAACGTTTCAGGAGTACCTTTGCGACTACGCCAGCCCGCAAGCAAAAACCTCTGGCGAGAAGCTCATCTCAATTGAACTGCAACAGATGGATGAACAGCAGACCGATTGTGCGCTGCCTATGTTGAACAAAGTGCGCGGCGGCGAACGCGACGTTTTTGTTTAGAAGATGAAGGTAATATGGTGCTCGTCGATCAGCCATGACCGAAATGACCAAAGTCGATCTTCTTGAATGGCTCCGTGAGAGCCATCCAAGCCGTTTGCAGGAATTGTATGAACGGGCCGACGCCGTGCGCAGCCAGCACGTCGGCGATGCCATTCATCTGCGCGGGTTGATCGAGGTCTCCAGTCACTGCGTGCGCCAATGCATGTATTGCGGACTGCGGCAGGGCAATCGCGCGCTGACGCGCTACCGCATGACTAGAGATGAGATTCTTGACTGCGCTCGTGAGGCCGAAAGACTAGGCTACGGAACTGTGGTGATGCAGGCCGGTGAAGATGAGCAGCTTACCGCCGAGTGGATTGCAGAGATTGTGCGCTGGATCAAGCGCGAGACTTCACTGGCGGTGACGCTCAGCCTGGGTGAGCGGCAGGAAGATGAATTACAACTCTGGCGCTCCGCGGGCGCGGATCGCTATCTGCTTCGCTTTGAAACTTCGAATCAAGAACTTTTTCGCGCGATCCACCCCAGCCGCGTTTCCGGCGGGCCTGATCGTCTGACGCTGTTGCGGCATTTGAAGGGTCTTGGGTACGAGGCGGGCGGCGGCGTCATGGTCGGCATTCCTGGCCAATCCTTCGAGAGTCTTGCCGAAGATATTCTCACCTTTCGCGCGCTGAATCTGGACATGATCGGCATCGGTCCTTATATTGCACATGCTGCCACACCATTGGGTTCTGGCGCTCTCCGCCCGGCGATTGCCTTATCCGAGCAAGTTCCAAATAGCGAAGAGATGGTCTACAAGATGATTTCCCTGACGCGCATTGTCTGCCCGGATGCAAACATTCCGAGCACGACAGCGCTGGCCACAATCAACAAACTTGATGGACGAAAGCAGGGGCTCAGAGTTGGCGCGAATGTGGTGATGCCCAATCTGACACCAGTGAAGTATCGCCGGCTGTATGAGATTTATCCCGCGAAGGCTTGCATTGATGAAAGCGCAACGGATTGCAATCAATGCCTGCGCGGACAGATTCATTCACTCGGCCGATTTGCAGGGCAGGGACAGGGCGGACGAGGAGTGACTGAGACTCTCCCCGGCATTTCGCCTGATGTCTCTTCACAATTCGTTCAGTTGCAGAACCAATGAGGTGAGCTATGGCACTGGATGACGGCGCTGTCGAGATTGAGGTTTGCCTGGGAAGTTCCTGTTTTGCGCGAGGAAACTCTGAGAACCTCGCCATCATCAATGCGTATCTGATGAATAACGGATTGCAGGCTTCCGTTCGCTTGACGGGCAGGCTCTGTCAGGACCAGTGCAAGCAGGGACCTAATCTTATGATTGGCGGAGTTCTCCACCAAGGCGTCACTGTTGCTGGATTGCGCGAGATTCTACAGCAACTGAACGAGCCGGCGCAGGGGGATCATGGAACAGCTTAATTCCATTTACACCCAGGAGCGCGAGTGTCAGGATTGCCACAAGTGCATCCGCGAATGCCCGGTGAAAGCGATTCGGGTTCAAGATGGTTATGCGCGCGTGGTGCCTGAGCTGTGCATTATGTGCGGCAATTGCGTGTTGGCCTGTCCCAGTAACGCAAAGCGAGTGCGCGACGATTTACCGAGCGCCAAAGCCCTTTTGGCGAGCGGGCGCAAAGTGATTGTCTCACTCGCTCCTTCGTTTGTTGCGCAGTTTTCCGGGGTAACGCCGGCCCAATTGATTCACGCCCTGAAGAAGCTGGGCTTCTTTGCTGTGTCTGAAACTGCGCTGGGCGCTCAGCAGGTCTCGGCCAGCGTCTACGAACTGATGCGCAGTGACCCAAAGCAGATATGGATCTCTTCCGCTTGTCCCGTGGTCGTGGATTTCATCGGCAAATATCATCCCGAGTGTCAGCCTCATATCTTCGGTGTTCTGTCGCCCTTGCTGACGCATTGCAAAATGCTGCGTGCGCATTATGGTGACGAAATTGCGACGGTCTTCATCGGGCCTTGCATTGCGAAAAAGAAGGAGGCCGAACAGCATCCCGAGCTTCTGGATGCGGTGCTCACCTTCGAAGATCTGGATCGTTGGCTGAGCGAAGAAAACATTCATCTGGAGGAGATTGCAGAAACTCCGGCTGATCGCTTCGAGCCGGAGGATGCTCAAGAAGGCGCGCTTTATCCCATCGATGGTGGAATGATTCCGGGCATTACCGCCGACCGTGAAGCCAACAGTTCGCGATTCATGTCCTTCTCGGGAATCTCAAATGTCGAACAGGCCTTGAAGGGGATTGCCGAGTGGAAGCCCGAGCACAATATTTTCTTTGAATTGACCGCGTGCGCCGGTTCCTGCGTGAACGGGCCGAAGGCTGCGCGCAACACGTCGGTCGCGCGTCGCCGGTACGACATTGTCCACTACGCAAAGCCTGCCGGCGATCTTCCGCGCCGACTCACACTGGGAATTGGCCAGCACTATGCCGCCGCACCCATTGAGCGCAACGAATACAGCGAACTGCAATTGCGGGATGCATTGCGCACGGTAGGAAAGTATTCCGCCGAGGATGAGTTGAACTGCGGCGGCTGCGGATATGACTCCTGCCGCGACTTCGCCCATGCATTGATCGCGCGCAACGCGGAGCGCATGATGTGCGCCACATATACGCGCCGGCTGGCGCAGAAAAAGGCCAATGCGCTGCTGCAAAAAATGCCATCTGCCGTGGTGATTGTCGATGAGTCTCTGAAGATTATTGAGTGCAATTCAAATTTTGCGCATCTGTTCGCCGCCGATGCCGAACAGGCCAAAGACCTTGAAGGCAGCGCAATCGGCGCCGTGACGCCTTTCGCCTCCTTGTTCCGCCGCGTGCTCGAATCCGATGAAGATATTGTGAGCCACGACATCCGCTACGAGCGTAGCATCTTGAACACCAGCATCTTCACCATTGAGCCTCATTCCGTAATGTGCGGAATCTTTCAGGAC
>JBEKWJ010000067.1:0-22586 GCA_049513195.1 Occallatibacter sp.
CCCACGGAGAATCGGACGCTGGTGGAGGTCTGCCGCAAAGTGCCACAGGCAGTCGTCTGCCTCTCGTCCGCGCTGCGATTCCATGAAGTCACGACCGAGAATCCATTTGAGGTTTGGATCGCCCTCAAGCAGGGAGCCTGGACGCCCAGCTTTGAGTATCCTCCGATTCGCGTGGTGCGTTTCTCCGGCCCGTCTCTTACCTTCGGCGCAGTGGAGCATACGATTGAGGGTGCAAAAATCAAAGTTTACAGCCCGGCAAAAACGGTTGCCGACTGTTTCAAGTTCCGGTCGAAAGTAGGAACGGAACTTGCGATTCAAGCTCTTCGGGAGTGCTTCCGTGAGAAGAAGGCGTCGATGGACGAACTCTGGGAGGCAGCGAAGGTTTGCCGGGTCGCCAACGTGATGCGCCCCTATATGGAGTCCCTATCTTGACCAAGAATGTCACCAATCTCGCGGCTTCTGTCCGGCAACGGCTGGCAAACCTCGCGCGGCAGCGGAATGAAGATTTCGGGCTACTACTCACGAAGTATGCTCTGGAACGGCTTCTCTTCCGCATCAGCCAGTCGGAATACCAGAAGATTTTCGTTCTTAAGGGCGCACTGCTTTTTGAACTCTGGACAGAGCAAGCCCACCGGCCGACTCGGGACGCCGACTTTCTCTCCAATGGCGACAACGATCCGAGCCGTTTTGCAACCATCTTCAAGGAGATCTGTGCGCTCGCCGTCGATGAAGACGGTCTCCAGTTTGATCCGGAGAGCGTCAAAGCGCAGCGCATCAAGGAAGATGCAGACTATGAGGGGGTCCGTGTCACCTTCCTGAGCTATTTGGAGAGGGCGCGGATTCCAATGCAAATCGATATTGGGTTCGGAGACACCATCACGCCCCCGCCAGTCGAGACTTCGTTTCCAACGATCCTCAATGGGCCGGCACCGTTGCTGCTGGCATATCCCAAAGAGACCGTGGTCGCTGAGAAGTTTGAGGCAATGGTGAAGCTCGGCATGGCGAACAGCCGCATGAAGGACTTCCACGATGTGCGCGCACTGTCAGAGCTTTTCCCGTTCGACGGACAGTTGCTCGCCGAGGCGATCATGAGGACATTTGAACGGCGAAGAACTGTGATTCCCATCGCAGCGCCGCCGCGCGCGTTCACCGCTGAATTCTTTGAAGATGAATCAAAGCAACGCCAGTGGGCCGCGTTCAATTCCAAGAATCGTCTGTACATTGAGGCTGTGCCACTGAAGAACGTCATGGCCGACATCGAGCGGTTCTTGATGCCGCTCCTAACCGGGTTGACGATCGTGGGGCATTGGAAGCGGTCATGGCCAGCGGGAGGCCCTTGGCAGGACTAACCAACTCTATAGTCGCTACGAAGCTGGCGTTCTAACAATAGCCGCGGCCCTCAATAAGTGAACAGTGGATTTTGCGCCAATCGTGAATTCAAGGTGCCGAGAAGGGCGTTCAGGGGACTATTTCGAACGCAATCCCCAGTTCTTAGCGGCGTTCAAACGGTGTTCACGCCGTGCACAGTTCGCGAAGACGAATAAACCGTCCGGTGGCACTGATAGACAACATTCTGGTTATACCGGGCGAGTGCCGTGAAATCATTGACGAACGGATGAACATAGACAGTCTTGCCCAGGGTTTTATACCGCTCAATGAGGTGCGGAGGGGGCGCGACTGGAAGCTTAAGGTCGTCAACCGACCCAAAAAGATAAGTGATGAATGCAGTCGAACAAAGATTGAAGTTGAAGGATAGGTGGGGCTCGTCCGGCAACGGGCTTGCAAAGCCTCGATCAGACAGAAGGCATCGCTTATCTGCATCGTCGCCGGTGTACCGATGAACACACACCATAGGGAAGCCGGATGGCCTCTCGAATAGCTGCTTGACAGTCAGCTCCATGAGATTCGGTTCCTGTGGATTTGGCCGCATGAGCATCATGAACAATGAAGCTAGCCACATGCGATATTCGTCGGTGGTGATTCCGAGTTCTGCGCACAAGTGATCCTGGTGCGGTTTGCTTCCAGTGAGCACGGCGTTGAATTGGGTTAGCAAGGCAGGATCTGTAGGCTCGAAACGCGTGATACCACCTACGGTGTCTAGGGCCTTTTTTATGGAATACGGATTGCGAAGAAAGTTCATGAATTTGGCGACGAAGATCGCCAGAATTTCTTCCTTGATGTCTTCGGGGCCTTGATCGAGCTTTCTTAGAAGCGAAACCGTATTGGTTCGCAAGGTGCCTTCATACTCTTGAAACGCCTCCTCGTAGTTTCTGCGTACGTTGTTGGGAAGTACGTCGAAACTGAAGAGATCGCGCAGGGACAGGTTCTTAGAGATCAAGCGTCCTTCCTGGGGATCGAGTGCGAGAGTAAAAGCTTCTCTGTTCACGAGCGATAAGGAATAGATGCACTGATTGCAAGGCTTCGCTTTAGGATTCCGTGCATTGAGCCGCTGCTCGACTTGCGAGATGTAATGCTGATTCGCCGTAGCATTCGAGTACCGCGTTGTCATCGCAACCCCTCTAGCCAACGGAGATCCTCCCGTGGCGGGGTGGATTCCAACATGAAACCTATCCCTGGTCGATCAATTCTCATAAGTCCGCCAAGTATACGCTGATCAGCTTCCGCGGAATTCCGGGTTGATGCCAACAGCGCTTCCCACTCGTGGAGCGCCCAATAAGGGTGAATACCTAGTGTTGAGCGGTCAAGCAGCGGCGAAAGCGAGCTTTGTTGCCTCTTGCCGTTTAGCCCTTTCCTGTTCCTGCCGGTATTCGGCCAGTCTGTCTACGGCCGCCAGCTTATGCGCTGGCGCAAGGTGCGCGTAGCGAACGGTCATCTTGATGTCTTTGTGACCGGCAAGCTCCTGCACGGTTCTCAAATCTACCCCGGCCATCACAAGGCGAGAGATGTACGTGTGTCGAAAGATGTGCCACGTAACGTCACGAAGCGAAGAGTTCTTCTTTATAGCCTCCAGCATGACCAGCTCAAACCAGGCGCGGGGGGAGATCATCGGTTCGCCATAGCGGGTGAGGCACACATGAGGCGAAGTCGAGTTGCGGCGCTCCCACAGCTCTTTGAGGGCGCATACTGCTGCCTCGGTGAGAATCACGACGCGGGCTGTGCCGTTCTTGGTCTTCAGTAGGATCAACTGCCTGCGTTCCAGATCGACACGGTCCCAATCGAGCGAGTACAGCTCGCCCAGCCGCATTCCTGTTTCGAGAGCCAAGGTCAACTCGGGCTCATGGATTGGGCACCTCTCGCGAATGATGGCACGGATGGTCGCCTCTTCCTCATAGGAGATAAACCGGACTCTGCCATTCTCCTCCTTGTAAAGGCGGACCAGCCTCGCCGGGTTGGCAGTCGCTTTGCCGTTGCGGATAGCCTCCTGAAAGATCATCGATAATGTCCCGCGATAACGGTTGATCGTCGTCTTCTTCAGATCGTCTCGCGTGTCCAGGTAGGCTTTGATCGTCTGTGGCGTGATCTCGTTTATGGGAGTCTTGCCAAAGACCGGCAGGAGCTTGACGACAGTCGCACGGTCACCACGGTACGAGGCTTTATGCTCCTTCGAGTAAACGAGGGCATCCGCCGCGATCTCCTCGAAAAGCACAGCGCGGCGAGGGCGGATCTCTGGCATTTTGATCCCCATTCGGGCATCGGTCTTCCGGCGTTGATAAAGAGCAACCGCGTCGGAACGGCGTCCGACCTTCTCCCGGTGCCGTTTTCCTTCGACGTAATAGAGAATCCACCAGATTCCGCTCTCCGGCGGGTTTTCATAAACACCCTTCACTTGCTTAGCCATACGCCACCTCTGTGCGACATCTCTTACATCACATATGTTACCAAATCTGATGGCTGTTTTGGTGGCTGTTCGGATTGGATTTTGGGGCTTTTTTGTGCAAGTCAATGCAAGAGAAATTTCTTATAACCTATTTATAATGAGCACTTATGCGGCATGGTGCAAGTCTGTGCAAATGGCCGAATTTCCCCTCTTAACCGACAGGTTGTAGGTTCGATTCCTACCGCGTCCACCATCAAATCAACTACTTAGCGGCCATCCAGAAAGTCAAAACCCCACAGTAAGAACTGGACTACCCCATCATCAGGCAGTCATGTCGAGCAAGGAATATTTCAGGCTGCGGCGCTTGCATTGGAGTGGAAACGTATCAAGAGGTCCAGGCGCCGACAAACTCAACGAACTGCGAGCTTGGTTCAGCGAGAATTTGGAAAAGCCAAATTTCTTCCGACGTGGCGAGCTTAGCCTTGGCATCTGTTGGTTCAAAACCAACTCCGCAGAGCACATCTCTTGCATCTACGAGATGGTACATGTCCTCGAACACAACGGTATTCGTGTGAAGAAGATTAAAACCGACAAGCCTGGCTACGTGGTCTACGAAGACGAATGGCAAATCGTTGCCGAGCCATTCCGCAAAGGCGCGCTATAAAGAAGATAGGAAAGCATCCCTTTCCGACTGGTCTCCAAATTCCCGGTCATAGGGTACCCGGTGTCGCCAACAATGAAGCGGAGCACCTGCAAGCGGCCTTCACTCTCCGGTCGGCAGGATTTCTTCAATTCCTTCCCAAGGACCGCCTTGAAGCACGAGGTACTTCAGGTACAGTTCTGCGCCCATGCGATCTGCGGATGCGAGTAAGCTACGTGCAGCCTCTTGGACGCACTCATTGGTCAGGGAGGCGTAGTCAAAGTTCTCTTCGATCATGCCCTCGGAATGGGGGATTTGGAGCAATTCGAGAAAGCTGATAATCACGGCGCGATGCTCATGGAGAAGATACTTCTTCAGCATCTCTTCCACGATTGGGTCAGGCAAAGTCATGGTTGTCGCCGTCCAGTTGACCAGCCTCTCAATGGGGGATTTGCGGACAAATACCTCTCTCAGTTTTTTCTCTTTTGCGAGTGCGGCAATGAGGACCTGTTTCGATGCTCCGGTTGACTCAGCCCAAATAAGTTTGCAGGCGGCGACTCTGGTCTCATCGGATAAATGTCGCCAAACACGATTTACAGAAACTGACATCAGCGGTCCTCTCACACGTTGAATCTGAAGTATTATCTTTGATGATAACGGTTGCTGGTAAAGTGTGTACGGTCAGGCTGCAGACACTTCCGACCGAATATAGGGAGATGAGATGAGCAAACAAGTGATTCACGAACTGGCGATCGCAACGCAACAAGGAAAGATGACTTTTCCCGATGTGGTCAAAGGGCTGCTCGAAGCCGGAGTGGAATCATACCTCGTGGACTTCGCGACGAAGCAGAAGATTCACTATCTGACGGACGGAAGCACGCACACGGTGCCAATGATCTTGAATCCCGATCCTATCGCGGCAGATTTCGACGGCGCTGCCTTGGTGGCGGCGATTCGCGGCGCTCAGGCAGACACGGTGCGGTACCCCGAATTTGTGAAGCGGTCGACCGCGGCAGGCGTGATTGGCTATTGGGCCTTTCTGACCGGCAAACGGGTGATCTACTTTGGCCGGAAAGGCGAACAGCACATCGAGGAGTTCCCGAAACCGAAGGCGTGAGCAGGAGCAAACCTCATTCACCATCTGATGGGAACCAAAAGGGGAGAAACTAGACCCCACGCAAGAATTCCTGAGGTGCGCTATTGAACTGCGCAGCGAGCTTTTTCATTGCTGCATTTTCGCGGATAACTTCACCAGTCTCTCGACTGTGCAACGCTATCTCCGCGGCGATTGAGCGACCGAGAATTCGCTGATCGATATTGCCGAACGGCCCAGGCACGAGGCTTCCCAACCAACCGACCCAGGCCGGGGTATGAGCGTTGCCCACAATGATGCCGGGGCGAAAGATGGCGAGGCGGGCAAAACCGACATTACGCACGGTGTCTTCCTTCATGCCCATTACGCGAACATATCGAAACCTGCTGCGGGCTGTGCTTCCTACCGCAGAAAGTAGGCAAAACTGGTCAATTCCGGCGTCACGGCAGCCGCTCGCAAAGGCACCGACAACGCCGACTTCAAGCCGCTTCAATTGTTCTTCGCTCCAGCGCGCCGATCCGGAACCAACACCCACACAACTCACGGCGCTGACGGGACCTTGGCTTAGAACTTCGCGGGCAACGGCGGCAATGCGCTCGGCAAAGTCAGCTGCGCCGGTATCAAAAACGACGTTGCGCACCCGCGAGCGCGGCGCAATGGGCTTTCTTGTCACCATCACCACTTCCCTGCATTCCGGAATTGCCAGCAGCTCCGCTACCGCTGCACCACCGACTTGCCCAGTACCACCGAGGATAATTGCGGCGAATTTCTGATTCATAAAGAGGACCTCTTGAAGTTCATTTATGCCCCCAGCCATTCCAACCGTCGAGGCCTCCACCCTAGAACCCGCTTGGCCTTCGCATTCGAGGCTCCGCTCAACTTAGTTGCGTAATACACCACATCCTCCCCTCCAATTGCTGCCGCTTCTGTCTCGCTCATACGCGGAGGCGCTGGAGCACCAACAAACTTCGCAAACGCAGGTAGCCAAACGGACTGCGGCGAAGGGTCATCATCAACAAGGTTGTATACGCCAGGCTCTGCCGTTAGCGTCGCAACCGTTGCAACCGCGGCATCGTTAATATGCACAAACGACGACACTCCCTGGCCGTTACCTACTACCGGATTCTGTTGCCGCATGACCATGTTTGCCGCCGCCTCGCCGGGGTAGTACCACGTCTTCGGTCCATAGAAGAATCCATACCGCAGAGCGACAACTTCAATTGCACTGGAGCTAAAAAGTCGTGCCTCCAGTTCTGTATAGGTCCGCGCACTGGCCGCCACACCCGGACTTGCATTGACATCCAACGGAGACGACTCATCCGCCAATGTTCCTTCAGCCGCCTTCAGAAAGAATCCGCTCGACTGTTGCAGATACCGCCGAACACCGCTCGCGATTGCCGCACGAAACAAATTCCCTCCGCCCTCAATCCTCAGCCTCCTGTCACCCGCTGCATACTTCGGCATCTCACTCTGCTCCTTTGGCAGAGACGTCAATTCATCGATTACTGCTTCCGCTCTTGCCTGACGCAGCGCAGCCTCTACCTCCGCTGCATGAAATGCGTCCACGATCACTGCCTCGGCTCCCTGGCTCTCCAGAATCTTCGCCCGCGCCTCGCTCGTTGTCATTCCCACTACGGAGTGCCCATTCTTTAACAACTCCGCAACTAACGGTTCGCCGATCGCTCCGCTTGCCCCTGCAACGAATACACGCATCGTCCACTCCTCTCGACACAATCGACTAATAATCAAGCGTCGCTACGAACATGATACGAGCAAAACGGCAATCAACAATTCCTTGAGATTTCGTGGCGAGTGACGGGCAATAAACGCAGTGGCCACAGTTCGCTCAAGTGCCAATGAACGTCCCGCTAACACCCAGCCTTTCGGCTCGGGATTGCTCACGGGCAACACCTGCGTTGGACGCGCTCCACCCCTTGTGCTGCTTCCAGCGGCCCTAGATGCCTGCCGCGTGCCGGTTTAAGGTGCGGGAGTCTGCCAAGTTTGAACAGGCTGACAAAGACTCAACGCTTCTCTAAGAGAAGAAAGAGATTTTGGTGCGCATGGACAACGTCGCGCCAGGCAGAGTCAGGCCGCATTCGCCTGTACTCTTCAATTGCCAGAGAGCCGCGATGGGCCTGGATTCTCAAACACGCGAATGAAACCTGGATGAGCGATTAATTGGATTGCCTGAGTAACGACCCCCTCGCGAGTTGCGGAGATCTGGCTCGAATGACCAGTGTCTCGCCTGCTGTAGTCGTGGAGTTTCTGACGATAGGGTTTGACCCGTATTTCCTTGTTCTCGCGACAACATACTTCGGTGAGCGAACTCCTTGCGGCCATTGGCATGAACCGTTGCCGATTCTCCGATTGACAGCAATTTGTACTCCCCATCAGGAGGACTTCTCCTCCGTTAGCAAAGTTAGAATTCGTGAATCTTACCAAGGTTGGCTCCCCAGCCCAAAAAATGCAGAACATGGATTGACCAGATTCGTAGGCAACGTTTAGCCACTGTTATCGCTCTAAGGCCTTGGGGACGCGACTTACGAAGCCCTTTAGAAGATCACGCCTCAATCTGCCGTTCAAGCGCACGGTTTGTAACTCTTTAGGCTATGTGGAGTTGCTTATGATACCGGTACAGGCATACTACAGATACGAAGGTCCGCTCGGGAAACGGGAGGCGACCTGTCTCGACGAAATCCGCAATCTTTATGGGATTTGGCGATTGAGGCATCAGGAAAATAACCGGAAAATTATAGTCGACTATGATGGAACACGGCTCAACAGAAATGACATCGCCATCATGCTACAGAATGCTGGGATCTCTCTCGCGAACCCGCACCAATACATAGCTTCGATGGCCGCCGCGGCCCATATGAATCGAGCACGGGAATGAAGCGCTTTCAGTGGTGTTCGAAAGCTCCTTGCATACCGACGCACGGTACTCGAAGCTGGCCATGGATATGTTCGCCTATCGTGCACGGAGGACCGCTTTTGACGAAATGCCTTCCATGCAAGAGACAAGTCACATCCGAGATGGAGGAATCATGCACGGCCTGAGGGGGAAGGTGGCCATCGTCACTGGAGCAAGTTCGGGGATCGGTCAAGCAATTGCCGAGCGGCTTGGCGCTGAAGGCGCAAGGATCATTGTGGATTACCTGGGCACACCGGAGAGAGCCGAAAAGACCGAGCGCATTGTCAAGAAAGCCGGCACGGATGCCGAAATTGTCAAGGCTGACGTAACCGAAATGCAAGACATGAAGAAGCTGGTCGATGCTGCGTGGGAGCGCTTTGGATCTTCCGACATTCTAATTAATAACGCGGGAGTGGAACATAAGTCGGCCTTCATAGATACCGCCGAGAGCGATTACGACCAGGTGATGGCCGTAAATCTGCGCGGACCATTCTTCATGACACAGGCATTCGTTCGCCGGTTGCGCGATGCCAATAGACCTGGCCGCGTCGTCAATATCAGCTCAGTGCACGAGGATATGGTATTTCCAGGGTTCGCTACTTATTGCTGCGCCAAAGGGGGATTGCGTATGCTCATGCGCGACCTCGCTGTTGAATTGGGCCCGCTGGGAATCACCGTGAATAATGTTGCCCCAGGGGCGATTTCTACGCCAATTAACAAAGCTCTTCTCGAAGACAAGCCCAAGCTCAACGTGCTGCTGGCAAACATTCCTCTCGGACGCATCGGAACCCCGGAAGATGTGGCCGGGCTGGTTGCTTTCCTCTGCTCTGACGATGCTTCCTACGTCACCGGGTCAACGTTTGTCATTGACGGGGGTCTAATGCGCAATTACCACGAGCAATAAATTATGGCCACAAGAATTGAAGATTACGCGCTCCTCGGCGATTGCGAAACGGCCGCGCTGGTCAACAATAATGGTTCGATTGACTGGCTCTGCTGGCCATCGTTCTCTTCCGAAGCATGTTTCTGCGCGTTGCTCGGAACTGAGGAAAACGGCTATTGGCGCATCTTTCCGGCAAATAACTCGACCAACTCTGTTCGTCGCTATCGCGATCACACGCTCATTCTCGAGACTGTCTTCGAAAACGATGAAGGCGCAATCAAGCTGATTGACTTCATGCCGATTCGCGAGCACTACTCAGACGTTGTGCGCATTGTTGAAGGGATACGCGGAAAAGTCTCGCTCCGCATGGAATTGGTTTTGCGGTTCGATTACGGCAGGACGATTCCATGGGTTACCTCATTAAGTGACGGAGTCCGAGCGGTAGCAGGCCCCAACCTGGTCATGTTTCACTCATCGGTTCCTGCGCGCGGTGAAGACCTCAAGACTGTCGCGGACTTCACGATCGAAGCTCGCCAGCGGGCGTGGTTCACTCTGACCTATGGAGCTTCATACGAAGCCGAACCACCGCCGATCGATGCGGACCAGGCAGAGAAGGACGCCGAGGATTTCTGGTGCAAGTGGAGCAGCCGATTAGCGTATCAAGGCCAGTACAGGGACATCGTGGAACGATCCCTCATCACCCTTAAAGCGATGACCTACCGTCCGACCGGCGGACTGGTAGCCGCAATGACAACCTCGCTGCCGGAGCATATTGGCGGCGTACGCAATTGGGATTATCGTTACTGCTGGCTGCGCGATACTACCTTGTGCCTCACTGCGCTTGCCAAGGCCGGCTATTACGAAGAGGCTACGGCCTGGCAGGATTGGCTGTTGCGTGCTTTGGCGGGCAGCCCCGATCAAGTCCAGATCATGTACGGTCTCAAAGGCGAGCGGCAACTCGTGGAGTGGGAGGTCGATTGGCTTCCAGGATACGAGAATTCAAAGCCGGTGCGAGTGGGCAATGCCGCTTCGACGCAGCTGCAACTCGATATTTATGGTGAGACGTTGAACTGCTTCTATCGTGCGCAGCAGAGCCTGGCCTCTCATGGCGAAGAGGAGTTTCGTGTACTCGCTCTGCTGCTTGAGCACCTTGAGAAAATCTGGCAAGAGCCCGATGAAGGCATCTGGGAGACACGTGGCGAACCGAAGCAGTTTACTTACTCCAAGATGATGGCGTGGGTGGCATTTGATCGTGCCATAAAGTTGGCTGAAGAGCTCAAATATCGCGCCCCTGTTTCCCGATGGAAATCAATTCGCGACACAATCCACGAGCAAATCTGCAGAGAAGCGTACAACCGCGAAAAGAAAACATTCGTTCAGTCTTATGGGTCAGACCAACTCGATGCGGCGTTGCTTCTGATGCCGCTCGTTGGATTTCTTCCTGCCGAAGATCCACGCGTTCGAGCTACGATCGAGGCCATCGAGCGGGAATTGATGGTCGACGGCTTCGTTCGGCGATATGACACGGCGAAGGTCGATGACGGACTCCCGCCGGGAGAAGGCGCATTTCTCGCATGCAGTTTCTGGATGGTGAGCAGTCTTCACGCAATTGGCCGCGCCGAAGATGCCAGAAGACTTTTTCAACATCTTGTGTCGCTCTCGAACGATGTTGGGCTTCTGTCGGAGGAATACGATCCAAAGTCAAAACGATTGCTCGGGAACTTTCCCCAGGCCTTCTCGCATATTGCGCTGATTTATGCGGCATTCCAGCTCGAGAAAATTGGCCGCGACGGATCTCCCCTTGCAGACACCTCGTCCTAACCATGGGCAACTCGGCTTGGATATCGCGCGTCCTAACGATGTGCAACCGGGCCGAAATCGCAGCGGCCCAACTGAAAATGGAGGTATCTCATGACAAACAGTAAAGGCTCGTTTCTTTTCGCAGGTTTTTTTGGCGTCGCGGTTGTCTTCGGCACGAACTTCCTGCAAGCTCAGTCTGGCGCGGACGCCACAATGCTCGACAAACACTTCGTCTCGGAAGCTCTGAAAGGTGGAATGGCGGAGGTGCAGATGGGTAGACTCGCTGAGGAAAACGGCACAAGCCCCGACGTGAAGAAGTTTGGCCACCAAATGGTTGAAGACCATATGAAACTCGGCGATCAGATGAAGCAAGTTGCAAGCGAGACAGGAGTTGCGGTACCCAGTAGCCCCACAATGATGCAACAAGCCGAAATCAAAAAACTCAAGGGACTATCTGGAGAAGAGTTCGACCAGGAATATATCAAGGCTATGCTGAAGGATCACGAAGACGATCTCAAGGATTTCAAGAAGGAAGCCGAGTCAGGTACGTCGCCAGTGGTGAAGAATGCGGCAAGTGAGGGAGCGGACGTCGTCTCCACCCACCTATCGATGATCAAGCAGATTGCTGCAGCTCATAACCTTGCAATGAACTAATTTCGCTCCGCTTACGATCGGCATGGCACAGGTTGCCCTTAAGCGGTGACAAGATCCCGATTCGTTTCGAAGAAGCGCTAGCCGCCTGAAAGCTTGGTGACATAAAAGTTGATAGTTTCGAGACGGACAACCAGCTTAATCGAACCAGTATCGAAGACAGGCATGGAAGTCAATCTCTCAAAAAAAGGACACGTTCATGCCACACGTTAGCGAACGCTCAAAGAACCAGCCCGATACCGATGCACAGGTAAAAGGCGGACAACACTCGCGCTCTGGGAATGACGATCAGACTCAGAAGTCATCTGAGTCCCGTTCTCATAACCAACCCAGCCATGAAGCACAAGTCAAGGGCGGGCAACACTCGCACTCGGGGACAGAAAACCAGGCTTCAAAATCATCTGGTTCCAACTCCCATAGTCAGCCCAGCCACGAAGCGCAAGTGAAGGGCGGGCAACAATCCCACTCCGGAAGCAAAAGCTAGACTTCCGTGCGTCGGAGGAGCGGGGCCAGGCGTTTCACTCCTCCGCACGCCATTGTGCCGTTTGCCCACTCCACAGTCGTTGAGCCTGCGCCAGATCGTCAGCAGTATCGATGTCTAGTTCCCCACCCATCAGTTCGACTCCCTTTGCAAAGCGCAGCAAAACCCTCGCTCCTGCGTCACCCTTCATCTCAAGTAGCCTGGAAAATAGGTCGCGAGGGAAGTAGGCCGGAACATCGCCGTCGCCATACCATGACCGATCAGCCAATTGTCCTCTTCGCGCTGACCCGGCATTGCATTCCGTCTAGCCCATCCAAATTCTTCCGCGCCTCTTCTATAACACTCTCGCAAATGTTTACTCGACCAGGGACGTCCCTCATGGCTCGGGTCAGTTTCGGCGTGGTTCTTCAGGCGAAGTTCGATCGGGTCCATCTTCAATCTCTCGGCAAGTTCGTCGAGAGCAATCTCAAGCACTGCAGTCCCCGTTGCCTCGCCTGGCGCGCGCATGAAAGTTGATATTCCAAGGTTCGCCTCTACTACCTTCGCTGTCACCGAGGTGGCGCCGCTCTGATACAGGTCCTTTGAGACAACTTCCGAGTGTTCGACAAAGTCCTCTAGCACTGAAGTGTTCATGACCACGTCGTGCTGAATCCCCAACAGCGTTCCGTCCTGGGCGGCGGCAAGACGAATGTGGTTGATCGTCGACGGACGTGCACCAACCGGTCCAAACATCTGCTCGCGGTCGAGCGATAACTTTACCGGCCGATTCACAACCTTTGAAGCCATCGCGCATAAAGGGACGTGCGACCACATCGAAGCTTTCGAGCCGAAACCGCCGACCCCTGCCGCTCGGTCGCAGCTGGTTAAGATGAATCATGGCGCTTTTTGAATCGATCACTCACTCGCCGGTCAGTCGCCGCCGTTTTCTCAAGGTAAGCATTGGCGTTGCCGCGGCTCTGGCTCTTTATTCAGGCGAGATTGAGCGCCACTGGATTGATGTCGTCGAACGCGATATCTATCTGGGCGGGCTGCCTGCGACATTGGACGGATTTCGCATTGCGCAGATCAGCGATATTCACATGGATGAGTACTCGGAGCCATTTTTTCTGCGTCGAGTGAATGACCGGGTCAATGACTTGCGGCCTGATGCTATTTTCTTGACCGGCGACTATGTGAGCTTTGGGCCTGCGCCCAGGAATTTTGCCATCGGCGCCGCATGGCAATGCGCCAATATTTTGAAAGAACTGCAATGCAAGAAAATTTATGCTGTACTCGGCAACCATGACGTCGTGGTGGGATCAAAAGAAGTGACCGAAGCGCTTACCAGCAACGGCATCACGGTCCTCGATAATAGCTGCCTGCCGGTGGAGCGCGGCGGCGGCAGGTTCTGGCTGGCCGGAGTTGACGATCCAGTGATGGGGCGTCCCAAGCCGGAGTTAGCTATTCCTCCCTCGATACGCAATCATGCGGATGAACCAGTTATTCTCATGTGCCATGCGCCGGATTACGCCGACCAACTGTTGAAGACGCCCGCGGGAAAGGCGATTGGCTTGATGCTGAGCGGTCACACACACGGTGGGCAAGTGCGCCTGCCGCTGGTGGGCGCGTTGCAACTGCCGCCGTTGGGACAGAAATATGTGGAGGGGTGGTTCCGTCTTGGAGGCTT
The DNA here is from genome assembly GCA_049513195.1 of Occallatibacter sp. Classification (GTDB taxonomy): domain Bacteria; phylum Acidobacteriota; class Terriglobia; order Terriglobales; family Acidobacteriaceae; genus Telmatobacter. The sequence goes on from JBEKWJ010000067.1 coordinate 13,904, forward strand.
GCAGCTGAGCGTCAATCGCGGCATCGGCACAACGGGACTTCCGTTTCGCTTTGACTGCTTGCCAGAGATCACACTCATCACGCTACGCCGCGGCTAGATCGCTTGCCCGCACTGTGCTCGGACCCGAACGCTGTCAGCTCTCTTTGCGGTAAAGCATGTCGCGGATGGTGCGGCGTCTCTCCTCATTCATTTCGCTCTCAGCTTTGCGGCTGATAGCGTCGAGGTGGTCCTTGGCCTCGGGTTCGGTGGATTCCGGAACGCTGCAAGCCGGGCACCGGTTGGCGAAGCCAGGCTTGTCTGGCCTGAGCTCAAACTCTTCCGAGCAAATTACGCACGTTTTGATGGGTAGCGCCATAAAACTCCGTGATAACGCTGACTATTATAGCGGGTTTGGCGACCCATTGCCGTCTCCGGCCGGTCGCGCCTGAGTTGACCCGCACGGCCCGGCGGGTTGAGGATAAAGACTGATGTAGTCCGGGTTATCTCTTTGAAAGGAGCCGTCTCTATGCCGCCGGAAACCATCCATAAAAACGACAGTTTGGGTCACTTCCCGCAAATCCCTGCCGATGCGGAAACATTCGACGCTCTGCAAGAGATTTTTGAGTTGGTTGCCGCGGGGCTCTACAGTCTGGCCTCGATGCTGGTGGGCGAGGGCGAAGAGAGCGTGCGGCTAGTTGAAGCGGCGGTGGCCAATGCGGAGGTCTCAGTGTGCCAGGATCCGCAAGAGGCGCGCAAGAGCAGCCGGCGTGTGCTGGGGGCAGCGGCTCTGGAGCTGTTGGCCAAGCGTGACCCCGCGAGCCTGGCCGCGCCTGAGGGGCTTGCTCCGGCGTCAACCTGCATTGAGGACGACGACCTGGCCTCAGCCGGAATCTCGTCCGAGGAACTGGAACGCATGATCGGCGGGCCGGAACGCGACCGTGTGCGGGAGTGGCTGGAAAGCCTGCCCACTTGGATGCGCACCGTCTTTGTGCTGCGCGCAGTGGCCGGACTCAGCGCCACGGAAACTGCTGATCTGCTCAAAGCTCACGGTGGTCCGCAAGCCGCCGGATGGACGCCGATCGAGGCGCGCGAAGTCTTTCGCCAGGGGCTTTGCTCGTTGGCTTCGCAACTGCTTCATGCCTCCGCTGAGCGGTAAGAAAGCAGGGAACAGGCAGCGCATTCAGATGTAGTTCTCTGGCGAATGCGCATTCCGCCCGCGAACCCTGGCGCTAACTTCCCCCCGGGTGAACGCGGGCCTTCGGCGGTAGCAACCAAAGAACCGCAACGATCCCGATTAGCGTCAGAGAAGCGGCAGGCCGGAAGTAGGCCACGGGAATCGCCGTGAGATAAAGCAAAACGGACGCGATCTGCTTGCCCCAACTAGCGTGCGCGGGCGCAGCACTCTGCGATCGTACCTGCATCCACAGCGCCATATATCCGAGCCCCGGAAAAATACTGACTGCGGCGTAGAGCGCGGTGGTGAACGACGAGAGCCCTTTGACGCCGATCCAGTCAGTCGCAAACGGAAACAGCGAGAGGCAAAAGAGAAACACCAGGTTGGCCCACAAAATACCGTGGCTGACCGTCTCCACCTCGTCGACGAGATAGTGATGGTTCACCCAGTAAATTCCGATCTGCACGAATGTGAGCAGGTAGAGGAAGATGGTGGGCAGCACAACGACCAGACCGGCTAAGCCGTCCTGCGCCGGCACCTTCAATTCCAGCACCATAATGGTGATGATGACCGCAATGACGCCGTCTGAAAACGCCTCTAGACGTGTCGGACTAAGGCCTCTTCTGCTCATTCTGATTCCAACTTAGCACGGAGCCCGGCTCTCTAACCAAAAAGTGGCATCGGAGCCGAGTGGCCCGGTCGTTCGACCGGAACGTCAAAGACCGACGCATTGACCGTGTGCTCGCAAGAACTATTTCTTTCAGCATTCCATGTGTAGTTCCCTATTGATCATCAACCGCAGACACTGCTCCGCGGTGCCATCATTCGGCATCATGATGTTTTTGATCGGCACGAAGATGGCGGCACAGTTCGGATTGCCAAGCTGTAGCGCCAATTTCGCCAGTGACGCGTAAGCTTCTGCATCGGGGATTCTCCTGGACTCGCTCGAAAAATCATTAAACAAATCGAGGAAGGCGCATGCGCGATGTTCAGTCCATGCCTTCTTCTGATTTTGCAGTGGCAATCGAGAAAGAGCATATTCATCATCGTCGGCATACCGTGCAGGAACGGAAGTCACTCGGATGATATGGGAGCCGGCCTTTACGACTGTCAGAGCAGGGTTATCTGCCGAGACAAAATACATCGGATCTGCTTTTCCATCAAATGTCTTGCCCCAACCTCGTTCTCCCGCAGATTGTAACTCCTCATCACTGAACCGGTGCGCTTCCCGCTGCATGATAACGATGGATCGAGTCTCCGTAGTCTCGGAATATAGCGCCTTTCCAACTAAGTTCTTGAGCATCTTCTCAAGCTTCATACGGTCATCCTCCTTTAGAGCGCCTCCGTTATCCCTATGCCAAGCTGAGGATCATTCTAAATTCCTGCAGTGAGATGATCCATTTCAGGTGCCTCCACGCGCGGTGGTCGGCAACCGGGAAGTTACCATTCACCACCTTTGCAGCGACAGCCGAGATCGAGGGCGCAAGAGGTCAAAACCGCCCTCTAAAAGTGGAGACTTCGCCCAGAAATCTCTACGATTCGCCAAAAAAATCGGAGTCCTTACACAAAGCCCCCGCAGGGGCCGAAGCCCTCGCTTTCCAGTGCTTTTCGGCATGACTGAAGTCCTGCCCTGATACTGTGTCTGAAACATATTCTTGCTACGATTGATGGCTTGGCTGCATGATCTCCTTCATTTCCGCATTCACAAATCGGAACGGAACAGCGCGCCGGTTTCCCAATCGGATCAAAGGTTTGCGGCAATCTAAGCAGCCTGCCCGGTAGGTTCGTTACACTAGATTTACGAACCCTGCTGCCGGTTTTTCGCATCCATCATGGAGAGAACCTTCCTGGGCAGGAGCTTTTGCTGAAAGTCGAACGATCTTGATGTCTTCAAAATATTCCAGTCACAACTCGATGCGCGGCTGTGCCTTTGCCCTCACCGTGGGCCTGACGGGGCTGCTCCCGTTGATGCTGGCGGCGCAGGCGCCGCCCAGCCAGCAGATTACGCCGACTGCGGGGAGCTTTCAGGGCAGCGTGACGACCGGCGCGGTCTCGGCGCAGCCTTTGAATCTTACTCTGGACGAGGCCATGCAGCGGGGGTTGAAAGCCAATCTGGGCATCATCCTGAGCAGTGCGCAAACGGCCCAGGCGCGCGGTGAACGGCTCAGCCAGTTGCAATCGCTGCTGCCCTCGGTCGACTTCAACGCCAAGGAAACCGTAATGCAAGTGGACCTGCCCGCCGAGGGATTGCGCATTCCCGGTTTCCCCAAAGTGATCGGCCCGTTTGGCTTCACCGACGTGCGGGCTTCGCTGACGTGGTCGCTGATTGATGTGGCATCTCTGCGCAACTACCTGGCCGCACGCCACAACTTTGCCGCCGCTCAATTGTCTGCGCAAGACGCGCGCGAGATGGTGGTCTTGGTGGTGGGCAACGCCTACCTATTGGTGCTGGCCGATGAAACCCAGGTTGCCAGTGTAGAAGCGCAGGCGGCCACGGCGAAGGTTTCGCTCAATCAGGCCGTAGACAACCACAATGCCGGAACTGCGCCACTGCTGGATGAGTTGCGGGCGCGCGTGGATTCGCAATCGTTGGATCAGCAGTTGATCGTCGCGCAGAACGCTCTGGAAAAAGACAAGCTGGCGCTGGCACGTGTGATTGGGCTTCCTCTGGCGCAGAGCTTCACATTGGCCGATAAAGCCCCTTATGCGGTCTTCGATCAAATTGACGTGGAGAAGGCCATCCGCGAAGCCCACGCCAACCGCAAAGATCTGGCGGCGATGGTGGAGCAGACCAAAGCGGCTCAGCAGCAACGCCAGGCAGCCACAGCCGACCGGCTGCCCAAAGTGAAGTTTGCCGGCGACTACGGCGACATCGGCACGACTCTTTCGCACTCGCACGGCACCGGCGACGCTACCGGCACACTGAGCGTTCCATTATTCGATGAGTTCGCCCTGCGAGGCGAGGCCCAGGTGGCGCAGGCGCAACTGGACACGGCCAAAGCTCAGTTGAGTGACAAGAATGCGCAGGTGGATGCCGATGTTCGCGACGCGTTGCTGGACATTGCCTCCTCGCAAAAGCAGGTCGAGGTGGCCAGTTCCTCAGTCGAGCTGGCCAATGAGGCGCTCAGCGAGACGCAGGATCGTTATGCCAATGGTGTCAGCGATAATCTTGCCGTGAGCCAGGCCCAGCAGTCCGTGGCGCAGGCTAACGATCAATATGTAACCAGTCTTTATCGGCACAATGTTGCCAAGCTCAGCCTGGCGCGTGCGCTGGGTGCAGCGGAAAACTACAAGAATTATCTGGGAGGAAAGTAACTGTGGCGGATCCAACTCCAATACCGGTCCCAACCGAAGAGGGTCCTGACCCTGAAAGTGCGCAGACCAGTCGCCGGCGCAGAGGCATCATCATCGCCGCGGTGCTGGTGCTGGTGCTGATTGCGGTGGGACTTTGGTGGCACTCCACCTTTACCGAAGATACCGACGACGCGCAGGTCAATGGGCATTTGATCCAGGTGAGTGCGCGCATCAGCGGGCAGGTCGCTAGGGTCTACGTCGATGAGAATCAGATGGTCAAGGCGGGCGATGTAATTGCCGAGCTGGACCCCTCGGACTACCAGGTTGAGGTCGAGAACGCCGAAGCAGCCTTGGCTAGCGCTCAAGCCAACGCAGCAGCGGCCAATGTGAATGTGCCGATCACTACGATCAACACGGGCAGCAACCTGAGTGTGGCCGACGCCACTGTTACTGGCGCTCACGCTGCGGTCGAGCAGGCCGAGCAGCAGGTTCAGGCCGCACATGCACATGTGGGCCAACTCAAGGCCAACGACATCAAGGCGCAGGCGGATCTGGAGCGGTACAAGCCGCTGGTCGAAAAAGATGTCATCAGCAAACAGCAGTTTGACGCTGCCGTAGCGGCCGCCGACGCCGCCAGGTCTGCGCTCTCTGACGCTCGCCACTCCGAGCAAGCCGCCAACGAAGGCGTGAAAGTGGCCCGTGAACGCGAGATGCAGGCCCAGGCCCAACTGAAGTACGCCCAAACCGGCCCGCAGCAGGTGGCCGCGCAGAGTGCCCGCGCCAAGCAGGCCCTGGCCCAGGTAGCTCAGGCGCAGGCACAACTCGACATGGCCAAACTCAACCTCAGCTACACCAAAATCGTTGCGCCTGCAGCCGGCATCATTACCCGCAAAAGTCTCGAGGTCAACCAGAACGTTGCTCCCGGCCAAAACCTGCTCATGCTGGTTTCGCTGGAGGGCTTATGGGTGACGGCCAACTTCAAGGAGACGCAATTGCGTCACATGTCCGCCGGGCAGCGGGTTGAAATCGAAGTGGATGCCACCGGCAAGACTTACCACGGCAAGGTAACTCAAATTGGCGGCGCAACCGGCTCAGTGCTTTCGCTCTTTCCGCCAGAAAACGCAACCGGCAACTACGTGAAGGTTGTTCAGCGTCTGCCGGTACGCATCGACTTTACCGATCTGGCAAACGAAGATCCTAATCATGAATTGAGACCGGGGCTTTCCGTTGAGCCCAAGGTCGAGGTGAAGTGAGTTAGCTGGTTTTCATTCACTTGGATTCATCGCGGAGATCTGCGCGATGGTGAATTAGTTCATCGCAACGCGGAACAAGCGCAGAGGCGAATTCTCTTGTGAGCCGCGCGTATCCGGGTCGGCTGGAAGCGGAATTTCGGTGACCTGACCCAGCAGTCGCAGCTTCTCCAGCAATTCATTGCGCGGGTCGTAGTAACTCGTCTCGAATAAGACCAGCCACACAGTCTTGGGCCTTGATGCGGCGAGTCCGGAGACGAATCGATCGAGGTCGGAGCGCAGGATGACTGGCCCACCCCAGCCCTTGAAACCTTGGCTCTGCCACCAGTCGTAAATAGAAAGCGGAAATCCTGTTTCCTGCGGCTGAAAATGCGCTTGCCCGGCAAAATAATCGAATGGAACCTGCGCGTAGAGCGCGTCAAAAACAACTGGTTCTCCGGGACGGTAATCTTGCCGCATCACATCCATCAGGTTTTGCCAGGGATGCCCGTGCGTTACGGTTGTCTGGCGAAAGAATGCGGCGGCATAAAGGCAAAGAATCAGCGTGCCGACGGCGAGACTCGGAATTCGCCAACGCGACCGCTCCGCCCCCCATTGCACGCCGCGAGCAATCGCGATCACAAGTAGCGGCACTAAAGGCAGCATGAAGCGCGTGGAATAAAGCCGCAACGAAAACACGCCGACGGCAACCGCCAGCAACATGACTAAGAAGAGTCCGCAAACTTTGTCACCTTTGACGAGCGCAAGAAATCCCACGGCGGCAAGGGCAAGAGCCAGGGGAATTGCGCAGAGCAAAAGGACGACGGGCGAGGCGGACGGATAAAATCCAGCCATTGCAGCCGCATTTTTTGCGAGAGTCTTGATCTCTTCTGCACGAGTCAACTCATGCCCGGCAGCGCCAAATGTCAGGGCGTATGAATCGCTATAGCTATCTCTCAGAGCCTGGTCCAGTTGCGCTTTTCCCGAATGTTGCTTGAGCAGAACCGGAATCCCCGGAGAAATCAGTAGCAGAGTCAGCATCGCAGCAGCACAAAGACGTGCCACGCCGCGCCGCGCGCGAGCCGCGCTGATAGCCCAATGCGCAAAGAGCCCAAGAAGAATGAAGATCCCAATGTAGTGAACATAAAGCAGCAGAGCCGCCAGCAGGCTGTATCCGGCCACCAGCCATTTCGCTTCTCGCTGCTCCACCGCGACCGCCCAATGAACAAGCAGAAGACAAACGAAAATGAGAATGACGAGCATATACATTCTCACTTCAAGCGAGTAGACAAACAGCATGGGAGAGAAAGCAAACAGCGCGGCGGCATAAGCGCCAAAGCGCCGGCCCAACAGGCGCCGGGATACGAAAAACATTCCCAGTGAAGCGCAGATACTCAACACCACGCCGAAAAGCCTCAGTTGCGCCTGCGCATCGCCGATCACGCGAATCCACACCCACAGCAGCAGGTAGTAGAACGGCGGATGAACATCGCCTGCCGTGTGGTGAAGAATCTGCGCTAACGGAAGATTGCCCATGAATGCCGAGTAAGTTTCGTCCAGCCATAGCTCGCGCGAATTGAGCGCTGAGAGCTTGCAGATTGCGCTGATCAAAAAGGCAACGCCAAACAGGACCACTGGATTTCGGAGCAGGGAAGCGAGCGAGCGGCTAAATTTGCCGGAACCTTCGCCGGGCAAAAAATTCCTCGTTTCGCGCAGATTGTCTTCCACTTCGAACCTCAGAATTCCGCCCCCGCGTGCTCGGTTTTTTCAATGGGAATCCGGACCCCAGATTACCACAGCACTTTGCGGGTTCACGACAGCGGCATAAACGATTAGACTGATTGCAGCCCCGCGATGAACGACTCGAACAACGCCGCTACGGATTTCGCACCGCTTCCGGTTCTGCCCGGACTCTTGCCGGCTCCCGAGCACATGGTGCCTTCGCTTCCCGAGGTCCATGCGACCGTGCGCCTCTCGCGCTCGCCGCTCTATTGGCGACGGCTGATCGGCTTTCTCGGCCCGGGATTCCTGATCGCCGTGGGTTACATGGACCCCGGCAACTGGGCGACGGACATCGCCGGCGGCTCGCAATTTGGCTACACGCTCCTGTTCGTCATCATGGCCTCGAACCTGTTGGCCATTCTCCTCCAAAGCCTGTCGCTCAAGCTGGGCATTGCAACCGAGCGCGATCTCGCGCAGCTTTGCCACCAGGCCTACGGCCCCAGGGTGAGCTATGCGCTATGGATCGGCGCGGAGATCGCCATCGCCGCCTGCGATTTGGCCGAGGTGATCGGCTCAGCCATTGCGCTCGAGCTGCTCTTCCACATTCCGCTGCTCTATGGCGTACTGATTACCGGAACCGATGTACTGCTGATTCTGCTCTTGCAGCGCTGGGGCTTCCGCTATATCGAGGCGCTGGTGATGGCGCTCATCGGCACCATTACGGCGCTGTTCATTGTGCAGGTGCTGCTCTCGCACGCGGATCATTGGGTGGCGCTACGAAATCTATTCATTCCCTCGGCAGCCATCGTCACCAATCCCGCGATGCTTTACATCGCCATCGGAATTCTGGGCGCAACGGTCATGCCCCACAACCTTTATCTGCACTCTTCCATTGTGCAGAGCCGCAAATATGAGCGCACACCCAAGGGCAAGCGCGAAGCCATCACCATGGCCAACATCGACTCCGCGCTGGCGCTTACCGTGGCCCTGTTTGTGAACGCAGCCATTCTCATCGTCGCGGCTGCGGTCTTCCATCGCAGTGGGCACTACGAAGTTGCGGCCATTCAAGACGCCTACAAGCTCCTCAGCCCGCTGCTGGGTGTGACCGGCGCGAGCACGCTCTTCGCCATTGCTCTTTTAGCGAGCGGGCAGAACTCGTCCATCACCGGAACGCTGGCTGGACAGGTGGTGATGGAAGGCTTCATACACCTGAAAGTGTCGCCCTGGCTGCGGCGGCTGATTACCCGCTCACTGGCCATTGTGCCCACCATCATTGTGGTCGCGG
>JBEKWJ010000068.1:0-22194 GCA_049513195.1 Occallatibacter sp.
ATCTGGCGACGAATCACCAACAACTCTCTAACGACCTTGCGCAGACGGCGGCCAAGGAGTACGACTTCTTTACCGCCAGCTTTGGCCCGCCCGAGTCCAGCCATTTGAACGTCATCGAGTTGCCGGACGACACGCCGCCTTCCATCTGGGCGCCAGAGCTGGCAGCGATTCCCAGCTCGCACGTCGGCGACAAGAGTGGCGCTCGCCTGCTGGCTAACACCATCGCCCGTCAATGGTGGGGCTCACAGGTCAGCCCGAGCACCTTGAACGATGCCTGGATCACCAGCGGCATGGCCCGCTATGCCGAGCTAATGTACCTGGAAGAAGAAAACGGCAAGACTGCCATGCAATCAGCGATTCAAGACATTGCAGCCGCGGCGCTCGCCTATGACACCATCCCCCTGTCGAGTGTCGGCCGCTTGAGCCCCTTCTCGCATGAATTCCAATCCATGACCATGGAAAAAGGCGCCATGATCTTCCACATGCTGCGCTGGGAGTTAGGCGACAAGGCATTCTTGGCCACGCTCAAGACCGTGTTGAGCCAATACACCGACAATTCCATTCGCGCGACTGACCTCGAAAAGGTAGCCGAGACCGAGAGCCAGCAGCATTTGACCGCCTTCTTTGCGCAATGGGTGGATGGCACCGGCGCGCCGCAGTTTACCAACAAGTACGCCGTCTACCGCTTGGGCAACAACAAGGGCTTCCGGACCATGGGTGAGATTGACCAGGACCTCGATCTCTTCCGCATGCCGGTAGAATTGCGCATCGAGACCGACGGCAAAACGGAAACGAAAAGAATTGACGTGGTAGGCATGAACACCCAATTTGCCGTAGACACCTTCGGCCGTCCCCGCCGCATCAGCATCGATCCCGAAGACTGGGTGCTCAAATCCACCCCTGACTTGCAAGTGCACGTCGCCCTCCTCAGAGGTCAGCAACTCGTCGCAAAGGGCGACCTGACCGGCGCGCTGACCGAGTATCAGAAAGCTCTTGAGGCAAATTCGCAGAGTTCGCTGGTCTGCTTCCGCATCGGCGAAGTGCTCTATAAGCAGCGCAACTACCAGGCCAGTGTGAACTCTTACCGCGATGCGCTCAGAGGCGACGGCGAGCCTCGTTGGACTGAAGCATGGAGCCACATTGCGCTCGGCAAAATCTTCGACATCATGGGTCAGCGCGACCGTGCCGTGAACGAGTACCGGCTGGCGGCGCAGACCAACGACAACAGCCAGGGCGCGGTCAACGAAGCCCGGCTCTACCTCCAGAATCCATTCAAGCGGCCCGAAAAAGAATAAATAATACCTGCCACCCATAACTAGTTGACGCCGGTCAGTTTCATCTGCGCGGCCAGATTGGAATACCTCCAACTTATACCGCGAGTTAGTCGTCACAACAATGGCGCGCGGGTGCACACCGAGCAAGTTATCCTCGCGCATGATCCGAGCCACGCGCTTGTGGTTCACCGCCATGCCACGCGGCGCAGCTCGGCGTGTGCCCGCCATTAACCGTAGCGGCGCCGGTGTTCATGAACGATTTACTGAATGACTGCGCGCACTTCCATCTCTTCTTCGACCGGTTTCCGCTGCTCAAAGCTGCGATAAAAACCGGCCTGACTGACACCGCTCACGCGACACATCCGCTCGATACTCAAGCTGCCTTGCATCAGCATCAATTCGTGAATTTGTTCGTAGATGCTGTCTCGCCAAAGCTGCCTTTGCTCGGGCATCAAGCCGTGATTTTGTGCAAGGCACCTTTGAAAAGATCCGCTTCCAGGGTCATGTCGCCGAAAGCGCGCTTGAGTTGCGCGTTTTCGGTGTGGCACTCTCGTCTGTCTCAGCTTTGGAGTTCACTCCATTTGGGTACAGTAACTACAGCGCAGCATAGACGAGGTATTTCAAATCGATCGTTCTTTGCCGCCAGACTCTTACTGCTGCTCGCCAAGCTTCATGCGGTTGAAATCGACGCCGAACTCGGGCTGCTCGCGCGTTCCTTCGATGTGGATGGGAAGTTCGGTTCCCGCTCCGTCTTTCTTGAAGTAGCGATCGACGGGTGAGATCAGTAATCCCTTCCAGCCGCCGACAATTCTCGATACGGAAGCTTCCAGCTTCGCTTTGCCCACAAAATTGAGCGTGCCGCCCTCGACGCCATAGGCGCCCTTGAGTTCGATCTTCGCGCCTGGCACGGTGAATTCTAGTGCCGGCAGGGTGACCGTGCCGCTGGCCATCTGAAAGCTGCCTTGCATCTGCGACAGAATGCTCGCGGGATCAGTCGTCTTCACCTCATCGGGATGGCCCTGGCCGCGCAGGCTCAACTCCGCGATCCGTCCCTGCATTTTTGCGCTGTTAAACCGCACTTTGTCCAGCGCAAACCAGCCGTTCAGCTTGAGCCGCTCATGCACGGGCTCGGGCGCGGGGGGAATATGCAATGCAGTCTTTACTCGCACATCGCCCGTCATCAGGACCGTCTCTGAGTGGCTGGCCAAATGCAAAAAATCTTCGATCCGCGCTTTGTCCACATTGACCGCAAGAGCAATGTCGTGGCCAATGCTGTGCGGCGTTGTGTCGCCAGCCTCCGTCGACAGCACGCGCACGACCGCTCCCTGAGCGATAAAGTGCGAGTGCCCGAGCGTTGCATCCACAGGCTGGAGCCAGGTGTCGCCATTGGTGCCATCCACCTGTGCGTGGAAGCGCGTGGTTAGCTTCATCGCATGGCCAAAGTGCGTGAGGCGAAAATCCGGCGTCTGGGTTTGCCCGTCCACCGTCAGGTTGCGCAGAGTGCCTTCGAAGTGGCCGGTGGAGGAGAGAATTCCGGCAACCCCTTTGAAGCTCGCCAGATCCGCGTGGTCAAAGCGGTAGTCGCCGGTGAGCGGAGATTCGCCGGGATCAGCGGTCTGCCATGGTCCAAAGCTGCCGGTCGCATGAATCAGTCCCACGGGCCTTGGATTGGTCAAGTCGGCTTCATACTTCATTGCTCCGCCCGAAGCGATGTTAGTGAGTTTGAGATGCGCCACTGCAAACTGCAACGGCAGCTTGCCGGGCTTGCTGGTTTCCATTACTAGGTCAGCGCCGGTGCACTCGATGGAGTTCACATTAAAACTGACCAGAGCTGCCATGGCACTTTTGGGCTGGCTGGGCGTCTGGGAAGCAGGAGCCTGGGAAGCGTTTGGGCTGCGATGCTCAAAGTACGACTGCGGCGACAGATGGATGCTCAGCCCGATCAACTGCACCACCGAAACATGAATCGGCTGGCCTGGCCGGTAATGCAGGGGCGTATGAAAGCGAAACTCTGCGAGGCGAATCAGCGGCTCGCCCTGCCCTGCTGGAACACCCACGCCCGCTACCTGAGCTGGCGGCCAGATGCGCAGCCCTTTGCCCTCGGCCCAAAGCCCGTCAACCAGGGAGATGTGAAAGCTGTCGAGTTCGACGCGCGCCTGGAAGCGATTTTGAATGCCCTCGACGATGCGCGCGCGCAGGAACGGCTCTGTCCGGCGCAGGCCGATTTCGACGAGCCCAGCCGCCACGGCCAACGCCAGCAGCGACGCGCCCGTAGCCCACTTTACCCATCGCCGTCGCCAGAAAGGCTTTGGAAGTTCCGCCACGCCGCCTCCGGGCTGGCTCAATTGTCGCAAAACGGTCAATAAGCATTCCACCCTCTCTCTTGGATGCATTGCGCACAAACAGGAAGGTTTGCGATAATTCCCGCCGGAGGGAGCATGAAAAAAATACTGTTCGTAATTTTGATTCTTTCGTCCACTCTGGCCTGGGGGAAACCGAAGCCGGAAGAGTACACAGTCACCGTTCATGTTCAGTCTTCGGGATTGGCCTTAACATGCGACTATATCTTCGGCAGACAGGATTGCGAGTCAAGACAGCATCTTTATGTGGTCATTGATGGAAAGAAATACGAGATGATCAGCGGCGACTATCCATGGGTGGCGCTTGTTACGGGCGATTACAAAGCGAAACGGCTTCCTGACAACCCAGATGACAATGGTGGGAATCCTCCCAACAGCTACGAGTATCACCAGCGATATGAGTTTCTGTTTCCGGATGGGAAGACGCGCAAATACATCGTGGTTGGCGGGTCGGAATAAATCTGTCGATTTTCTGAAGTGATGCCCGATGCCGTAGACTTGCTAACACGGATGCAAGCGCAGATTGAAAACCTCGTAAAGTTGCAAGCGGTTGAGTTGGAACGGACGCGTGTCACTTTGGCTCTGCGCGCCCTGCCCACTGAAATGGCTGAGGCCCAGGCTGCGCTCACCGCCGCCGAACGCCAATCCGCCGAGACGTCGACTGCCATCAGCCGCGAAGATTCCCTTCGCTCGCGCCTTGACCGTGAGATTGCCTCCCACCGCCAGAAGGTTGTCCGCTTTCGCGTTCAACTGGACTCGGTGAAGACACCCGAACAGGCCGCGGCCATTGAGCATGAGATTCACTTTGCCGAGGCCGAGGCTGACCGGCTGGAGAGCGAGGATTTCGCCAGTTTGGAGCGCTCTGAAGCGCTGGAACCCGCCCTGGCCGCGGCTCGCGCTTTGGTTGAGTCGGCCGCTGTCGCGTTGGAAAAGACTCGTGAGCGCGTTAATCTTCGGAAGGCAGAATACTCCAGCGAGTTGGCAACGCTCGATGTTGAACGCGAGGCACTTCGGCCGCTGATTGAGCCCGAGAATCTCATTCGGTTTGACCGGCTGTGCGGCTCGCGAGGTACTGGACTGGCACGCGTTGAGAATCAACAATGTACCGGCTGCCGCATGGGCATACGGCCGCAGACCTGGAACCAGCTTCGCGAGGGCGAGTTGCTCACCTGCGATAGCTGCTTCCGCCTGATCTATTGGGATCCCTCGATGGCTCCCGCTTCGGAGTCTCCGCAGCATTCCGCCTCCAAGACCAAAGCTGGTCGCGCCGCCCGCAAATAGCCCTGGGCCTCTCGCAGGACGTTAATTTTTCATACAAAAGGCGCAACTTTATGGATAGAATTGGTTCTACAAGCGCGGGAATCGCAGGAAAGCTGTGTCGGCTCTCTTCTTTCCGCAGGCTTTAAAGGCCATACAGGGCTCGAAGGTGTGAGGCCGAGTAAAGCCGGGCAACGATCTTCTCCCGCAAGACAAAAAACCACGCAAGCGATTGATTCCACGCAAGATCATCCCCAACCCAAGGAGACCTCAAATGCGAAAGGCTTTGCTTCTTTCCCTCGTCGCGGCTATGGTTTCTTCACTTCTGACCAGCTGCGGTATGAACTCAATGTCCAGTGGTATGCAGTCGTCAAGCCAGACGGCTCCGGTTTCACTCACCATGACAGACGATCCGCCGGCCGGAGTTTCGGTTCTGTTCTTTCAGGTCAGCCTGACAGACGCGTCCCTAATGCCTTCATCGGGAACGGCCGTCTCGCTGCTTAACAACAACACGCCTATCCAGATTGACGTGACCCAGCTTCAGGCGCTCTCGGCCTTTCTGAGCACGGCGAATGTGCCGGCGGGAACGTACAGCAGCCTGAACCTCACCTTCGCCAGTCCGCAGCTTGTGATCTTTAACGATTCGGACCAGGCGATTGCAAGCACCTGCGCGGTGGGCACGGTTTGCCAGCTTACGCCCACCATCGACAACTCCGCGACGGTTACTCTTTCAACGGCTCCTTTCCCCGTGACCGTGGCTACGAATTCGCCCCTCGGGTTCCTTGTCGATTTCCACCTGAATACCATCATTCAGTCGGATCTCTCGGTCAATCTGGGAGCATCGAACGGAGTCACTCTCAAGCAGTTGCCCTCGACGGGGCCCATGCAGCCGCCTCCATTCGGATTCGTGGCGGGGACGGTGGAGAGCGTTATGGCCAGTTCAAATCAATTCACCTTGCAGACGGCATGGGGCCGCACCTTTACCATCGATTCCGGCAGCAGCACGACCTATGACGATTTCCCGATGAGCGCTTGCGCGACGGGAAGCATCTCGTGCGTCGCTAGCGGACAGATTGTGCGGGTCCAGGTAGCCAGCGTCGTGAGCACTGGAATCCTGATGGCGTCCCAGGTTACCTATCTGCAAGCCGCAGGGCAGCAAACTGTGGAGGGGACCATCGTTGACGTCTTGCCACCGCCGCCTACAGTCGCGGGAACCGCAGGTTTGTGGACCATCAAACTGATTCTGCACAGGAATCCGACGAACAATAGCGGCCTGCCACTGGGCGGAGAAGCGTCGGTTTCCATTGCGAGCAACGCCACCTACTCCATCGATGCCAACGGCTTCACCATTCCATCGGGGCTGACGTTTACGGGCGGCGCCAATCTGGGCGTCGGTCAGACCGTCCAGGTCAACGTCGTGTCCGGTTCGCTTGGGCCCGTGACCAGCCCCATGCCCATGGTTGCGGGAGAATGGTCAGCGCCACGCTTGCTCGCCTTTACCACCAGCACTGTGGAGTTGGAGCCCGGTCAGATTACCGGCACCGTCTCTGGCCTCGGTTCGGCCAGCTTTACTCTCAGCGGCTTCCCGAGCATCTGCTTCGGCCCTCGGATTGCGGCGAATGCGACCTCCTTGCAATCTATGGTGGAGACTACCTCGCAGACAACCTATCAGGGCTTCAGTATGGACAGCTTCTCCGGACTGGCTAACGGGGATGTGGTTTCGGTGAGCGGCTGGCTCTTTCCGCAGAACGGCGTAGTCAATCCGGCTGTGGGTCCGCCCACTGTGTTGGCTGAAGCGATCAGCCTGCATTCGGATGGATGGTTCTAGAGAAGAACCATGGTTTATGCGGTACGGACTTGTTGTTTGGTGTTGATTTCTTAGGGAGATCAATGCTCTTAGACTTTGGCCTTGGGTAAACGCGTCGTGGTATTGCTTTAATCCTCAGACGGTCATCGCCCGCTGGGGAGTTTCAACTTGCGGCCTCACCCGTCGATGCAAGCGTATCGATGGGTGAGGCCACAATTTTGTCAGCAAGAATGTGCCCTGTCAGCGGTCTTGTGGAGTTGCGCAGCCCCTGACTGCTACCCTTTTCTTGGATGGAGCAGTTCAGGAGCTAGCCTTGCAGCGTATTTGCGTAGACATGGACGAGGTTATGGCGGACACTCTCGCCGAGCACATCCGCCGCTACAATCAGACATTCGACGAAGACGTGACCCCGAGCGACTTGGCCGGGAAGGGCCTATGGGAGGTTACGCCGCTTGACCGCCAACAGCAATTGCGCGCCTTTCTCGATGCCGAAGATTTCTTCGAGGATCTGGCGCTGATGCCCGGCGCGCAGGAGGTACTGCAAAGCCTTTCCGCGAGTTTTGAAATCTTCATCGCCACGCAGGCCATGACTGTCCCCAACTCTCTTGGTCCCAAATATCGGTGGCTGCAGCGCCACTTTCCATTTATTCCGCCTACGCACTATGTCTTCTGCGGGAACAAATCAATCCTGCGGGCCGACTATCTGATCGACGACCTGCCGAAAAACCTTCTACGATTCGAGGGTCAGGGCATTCTCTATACCGCTCCGCATAACCTGGCGGCTACCGGCTTTGTGCGTGTGAATGATTGGGAAGAAGTCGCCGGGTACTTTGCCGGTCAGCGGGGATAGAGGATTTCGCAATCCAGTAACACTGGTATCGTGGTCACAGATTGAAAAGCTCTCGCAGACGCCGGGTTTGTGCGCGACTGACCGGAATTTCGGTTTGCTTTTTGTCGTTCATGCGCAACTGGTAGCTGGATTTGAACCACGGAACAACCTCTCGGATGTGGTTGATATTCACTACAAAGCCGCGATGGGCGCGCCAGAAGACGGCCGGATCGAGCAGGTCGAGAAGTTCTTCGAGGGTTCGGCACTTGGAGCAGCCCTCAAAGCTCTGCGTCACGACGCGAATCACACCCTCGTCGATGGCCGCGTAGCAAATCTCCGCCTGGTCCACGAGCAGCATACGGTTCTGCGCCTGAACGATAAGCTTGGCGGGTTGGGAGGCGCGCGCCGCACCTTGCGGGCGGTTGAGCAGGCGCAGCAGCGATTCTATTTGAGATTCCGGCAGCGCGCCTGGAGCGCTTCCGGCTAGCCGTCCGCGCACACGCTCGACGGCCTGCTCGACGCGCGTGCGGTCAAAGGGCTTTAGCAGGTAATCGACCGCATTTACGTCGAAGGCGCGTACGGCGTACTGGTCATAAGCCGTGGCAAAGACAATTTGCGGCATCGGCACCACCTGCGGTGCGGCCAACTGCGCCTTCGGCGCGGCATTTGCACTCGTCTTTGACCTGCGGGCTATCAGCCTCTCTATCACCGCAAAGCCATCCAGGCCGGGCATCTGTACATCCAGGAAGACCATATCGGGATGATGCTCTTCGATCAGGTCGACGGCCTCAATGCCGTTGCACCCTTGCCCGACCACTTCAACTCCGCCCACCTGGGCGAGCAAGTAGGAAAGCTCTTCGCGAGCCAGTTGTTCGTCGTCGATGATGAGTGCGGATAGGGTCATGCGGGGCGGAAGAGAATTCAGATCGATTGTAGGCAGGCCGCGTTCGGCACGCAACCTGTCACTTGCGGTGATCAAAAGCGCGAAGCGCTACTCGCCCAGCGCGCGGAGCCTCGCCGGCATGTGGTCCGCCGCCAGTTCATGGCCGCAGCGCGTGCAGAATTGGTCAGAGGTTCGCACCGTGCGGAAGCAGTGTCCGCAATTGGCGGCAAGCTGGTAGTTGCACTGCGGACAGAAGTGGAAGTCGCTTTGTACGTGCGTGGAGCAGGCCGGACAAAGCGATACCTCCGGCTGGCGGAGCAGGAAGTACAACACCGCGCCGATGCCGCCCGGCATGACAAAGCAGATGGCGATCCAGAAGCGCGCGCTCATTGCCCTTCGTGGAGCGTCTTTGCTGACGTAGCCCACCATTAGAAAATAAAGCGAGACCAACAAGCCGCAAGAGAGGTTCAAGTAGGTGCGCAGGCCAAGCGGCGGGACATGATGTTGCGATTGGGGCAATACCCACCAGAAGTAATACTCCACCAGCACAAAGCCGGCGGCGGCGGCCACAATCGACCACGCGGGAATCATACGAGTATCTTCGTTGGCGGAAATGGACTCTGGATCGCGCATAGGCAATCCCTCTCTCAGAGGGCCTTTCAGGACGTTAAGCATAGCTTAACCTCTTTCTCAATGGACGGGGAAGGGAGCCCGTAAGTTGCGGGGAGTTGCGCACTCGATGCGCCTTGTGTGAAAGGCTTGAATTCAGGCTTTGCGGTGTAGCCAGCCCGCCAGCACCACCGAGGCCAGCAGTGCCGCGCCGAGATAGAAGATCAATACAGTTAGCTGGCTCATCAGGCCGGTCAGGTGTTCCTCTTCGATGACCGTGTCGGCAATCCACCAGACCAGCGGACCCAGCACCAGCACCACGATCAGCGAGGCTGCCAGCGCCATAGACCGGCAGCGCTTCCTTCCAGCCTTTTGCTGCTGCATGACGCCATGCGAGGCAACCACCACGCGGCGGGTGCGCCACGCTACCGCGCACTCCCGATCGCCCTGACGCCCGACCAAGGCCGAGAGCAGGTCGCGTTCGGAATCGGAGGCGCCAAAGGCTTCGACAGGCTTCATATCGCCCCCAGTATTGCATCCGCCATTGCCGGTTTCATCGCAGAGGCCAAGCGGTCGCGCTCCATTTTGGGCTTGATGGCGGCCAAACCGCGATAAAGCCTTGATTTTACGGTAGAAAGCGGCGCATGCGTTACCTTGGCAATCTCATCCAAAGATAGCTCCTCATGGAAGCGGAGCACCAGCACCTCGCGGTAGAGCGTGTCCAGTTCCATCAGCGCTCCAGCAATCCGCTCGCGGTCTTCGAGATTGGCAAAGCGGTCAAACGGAGTGGGCTCGCTGCCGGCGACCTCGAAGCTCATCGGCCGGTCGTCATCGCTACCACCTTCGAAGAGTTCGTCCAGACTGGACATTGTCTTCTTGCGCTTGAGGTCGATGACCAGGTTGCGGGCGATGGTAAATAGCCAGGTCTCGAAGCGGGCCTTGCCGTTGAACTGCGCACCGCGCACCAGCACACGCATCCAGACCTCCTGAAAGAGATCCTCTGACCTTTCGCGATTGCCTGTCAAATACAGCAAATAGCGCATTAGCCGGTGCTGGTGGCGGACAATCAACTCGTCGAGCAGACCCGCGTCCTGGCGCTTCAGTCCGGCGGAAACGGCCAGGCTCTCCTGGCGCGCCAACTCGTCAACTGCGATGGTGGAAGCGGATGCGATAAAAGGGCGAACGAACGCTGCTGTACTCATCTCACTCTATTAGACGCTATTCTCGCCGCAAAGTTCCGCACAGGAATGATTTGTGGTAACCATATCGTGAATTGACGAGCTGGGCCGTGACTCGCTCCCACCCTCCGGCACCCCAGGGCGCACGAAATTACGTCCATGGGGCGAGAAGGAACGCGTGGGAGCGAGCAGCAGTCATTCTGCGGCCGGATACCGTTATCCGGGCTGAGGGCCAAAGGCATCGTCGGCGGCAAAGTAGTCCAACGAGGCCCCGCCAGTGCCACCTGAGAGCGTCACGATGATGGTGGTCTGAAACGGCGGGAAGCTTGAGACGGAGACGCTGTCGCTTTGCTTGATCGCGCAAACTTCCTCGCATGTTTCAAAGACCTCGAGCGTGGTTGTGCCCGCACTCGTGCCAGAGGCGATGCTCATGGTTTCCTGCACTGTTACACTCCCGATGATTCCCGAAACGCGCGATGTTCCGAGATCGAGGGTGAGGGTGCCAGGTTCCGGTGGAGTTGTTGAGATGGGCGGCGGGTAGGGCGCGACGCTGTAGCCGATGACAGATTGCAGGGTTTGCCCAGCGGCGACGCTCCAAGGCGCGGTGAAGTTAAGCCCCTGAAACAGGTTGAGCCTTGGAAGCAGGTTTGGAGTGACGACGATTTGGGCAGCAGAGATGCCGATGGTGGCCGTAGGTCCGTAGGTGAAGTTGCTGTAGTGGACATTGTCGAATTCGCATCCGCCAGCGCCGAGCGCGATGTAGCTTTGCAAAGTGCCCTGAATACATGGGGGCGTGGCATAGACGAGCGAGGGGTGGGCAAGCAGCAGCGCGAACGCTGCCGCGAGGACGACTTTGGTTTTCACGGTTGATTTACCTCGGGGGATGAGATGAACAACTGGCGGAAACAGTAGGCCTCATTTTGATGAGTTGTCAAGTTACGATTGTCTAGCTGAGACGCGGCGTTCTGTGATGACCGCTTGAGAAGCGGCAGACGTGGACCGCGCTTTGGTTTTTGATTTTTGGAGTCTGGAATTTGCGCGCAACGCCTCTTCTACGGCCTTTGCCGCTCGCCGCTCTCGGGCTTCAATCGATTGATAGTAAAAGATGCCCAGCAGATGATTGCGTCTCTGCGCAACGGTCATCGCCTCCCATCCTTGGCGTGCCAGGGGCTGCTGCCGGAAGGCTGCCTGGAGAATAGGCGGGGGCTCGATCTCACCCTCCAAGGTCAGAACCAGCCGCTCGGCCATGGCTTCGGCGCGCTGCGTGCGGGTTGTGGCGCTTGTGGGCTCAGAGACCCAATCGCCGATCTCCTTGCGGCAGGAGTAACTTAACCCATCGAACCATTTTGGAAGCCGACGGTCACCTTTGAGCGCGCGTGCTAGCTCCGGGGGGATCATTGCCGCGCGCTCCTCCAGATCTGGTTCGAGCGAAATTTGCACTCGCGAGCCGACAGTTGCCTTTGCCGCAGCCTGCATCTTCTTATTGACCAACAGAAAGTGGCCTTTGCCGCCGGACGCGGGGAAGAGCGAAGTGCGAAAAGGGAATCCCGCGATCTTGCTGCTTGGAGGGAAGATTTCGCCGCGCACTCGCAAACCACGGCGCTCCGGCCACGTCTTGCCCACATCGAATGGAATCCGCACAATCACCCAGCGCAGCCGGGTGCGCAAGGGTTCGAGAACTGCAATGAAGGATTTGATCGCGGGTGCCGTCATGTGCCTCCGTGCAGCCTTAGTATGTAACCTGTCCAGCGGCTCATCAAGTGGAAAATCTCTCGGGTTCCTTAATCGCCGAAATTGCTCGTTGCAACGAATATCATCTTCGCTCATCAAATGTTCAGTAAGGCAGAGGAGGTCTACCTTGTCGCTTCGCCCCGTGAAGGAAATCTATTCAACCAAGCCCACCGTCGAGGGAGCGGGCGTGAAATTGCAGCGCGCCTTCGGCTTTGGAAAGACCGCGGAGTTCGATCCTTTCCTGCTGTTGGATGATTTCCGCAGCGACAATCCAGCCGATTATCAGGCTGGATTTCCCTGGCATCCTCACCGGGGAATTGAAACCATTACGTATGTGCTGGCTGGCGAAGTGGCGCACGGCGACAGCCTAGGCAACAAGGGCAGGATGACTGCCGGCGACGTGCAATGGATGACCGCAGGCAGCGGCATTCTGCACCAAGAGATGCCTGCGGGCGACGCAAAGGGCCGCATGCACGGCTTTCAGCTTTGGGCGAACCTGCCCGCAGCGCTCAAGATGACCGATCCGCGCTACCAGGACATTCCGGCGAGCGCCATCCCTGAAGTGACCGAAGACGACGGAACGCGCGCGCGAGTGATTTGCGGCGAGTTCTGGGGTAAGGAGGGGCCGGTCGAAGGTGTCGCGGCCGATCCGCGTTATGTGGACATTTCTGTGCCGCCGGGCGTGCTCAAGCGCATCAAGGTGGAGACCACGCGCAACGCTTTTGCGTATGTCTTCGCCGGATCGGGAACTTTTCGCGATGCCTCGGCACCGCAGGCCGTGCTGACCGAGTCGGGTGTGGACCCCAACGCTCCGGCGGTTTATGACGCCAAGAATCACTCGCTGGTTCTGTTTGATCGCGGCGACGAAATCGTTGTACAGGCCGGGCCAGAGGGCATACGGTTTCTGCTGGTCTCAGGCAAGCCGCTTGAAGAGCCGGTGGCATGGCATGGGCCAATTGTGATGAATTCCGAAGACGAATTGCGCCAGGCCATGCGCGAATTACAAAACGGAAATTTTATCCGGCATCAGTGAACCGGAAGACTGGTAACTGGTCTGCTGTGTATTGCCGGCCTCATTTTTCAGGCGCGAATGGGGTGTTCGGCGGTTCCGCGCAGGCGCTCTACTTCATCCGGAATCCGGAGGGGCGTGTCTTCTGCCGGAAACTGCTGCGGGGTTACCTGAGCGGCTTCCGCCTGCGCTCGTAATGCCGGAAGACTTTCGACCGCTAACACCCGCTGGCCGAAGACCTGGCCGAACTTTTGCGCTGCCTGCTGGGCAATCGCTTCCAGGCCGGGCAGGTTGTCTGGGCTCTTGACCTCCTGCTGCAGGCTGGTGACGGCATGATCGGCTATGCCGCAAGGAACGATCAGCGCAAAGTCTTTGAGGTCGGTCGAGATATTGAAGGCGAAGCCGTGCGAGGTGATGCCGCGCGCGACGTGAATGCCGATGGCGGCGATCTTGCGTTCCTGGCCTGTGTGGCGCTTGTCGCTTGTCGAGGCTTCAGTCCCTGAAGGATGGGCTTCAGCAGCTAACCCAACGCCGCACCAGACGCCGGTCAGTCCTGCGATCCGGGAGGCGTACACGCCGAAGTTGCCGCAGAGGCGAATCAGCGCTTCTTCCATGCCGCGCACAAAGTCGACCGGCCCCATGCGTGCGCCGCTCGCGATGCGCAGGGCGCGCAAGTCAAAGATGGGATAGCCGACTAACTGGCCCGGCCCGTGGTAAGTGACGTCGCCGCCGCGATTGATTTCGTGGACGGTAACGCCGCGCCGCTTGAGCAACTCGTCCGAGGCAAGGATATTCGAGCGGTTAGCGTTGCGCCCCAGTGTCAGTACCGGCGGATGCTCCAAGAGCAGCAGCACGTTTTCGATGCGGCCTTCGGCGACGAGCGCGGCGATCTCTGCCTGGAGGCGCAGGGCTTCGTCGTAGTCCACGCGGCCGAGATAGAGGTACTGAATCATGGCTAGCTTGATTGTAGCCACCAGTCGTGCCGGCCTTCATTCGGCGACACCTTCATTCCTCGAGACGCGCCGCAAAGAGCCTTTCAAATACGATGCGATGCTCCCAGGCAACCAGCAGCCAAAGAAGCGTCGCAAACGCACCCATCCCGATGCCGCTGGGGTTCATCAGCAGGTGGTACATGAGGATGTTGAAGAGCACGGGACCCAGTAGCGTCAGCCCCAGCCCCACAAAGCGATTCGCCAGAAACAAAATCCCCGAGATGACCATGATCGCGCCGACTACGTAAAAGTAGTGCGCGGCAAAGAGGGCGGCGGTGAACTGCCCGGCCAGCCCGGTCGGCATGGGCCCCATGGGAATGAAATTCAGAAACATGTTCAGGCCGAAGACCAGAAACATCAGGCCCAGCAGATAGCGGGCTATGGTCGCGACAATCTTCATTGCGTTCTCCTTGACTTGAAGCGATTGAATTGGGATGAAGCTAGGATGAATCGAGCCGGGAGGGAATTCGCGGCTCTACGGAGTGAAGGAAAACCTCTCCGCAGGGAATGGATGGTTTTGTATTGGCGTTGGATTCAAAGGATTTGTCCGCCGGTTCTTGATATTGGCGGTAGACTGGTAGGAGTTGAGGAGAACATTGCGATGAGACCGTCCGAGGTATTGCCGCAGCATCGGGAGACGATCCGCCAGCTTGTGACCCAGGCGGGCATGGCGAATCCGCGCGTCTTCGGGTCGGTGCTGCATGGCGACGATGAGGACGGCAGCGACCTGGACTTGCTGGTGGACCCCTCGCCCAAGACGAGCCTGCTCGATGTAGTTCGAGTGCAACGGTTGATTGAAACACTTGTTCAGGTACGGGTAGACCTTCTGACGCCGGGAGACCTGCCGCCCAAGTTCCGTGACCGGGTGGTTGCCGAGGCGTTGCCGTTATGACGGATGAAATCAGCAAGTCCGATCTGCGCGCGCCAGATTATTTCGAGCACTTGCTTCAAGCCTGCGACAGAATCTTGCAATATACCTCGCGGATCACGCACGACCAGTTCATCACAGATTCAATGGTCCAGGATGCGGTGCTACGCAATATAGAAATTCTTGGCGAGGCAACCAAAAATCTCATGGAATGCTTGCCGGATTTGCAATCTACCTATCCTCAAATCCCTTGGATCGATATATATGGTATGCGGAACCGAATTGCACACGCTTATTTTTTCATCAATTTTGAGCTTGTCTGGACGGTTGTGGTTGAGAATATTCCTGAATTGCGACAGCAAATTGCAAGGGTGCTCGGGGAACTGCAAGCGGAGGAGTAACGTGGAAGAGCAAGAGCAGCAACAAACGACAAGCCAAGCTCAGCCGGAGTTGCTTTATCACTACACAACACAAGAAGGACTTCTCGGAATACTAAGGGACAAGTGTATTTGGGCCACCGATATTCGGTATCTCAATGATGCGAGCGAAGGGCAGATTTTTACCAATCTATTTCTGGACGAATTGAATCAGCGTCCCACGACAGACCCCGAGAAACCTCCGTCGCGACTCATGCTGCTTGCACAACTAATGGGTGCAGTCGATCAGCCGGAGAACCAGGCCCAACGCGTTGACAAAGTAGTTCTTAACTTGGGATTAGACACCTTTTCTTGGATAAGGAACCAAGACGCCTTTGTGGCCTCATTCTCTGCAGAGGGGGATCTCCTCAGCCAGTGGCGGGCCTATTCAGGTGAGACCGGCGGTTACAGCATCGGCTTTGCGCGATCATATCTAAAGTCGGTAGGCGTGTTCTTCCTTGAGAGTCGAAAAGAGAGTTTCTACGATGATTCAAATCCCCTAATAGCCTGCCGGTATTGCGATAAACCAGAAGAAGAGTCCTTGAAACGGGAAATCAAGCAAGTCGTCGATTTGTACGTCATTGAGGCGGATCAGGTCCAATGGCAAATAAACCCTGAAATCAAGGAAGGGTTCAGAACACTCGGTGCAATAGCCAAAAAGCATTTCTTCCCGCTCGGTAAGCGGCGTGCGATCACGAAGGATCAGGCGTTCCGCGAAGAAACCGAATGGAGGCTGGTTTTTCAACTTGAAAGGGCGGACACGACTGATTCAGAATCAGAGTTCAGGCTTGGGCGCTCGATGCCTATTCCCTATTTCAAGGTCGATCTCACTTGGGAAAATCAAACACTTGAAATCCCTGAAATAATAGTCGGTCCGTGTCCTCATCCGTTTGAAGCGGCGAACTCTGTCCAAAGGTTGTTGAGAAAACACGGCGTCCAAAAGTTTAAGGTTAAGAATTCTAATGTCCCCTATCGCAACTGGTAAAACCGTGAACCCCAAGCGGGGGGGGTGGCCGTACATCATGTGCTCACCGCGCGTTTTCGATCTGGCGGCTGATCCAACGGCTCAGGCTTATGCCTTCTACTGCCGCGCACAGAACTGCTTTGCGGTGCAGCTCCGGTTCGGTGCGCACTAGAATCTTTCCGTTGAAGGGACGGTCGGGCTGCTGGCCGGTTTCGGCGCACAGCTCCAGATAGCTGTCGATGCTCTCGCGGAAGGCGCGGGCTAACTCGGTGGCCGTTCTTCCCTCAAAATGAATTACGTCCCGAAGGCCGGCGACCGTGCCGGAAAACGTCTTGTCGTCCGGATTGAAATCGATAGGTCCGGCAGCATATCCTTTGTATTCCATCATGGCTTCACCCCTGCGTTGACGAGAAATTGGCGAACTGCATCGACCGCGCCTTTCTTGGTTTCAGGCCGTGGGCGCGGACGGTGAAAGACAGCGGTCACGCCGTTCAATCTTGCCGCAACACGGCTACCTGCGCGCTCTGTAACTTCGCCTCCCAATGCGCGAATCAGCGATTCTATCGTGGACCAGCGAATGTCTGCTCGCGTCGGACGAACAAAAATGCTGAGCAGCGTTGCCTGCTGCGCCTTGTTCATGGCAGAGAAACCGGCCTTTCTGGTCTCAGCGCACCGAGAAAATGATAGCACATACCGCTATCGCTTGCGGACGTCCCACCCTAGCCGCAAAAACAAAGACGCGGCGAGGATGGAGCACCCCTATCTGTTTGTGACGCCCGGCAACTGGTGAAACCGCAAGTGCTGTAGACTTATGACTGGCAGGAGGACCGGGCGGTCGCTGCCGGAGGGTTCGCTTCGGCGAAGTTCTTCGGGGGAGGAAAGTCCGAACTCCGCAGGGCAGTGTGCCGGATAACGTCCGGGACGTGAGCTTCAAAGCTCATGGACGGCCAGTGCCACAGAAAAGAAACCGCCTCGGCTACCCCTCTTTCGGGAGGGCCACCCTGGAAACGCAATACCCGAGTTAGCCTGGCTTGCTGGGACTGCTTGCCGTTGCGAAAACTCCAGCGCTGGGGTAAGGGTGAAATGGTGCGGTAAGAGCGCACCGCCTCGACGGTAACGCCGGGGGCGGGGTAAACCCCACACGGAGCAAGACCAAATAGGGAGGGAAGCGTTTGCATCGAGTCATGCAGCGCTGCGCATCTGCCCGATGCGTTCAGGCGGCTCGTTGCACGTGCCGAAACCTCCGGGTAGGTCGCTGATGAGCGTCCGCGGCGACGCGGCGCCTAGAGGAATGACCGCACACGACAGAATTCGGCTTATAGGTCCTTTTGCCGAATGTTTCGTAAATCGATAGCCCCGGCTGGGAGGGTTTTCCAGCCGGGGCTGACCATTTCTGGCGATCGCAGGACTGATTTCCATTTACGGCAGAGTGTAGCGCAGGGCGGTGAAGACCATGTTTTCAATACCCTTGGCACCGATGCCGGGAGTGCCAGCGCCCGACCAGGCTTCGCGAACGAAATACCCATACTGGACTCCCTGGCGCAAACGTCCGCGGTCGCCCTTGTAAATGTCGTACCAGTAGCCGCCCGCCATCTCTTGCACGGCGCGGGTTTGGGCGGCGCAAGAACCGCCAGGGTAGAAGCCGGTCGAACTGCCGTTGATTCCGGGGTTGGCCGTGACATTGCAGGATGCATTCGCGAGCAGAGGCGAACCATAACCGACGGCTGCGGCGGTAGCCGCTGCCCAGTGACCACCCCAAAGGCCATTGGCGTCCCGCGCTGCGGTGGGTGCTGCAAGAGTCAAGCCGCCAGCGGAGGGCGTGCGGCTGCCGTAGTCGCCACCATAGTAAGACCAAAGAAGCAGGCGGGGCGTGGGCGTAACCTCGGCTGTGAGCAGGCCGCTGAGATTGTGGAGGGGTTCAAATGTTCCCGAGGAGCTGGCCGTCACGTCAGGCAGGCAGGAGCCGTATCGTCCCATGCCCGAGCCATAGAGACCTTTTGCACCAAGGCTTAACTTGTTCTTGAAGAGCGGGATGCGCAGGCTGCCACCCACGCCGCCGAGGACGATGCTGTTGGAGATGGCGCCAGCTGTCGAGAGAGCTGGCGCAACAGGGTTGCAGCCGGGCGTGGACTTGGGGCAAGCCGTGTCATAGAGGCCGCCGTAGAGATAGCCGTTGGTGGTTTCGCCAGGATAAACAGTCTCGTGGGAGAAGCGGGCGATGCCGAAGATCTCATAGTGGCCGACCCCGGGATCGAAGGCGGCTTTGAATAACAGGTCCGGAGCCTTGTTGAAGGAAATGTTAGCCAGATTGGTACATGAGTTCGTTGTCTTATAGACGGGAACCGCCACGTTATTACCGTTCGAATCGAGCTCATTTGTGTAGTTCACGATGGTGGTGGAGGGTGAACATGAGCTGATCGCATTGTTGAATGCGCCGGAGTTTAAACCGGCGCTGCCCACTACGGCGTAGGGTGTGTTCCCTGCCAAGCTGGCAGAGTAGGAGAGCTGCGGATTTTCGACCGAGACGCCGAAGGCGGCCTTGTCAAAGCTCTTGATCACGCGGAATGCATACTGGCGGGTCCATACAAAGCCGGGCATGTAATTTGGGTCGCCGGTCTGCGGAACCGCAACATCTGCGGCTGCGGTGGTCATGCCTTTCCTGTCTTCAGTCGCCAGAGACCACATTTGACCGACAGTGAAGGACCAATGAGTGTTGGTTTCGGCCTGCGCATAGAGCAGCCTCTGACGCAACAGATAGCTATTAGACTGTGTATTGCTGGAGGAGGCGCCCACGCCGATAAAGTCGCTCTCGTAGTAGCCGCGGACCGTACCCCAATTCACCTTTCCCTCCGCCATGAGTGAGAATCGCGATGCACTGGCCGAGCCGTAGAACTCGGACAAAGAATAGGAGTCTGCGTGCTCGTATGGCACCGCGCCGAAGGCAGTGGCAATGTCGCCGCCGGTGGCGTGAGAACGAAAGACGGTATCGCCTTCGAGAAAGCCGCCGGGCGTCAGCGTAATGCCTTTGAAGTGCAGGACGTTTGGGCTATCGATAAACTTCTTGATCTTGGCCGTTTCGTCAGTGACCGTGGCAGCCAGCGTGGTTTCACTGGTCTTCAAGCCCGTGACGGCCGACTGGAGCGTGGTCACCGCAGATGTATTCTTGCCAACTGACTGCTGCTCGGCTGAGGCGGCGGCCTCTGCCCTTGCAGCGGCGGCCTGCGCGTCGGCGGCGACCTGCGCGGTCTTCTTCAACTGCGCGTCCTTCTCGGCCATGCCGGTTTTGAGGCTCTCAATCTGGACAACCTGGTCTGCCAATTGCTTTTGCATCGCCTGAATCTGGTCCAGCACTGTGGGGGCCGGCGGCGTTTTGGCTTTTTGGGTTGCGGTATGCTTCTTAATCGGCGGTTGTGCCGCAGGGGTCTGGGCAGGGCTCGGAACCAGGCACACTACCAGCAGAGCCGCGGACGCAGCATGGACGCAAGATCTCATTGGGTATCTCTTTCCTTCCCGGATTACTTGGATTGTGCCTTCTATTATCTATGGAAAATGCGAAGAATTCCTCTGGAATTAATCAACTATTCCAAAACGGTCTGGCGGCAACTTCCGCAGCCTTCTTTGGTGCTGCTCGAAGATTCTCGTGTGAGACCGGATTCCGCGGGAAGCTTCCGGTTTGCGTGAAGCTGGTTTTGGGCTGATCGCTTAGGATGGAAGGATGTTGCGAGTCAAGCTTTTGGAGACGGGAGCGCGTGAGCCCGTGGTGGCCCATCCGGGCGAGGACCTGGGCTATGATCTTTTTGCGCTGGAAGACGCACTGCTAGCTCCCCGAGCCACGGTTAAGGTGCGAACCGGGATTGCTGTCGAGGCTCGGCATCCAGTGACCGGCGAGCCGCTGGGGTTGCTGGTGCGAGATCGCTCGTCGATGGCTGCGCGGGGGATTGCCACTACCGCTGGGGTGATCGATGCCGGCTACCGGGGCGAGATTCTGGTGCTGATGACCAACCTGGGCGAAACCGCCGTCGAACTGAAGGCTGGCGAAAAGATTGCCCAGATGATTCCGGTGCCTGTCTTGACTGGAGAAGTAAGAGAAGTTGAAAGTCTGGAAGACTCGGCACGCGCGGAAAAGGGGTTTGGGAGTTCGGGACGATAAATGTGTGCGGATGGTGATTGAGGTTTGGGGTGTCCGAGGTTCCACAATAGGGGTCTGGGGCAGCCGGCTAACCAGGACTGGAAAAACTCAATGATAAGTTTGGTCCAACCGATTAGACTGATGCGCCTCTCACGAGACTTAGGCCTCGGGTGGGTGTCGACGGCCAAGCTGTTCGGCGCCTATTACGCCGGTCGACGGAGATTTCCGGGCTATTTTTTCCCAAAGATGGTGACATTGGATATTCCTGTGTGGGGAAAGGTTCCGGTACGCAGCAACGGTTACGACCACAATCTGCTCGCTCAAATCTTTGTGCGCAAGGACTATCAGATGGAAGCCCAAGGAGTGCGCCGCATTCTTGATCTCGGAGCCAACATCGGGATGTCGGCGGTGTTCTTACATCAGCTTTTTCCGGATGCTGAAATCGCGTGCGTGGAGCCGTCGCCGGTGAACACACCGGTACTTCAACGGGCCCTCGCACTGAACAATATCTCCGGGCGAATCTTTGAGGGCGCGATTGGCAACCAGCCAGGCTTTATTGATTTATATTTATCCGATCATCCGGACTGCAATTCCGTGATCGTTCATGGGCAACAGGGTAAGACGGTTCGAGTACCGATGTTCTCCGTGCCACAGATCATGGAACAGATGGGCTGGGATGGCATCGACCTATTGAAGATTGATATTGAAGGCGGGGAAAAAGGAATGCTTGGGCCGAACAGTTCCTGGCTCAACCAAGTTCGCTTCATTTCAGGCGAGAGCCATGTCGGGATTGGCTACCCGTACTCCAATATGCGCGCGGACCTGGAAGCGTACGGTTTCGTGCTGGAGACGCTGATTCCAGAAACCGACGCATATGGAGCATCGTTTCGAGGTGTCAACATCCGACACAAGTGATCGGGATGATACTCGGGCGCTGGCCACGCCTCTGGAGAGGACGATTGATACTACTTTCGTCGGATGCGAGCGCAGTATCGCCGCGCCTAGGATTGAGAAGAGATTGGGAATCTCCCGCCATGCTATCGAAGCACAAACAGCTTTACGTCTTCCTCGCATTCATCTTGACATTCGACGCTATCCTGCTCAGCGGTTGCGGGGGTTCGGGTTCGTCCACCAGCGTACCCACGGCAGCAGCGACACCCACTTTCTCGGTTGACGCGGGAACTTACACGACGGCGCAAAGCGTTCAGATATACGACACCACGGCCGGCGCGACCATTTACTACACCACCAACGGAACGACGCCCACTACCGCCTCGAGTGTCTACTCAAGCGCGATCAGTATACCGGCGACTCCGGCTAACGTGACCATTGAGGCTATCGCCGTGGCCACGGGCTACACGAACTCCTCGGTCGCATCCGCCCTTTATAAGATGAACCCGACCTCGGCATCGGCGGTCATCAACGGAGCCGATGTGGGATGGCTGACCCAACTGGAGACAATGGGGTATAGCTGGACCGATACCACCGGCGCATCGGGAACAGCGCTGCAGATTCTCAAGAATCATGGCGTGAACACCATCCGCATACGGACATTTGTAAATCCGACCATCACCTCCGGCGTTCTGGGTGTGGGCGACAACGATCAGGCGGGGAGCATTGCGCTGGCCAAGCAAGCCAATTCGATGGGCTTCAAGATCGTGATCGATTTTCATTACAGCGATACATGGGCCGACCCTGGGCATCAAACCATTCCTGCGGCGTGGGCGAGCGATAGCTATGCGCAACTGCAAACGGACGTCTACAACTACACCTTTAACTTCATGACGGCGCTGGCGGCGGCGGGAATTTATCCGCAATATGTGCAGGTGGGCAACGAGATCAATTCCGGAATGCTGTGGCCCACTGGCTCAGTTGGCGCCACGACAGT